>JBEULG010000009.1:0-4934 GCA_041287425.1 Anaerolineales bacterium | reverse complement strand
GTGACCTGGGTGTTGCTGCCGGTCGAGGTCCAGGGGACGAGGTCGCAGGCGCCGCTGGCCGTGCCGAGGCAGTATTCGTAGCCGCTCGCCTCGCTGCTGGCGGCCCAGGTGAGGGTCGGCGTCAGCGAGACGCCCGTGGCGGTGTTGGCGGGGGCGGTTTTGCTGAAGGCTGCCGGCGGACAGATGCCGGTGGTGAACGGGATATCGACCGGCGAGGAGTAAACGAATTCGCCTTCGTCCAGGATGTAGGCGCGGAGGGTGTAGGTGTAGGCGGTGTTGCAGGCGGCGGAGGTATCGGTGAAGGTTCCCACGCCCGGCAGAACCTCGTCCACGGTGACGCCGTTGCGGAAGATGCGGTAACCGTCAATGCGGCTGTCGTCGGGGGAGAGGGTCCAGGTCAGCAGGACGCGGCCGGGGTTGTAGGCGTAGGAGGCCTGCAGGTTGCTGACCGGGGCGGGCGGGGGGATGAACTCGCGGACGCGGATGGCGTCCACTTCGATCAGGTCGTAATTGCCCTCGGCTTTCTGCACCAGGCGGATGACGTGCGGGCCGGGGCCGAGGTCGGGGCTGCTCCAGGTTTGCTGGAAGAAGGTGGCGACCGAGTTCTGGTCAATGGTGGCAAGATAGACGCCGTCCACATAGACGTCCATCTCGCCGTACTCATCGTCTTTCGTGTAGATAAGGGTAAGCTTGCTGCCAGAGATGATGAAGTCGGCGGTGCTGCCCTGAGCCAGCGAGTAGTGGGCGCTGCCGCCGTAGAGGTCGTCGCTTGTCCAGGTGGTCCAGGCGCCGGAATAGACGATGCGCGGGTCGGTGTCGTCGTGATAGCCGAGCGGCAGGGGTTCGCGCACGCCCAGGCCGAGCGGCCCGGCCTGGTTGTTGTCGTCGTGACTCTCCTCGATGGCGCAGGCCGAGTCGGCGTAAGCGCGCAGGCTGTGGTCGCCGACGGCCGGGAAGGCGGGCAGGTCGAAGGTGACGGTCTGCGAGGCGCCGGCGGCCAGGCCGGGGAGGGTGGTGGAGAAGCCGCCGAAGTCGCTGCAGCCGGTGGGGGCGTCATCCAGGTACAGGTCGAGGCGGAAGGGCGAGGCGACGGCCTCCGTGCCGCTGTTGGTCACCGTGACCGAGACGGTCACCGGCTGGCCGACAGCAGCCAGGCTGGGCGAGGCGCTCAAGTCGGTGATGGTCAGGTCGGGGATGGTGACGGTCAGCATCCAGGCCGTGCTCCAGGGGCTTTCGTAGAGGGAGGCGTCGCGGGCCTTGACGCGCCAGGTGTAGGTGCCCCAGGGCTGGAGGCCGAAGTCGTATGTGTTGGCCGTGATCCAGCCCGATTCGGCCACCAGAACGCCGTCGCGGCGCAGTTCGACGAAGTAGGCGACGGCCTCGGGCGGGGTGCTCCACGAGACGACCACCGGCGTGGTGCGTGAGAGCAACGATCCGTTATCCGGGCTGAGCGGTTCGGGCGTCAGAGGGGAGTAATCGTTGAGGATGGGAATCGATTGATAGGCGTAGATGATTTGTCCGCCGCGGCTGAGGTAGGTTTCGCTGCCGTAAGGCACCAGGTTGCCGCTGGCGTCGTACTGGGGATGGATGACCCAGCCGGTGAGGGCCGTGCCGTCAATGGGGACGAAGGCGCCGTTGTACATCAGGCTGAAGTGGACGTGATGCCCGCTGGAAGCGCCGCCGTTACATAGGGCTTCCTTTTTTGTGTCGGCCATATAGCCGAGGATGGCGTTCTGGGCGATGGGGACCGGCGGGGCGCCCGGTGTGGCCTGAACGTTTTCCAGGTGGTAGTAGCGGGTGGCCCAACCGGTTCTATCGTAATTCGTATAGATAGTTGCCTGGCAGGGTGCGGTGATGCCCCACTTGTTGCCGGCAATGGTCGTTATCCAACCCGAATGGGCTGCCCGGATGGGGTAAGGAGAGAGGTCGTAGGGAGCGTAGCCTTCCATGCAATCATTGAGGGGGTCGGGGCAAATCCAATAGCGCCATTCATTGGTGAAGTCGATAGAGGAAGCGTCCGTGCCCGTGTACCCCATATTGTGATGAACGCCCCAGAAACGCCAGGCCTCGCCGCGCTGGTAGGGGAGTTGCAGCATGGAGGGCGGCGGCGTTGACTGGGCGGCGAGCGAGCCGGGGATATAAACCTGGTTGGACTCGTCGAGCGGGTCGTCGGCGGGGAAGAGAACCGCCCAGACGGCCGGGAGAGATTCGAGGGCGGCAGGCAGGGAGTCGGCGGTTTCGGTCTGGGCCAGGAAGGCGAGGACGGCGTAGGTGCCGGCGTTGACTTCGGGGGCGAGGGTCAGTTCGCTGCCGTCGGGCAGGGGGAGGGGCGGCAGGCTGCGCTCGGCGGGGTCGAGGGCCGAGTAGCGGTGCAGGTGCAGGTAGTAGGCGCTGGTCAGGACTTCGGCGGCGGCCTGCACCTGGGCCTCGAATCCGCTCTGCGGCCAGCCGAAGGGGTTGGCGGGGTCGGCGGCGAGGTTGGAGACCAGGCCGGTGCGCAGTTCCATCAGGGCGAGCAGCAGGCGCGGGTTGAGGCTGGCGTAACTGGCGAAGCCTTCCAAGTCGGCGGCGTAGGGCAGCAGGTGGGGGGCATTGGCCTCCAGCCAGGCGGTCAGGTCAAAGCCGTTGACGTTGGGGCCGTAGACGAACTGACCGTCGGAAAGCACGGCGGCGCTCAGGCCGCCCGCCTGGGCATGGACGGGAGGGGTGGAGACCGCGCCGAGGGCGGTCAGCAGCAGGGCCAGGGTCAGCGCGCCGGCGAGGACGCGCAGGACGAGTCGTTTGGTTTCCATCTTCCTTCTCCTTCTACCCGAAGCAGTTACCGACAAAAATAACCTCCCGCAGGCGAACGCGGTCCGACCGACTTTCCTATTTTCTGTATACCCCATGCTATTTCGGATTGCAAGTGAGATATTTTACCTACAATCCATGACGGATTTTTATTGTACCGGATACGGGCAAGGGGAAGCGAGTCGATTTCATGGCAGTTTGCGCGGCGGGAGGGGGGAGGGGGGAAGAGAGTTACGCGAAATAAACCGCCAAGGCGCTGAGAACGCCAAGAAGGCTTGGCGAACTCGCTAGACACGGACATCTTGACGACTTGGCGCTGAGGAAAACATCTGAACGCTGACGGCGAAGTGAATTGAGCCCCTCAACCGTCAAAGTGCCACGAAGGCGGAAGCGGCGAAATTCATTTCGCCTATGGATGGCGACGGCGAAATGAATTTCGCCTTAAAGGTTATGGGGCATGGACTGTGACGGCGTCCAGGTCAATGTAGGTGCCGGTCTTGTGGACGATGCGGATGGTGTGGGGGGCGGCGCCGGGGAGGATGCCGCTGGTCCAGGTGCGCTGCCAGGCCAGAGTGCTGTTGTACTGGTTGAGGGTGGCGTAGAGTGCGCCGTCCACGTAGATTTCGGCCTGGCCGCGGTTGGTGTGGGCGGTGTAGGTGAGGCTGAAGCGGTTGCCGTTGATGTGGAAAAGGGCCTCGTCGCCGATGGCGGTGGAGTAGTGGAGGGTGTTGTTGGTCGGGCCGCTGCCGGTGTAGGTTTGCCAGGCGCCGGCGTAGTAGATATCCGGGGCGGTATCGTTGTAGGCGCCGGGGTCAAGCGGGCCAATCGGTTTTGCGACCGCCGAAGGTGACACCGACAAGCCGCCGACGTTGCCCACATCATCTACAGCCCGGATGGAGAAATAGTACGTATTGCCGGGAATCAGGCCGCCGACGGTCATGTTTTGGGCGCTGCTGGCGGGCAGCGGGGCCGGGATTCCGGTGGTGACCGGGGTGGCCGCGTTCCAGTCGCTTTGGCTCAGGATGGGCGCGGCAGCGTAGCGGACGAGGTAGGAAGCGGCCGTGCCCGAACTGCCGTCATCGCCCGGGCTGAGCCAGACGAGGTTGACGCTGCCGGTGGTGGAGCCTGTTCCGGCAGCCAGGGTGGTGATGGCGGCGGGCGGGGTCGTGTCGGTGATGACGATGACCGCGTCCAGGTCGGCGACTGTGCCGGATTTGTGGACGATTTGTACCAGGTGAGGAGCGGGTCCGGGCAGCAGGCCGCTGTCCCACATCTGCTGCCAGGCGGGGCTGGGGCTGTACTGGTTGATGGCGGTGTAGAGGGCGCCGTCCACGTAGATTTCGACCATGCCGCGGTTCGGATAGCCGGTGTAGAGCAGGCGGAAGCGCGGGCCGTTGACGGCGAAGGCGGCGGTGCTGTTGACGACGGTCGAGTAGTGCAAGGTGTTGTTGTAAGGCCCGCTGCTGTTGTAAAGCGCCCAAGGACCCTGGTAAGCGATGGGCGCGGTATCATCGTAAACGCCATCGCCAAGAATGGGCAAGATGTAAACCGGCTGGGCGGTGCTCAGGTTGTTGCTCTCGTTGCTTTCACGGACGACACAGTCGGTGTCCACGTTGGCGCGCAGGGAGTGCGTGCCGGCCGGCAGGGTGTTGGTGGTGATGGTGACGACCCGGCTGGCTCCCGCTGCCAGTTCACCGGTCAGGGCGTAGTAATCGCCGGCGACGCCGCAGGCGGAGGGGTTGCGGTCCACGTACAGGTCCACCATGAAGCCGCTGCGCGGGGTCGGGCCGGTGCCCTGGTTGCGGACGGTGATTTCGATGGTCACCTGCTGGCCCTGGAGCGGCAGGGCCGGGCTGGTGGTGATGCCGGTGACGACCAGGTCGGGGGCGAGGGTGGTGAAGGACCACCATGCCCCGCCGTTGGCGGTGGTCGTCCCGGCCGCGTTGGCGGCGCGCACCTGCCAGTAGTAGGTCGTGCCGCCCTCCAGCAGGTCGCCGGCGAGCGTGACCTGGGTGTTGCTGCCGGTCGAGGTCCAGGGGACGAGGTCGCAGGCGCCGCTGGCCGTGCCGAGGCAGTATTCGTAGCCGCTCGCCTCGCTGCTGGCGGCCCAGGTGAGGGTCGGCGTCAGCGAGACGCCCGTGGCG
>JBEULG010000008.1:0-21823 GCA_041287425.1 Anaerolineales bacterium | reverse complement strand
TGCCCCAACATCCAGGGCAACCAGGCCAGCGTCCCCGAAGGCATGGAAGTGGATAACGAGGGCAACTGTGTCCCCATCGTGGATATGTGCCCCAACATCCAGGGCAACCAGGCCAGCGTCCCCGAAGGCATGGAAGTGGATAACGAGGGCAACTGTGTCCCCATCGTGGATATGTGCCCCAACATCCAGGGCAACCAGGCCAGCATCCCCGAAGGCATGGAAGTGGATAACGAGGGCAACTGTGTCCCTGTGACCTCAGAGGACCCCTTCGGTCTGGATTTCTACTGCCTGGGCTTCACCGTCACCAACTTGAATCCAGAAGCCGCGACCTTTGGCTGGGAAGTCGAGGGCGGACCTTCGGGCTCCGAAACGCTTGGAGTGGGTGAGTCCATCAGCATTGATGTGGATCCCGCCTTTGCAGGCGCCGAAGTGACGATTTTCTTTGGAGAAGGTGAATGGTCACTGTCGGGCTTCCTGCCTGAGGAGTGCCCCCTGCCGTTCGAGGAATTGACGGTCGTGGGTTTCTGCCTGGGACCGAATGCTGAATCCTTCGGTTGGCGAATCGGCAACCCCAATGGCTACGGCGTGGATGTCGAGTGGCGGATCAACGGCAGCACGCTGGCCGGCCTGGCGACCGTAGGCGCCAACAGCACCTATGAGTTCTCGACCCCCAAGGCGGAAGGCTCCATCCTCATGCTCTACATTGGCGGTGTCTTCCAGGGCGACGCTACCGGTGTGCAGGATTGCCCCACCGACGGTGAGATTCCTCCGCCTCCGCCGCCCGGTGACCCCGGCGAGACTCCCCTCATCCCGCTGGGCAGCGGCGGCCCGGTGCTGATCCCCGTGACCGGCGTGGCCAACGACATGGTCAATCTGACCCCGCGGGTCTTCATGAACCTCGGCTTCGGCTTCTTCGGCCTCGGCCTGGTCCTGCACGGCCTCTCCCGCCGCAAGAGCGGCCTGTAAGCAAAGTGCATCCACCGAAGGCCAGGTGCATCCCGTCTAGCGGTTGCGCCTGGCCTTCTCCATGTCAGGACGAGCAATGTTCAAGAAAGTCAACTGGCTGGTCGTTTTCGGCGCCTTGATGATTCTGGCCGGCGGTCTCAACCTTTGGCTGGACTACCGCAAGGCGGCCGTCTCGCCGTTCGACGTGGTCGATGTGGAGACGGGAGGCGACGACTTCATCCCCATCGTCGCGCCCCTCGACGAGGTGCCGGACGCCTCCGCCCCGACGCTGGCGGCCGAGAGTCTGCCCCCCAGCGCCTCGCCGGCCGACGAGGCCCTCATCCGCCCCCCGCTGGGCGGCCTGGTGCCGGAGCGAATCGTCATCGCCGCCATTTCCCTGGATGCGCCGGTCGTCCCTGTCCATTACCGCGACATCGAGGTCGGCGGGCAGGTTTATCATCAATGGCGGGTGCCGGCCGAATTTGCCGCCGGCTGGCAGGATACCTCCGCCCGCCTCGGCCTGCCTGGCAACACCGTGCTGAACGGCCATCACAACGCTTATGGCAAGGTTTTCGAAAACCTGGCCGATTTGCGGGTCGGCGATGTGATTCAAGTCTATGGGGGTGAATGGGAATACCGCTTTGTCGTGGCGGCCAAACTACTCCTGCCCGAGCGCGGCCAGCCGCTGGAAGTGCGCATGGAGAATGCCCGCTGGCTGGCGGCCTCCGAAGATGACCGCCTGACGCTGGTCACCTGCTGGCCGGCCGAGAGCAATTCTCACCGCCTAATCGTCATTGCCTACCCCATCGGCAGGCCAATCTACCTTCCCGCTCAAGAGGCCGGCAGGCCCTGAAAACAAATCGGGCAGACGTCGTTCTGCCCGATTTTCGTCTGGAGACAGAAATCGTCAATGCGCGCCGCTCGGCTCAGGAACATAGGGCATGGCCAGGACGAAGAGCCGGCCCCACGAGTCGTTCCCGTTGGCTGCAATGCAGGTCTGCATCACCAGTTGACCGGCGACGCCATAGGTCTGATAGAACAAGTCGCTGTAGGTCAGCATGCCGCCCTGATCCAGGTCAATGAAATTCGAATAAGGGCTGGTGGGATGGGTAGCCTGGAAACGGCGCAGGCCGGTCACCTGGTAGGAGCGGGTGTGGCCATCGCCGTAAATGAGCACGATGAGATCGCCGACTCGAATGTCGAAAAAGTGGGCGCCGGCCAGGGTATTGTGAGCCAGGAAGCCCAGCGAACCGAAATCGGAGGCGGCGCTGAACTGCGTCACGGTTTCGGGGGCAGTGGAGACGTAAGCGGGCTGTCCGCTCGGCTGCTGAATCACGGGCAGGGCCAGCACGCCTTCCACGTAGATGCCGGTCACCTGTTGCGCCTGGCCATTGGCCACCTGGCGGATGAAGGCGGGCAAGTCGGGGAGATCAACCGTCTGGGAATCGGCGGCCGGCGCGGGGGCGGCCGCGGTTACCGGCATGAGGGGCGTCGCCGGCTGCGCGCCGCTCACGAGCAGCCCAAAGGAGAGACAAAGGACGAGTAGAAGCCGATAATGATTCATAATTCAGACAGTCCGTATCCGAATGGTTATTTTTTGGTTACCCAAAAGTTATTTTTCAATAACCATTATATAGACAAAAATTGTCCTGTAAAGATGTCGAATGTCACTGTCTGGGGAATGTAAGGTCGGTTATTTTCCGCTCGAGGCCGACAAGCGGATGGAATCCTAGAACGGTTGTATAATCAGCCCAACCAATCTTGCAAAAGGAGAAGAAAATATGGGAAGAATAACAAGAATTTTTGGCTTGCTGGTGGCTGTTGCGCTGCTGCTGACG
The DNA here is from genome assembly GCA_041287425.1 of Anaerolineales bacterium. Lineage (GTDB taxonomy): Bacteria > Chloroflexota > Anaerolineae > Anaerolineales > Villigracilaceae > JAFGSI01. The sequence continues at coordinate 19,040 of JBEULG010000008.1, read as the reverse complement.
GCCTGCGGCCAGGAAACGCCGACCGCCACCGAAACAACCGCCGGCGAAGAGCCGTATCTCGTCACCGGTTCGATGGACTTCACCAACGCCTTTATCAATTACATCTTCGAAGAACACGCCGTAGCGCTGGTGGACATGTACGCTTTTGTCGTCCGGGATGAAGAGTGGGAAATCCCGGTTGCTTCGCAGACCCTCGGCTACATGGACATGGACGAGGACAACATGCACGCCGAATACACCCTGCAGTTGCCGCTCCGTCCCACCGGCCAATTCGTGGATGTGGATAACGACGGCGAAACGGATACGGGCGTGCAAATTTTTGCCGTTTCGTACTGGCCGAACGTCTACGGCGGACCGTACTCAGAGGGGGACGACCGCTCGCGCGGCTGGCCGAGCGGCTTCTCCTCGGTCCGCACCGACCCGGAGCAGGATGACGAGGTCAACGGCGGCATCCTGCTCGTCTGGGCGCCGGATGGAAACCAGGCCTTCCCGACCGGCTACGGCGAGGACAGCCTGCTCTTCACCGCCGACGACCCGACCGCGCCCATCCCGGCCGGCTGGACGGTCGTTGACCTGGACCAGACGCCGTTTGCCTTCCTCAAAGAGGCCGAGCCGGTCGTGCCGCTCTACGAGCCCTCGGATTACGCCGTCAAAGATTATTCGGCGATGAGTTACACCGAGGCCTTCGACGCCCTGGTGGAGTTCCTGCGCTTGAACTATGCCTTCAACGGCATCCCAGGCAAGGAGCCGGATTACGACGCCCTGGTGGCGGCCATCCGTCCGCGGGTGGCCCAGGCCGAGGCCGACAACGACCCCCAGGCGTTCTATCTGGCGCTGCGCGATTTCACGCGCGGCTTCTCCGACGGTCATGTGGGCCTGGATGGCGGCGACATCGAGACGCAATTGTTCATGGAGGATACCGCCGGCGGCTACGGCTTTGCGATGCGCGAATTGGACGACGGCCGTTTCCTGGTCGTGTATGTGCGCAATCCCGGCCCGGCTCAGGCAGCCGGCATGCAGGTCGGGGCCGAAATCACCGAGTTCAACGGCAGGCCGGTCGGCGAGGCGGTGAGTCAGGTAGTCCCCTGGGCGCTGCCGCAGTCCACCGAGTGGCAGATTCGCTATCAGCAGGCGCGCTATCTGCTGCGCGCCCACCCCGGCGACCAGGCGACGGTCACCTTCGTCAACCCCGGCGGCCAGCCCCAGACGGTCGCCCTGACGGCGATTGCCGAACGCGAGTCGTTCAGCCGCACCTCCATCTATTACGGCGCGCCGACCAATCTCCTGCCGGTCGAATTCCGCGTCCTGGATTCGGGCGTCGGCTACGTGGCCGTCTATTCGGAGGCCGATGACATCCAATTGACCATCAAACTGTTCGAGCGCGCCCTGCAGGCTTTCGAGGCCCTCGAGGTGCCGGGCATTATCATTGATATGCGTTACAACGGCGGCGGCACGCCGCTCGGCCTGGCCGGCTTCCTGACCGACCAGGAGATTCCGCTCGGCCAGTCCTATTACTACAACGAGAACACCGGCCAGTTCGAGCCGGAAGGCACGCCCGACCGCATCCTGCCGAACGAGAATCAATACCGCTTCGATAAAATTGTCGTCCTGGTGGGGCCGGCCTGCGCCAGCGCCTGCGAGGAAGAGTCCTACGGTTTCAGCCAGGTGCCGGGCACCGAAGTGGTGGGCATGTTCCCGACTTCCAGCATGTTCGGCGAGGTCAGCCGCGGCCAGTTCATCATGCCCGAAGGGTTCACCATGCAGTTCCCGACCGGCCGCTACCTGCTGCCGGATGGGACGCTCTTCCTGGAGGGTACGGGCGTCCAGCCGACCCTGCGGGTGCCGATCACCGAGCAGACGGTTCTGACCGAGGAGGATGTCGTCTTGCAGTTTGGCGAGAACGCCATCCTGCTGCCGCCGGGCGCCGGGCTGGTCCCCGCCGGTCCGCCCAGCCTGGTGACCAATCAGGCCCAGGCGGAGGCCGGTCTGCTCGGCCAGGCTGACTGGCTGCAGGACCGGGCGCGCGAGGAGTACAACGAGGAAATCTTCGAGCCGCACACTTTCACCTATACCGTCCCCCTGCGGCGCTCAGAGGATTTGATCTGGACTTACGTCTGGTGCGCCCGCGCCGATGTGCTGGCAGAGAATTTTGCCTCGATGCGCTTCCAATTCGTCCTGGATGGGCAGGTCGTGCCGCAGGAGCAATTGTTCACCTACGACTATGATACGGGCGATGGCAACGCCTGCCGCTTCGTCTACGCCCTGCTGACGAACTGGCCGGCGGGCGAACATCACCTGACCATCACGGCGACCTTCCTCCGCCCCATCAACGACGGCATCGGCGCGAGCGACTACGCGGCCGGTGACTATGTTTACGAATACACCGTCTACGTGAAGCCGTAGAGGCTGGCCAAAATGTGAAAAGCCCCGCCTGGTGTGGGGCTTTTCTTTCTTTAACGCACAGGACGCCCCCAAGCGGGACGACCTTTCGCTGCGCCGCCGCGCAGGGCGCAGAACGCCCTCCGCGACGGTCATATTCGTTTGCGGCCCGTGGGGGCAGTCCGCTCTTCGCTGGCGAGATTCACTTTCCCAATTGGTCGAAGTGGGTGTTGCGCAGACGCTCAACCAATTGCGCTTGCGCCTCCTTCCAGATGGGATGCAGAGGACAATCCTCCTCGAAATCGCAGGCCCCCGCTTCGCCGACGCACTCGTTGAGCAGAATCGGCCCGTCGATGGCTTCCACCACGTCGAGCAGGGAGATGTCCTTCGGGTCGCGGGCCAGCGAGACGCCGCCGCGCGCCCCGCGCGAGGTGTGCAAAAGGCCGGCAATCGAAAGTTGCGAAATGATTTTTGCCAGGAAAGACGGCGGAATGTGCTTTTCCTGCGCCACCGTACTGGTGGCGGCGCGCTGATTGGGACCCAGTTGCGCCAAGTAGAGGACGGCGCGGATGGCGTAGTCGGCTTGTCGGGTGATTTGCATGATTCTCTCCGCTAATCCAGATACAATTTATCGGCTTAATTGTAGTGAAAGCATTTCAGGAGAGCAAGTGATGGAGGTCATACTCGAATTATGACCTTTTACTCCGATTTTGTCGAATTTGAGCCGCCCTGGCGGGCAATTTGAATCCGGGCGAAGGTGGCGACCAAGCCGTCTTCCTCCCAGGCAAGGGCACCTTCCAGCAGCCAAAGAGAGCGGGCAGCCAGATGGCCCGGCTTTCAGCCCAATGCGGTCACCTCACCTCAAAAAGAATCGAGTACAATAGTTGCCGTGAACGCAACCCCTGTCTTCCGCGTACGCAATCTGAACTTCTATTACGGCAAGTTCCTGGCGCTCTCCAGCATCGAGATGGACATCCTGCCCCGCCGGGTCACCGCGCTGATCGGACCCTCCGGCTGCGGCAAATCGACCTTTCTACGCTGCCTGAACCGGATGAACGACACCATCCCGGGGGCGCGGGTGGAGGGGCAAATCCTGCTCAACGGCGAGGATATCTACGCCCGCGACTTCAACGTCACCGCTCTGCGCCAGCGGGTGGGGATGGTGTTCCAGAAGCCCAACCCGTTTCCTCAGTCGGTGTACGATAACGTCGCCTTTGGGCCGCGCGTCCTGGGGCTGGCGCGCCGCCGGGCTGAACTGGACGAAATCGTCGAGCGCAGTCTGCGGGCGGCGGCCCTGTGGGACGAGGTCAAGAATCAGTTGAAGCAAAATGCCCTCGCCTTTTCGCTCGGCCAGCAGCAGCGCATCTGCATCGCCCGTGCCATCGCCGTCCGGCCGGAGGTCATCCTCTTCGACGAATCGACCTCGGCGCTCGACCCCATCGCCACCGGCCAGATCGAGGACCTGATTGCCGAACTCAAGCGCGACTACACGATTGTCATCGTCACCCACAACATGCAGCAGGCCGGGCGGGTCTCCGATTTCACCGGCCTGTTCTGGCTGGGCGAACTGGTCGAATTCGGCCCGACCGAGCAAATCTTCACCCGCCCCCGGAAAGAACTGACCGACGCCTATCTGACCGGAAAGATGGGCTGAACAATGACCCGCCTGACTGCCAGCCTGCTCCTCTTGCCCTTTCTCCTGAGCGCCTGCGGCTCCACGGCCACCCCTCTGCCTGCGCCGCCCACCGCCTCCGGCCCGACGGCGACCCCGCGCCTGGTCACCCCAACGCCGGTTTTCCTCTTCCCCGCCACGGCAACGCCGAGCGAGACTCCGCCCCTTCCCAGCCCCACTTCGGCCCCCACCCCCACCTTCACCCCCACCCTCACCCCCACGCCTGCCCCAGCCCTGACGGCCGCTCTCATCGGCTGCAACACCAGCGTGGATCTCAGCCACGGCATGGGCGAGGTGACCAACGCCTATGCGACCGTCGCCAACCCCGGTGGAATCGTGCTGCACCAGGTCTGCGCGACGCTCTCGGCCTCCGACGAGGGCCGTCCGCACCCCGACAAGACCGTCTGCGTGGAGGCGCTGGCCAACGGCTACCAGGTGACGCTCAAACTGACGGTTGACACCGGTTTCCGAGTGGATACTTCCATCGAGGTGGCGGTGGTCTCGGCGGAAGGGCTGAGCGCGGCGGCTTCCAGCCCCAGTTGCAGAGATTTGAGCATCTTCAGTCTGCCGCCCGGCGATCTGGGCGTGCCGGTGGCTATTCAAAGTGGAGGACCCGTCCCTTAGAAGGGAACGGGTCCTTGACTTATAGGAGCGCGACCTCGGCCCGCACCACGCCGGCGCGTTCGTGGCGGGCGGTCAGTGTGACGGTCCCGCCCTGAGGAGCGTGGACGACCCATTCGACTTTGCAGCGGTCGGTGGTGCCTTCGTCCCAGCCATCCAGATGGGCAGATTTGTAGGCCCGTCCTTCCAGTTCGCCGGCTTCCTGGCGCGGTTGGCCGGTTCGCAGGCTGGCGCCCTCGGGCAGTTCGATTTCGCAAATCAGGCCGCGGCTGACTTTCTTCTCGATGGCTTTCTTGGTGACGTAGGTCGGCAGCCAGCCGGTGTTTTCGACCACCAGCCGCAGGCGATACACCCCGCCGCCCAAGGCTTCGGCCTCGGCCCGGCGCAGCGCCAGGCGGGGCGCAATGCGGGCCTGCCAGATCAGCCATTCGGGGAAGGGCTGGATTTCCTTTTCGAGCAGATGCGCCGGCGGGTTGGCCCAGGTGTGGAGTTCGTCCCAGCCGCCCAGTTCAACCGGCCCCAGTTGGGGATGCTCGAAGGGGAACCAGTCCACGTAGCCGCTGCCGCCCAGAACCTCATCGTTCCACTTCATGAGTTTCAAATCATCTTCGACCGGATGCTCGCGGAACCAGTCGATGAATTTGTAATCCCGGATGCCGGCCTGGGCGATGGGACTCCACAGTTCGACCGTCCAGGCAAAGACGCCGCGCTGATCGTACATCCAGGTGTCGAAGCCGCCGGTGGTGATTTGTTTGGGGTGGTAACGGAAATCGTGATAGACGGAGACGTGCTTGTAGCCGGTGATCTGGCTGCCTTTCTCGCCGATTTTCTGGTAAGTCCATAAATCCTCGGCGGGGAATTCGTCGTCGGGGCGGTCGTCGTAGGGGCGCAGAATCACGGCGCTGAAGGTGTGGAAGGAAACCGAAGCGATGATATTGGGGTGTTTGACGACGAAGGCCGCCAGGTTGTGCGTTTCGGGTTCGCTGAGCGGATAGGGGCCGGCGCCGCGCTGTTCGTCCTCCGCCCGCCAGTTGACGGGAAAGTTGCGGTTCAGGTCGAGGCCCTCTTTGGGGGCGACTACCCGGATGGTGACGCCGTCGTAGTTCTTGAGCAGGCCCTCGGGCAGGACGCGGTAGTAGGTCCCGCCGCTTTCGGTGGGGTCGCGGCGGATGAGCAGGCGCGGGTCGTCGGGATGCGGCTTCCAGGCCCCGTTCGGGTCGGGGAGGCGCATCGAGAGGATGCGGCCGTCGCCGTTGATGTCCTCATTGGGCAGCAGTCCTTCGAGGCGTTCTTCATCATAAGGATAGGGGCGCGTGCTGGAGCGGATGATTTTGGGGCGGTCGGCCAGCGCCCATTCGGCCCCATCGGGGTTGACGCGCGGGACGATGTAGAAGGCGCGCGTGTCGAGGGCGTCGGTGACTGCCGGGTCCTGGCCGTAGCGGCTGACCAGGGTATAGATAAGATAGAGGGCGGCCATCGAACCGGCCACTTCGCAGGCGTGCAGGTTGCCATCCACCCAGACGGCAGGTTTTTCGGTGTCGGGGCCGGTGGCGAAGCGGGTGACGGTCACCAGCCAGAGGTCGCGCCCCTGGTGGCTTTTGCCGATGGAGTCGAGGCGCAGCAGGTGGGGATGCTCTTTGGCCAGCGCCTTGAGCAGGCGGGTCAGTTCGGCGTAGCGGTAGTAGCGGTCGAAGCGGATGCGGGGCATGAGTCCTCCGAAGGGGAATGCGGACGGGCGAGCAGGAAAGCCGCGGCCAGCAGGAACAGGCCGGCGGCGTCGAAGACGATGAAGCGCAGGATGGAGGCGCGCAGCACCAGGTGGGCGGCGGGCAGTTGGGCGAGGAGGAGACTTTCGCCGAGCAGGCCGATGGCCTGCATGACGAGGGCCTCGCCGAGCGAGAGACGGTGGCGGCGCGGCTGCCAGAGGGCGACTGCGCCGGGCACGTTCCACATCAGGAAGAGGATGGCCACGCCGCGCACCGCCGCCGCGCCCGGCACGCCGCTCAATTCGAAAGCGGGTGCGTAGGCCTGCGGCTGGCGCAGGAAAGCGAAGGCGCATTCCAGGTTCCAGGCGAGGACGACGGCGATCAGCAGGCGCGCCATCCACAGACGCAGGTCGAGACGGCGGCTCATTTCACCATTCCCTCCAGGATGCCGGCCAGGCGTTCGGCCAGGGCGGGGCGGCTGAAATGGGCCTCGACGTAGCGCCGGCCGGCCAGGCCCATGGCGCGCCCGGCGGCGGGATCGGCTGCCAGGCGGCGGACGGCCTCGGCCAGGGCGGCCGGATCGCCAGGCGGGACGAAGACCCCCCCGCCGCAGGCCTCGATGACCTGGCGAATGACGCCGTCGATGGCCAGCAGGACGGGCCGGCCGGCGGCCATGTAGTCGAAGACTTTGTTGGGGTAGGTGGTCTTGTAGGCCTCGATGGGCTTGAGGATGGCCAGGCAGGCGTCTGCGCCGGCGAGGGCGGCGGCCATGCCGCTCTTGGGGACCGGCGGCAGGAAGGTCAGGTTAGGCAGGTTCATCTCGGCGGCGCGGCGCTGGAGGGCGGGTTTCTCCTTGCCATCGCCGAGCAGGACGAAGTGGAGGCGGGGGTCGTCGGCCAACAGACGGGCGCAGTCCAGAACGACGCCCAGGTCGTTGGAGAGGCCATGCGCCCCGGCGTACAGGACGACGAATTTGCCTTCCAGGGCATGAGCGGCGCGGAAGGCCGCGCCCGAATCGTCCGGGTCGAACATCTCCGGGTCGGCGCCGTTGGGCAGCAGGTCCACGCTTTTGGCGCCGCGCCGGAGGACGTGATTCACGTAGGCCGGGCTGTTGACCAGCATGTGGTCGGCGCGGCGGTAGAGGAAGCGTTCCAGCCAAAATGACAGGCGGATGAGCAGACGGTTGCGCAGCACGCCGACGGCGATAGCAAAATCGGGCCACAGGTCGCGGACCTCGAACAGGAACGGTACACCCTTGAGGCGGGCCAGCAGCCAAGCAGTCACGCCCTGGAAGATGGGCGGGGAGGTGCCCCACACCAGGTCCACGCCGCGCACGCCCAGGCCGAGGAAGAACGAGGAAATCATGAATGAGAAGAAGGCCAGCAGGCGGTGGAAGAAGGATTTGTGATGGGCGGCGTAGACGCGGGCGCGCAGGATGCGCACCCCGTCCTCCGACTCGTCTTCTGCGGCGGAAGGCCGACCGGTCAGATAGGAGACCGGGCTGGCGATGACCGTCAGACGGTGGCCGCGCCCGGCCAGCAGGCGGGCGAACTCGTGGTGACGCGTCCCGCCCGGCTCGTCAAGCGCCGTGAAGGCTTGATGGATGAGCAGGATGTGCATTGTCTTCGTAGATGACGGGGTGGGGGTCTGGCCAGCCCTCGCGCTGGGCGCGGACGAGCAATTCGGCCATCGGGCGCGGCAGGACCGGTTCCTCGAGGATGCGCTGGATGGGCATCCACAGCGGGCGGTAAGTGCCGCGTTCGGGCAGCGGGGCGACGATTTCGGGTCCATCGCCGGTCCCGAACGTGCCGCCGACGGCTTCGGCCAGGTAGTAGAATTGCGGTTTGCCCTTGAACCAGATTTCGGCCACCAGGCGGCGCAAGATGACCTCCAGGCCGAGTTCTTCGCGGGCTTCGCGCACGGCAGTCTGTTCGGGGGTCTCGCCCTCGTCCACGCCGCCGCCAGGGAAGGTGTAGTAGTGATGGCCCTGACGATGGCGCTCGATCAGCGCCACCTGGTCACCTTGAATCAGGATGATGACTGCGCGTGTGCTCATATGGGAAACCTGAATTCGGTGATGAATTGGAATGTCTCGGCGGTGTGGACGATCACCGCCAGGGAGAGGGCTGGTCTCTTTATACCATAAGTCGGCGAGAACCAGCCGCGCACCGGCTCGGCCGCGCCCGTCCCGTGGACGACTTCCCCGCCCCGGACGAGGGAAAAGTCCGCCTGGGAGAGCAGCCGGGAGGGGAGAGTCGTCACGTTCAGGCGGAGAGGGCCATGAGGCGATTGCAAGGTCAGCGAGATTTTTTCGCGGCGGCGTTCGACTTCCCAGGGCCAATCGGGCAGCAGCCAGTGGAGGCGGAAGGCGCGCTCCACCTGCCGCCAGGAGAGGCGGGGCAGGAAGAGCAGTTCGTCTTCTACCCGCCAGCCTTCGTCAGCATGGACGGTGACGGTGCGGGTGTGACGGACGCCCAGCCGGCGGTAGCCGTAGTGGCGCGCCTGCGCCTTCTGCAGCACGCCTTCGTCGGCCGAGAGGAGGATCTTGTAATAGGCGTCGGCCCAGTCGAGGTAGAGGAAGCGCCCGGCGCGGGTCATCTGTTCGCGCCCGTCCACGCTGACGGTGTTGTGGACGAGGGTGGAGGTGAGGGGATTGTCCCAGGGGGGCGGGGCGTTGTAGAGGTAGGTGCCGGGGTCGCAGGCGATGTTGAGGCCGCGCCACCACAAGTCGAGATGCAACTGGTCGGCGTGGGAGGGGCGGCTCGTCAGGCAGACGGCGCGCAGGCAGGCCCAGGAATCGCGGCCGGTCAGGTTGTCGCCGGGATAGCGCGGCAGGTCGAGGCGGCGGGGGGCGTCGAGGGGCAGGCCAAGCCAGAGCGCCATCTCGTCCCAGGGGCCGGCGGGCAGGCGGTAGCCCAGGAAGGCGCGGGCGGCGGCGTGGGCCACGGGGCGGAAATCCTCGAAGGGGCAGGTGGAAAGGGGGAAGGGGTAGGCGCCGTCGTTGGCGCCCAGGTTAGGGACGCGGCCGGAGACCGGGTCGAGCAGGCCGAGCATCCAATGGGTGGCGCGCCCCAGGGCTTCGAGGGTCGGGCGCGGCCAGGTTTCTCCCCGCTGGCGGAGGAGGGCGTCCACCCATAGAGCCAGTTGGAGCATCAGGCGCTGGTAGTTGGCGCTGTGCTGGCCGTATTCGCCGTAACCGTCAATTTGGGTCTGCAGACCGGCGTTGAGCCACTTCCAGCCGAGGGCGCGCCAGCCGGCGGCCTGAGGATGGGAAGGCAGAGCCAGGCCGGCGGTGAACAAGCCGGCGGCCTCGCTGAGCAGGTGGTTGTTGTTCTGTGCGCGGGCGTAGACCAGGGTGGGCGGGATGCGGGCGGCGTGGGCGGCGACGGCGCGCCCAAGCCGAATCCGGCGGGCCGGGGTGGAGGCGGGCGAGGCCGCGAAGACCTGCCCCGCCCAGACGAAGGCCATCAGCCGCAGGGCGACTTCCTGAGCGCTCATCCAGTGCGGGCCGAGGCAGGGCGGGTTGGCATCCAGGAATTGCTCGGTCAGGCGCCAGAAGGCCTCGGCGTATTTTTCCCGCCCGCTGAGGAGGTAGGCCCGGCCAAGCGGGAAGGCCCAGCCGAAACGAGCCGGCTCCCAGAGAAATTTGACGTCGGGGAGGGTGGTGAAGAAGTCGGCCAGCAGGGCCGGACGGCGTTCGTAGGCCGTCCAGTGCTGCAAGCGGCGGTCGAAGGCCAGGCGCACCTCGGCGGGGAGACTCCCAAAGAGGCGGATTTGTCCGGCGGCGATTTCGTCGGCCTCGGTCAACAGGGCAGCCAGGCTCTCCTGGTCGAGGCAGCGCTGTACGGTCTGGACGGCGGGCAGGGGCAGGAGCGGCTGCACAGCCCAATCGCCGACCGGCAGCGGGCGGCTGGTGACTCGCCGGTAATGACCACTCCACAGGCCAAAGCGGTAGAGGCCATAGAGGGCCAGAGGGACGAATCCCAGTTCACGCAAAGCCTTGAAGGCGATGGACAGACGGGCCAGGAAGGTGTTACGCATCGAAGGAGGCGAAAGTGTGGAGCATCGAAGAAAGCGAATGCCGCGAAGGAGAGAGGACAGGCATCGAATGAAACGAATTTCGCGAAGAGGAGGGGAAAGACATCGAATGAGACGGATTACGCGAAGAGGAGGGGACAGGCATCGAATGAAACGGATTACGCGAAGAAAGTGGTTTGGGCAGCGGAGGAGAGGGGATGAAGGGGTTCAGATTTTCACGCTTTGGCCGCTGCGCAGCGATTGGAGCGCTGCAAAGGCCGCCCGCGCCACGCCGAACAGGTGCTCGTAGGGGATGGGCGGCGGGCCGCCAGCCTGGATGGCCTGGACGAAGGCGCGCCATTCGCCGCCCCAGCCCTTGTCTTGGGCCATTTTTATTTTCCTGCGGCGTCCCTCGCGAATCGTCTCCAGCGTCCGAAAGTCGTCCAGCACGGCGATCCGGCCGCCGCAGAAGACTTCCAGGCGCTCCTTCGGGTAGGATTTGTCGCCGTTGGCGAGGTAGTCCACCACGCCCAGCGAGCCATCGGGGAAGGCGAAGGTCATCGAGACGTTGTCCTGGCGGTAGCGGCCGGCGTCGGGCAGGGCACGGGCGGTCACGGAAACAGGAACGGCCCCGGCCAGGCAGGTCAGGAAATCAATGAAGTGGCAGCCTTCGCCGACGATTCGACCGCCGCCCTGAGTCGGGTCGTGCAGCCAGTGGGCCGGAGGCAGATAACCAGCGTTGATTCGGTAGTGCATGTAGAGCGGTTCGCGGGGGCCGGCGAGGAATTCCTGCAAAGCGCTGGTCAGGGGCGCGAAACGACGATTGAAGCCGGCCATGATGATGGACGATGGAGCGGAGAGGAGGGCCGCTTCAATTTCGGCAAGTTGTTCGGGAGTGATGGCCAGCGGTTTTTCGACGAAGACATGCTTGCCGGCTTGCAGGGCTTTGACTACCAGGTCGGCGTGCGAGTCGTGGCGGGTCAGGATGGCGACGGTGTTGATCTGGGGGTCGTTCAGGATTTCCTCGTCGCTCGAGGTGGCGTAGCGGAAGCCGAACTTGCGGGCGGCATGGGCGGCGTGCAGCCCGCCCGCCGAGGCGACCCCCAGGCGCTCGATGCCCGCCACCTTCCGGAGGGCCGGCAGGAGGGTGGCGTGAGCGAACAGGCCGGCGCCCAAAACTCCCAGCGCGACGGGTGACGGGCGGGCTGCCCTGTTGGTGCGGAACTCAATTTTCGCCCCTTGCGCCTCGAACGACGCGCTTGGATAGGTCAGCAAAACGCCGAGGAACGGTTCTTTCTTCTTGCCGGTGATGACGGCATAGGCTTCGGCGGCCTGTTCGATGGGGAAGCGGTGCGTGATGAGCGGCCTGACCTGCAGACGGCCGGCCGCCATCAGACCGACGACGGCCTCGAAGTTGCGCCCCTCCGTCCAGCGGACGTAGCCGAGGGGATAATCGTGGCCCTGTTCTTCGTAATGGCTGTCGTAGCGGCCGGGGCCGTAGGAACGCGAGTTGATGAATGAGAGTTCCTTTTCATAATAGAGTTTGCGCGGCAGCGACAAGCCGACCGCCCCGACGGCCACCACCCGCGCCCGGTCGCGGGCAATCAGGCCGGCCAGTTCGACCGGGTCGCTGGAGGGGGTATCGGCGCAGATGAGGACGGCGTCGAAGCCGCGGCTGGCGGTAAAGGCCCGGGCGGCCTCCTCCGCCTCGGGGCGGGTCACCGCCGGCAGCCCGAGGGAGGCCGCCAGCGCCGTCCGCCCCGGATCCAGGTCTATGCCCAGGACACGGCAGCCGGCTGCCGCGGCGATCTGCCCGGCCAGCAGTCCCAGCAAGCCCAGGCCGATCACCGCCACCGATTCGCCGATCTGCGGCTCGGCCAGGCGAAAGCCGTGCAGGGCAATCGCTCCCAGAGTGGTGAAGGCCGCCGACTCGAAGTCCACCTCGTCGGGCAGGGGGGTGAGCAGCCGGCGCGGCACGAGGTTGTACTCGGCATGGACAGCGTAACCGCCGCCGGCGCAGGCGACGCGCTGCCCGACCGCCAGGCCGTCCATGCCCGCCCCCAGAGCGACGACGACCCCAGCCGAGGAGTAGCCCAGCGCCATCGGCTGGTCGAGGCGGCTGAAGGCGGCCTGCAGGGTGGGGAGCAGCCCTTCGCGGCGGGCCTTGTCGAGCACCTGGCGCACCAGGTCGGGCCGCGAGCGCGCCTTGCCGACCAGCGATTTTTCGGCGAATTCGACCACCATCCGCTCCGTCCCGGCCGAGACGAGCGAAGCCGCCAGACGCACGAGCGCCTGCCCGGCTTGCGGCGTGGGGACGGGCGTCTCTGCCACGAGCGTCTTGCCGCTTTTCATGTTCTGGAGGACTTGTTTCATGGGATTCGAAGTAGGAAATTCCAAAGGAAGATGTTCAACGTGAGTATACCCGAAATGCGTTTGGTCGTGCAAATTTCAAGTTTCTAACATTGCTCTTATTGACGCGCCTCCAGGGGAATGGTATGATTATTCGTGTCGTTTTAGCACTCTCTGCCAGAGAGTGCTAAAATCAGGCGGCGCCGCTTTGGGCGCCGGAGATAGGTTGTGAATCTGTCGGGATTTACCGCAGAGTCTATCCGCAGCAGGTAATGCCGGCCCGCGCCGGCCGCCGGCTGCAGATGTTTGGATGGATGCTTGAACGATGGCCGAACTGACCGAACGCCAGCGTCTGATTCTTGCCCTGATCGTGCGGGATTATACGGAGACGGCCCAGCCGGTTGGTTCGGCGCGCCTGGCCGAACGCTATCGCCTGGATTTTTCGCCGGCCACTATCCGCAACGAGATGGCCGCCCTGACCGAGATGGGTTACCTGCGCCAGCCGCACACCTCCGCCGGGCGCGTTCCCACCGAGGAGGGCTACCGTTACTTCGTCACTCACGTGGTCTATCAAACCGACCTGCCCGACTCGGCCCGTCACACCATCTCGCACCAGTTCTACCAGGCGCGTCAGGACGTGGAGCAGTGGATGCCGCTGGCCGCCTCCATCCTGGCCCGTCAGTCGCGGGCTGCTTCGCTGGTCACCGCCCCGCACGCCGAGCGCGCCCGTTACAAACACCTCGAACTGATTTCCACCCAGGGCCGCCAGGTGCTGATGGTCCTCGTCCTGGTGGGTGGCGAGGTCAGCCAGCAGATTTTGACTCTGGCCGAGCCGGTCTCGCAGGAACGTTTGAGCGCCGCGGCGCTGCGCCTCAATCAACTCTGCGTCTCCAAGACGACCGAGGAGATTGCCGCTCTGCCGACGCGCAGCGACGCCCTCGAGAAGGACATCCTGACTCTCGTCCTGCAGGATATGAGCCGCGGCGAGCAGCGCGTTTCGGGCGAAATCTACCTCGACGGGCTGACCAATGTCCTTTCGCAGCCGGAATTCCTCGAGTCCGATGAGGCCCGCCAGGCAGTGCGTCTGTTCGAGGAGCGTTCGCTCCTGCAGGACCTGCTGGCGCGCACGATGAGCAACGCCGATGTGGGCGGGGTGCAAGTCCTGATCGGCGGCGAAGGCAAATGGGAAGAACTGAAACAATGTTCGGTCGTGCTGGCGCGATACGGCATCCCCGGCCATGCCACCGGCATGCTGGGCGTCTTTGGCCCGATGCGGATGTCCTATACCCGCACCATTCCCACCGTCCGCTTCATGGCAGACCTGTTGAGCGGATTGGTATCCGAGATTATCGATGGAGAGGAAAATGAGTAGTAAGAAAACACGTCGCCTGGAAAACGGCGCCGAGCCACCGGCCGAAGCGGCCTCTTCGCCCGAGGCCGTTTCTGTGCCAGAGGCTCTCCCCGCCGCCGAAGAATTGCAGAAGCAAATTGACGAACTCCAGGCCCGCCTGGCCGATGTGGAAAAGCAACTGGCCGAAGCGCAGGCACAGGCCGCCGAGTACAAGGACGGCTGGCAGCGCGCCCTGGCCGATTTCCAGAACTACAAGCGCCGCGTGGAAGCCGAGAAAGGCGAGGCCTACCGCATCGCCGTCGGCGACATCGTCAAGCGCTACCTGCCCATCCTGGACGACCTGGAGCGCGCCCTGGCGGCGCGTCCCGCCGACCTGGCCTGGGCCGAGGGCATCGAGTTGATTCACCGCAAATGGCAGACCCTGCTCGAAGGCGAGGGCGTGACCCGCATCGCCGCCGAGGGCCAGCCTTTCGATCCCAACATCCACGAGGCGGTCGGCCAGGAAGCGGTCGAGGGCGCAGCCAGCGGCACGGTCATCGAAGTCGTCCGGCAAGGCTATCTGCTCGGCGAGCGCGTCCTGCGTCCGGCGATGGTGCGCGTGGCGCAATAGACCCTGGACCGCGCTGGACAACGGCCCAGCGTCCTCGTCCACCGGCATTTATCTTTCAAGGAGCAATCGTCGCATGGGCAAAATCATCGGCATCGATCTCGGCACCACCAACTCGGTTTGCGCCGTCATGGTCGGCAATGAACCGGTCGTCATTCCGTCGGCGGAGGGAGAACGTTTGGTGCCCTCGGTGGTCGCCGTCAACAAGAATCAGGAGCGGCTGGTCGGGCGCGTCGCCCGCAACCAGGCGATTGTCAATTCGCAAAACACCATTTTCTCGATCAAACGCTTCATGGGGCGCAAGTACGAGGACCCGGAGGTCCAGCGCACCCTGCCGCGCATTCCCTACACCGTCCTGCCGGCCGAGAACGGCGACGTGCGCGTCCGCCTGGGCGACCGGGAGTACTCTCCGCCGGAAATCTCGGCCATGATTCTGGCCAAAATCAAGCGCGACGCCGAGGCCTATCTGGGCGAATCGGTCACGCAGGCCGTCATCACCGTCCCGGCCTATTTCAACGACGCCCAGCGCAACGCCACCAAGGACGCCGGCAAAATTGCCGGCCTGGAGGTGCTGCGTATCATCAACGAGCCGACTGCCTCCTCGCTGGCCTACGGGCTGGACAAGAAGACCAACGAAATCATCGCCGTCTATGACCTGGGCGGCGGGACGTTCGATATTTCCATCCTCGACGTCGGCGAAGGCGTCTTCCAGGTGCGCGCCACCAGCGGCGACACCTTCCTGGGCGGCGACGACTTCGACCTGCGCATCATGGACTACCTCATCCAGGAATTCCAGAAGGAGACCGGCATCGACCTGCGGGCCGACAGGCCCGCCCTGCAACGCGTGCGCGAGGCCGCCGAGAAGGCCAAGATTGAACTCTCCAGCATGTTGCAGACCGAAATCAACCTACCCTATCTGACCGCCGATGCCTCCGGCCCCAGGCACCTGGTCACCACCCTGACGCGCGCCAAACTCGAGGCGCTCACCGCCGACCTGGTCGAACGTACCATTGCGCCTGTCCGTCAGGCGCTGGCCGATGCCGGCCTGAAGCCCTCGGACGTGAACGAGGTGGTGCTGGTCGGCGGCATGACCCGCATGCCGGCCGTCCAGGAGGCCGTCCGCCGCTTCTTCGGCAAGGAGCCGCACAAGGGCGTCAATCCCGACGAGGTGGTGGCCATTGGGGCAGCCATCCAGGCCGGCGTGCTGGGCGGCGAGGTCAAAGATATCCTCTTGCTGGATGTCACCCCTCTCACCCTCTCGGTCGAGACCCTGGGCGGAGTGGCTACGCCGCTCATCGAGCGCAACACCACCATCCCGACCCGCCGCAGCCAGATTTTCTCGACCGCCTCCGACAATCAAACCCAGGTGGAGATTCACGTCCTGCAGGGCGAACGTCCGCTGGCGGTGGACAACAAATCGCTGGGCAAATTCATCCTGGACGGCATCCCGCCGGCCCCGCGCGGCATCCCGCAGATTGAGGTCACCTTCGACATCGACGCCAACGGCATCCTCAAAGTCACCGCCCAGGACAAGGCCACCGGCCGCAGCCAGCATATCACCATCACGGCTTCCTCGGGCCTTTCGAAGGAAGAGGTCGAGCGGATGCGCCAGGAGGCCGAGGCACACGCCGCCGAAGACAGGCAGCGCCGCGACCTGATCGACGCCCGCAACAACGCCGACAGTGCCATCTATGCGGCCGAGAAAGCCTTGAGCGACTTCGGCGGCCAGATTCCGGAGGGGGTGCGGGCGGCCGTCCAGGCGGCCATCGAGGAGACGCGCAAAGCGCGCGACGGCGAGGACGCGGCCGCCATCCGCCAGGCGGTCGAGGCCCTCAGCCGCGCCGTCCAGCAGATCGGGGCGGCGGTCTATCAGCAGGAGCAGAGTCGCGGCGGGGAGAGCGCTCCAGGGTCCGAATCGCAAGGCGGGGCGGAAGCCTCCAGCGGCGAGGAGGGGGACGGGCAATGAGAATCGAATATCAGGGCAAAATCACCGTCGCCGACGTGCGCCGTGCCATTTTCCTGAACTACGCCCCGGCCATGCTCTGGCTGAACGGATTTCTGCTGGCGGGCGTCGTCCTGGGGGTGGCCTATTTTGTCTTCAGCGGCAGCCTGCCGCCCGCTTACCTGCCTCTTCTGCTCTTCGTGCTGATTGTGCTGGCGGCGCCCTACTATCAGCCGTTCCTGAGCGCCCGCTCGGCCGAGAAACCGGGCAGCCTCTATCGTCACCCCATCCACGGCGTCATTGACGAGCACGGCGTCGTCACCGACAACGGCGAGACGCACATCGAAACGCCCTGGGATTCGTACACCCATTACAAACAGGCGAAAGAAATGCTCATGCTCTACAAGGGCAGATACTGCGTCAACATTTTCACGCCGGCGCTGTTCGCCGACCGCCAGACCTGGGAGGCTTTCGTGGCCGCCGTGGGCGAACGCCTGCCGCGCGGCTGAGATGCGCCCGGAGAGATGCTCTATGCCGACCTCTCGCGATTACTACGACATCCTCGGCGTGCCGCGCGACGCCTCGACGGAAGACATCAAATCGGCCTTCCGGAAACTGGCGCGCCAGTATCATCCCGACGTCAGCAAAGAACCAGATGCCGAGGAGAAATTCAAGGAAATCAACGAGGCCTACGGCGTCCTCTCGGACCCCGAAAAGCGCCGCCGCTATGACCAGTTCGGGCGCGCCGGCCTGGGCGACATGAACGGCATGCCCGACTATGCAACAATGGATTTCAGCGACATCTTCGAGGAAATCCTGGGCGGCTTCGGCTTCGGTTTCGGCAGTTCACGGGCGCGCCGGCCCCGCCGGGGGCGCGACTTGCAGATGCAGATCGTCCTGACCTTCGAGGAGGCCGTCTTCGGGGTCGAGAAGACCATCGAGGTGACCCGCAACGAGGTCTGCAGCGCCTGCCGCGGGTCGGGAGCCGAGCCGGGAACCAGTCCGCAGCGCTGCGCCACCTGCGGCGGGCGCGGCGAGGTGCGCCAGGTGCGTCAGACCATCTTCGGTTCGATGATGCAATCGGGTCCCTGCCCCACCTGCAACGGGCGCGGCGAGGTGATTCCCACCCCCTGCCACACCTGCCGCGGTTCCGGCCTGGAACGCAAAACGGTCCGCAAGACGGTGGCCATCCCGGCCGGGGTGGATACCGGCACGCAAATCCGCCTGCCGGGCGAGGGCGAGCCGGGGTCCTTGGGCGGGCCGCAGGGCAACCTGTATTTGATCGTCAGCGTTCAACCCCATCAATTTTTTAAGCGCCGCGACAACGACATCCTGCTCAACCTGGACATCAACGTGGCTCAGGCCGCTCTGGGCGCTGAAATCGAAGTCCCAACAGTGGACGGCAAGGAGACGCTCAAGATTCCTCCTGGCACCCAGCCTGGCAAAATTTTCACCCTCAAAGGCCGCGGCGTGCCGTACCTGCGGCGCAACGGGCGCGGCGACCAGTTGGTCATCGTCAACGTCGAGATTCCCACCCGTCTGACGAAAGAGCAGCGCGAACTGTTCGAGAAACTGGCGGCTACGCTCGGCACCTCGGCCAAGCCCAAAGAAAAAGGCTTCCTGGACTGGCTGAACGAGACCTTCGGCGGGTAACGCGCCAGATGAAAAGGCGGCTGCCTGACGTCTGAGGTCGGGCGTCTTTCTAGAGGCGGCAGGGCGGGGTTTTTCGTCCGCCCACATTCCACTTGCTGGGCAGAAGGGCTGAATGAATTCAATCAACGCTTGGCCTGCTATCGCACCGAGCGCCTGAATGGCCCGGCTTTCACGGCCTGCCTGGAGAACAGGGGAGGCAGGGAGTTTCAGCCGCGCCGAGGTGAATGAAGCGTGACGATTTTCGGCTGAAATCTGCTATAATTTTGTCACCGGGGATGACAGGTCTCGACGGAAGAGGCTGATCCCGGAATGCGAGCCGAGAGGCGCCGAACTCGTTAAACCAGCGCAAACCATCAAGTGCCAACCGCACTTCCTACGCCGCGCTGCCCCTCGCTGCATAAGCGAGCGCAGAACGGCCGGCCTCCATGAGATGAGGCCGCGTCCACCCCTCCCGTGCTCCACCCGGTGAAGGGATTGGGCGTCACAAAGGTGGAGTGCCGCACACGACGCCGCTGACTGTGCGAAAGAGGGCTTTCGGGTCCAAGCGGCTGACCGCAGGTCGTTTTTGCCGGCTGAAAGGCCCGCGGTGAGAAGTCTCAACCGGCTACGCTCGTAGATTTCCGAGGGTCGAGTCTTTCGGACGCGGGTTCGATTCCCGCCATCTCCACTTGCCGCAGCAGGGGCAGACCTCGTTTCGGACGGGGTCCCCGCAAGGGGATGCATTCGATTCCCGCCATCTCCAC
>JBEULG010000007.1:0-160975 GCA_041287425.1 Anaerolineales bacterium | reverse complement strand
CGCCGACGGCCACGCCCACCCTGCCGCGCCTCGAGCCGACCGCACCCCTTCCCCCACCCCGACCCCGCAGCCGACGCCGGTGTATGCCCGCGTCAACTCTCCCCTCGGCGGCGGGGCGGTGATCCGCTCCGAGCCGGGCAGCGGCAGCGTGGTGCAGTCGCTGCTCAACGACACGCTGGTGGAAGTCCTGCCGGAGACTCAGCAGGTCAACAACGCCATCTGGGTGCGCATCCGCACCGGCAGCGGCGTCGAAGGTTGGATTTTGCAAGCCGTGCTGGTCACCGCCACACCGGCACCCAATCCTTAGCGACCCCATCCCCCTTCCTGGAGACTCCCATGACCATTCATTTCGGGACAGACGGCTGGCGCGCCGTCATCTCAGACACCTTCACCTTCAGCAACTTGCGCATGCTCACCCAGGCCATCGCCGACGCCCTGGCCTCCCCCGATTGGGGCGACCTCGCCAACGGGGGCGGTAACCCCGATCCGCACAAAGTGGTGGTCGGCTTCGACACCCGCTTCCTCTCGGACAGATACGCGGGCGAGGTGGCGCGCGTCCTGGCCGCCAACGGATTCACCGTCCTGCTGACGCAGGCTGACGCCCCCACTCCGGCCATTTCATACGCGGTCAAATATCACGGCGCCATCGCCGGCGTGGTCATCACCGCTTCCCACAACGCCCCGCGCTACAATGGCGTCAAACTCAAGGCGGCTTACGGCGGCTCGGCCCTGCCCGAACAATGCCGCCGCGTCGAAGTGTATCTCAACGACAACGAAGAGCGCGCCCGCGGCCCCAACCTGATGGACTTCGACGTGGCCCGCCAACAAGGCCTGATTCAGAAATTCAATCCCCTGCCGGCCTACTTCGACCACCTCCGCACCCTGATCAACACCGACATCATCGCCGACAATCCGCAGCGCTTCGTCGTCGATTCGATGTACGGCGCCGGGCGGGGCGTGATCAAGGCTTTCTTGCAAGGGACCGGCTGCGAGGTGACCGAAATCCGCGGCGAGATGAACCCCGGCTTTGGCAACGTCCACCCTGAGCCAATTGCCAAGTACCTGGGCGCCCTGGCAGGGGCCATCGGCGCCGGCATGGGCAACTTCGGCCTGGCCACAGATGGCGATGCCGACCGCATCGGCGCGATGGACGAACGCGGCCACTTTGTTGACCCGCACAAGATTATGGCGCTGGCGCTGCGCTACCTGGTCGAAAAACGCGGCTGGAGCGGTGCAGTGGTGCGCACCGTCTCGACCACCCGCATGATTGACCGCCTTGCCAGCCGCTACGGCCTGAAACTGTATGAAACCCCGGTCGGCTTCAATCACATTGCCGACCACATGCTCGCCGAGGACGTGCTCATCGGCGGGGAGGAATCGGGCGGCATTTCCTTCAAGGGTCACATTCCCGAAGGCGACGGGCCCATCATGGGCCTTCTGCTGGTCGAGATCATCGCGGCGGCGCGCAAACCCCTCTCCGCCCTGGTGGATGAACTGCTGGCCGAAGTTGGGCCGGCCTTCTATGAACGCCGCGACCTGCGCCTGAAGCGCCCGGTCTCCAAAGAAGCGATGACGCGCTTCCTGACCGAGAAAGCGCCGGCCGAAATCGGCGGGCAGAAGGTGGTCGAAATCGGCCAGCGCGATGGCGTCAAATATCTCCTGCAGGATGATTCCTGGCTGCTCATCCGCCCGTCTGGCACCGAGCCGGTGCTGCGGGTTTACGCCGAAGGCCGCAGCCAAGCCATGGTCCAGGCCCTGCTTGCCTACGGCGAAAGCGTCGCCGCCAGCGTCACTTGACCCTGGTCATGTCTTCCCGTCCCTCGCGACTGGCGGCAGTGGGGGAGGCCCTGCTGGTGAACTTCATCTGGGCATCCTCCTTCGTCCTGGTCAAGATTGCCCTGCAAGACTTCGGCCCGCTGACCCTCGGCGGGCTTCGTTACTTTCTCGGTTTTGTCGTCCTCATCCCCTTCCTGGCAGCCCGTGTCCGTCTCCTCCGTCTGAGCGGCCGCACCTGGAAACGTTTGTTGATTCTCGGCGTCTGCGCCTACACGCTCGGCAACGGCACGACTTTCTGGGCGCTCCAATCTCTGTCGGCAACCACCGTCTCCCTCCTGATGAGCCTGGTGACCCTGCTGGTCCTGCTGGGTGGGACCGTCTGGCTGGGCGAGATTCCCACGCCTCTCCAGGTCGTCGGCGTCGTGGTGACGTTGGGTGGCATGGTTCTGTTCTTCTCTGGCGGGATTCGGGCCAGCGAACCCCTCGGCCTGGCAGTCATGTTCTTGGGCCTGCTGGCTTTTGCTGCCTTCGGCCTGTTGGGACGCGACTCCGCTCGCGCAGGCGAAACCGACTCCCTGACTTTGACGGCCATCCCGCTTGCCCTGGGAGGCGGTCTGCTGCTCCTGATCGCCCTCCCGCTCGAGGGCTGGCCGCGCGCTCCTCTGCCCGTCTGGGGTCTGGTGCTTTGGCTGGCCGCCGTCAACACCGCTCTCGGCTACCTGATCTACAATCATGCCCTGCAAACCCTGCCGGCCTTCGAGATGAATCTCCTGCTCAGCCTTTCCCCCATCTGGACGGCCCTGATGAGCGCGCTGGTGTTTGCCGAACAACTGACAGGCCATCAATGGACGGCCATCCTGATCGTCATTGGCGGAGTCGGGCTGGTTCAGATGCGACCCAAGCCGCCTTGCTCCCACACGCCGCCGCTCCCCTCGAGATAAAAGCGGAGACTCCCGAACAGGAGTCCCCGCCTATTGTAACGCAAGGAACCGCTGGCCCCGGCCTTATTTTCTGACCGGCACGCTGCGCAAACGGCGGGCGAGGAGAATGACCACCACGAGCGCCAGGGCGGCGATGAACAAGCCCGGCAGACCGACCTCGTCGGCGAAACCGCTGCGCGGCAGGCCGAGCGTGCCGGTAGGGGTCAGACGGCTGATTTCCACCTGGGTGCGCAGATAAGCCATCGTCTGAGTCAGCGGCAGCATATCGGGGGTGGGCGATTCGGAGGGCATCGCCACGACCGGCGTCGGGCTGGGGGTGGCAGGCGCAGGCGTGGGAGGCGGCAGGGTGGGGGTCCAGAGGGCCGCATCGGCGGTGGCGGTCATCTGCATGGCCAGGCCCAGATTTTGGGTGGCAATCGCCGTTTGCTCGGCGGCGCGCTGCGCCTGTCGGCCGGGCAGCGTCACCAAGACATAGACCGCCATGCAAATGATGGTCAGCAAGACGATGGCCGCCAGGATGCCTCCGACGATCAAGAAGGTGCGATTGTTCGATTCCCCTTCGGGAGGGGTGGGTTCGCTTTCCACGCCCATGGTCGATTCTTCTTCTAACATTTCGTCCTCCTCGCTAGTCTCAATTATATCACCCCAGGATTTCCAGGTTGGCCAGCGGCACGACGATCTGTTCGCCGCTTTCCAGTTTGACCTCCGCGGCCGGGACGCGGATTCCGCTGGGCAGGATCGTCAGGCCGGGCAACAAATTCAGCAAGGTAGCCGCCTCTCCCAGGTGCGGGGCGCGGCAGAGGCGCACCCGCTGATTGGGGGCAAACGCCTCGATGTCGCGCGGCGGAGGGGGTTCCTGAGCCGCCGGCAGCGGAATCAGAATTTCGGGTCGCGTTCCCAGGTGCCGGTCGTAGGGGTCGGCGCACAGGGTCGTTTCGCGTTTGACGTTGGTAGCCAGCAATTTGAAGGCGACCGCGTTCATCGCCTGGCGTCCGAAACCATCCATGACAATGATGGGATAGCGCATTTGCAGGGCCAGCGGAATCAGCGCCGGCGACATGCTGGCCAGAATCAGGCCGCGCACCGGCAACTCGGCCGCCGCCTGCAAGACGGCCGCCTCGCCGCAATGACCGGCCAGCAGCACCGAGCCGCGCAGGCTGACATCCAGGCGGCCGGGTTTCAAGACCTCATCGGGTTGACTCAGGAGCGGAAGCATCAGGCCGGTGTCCACCCGTCCGTTGCCCCACACGCCCTGGAGCAACGCGCCGCTGAAGGTAATTTCGGCGCCCCGCTCAGGAATCAGGCGGGTGACCGTGCCGGGCAGGCCGGCATACAGTTCAATCGTCCCGCCGCCGACTTCCAGCAGCACCTGGCCGCCGCCGACGGCGACCACCCGCCCGTCGCGGTCGGCGCGGAAGGAGCGGGGAACCAGACCGGCCGACTGGGCGATCACCTGGCCGCGCTGGACGGTCTCGTTGTTGCTCACCCGCATCATCTTGTCGGCTGCCTCCGGGCTGACGCCAAAGGTGCGGGCGATGTCGTATAAGACATGCTCCTGGCCCATCACCGCCTCGGCAATCACATCCACCGGGCTGACTTTTTGTTCCAGGCGCGCCACCACCCGGCCCGGCAGCGGCAACAGCCGCTCGCGGCGGATGGTGGTCAGAGGCAGAATGTGGGTCACAGGCGCCAGCATGGTCTCTAGCCTCCCAGCGTCCACAGCCATTTCTTGATGATTTCGCGCCGCCGGACGTGGTCTGCCGGAAAACGCAGCGGGCGGCCGCGCGCATCGATGACCACGCCCAGCACTGCCCCGCTGACCGGGATGCCTTGAGCCGGGGCGCGCCCCGGGCCGAAGCCGATGTCGGCCCGATGCAGGGGATGAACGAACAGGCGGCCAGAGTGCCCGGGGGCGAGGGGGAGCGTCTCCAGCGCGCCCTGTTTGACGTTCAGACGGGTTTCGTTGCCGCTTTGGTCCACCAGACGAATATCGAGGATGGGCGTGCCCAGGCGGGCCGAGGCAATCGGGGCGACAACCGTCGCCAGGCGCAGAAAAGCGCCCGTCTCGATGACCTGCACCGGCAGGAGCGGGTTGCGGTCGGCCGCCGCCCCCAGGGCAGGCAGCAAACCATTCTGATCGAGGAAGACGGTGAAGCAGCCGGTCGGCTGGATGGCGTCCAGCAGCATCAACAGGCTCTGGCCGCGCGTCGGCGCCTGGGTCAGGACTCCGCCGCCGCCCAGAATCAAGTCGAAGGGGGGCAGCAGGCCGGCGCCCATCCGTTTTGCGCCGGGCGGGAAATCCCTGGCCGCCGCCTGGACAGCCAGGTGCAGCGCCTGCCGGGCGACGCCCTGCTCGATGGCCAGGTCCTCCGGCACAGCCGGCAGGCTGCCGGGGTAGAGCGCCTTCTGATACAAGTACTGCTGAATGCTGTCGGCAGGCAAATCGAGGGGAATCCAGCGCAGGATGTCATCCAGGCTGGTGTAGCGCAGCAAAGCGGAAAGCGCTTCTCCCAGCCCCAGTTGCGGGTACACGCCCATCGTCAATTCGCCGCCGAAGCCGGCCATCACGCTGATGGCCGAGGCGCCGATATCGACCCCCAGAATTCCATTTTGGGAATCCTGACTGAGGAAGCGAATCATGCGCCCGGTCGCGTAGGCGGTTGGAACGAGCATGCCGCCCGCCCAGGCGCTCAATTCGTCCAGGCCGCCCATTTGCCGGCGGCGAGTCTGGGCATAGTGTTCGGCCAGGATGCGTTGGGCCGGCTGAAGGTCTTCCGTTTCGAGGCTGGGACGCAGGTTGGGGCTGATGTAGAGGGCCGAGGAGAGCGGTTCGAGGGCAGACTTGACCTCTGCCGCCAGGGCTTTGTTGCCCGCATACAGAATCACCGGCCGCACCTCAGCCGGCAAGAGGTAGCAGGCCAGGCCAATCACCTCGAGCAATTTCTGCACCGAGCGGGTGGCGCCGCCGTCCGTCCCACCGGCAATCAGAATCAGGTCTGGGCGCAGCCGCAGGAGGCTGTCGATTTGTTCTTCCGGTTTGCGCTGGTCGTTCATCCCCAGCGTCTCGACCACGCGAGTGTAGGTGGAACGCGCCAGGCGCTTGACGCTTTCCAGCGAGACATCCGCCAGCAGACCGGCCACGACCGTCTTGATGGGCGGGCCGGCCGAAAGCGAGGCGGCAAAAGTATCCACCCCCAGGCCGTTTTGGACCGGCATGATGAGTTTGTGGTCGCCGGTCAGCAACGTTCGGCCGGTAACGGCCTGCAAATTTTCGATTGCCTGGCGCACGCCTTCGCCGACATCCCGGAAGGGGGCGGCAGCCGTGCTGGGCGCCCGACCGATGGCAATGAAGCGGTAATGGCCTTCGACGACATCGAAAAGCACGGCGCGGGTGGTAACCGTCCCGATATCTACAGCGAGTAGAGAGTCAGCGTCAATGAGCGAGGCAGGCATAGACGTCAGAACAGCAATCCCAGGAAAAGGCGCAGCGAACTCAGGCGTTCAATCAAAGCCGTCAAGGCGGCGGCATAGACGCCGGCGAAAATTACGCCGAAGGTGATGGCGACGAAAATCTGCCCGACCCAGCCCAGCAGGGTGACCAGTTTGCTGCGCTGGGGGCCTTGCACCCCCGGCCGGGCGCCGTAATGGAAATAAGCCAGCGTGGTCACCGTGCCGATGAGAAAGGTGCTGGCATCCAGAATTTGTTCCGCCATGGAGTGATTTGGATCCAATTCAAAATGAGCGATGGTGGCCTGCACCTGGGGGATGAGCGTACCCAAGACGGCTCCGCCGACCGCCACGGCCGCGCCTACCCCAACCATCAACGCCAGCGAGGGATTGCCCAACGCCGCCGTGCGCCGCGATAATTTGCCCAGCAGCGCCAGGCCCAGCAGGAGCGGGAAGACCACCAGCAGATCGCCTTCCAGCAACGGCAAAACCAGGCGCGGCAACAACACCTGGCGGCAAACCACCGCGCCGACATAGCCGGCCGAAACGCCGACGAAAAGATAGACCGCCAGCCGGAAAAGGGCGTTGTCTTTCCACAGGTAAGAAAAGACCATCACGGTCAGCAGGAAACTGACCAGACCGGAAATCCATTCGGTCGAGAGGGTGGTGGTCATGGTCAGTCTTCCTTCTCCTCGGCGGCCGGCTGGCGGCTGCGCCAGGCGTGGACCGCATTCCAGACGCCGCCGACCGCGAGGATGGCGACAATCAACAGCAGCCCCAGGCTGAAGGCGCTCCAGTAAGGGGCGGCCGTCTGAAGCGGCAAACTGACCCGTTGTTCGTAGAAACGGGCGCCGGCCAGGCCGCTCACCAGACCGTCCATCTGGTGCGAGTCGTAATACGGGCGCATCATCGGTTCGGCCTGGGCCGAGACGACCATCACCAGCGGGACCTCGTCCCGCAGACCCAAAGCAGTCATTTGTTCAACCCAGATGCGGCCGGTTTCGGCGTCATCGGTCAGGACGACCAGGAGAGCGTAATCCGATAATTCCTGAACCCCGCTCAAGGGGACAGACTGGCGCGGGTCGGGCACGCCCTCGGCCGGAGGCGGCAAATAGGCAAGCGGGTCGAGGAGGAAATCGAATACACCCGCCGCCCCGCCCGCCAGATAGCCCAGGTTGAGACTGCGGTCGGCCGGCTGGAAACTCTGGGTCTCGGCCAGGCGGCCCACGAAATGTTCGGCCAGGGCCGGCCCCATCGGGTGGGTCGAGACGCAAGTCAGGCGCGCCCCGCGATAGAACAAGTGTTGCATGAGCGGACCGGCGGCGGCCTCCAATTCGCCCGCCAGCGCCGGCTGGTAATCGAAAGCCACCAGCACCGGCGCATTGTCGGGCAGGGCGCTGACCACATCGCTGGCGGCGGCGACATCGGGCGGCGTCAGGAATTGATTGACTCCGTCGAGCCGCAGGCCGCCCGCCAGCGGCAACCCGACCACCAGGAACAGGAACAGGGCAATCAACCAGCGCAACAGGTTGGCTGCGCCCGCTTTGGGCGGCGCAGTCGGCCGGCGGGGTTGATTCTCGCGCTTCACCAGTTGTTCCAGATAGGCCGCGTAGCGCTGTTGGGCTTCATCCACCTTCAACTTGATGGAGTAAGGAGGCGGCTTGCGCACCGCTCCCAGCCCCGGCACGGCCGGCAACACTCCCCGCAGCCCGGCCAGCGGCCCCTCCGATTCGGTCATCTGTTCCTCTTCCGTCGTCGGGATTTCGACCTCGGAGACCACCGCCTCGACCGGACGCATGGCCTGCACCCAGGAGGGAAGTTCAGCCGGAGCGATCTCTTCCTCGGCCATGCCGGCCTGCGATTCGCCCGCCCTCTCGGCGGAAGGCGTCTGCCCCTCCGCCGGCCGCAGGGAGGACAACCAGTCCGGCGTTTCCATCGCAAAGACAGGGGCGGCCGATTCGGGCGGCAATTCTTCTTCCGCCCCCATCACGAAGGCTGGCGCGGCCGCTTCGGGCGCGGCCTCGGCCGGGGCGGCTTCGCCTGCCCCGCTCAGCCAGTCGGGCAGCGACTCGCCGAAGGCCGGGGCAGCCGCTTCGGGCGCGGCCTCGGCGGGGCCGGTCTCCTCCAGTTTCGACAGCCAGTCGGGCAGTTCTTCCTCTCCGCCAGAGGGCTGCGGGCCGCCAATCTCGGCCTCCATGCGGCCAGAGGCGATTTCATACGCCGGCGGAGCCGACCCTTCGCCCTCGAGACGGTCGAGGGTCTCGGCTCCCACCAGCGGATGGGTAATCGGTTCCTCGGAGGCCGGGATGCCCGTCTCGGCGCCGATTTTGCCGCGGATGCCGGCCAGCCAGTCGGGCAGTTCTTCCTCTTCTTCCTGGGCCTGCGCCCCCAGGCCGGCCAGCCAGTCGGGCAGGCCTTCTTCGGGCGCGGGCTGGGCGGCGGAGGGCAGCGGCAGGCCGGTCTCGTCCGCCGACTCGGCCGCCAGTTCCTCGGCCGCCTTGTCCTCTTCGCCCTGCCGCAGGGAACGCAGCCAGGCCGGCAGGGCTTGCTCCAATTCGGCGGTATTCTTCTTGGTCGGTTCCTGGCCTGCTGGGATGGATTCGCCGCCGCCCAGGGCGGCGCGTTCCAGGTCCGAGGTGGGTTTCTTGAGCGGTTCCTCTCCGGCTCGAATGGTGGACGCAGCCGGCGGGGGAGCCGTCAGCGGCTTGAGACGCGCCTGGCAAAAGGAGCAGGTCTCACGCTCCTCCGGGTTGGGTTTGCCGCACATCGGACAGCGAATCTCGGCCATCACTTCCCCCCGTAGGGGCGATCCGCCCCAAGCAGGACGCGCAGGCCCGTCGTCAACGTTCCCAGGGCCACGCCAATCAGGATGCCGCGCGCCCCCGCCCCGGCGATCACCTGCGAGACGAACGGCCGCACCCAGTCGCCGACGAAGGGCACGTCACCGAGAAGAGGCAGCGACGCCGTCCCCAGCAGAATGACCAGCACCGTCCCCAGGAAAACGACGGAGAACAGGTTCAGGCGGCGGCGCAGCATGCGGACGCTGGCGTACGCCAGGCTGACCGTCAAGAGCGCCATCAGGCTGGCCTCCACAGGGAACTGGACCGTCCGAAAGAGCAAGACCATATTCGGATGCTCCGGCCCCCAGGCCAGGCCGGCCAGGAACGTCATCAACAGGGAAAAGATGAGCAGCAGACCGTAGAAACCGCCTTTTTCTCTGGCGCGAATCTTCTTGATGTGCACCGTTACCAGATTGCCCAGCCCCACCAGGACGGCAAAACCGGCCAGGATGACGGCCCATTCGACGAAAATCAGCCGCAGCCCATAGAAGGGCTGGAATTCGAGGAAATACCCCAGCAGGACGATGAGACCAAAGGCGATGGCAAAGGCAGTCGAGAGCAGGCCGCGCAGTTTCACAGGACACCTGCCAATTTGAGCACGAAGCCCAGCAAGAGGGCGACGATGACCAGCCAGCGCAGCCAGTCCTGGACGATCAGGCTGGATTTATGGAGCGGGCCGGCGTTCAGGTAAGCGCCGCTGGCGAACAATTCCTCGCCGATCAGCAATTCTTCGGCGCTGGCGTACAGGATGGCCTGGGCAGACAGGCTGTCGCTGGCTGCCAGAGTAAACATGCCCTGACGTTCGTCCGCTTCGGTCAACAGGCCGACCTCCGGGCCGAAATTGCCCAGCAGGATGCTGGCCGATATGTTCTCGTCGCTCAAGATGGGGAGGGCGCCGGCGGCATACGAAAATGGGGTCAGGCCGGTCAGCCGGCCGGTGGTCGGGTCGAAAGCGGTCGTCACCAGGGAAGCCAGATGCGCGCTGTAGAGAGTCTCTTGAGAAAGCATGGCGAGGCCGGCATCCCCGGCGGTAGCGACGGGCGGATTATCGCTGGCGGAGGTCAGACTGGCCAGGCGGCGCAGTGCGCTCAGGCCTGCCAGGGCCGAGGCATTCTGCGGGCTGACCAGGCCGCCGCGTCCCAGCGAGAGGTGAAGGCGGCTGCCGTCTTCCACTGCCCGGCCGATGGCATCTTGCAGACGTTGAAAAGCGGCAATTTCGCGAAAAGTCGGCGGGGTTTTGCGGCGCAGAACCGCCAGCCCCAACATGGCGCCCCCGCTCACCAGAACCAGCACCAATCCGACCAGACCAAGCCAGAGGGGGGTCACGAAGCCGTCTCCTCACGCAAAAAGGAAATGAAAGCGCGCTGCTCCTCGCCGTTCTCCAACAAGGCCGCCAGATCGGCGAGGCGGGCCTCCGAGAGCAGGGGGCGCAGCAAAGGGCCTCCCAGGTAAAGCACCTGGGCGCTCAGCAATGCCAGGGGAGCGCCGGCCTCCAGTGCCCAAATCGCCAAGTCCTCCAGCCCCAGACGGCGGAGGGTCTTGGCCCATACAGGCCAGGAGGGACGCCTTTCGAGCGCAAGATGCGTTTGCATGGCAAGCCGGTTATCACCAGTATAGCACAACTTGTCTGACCGCGTAGAACAGATGAGCCAACCGGGTTGATTTTAAATCCTGAGGGGCGGCAGGTCAAGGAATGCTTATAGTATAATCCACACGAGGAACAGGGGCGCCAGGCTGGATGTCGAACGTATCTGCCCCGGTGTCTCTGTCAGACGAAAGGGCGCGGAGGGACGATGATTTACGGAGAACGGATTCGCTTGCGCCGCAACGAGCGCGCCGACTTGCCGCATTTCGTGGAATGGCTGAACGACCCCGAAGTGCGCCGTTACCTTTCGGGGGGCTTGCCCATCTCACAGGCCAGCGAGGAGAACTGGTTCGAGAACATGCTCAAGCGCCCGCCGGCAGAACAGCCCTTCACCATCGAGATTCGCGATGGCGAAGGTTGGCGCTCGGTCGGCAACTGCAGTTTTTTCGAGATCGACTGGCGGGCGCGCAGCAGCGAAGTGGGCCTCTTCATCGGCGACAAATCCTGTTGGAACAAAGGCTATGGCACGGAGGTCATGCGGCTGCTGTTGAAGTTCGGCTTCGAGACTCTCAACCTGAACCGCATCTTCCTGCGCGTCGACGCCGACAACCTGGGCGGCATCCGCGCCTACGAAAAGGCCGGCTTCGTCCACGAGGGGCGTTTCCGCCAGGCGACCTTTCGGGACGGAGAATATCATGATGTGTTGTTCATGAGCGTCCTGCGTTCCGAATGGCAGGCATCTTAGTTCGGGAGGCGTATGGCTGTTCCACATTCGCACGAAATGAAAGTCTACGGCGGCATCAAACTCTACGCCGGCACGGCCTCGCCGGAACTGGCGACCAAGGTGGCCGAGTACCTGGGCGAATCGCTGTGCGGCCGCGATATCATCGAATTCCCCAACCAGAACCTGTTCGTCAAATTGCACAGCAGCGTGCGCGGCCAGGACGTATATGTCATCCAGCACACCGCCGCCCCGGTGCACCGCAACCTGATGGAATTGTTGATTCTGCTGCAAACGCTCAAACTCGACTCGGCGGCGCGCGTGACCGCCGTGATTCCCTACCTGTGCTACGGCCGCTCCGACAAGAAAGACCAGCCGCGCGTCCCCATCACCGCCCGCCTGGTGGCCGATATGATTCAAATCGCCGGCGCCGACCGCTACATGACCCTCGACCCGCACTCTTTCCAGATTCAGGGCTTCTTCTCCATCCCCGGCGACGTGCTCAACGCCCAATACCTGCTCGTCAACTACGTCAACCAGAACCTGCGCGCCGGCCTGCACGAACCGGTGGTGGTGACCGTTGACCTGGGCTACGCCAAGAAAGGCCGCAACTTCGCCGCCGCCATCGACGCCCCAATTGCCTTCATCGAAAAGCGCCGCCTTGCCAACGATGCCAAAGCCCAGGCCCTCACCATCATCGGCGACGTGCGCGACCGCGATGTCGTCCTGGTGGACGACGAAATCGACACCGCCGGTTCGATTGTCCAGGCAGTCGAACTGGTCAAGGAAAACGGCGCCCGGCGCGTCTACGTGGCCTTCCTTCATCCCGTCTTCTCGGCCAACGCCGTCGAACGCCTGGCCGCGCTGCCCGTCACCGAATACATCACCACCGACAGCATTCCCGTCCCGCCCGACAAAGCCCGCTTGCTCGGCGACCGGCTGACCATCCTGAGCGTCGCCCCCCTGCTGGGCGAAGTCATCCGCCGCGCCCATGAAGGCCGCAGCGTCGGACAATTATTCAACGAATAAAGTGTAAAGGAGAAAACACCATGAAAGGAAACGCCCAAATTATCGCTACCCTCAACGCCATGCTGGCCGAGGAATTGACCGCCATCAACCAATACATGGTCCACTCGGAGATGTGCGCCAACTGGGGCTACGACCGCCTGCACGAAGCCGCCGAAAAGCGCGCCATTGACGAGATGAAGCACGCCGAAAAACTCATCGCCCGCATCCTCTTCCTCGAAGGGCTTCCCATCGTCAGCCAACTCAACAAAATGCACATCGGCGAAAGCGTCGAAGCGCAGTTGAAGAGCGACATGGAAGCCGAGACCATGGCCGTCAAGGAATACAACGACGCCATCCAGCAGGCCGTCAGCCTGGGCGACAACGGCACGCGCGAACTGTTCGAGGACATCCTCGAGGACGAAGAAGAACACCTCGACTGGCTCGAAGCCCAACTCGACCAGATCAAACAAATGGGCCTGCAGGTCTATCTGGCCGAACAACTCCACTAGAGACCGGCGAGGGCGCAGCCGCGCTGCGCCCTCGCTTCGCCATGACCGTGATTGGCCGAAGCCCGGGGCGGACTCTGCGCCAAAAATCCTCACCATCGGCGCCCCTCGGCCAGGCGGCCTGCGGCTCAAAAGACCCGATTTGCCTCTCTCTGACCAGGCCGGAATGCCCGAACTGCCCGAAGTCGAGACCATCGCCCGCCTCCTGCGCCCGGCGCTCATCGGCCGCACCATCCTGCAGGCCGACCTGCGCTGGAAGCGGACTCTGGCCGCGCCCTCGCCCCAGACATTCCAACGCCGCATCGCCGGCCAGCAGATTCGGGAGGTCTCCCGCCGCGCCAAGTTCCTCGACCTCCACCTCTCGGCCTTCCACCTGCTCATCCACCTGCGCATGAGCGGTGACCTGCTCGTCGTCCTGGGCGGCTACGAACCTGCCCAACATGACCGCCTCCTGCTGCGCCTCTCGGACGACGCCCTCCTGGTCTTCAGCGACCCGCGCAAATTCGGCCGCGTCTGGCTGGTGGATGACCCCGCCCGCGTCTTGGCTGACCTCGGGCCTGAACCGCTCTCCGAGGAATTCACGCCCGCCTGGTTGTTCGCCGCCCTGACCCGCCGCCGCCGTCAACTCAAACCTCTCCTGCTCGACCAGACCTTCCTGGCCGGCCTGGGCAACATCTACACCGACGAGGCCCTCCACCTGGCAGGGCTGCATCCGCTGCGGATTTCGGATACAATCAGGGAAACAGAAGCCGTTCGACTGCACGCCGCCATCCGCCGCGCCCTGACGGACGGCATCGAACACAACGGCGCCAGCATCGACTGGGTCTATCGCGGCGGAGAATTCCAGAACCACTTTCGCGTCTATGGCCGAGGCGGCCAGCCCTGCCCCGTCTGCCAGACGCCCATCGAGCGGATCGTCGTCGGCCAGCGCGGCACCCACTTCTGCCCGCGCTGTCAGCCCATGGAGGGATAAGACCTATGCCCGAAGTGATCAGAACCTGGATCGTCTTCGTGGTCGGCCTGGTGATGTTGTCGCTGGGTTGGTTGATCGGCTTTCTCGACTCGAACCTGCGTGCCAACAAGAAAATCCGGGCCGCCGAACTGAAAGCCGAAGTCGAAATCGAAGCCGCCCGCCAGAAAGCCGCCCAGGAACAGCAGGCCGCCGCCCCGCCGGCTCTCCTGCGCCTGTGGAGCAGCCCCGATCAGCAACTCCATCTGGAAATAGATGGAAACGAACTGGAAACGCCGCAAAGCCTCGCCCCCGAACAACGCCGCCGCCTGATCGCCATCCTGGGCCAGGTGCGTCCATGGGTAGAAGGCAAACCGCTGCCTGCCGCGCCGCGCCCTGCTCCTCCGGCCGGTCCCCCGACCCCCGCTGCTCCGCCAGCCGTCGAGCCGGTCAAGGCCTCGCTCTTCCCCGGCCGGGCCAAGCCGGTCGAACCGGCCCCCGCCCCCCTGAGTATCGTCGAACAAATCAACGAGGTCCTGCAAAAACGCCTGGCGGGGACGCCGCTGGGGATGAAAGCCATCAGCCTGAGCGAATCGCCGACCGGCGGCGTCATCGTCAGAGTGGGCGCGGCCCGCTACCAGAGCATCGACGCCGTCCCCGACCCGGAAGTGGTCGCCGCCATCCGGGCTGCCATCGCCGAGTGGGAGACGCGCCCCCAATAGGGGCGCCGGTTGGCCGCCGGAGCAGGAACTACGGCCCGAAGCAAGCCCCCCTTGTGGCTTTCTCCTTGCAAAAGACAGGAGACTGCTTCGCCGGCCAAAAAGCGCCCGCCTCGCAGCGACACGATTCACGCATTTTATCCATGCGCCAAAAAGTTTGGTGCTCTCGGCGTCTTGGCGGTTGAGTTTGTGTAAATCCCGCTAGAGAGTCTTCACCAGATACAACTCCCCGCGCTCGAAGCCGCGCCCCAGGTAGTAGAGACGCGTCCCCACCGCCGCGATGACCGCCATGCGGCGGTAACCTTTTTCCCGCGCCAGCCGGTCGGCTTCGGCCAAAAGCCGCGTGCCGAGACCGGCGTGCTGGGCCGCCCCCTCCCGCTCCCGCCCCACCTCCAGCGACTGGCCATAGACATGCACCTCGCGGATAATCGCCGCCCCCTCCAGGTCGCTCAGGCCGGTGACGGGCGACTCCGGCCCCGGCAGCGAGAGGCGCAGAAAACCGGCAATCTTATCCTCCGGCGTTACAAAGGAAAGGAAATGCTCCTCGGCGCCGTCGGGGTGATAGACCAGGTCGTCCAGGCGCAGGGTGGCCGGTTCGACCCGCCCGCCGCGCACCTCGCGGCAGCGGATGCAGTTGCAGCGCGTCCCGCGCCGCGCCAGTTCGGCGTGGACATCCTGCCGCAGACTGGTGCGTTTGTTGCCCGCCACCACATGCGTGGAGGGGATGTCGCGGATAACGCGGTTGACGCGGCAATAGCGCGGGATGGTCGGCTTGACATCCGCGATGAGCGCCACCAGTTCCTCGGTCGAGTAGGGGCGGTATTCGCCGCGCTGCCAGATTTCGTAGAGCGGCGCGTTTTCGAGCAGTTGGGTCGGGTAGATTTTGATTTCGTCCGGGCAGAGGCCATCCCACAGGCGGGGGAAGTCGGCGCGGTCGGAAGCGGGGGTCGCGCCGAGCAGGTTGGGCATCCAGTGCAGGACGATTTTGAATCCGCCCGCCCGCAGCAGGGCGACGGCGCGGCGCAAATCGGCGACGGTGTGGCCGCGCCGGTTGAGTTCCAGAATGCGGTCGTCGAGGCTCTGCGCGCCCATCTGGACTTTGGTCACGCCGAGGCTGCGCAGCCAGGCCAGTTCGGCGGGCGTGATTTCGTCCGGGCGGGTTTCGACCACCAAACCCACGTTGCGGTGCGGGGCGGCCTCGTTGACCCGCTGCTCGGCGGCAAGCGCCTCCAGGATAGAGGACAAATCCCCCGGCCGGTACTCGCCGAAAGTCTCATCGGATGAAGCGTTCATCGCCTGGAAGCAGCGCAGCACGAACCAGGCCTGGTAATCGCGCCGGTAAGCAGAGAACGTGCCGCCCAGGATGAGCAGTTCGATTTTGTCGGTCGGGTGGCCGACCGAGGCCAGCGCCTCCAGCCGCGAGGTCACCTGCCGGTAGGGGTCGAAGTCGTTTTCCAGCGCCCGCGCCGCGCCGGGTTCGTCGGGCAGGTAACTCTTGGGCATGCGCACGTCATCGGGGCAGAAAATGCACTGACCGGGGCAGGGATAGGGCTTGGTCAGCACGGTGACGGTGGTCACGCCCGAAAGCGTCCGCACCGGCTTGAGGCGGATGCGCGCCAGCAGAGCGTCATCGGCCTCCCACGCGCCGCTCCTGACCAGTTCGTGATACGCGGCCACCAGCGCCGACTTGTGGAGCGGCGCGCCGTTCCACAGGTGGGCGCGCAGGGCGGCCTCCACCGGCTTGCCGCGGCGGATGTCTTCCAGAGCCAGGCGCGCCTGGGCGAGTTTTTCGGGGGGCAGGGCGCGCAGTTCGCGCCAGTTGTGTTTTTTGGCCACAGATTTCACGAATTACACAGATATAATCAGGATGATGAATGAGTCCACCGCTGCGCGGTTGATTGAACTCAATCGTACATTCTACCAGACCTTCGGGCGGGAATTCTCGTCCACGCGGAGGCGTCTTCAGCCCGGCGTGCTGCGGCTGCTGGACCAGATGACCGGCGCGGCGGCGCTGCTCGACCTCGGCTGCGGCAACGGGGAACTGGCGCGCGCACTGGCCCGGCGCGGCTTTGGCGGCCGCTACCTCGGCCTGGATTTCAGCCGCCCGCTCTTACAGGAGACGGGTAATTTGCCTGAAAATTTCGCCTTCGCCGAAGCCGATTTGACCGCCCCCGATTGGGCCGACCGCCTGAACACTGAACACTGGTCACTGATTACCGCCTTCGCCGTCCTGCATCATATCCCCTCCCGCCAACTTCGCCTGCGCCTGCTGCGCCAAGTCCACGCCCTGCTGGCCCCCGGCGGGGAATTCATCCACTCCGAGTGGCAGTTCCTCGACAGCGAAAAGTGGCGCGGCCGTCTCCAGCCCTGGAGCGAGGCCGGGCTGAGCGCGGCCGACGTGGACCCCGGCGACTACCTGCTCGACTGGCGCGGCGGCGGGCGCGGCCTGCGCTACGTCCACGCCTTCGACGAGGCGGAATTGAAGGCCCTGGCCGCGGCGGCCGGCTTCCAGGTCCGCGCAACGTTCCGTTCGGACGGGGAAAACGGCCGGCTGGGCTTGTATCAGGTCTGGGAAAAATGAACCAAGATGGATATGAAAGCGTTTGCTCCAATCTCTAAGCGGTGGATTTTGCCCGTCCTGATTCTGACCGGCGGGCTGCTCCTGCGCCTGGCGGGGATTGCTTCGCGACCCATCTGGTACGATGAGGCCTTCGCCATCCTGTTCGCCCGGCAGGGACCCGCCGCGATGGTCTACGGCACGCTGACGCCGGCCGGCCCCGGCGCAGCGGACATTCATCCGCTGGGCTATTACACCTTGCTGTGGCTGTGGATGAAGGGAGTCGGCGACTCGGTCACCGCCGCCCGCTGCCTGTCGCTGCTGGCCGGCATAATCACCCTGGTAATCGTCTGGCGGCTGGCCGAGGAGATATTTGACAGAAAGGCGGCCCTCGCCGGGCTGGCGTTGGCGGCTTTTCTGCCCTTCCATATTCACTACTCGCAAGAGATTCGCATGTACGCCTGTCTGGCGCTCTGGTTGATGCTGGCGACGTATTGCTATCAGCGGGCGAGCCGTCGGGGCGGCAAGGGCTGGTGGCTGGGCTTTGCCCTGGCAGCCGCGCTGGCGCAATACACGCACAATTTGGCGGCATTCTATCTGCTGCCGCTGGCGCTCTGGCCGTTGATACGCAGAGAATGGCGCAATGCCCTGCACCTGGCGCTGGCCGGGGCGGGGGCGCTGCTCCTCTACCTGCCCTGGCTCATCCACCTGCCGGCTCAGATTTCGAAAGTCTCCGCCTCCTACTGGACGGAACGCCCCGGCCTGGCCAAACTCTTTACCCTCCTGCTGACCTACACGACCCATTTGCCGCTGCCGGAAAACTGGCTGCCCCTGGCTTTATTCGCCGCATTGACGGTCACTGCCCTGGCGCTGCTCGAGACGTTCAAGATACGGACACAACGCTCCTCCGGCTTCTGGTTGTTGTATCTGGCCTTTGCGCCGCCGGTCTTATTGTTCCTCGTCTCGCAATGGTTTCCCCTCTATCTTGAGCGCGCTCTGCTCCCCAGCGGCCTCTTCTTCTGCCTTTGGCTGGGTTGGGCGCTGACTCAAGCGGCCATGCCGCGCGGCCTGCAGGCCGGCCTGGCAGCGCTGATTGTCGTCAACGCCGGCATGGGCTGGTATCAGCACCTGACCTATCAGGGCTTCCCTTACGTCCCCTCCCCCGAACTGACTCAGTTCCTGCGCGAAAACAGGCAGGCAGGAGATGTGATCGTCCACTCCAACAAACTCTCCTGGCTGCCGGCCCTTTATTACGACCCCGGCCTCGCGCAGGAATGCATCGCCGATCCGCCCGGCTCGCCCACCGACACCCTGGCCCCGGCCACTCAGCAAGCGCTCGGCATTCAAAGCCAGCCCGACCTGGAAAGCGCCGTCGCCGGCGCCCGGCGCGTCTGGTTCATCATTTTCGAGCAGTCCATTGCGGAATACCAGCAAGCCGGCCTCTCCACCCACCCGCATCTTGCCTGGCTGACGGCGCGTTACCGCCTGGAGGAAGAACGTTCCTTTGGCGATTTGCGCCTTTACCTTTTCGTTGCGCCATGAAACCAAACAAAGCCCTGCTCTTCGGTCTGCTCAGCACTTTCTGGCTCGCCCTTGCCCTGGCCGGTTACGCCTGGTCGCACAAGCCCTTCTCGGCGGCCGAGTTTGCCGCTCTGGCGTTGACCGTCTGGCGGGCGGTCGTCGCCGCCGCCATTCTCTCCCTCGCCGGCGGATTGGGTTTTGCCCTCCTGCGCGGACAAACTCAACAGCCGCTTTCGCAGGCGATGCTCCAGGCCGCCCTCGGCCTGGGCCTGATGAGCATCCTGACGCTGGCGATAGGGGCGGTCATCGGCTTTTCGCTCGCCC
This sequence comes from Anaerolineales bacterium, assembly GCA_041287425.1. Lineage (GTDB taxonomy): Bacteria > Chloroflexota > Anaerolineae > Anaerolineales > Villigracilaceae > JAFGSI01. The sequence goes on along the minus strand of JBEULG010000007.1, from coordinate 142,081 downwards.
TGTTCGGGGCGCTGCTGCTGGCGGGCCTCTTCTTGCTGCGGCGCCAGGCCCTGGCCTGGTGGCGCGCCTGGAAGATGCTCGCCCTCGGCTGGAAGGAGAGCGGCCTCTTCGAAAAAGGGGTCGCCCTGGCAGCCATCCTCATCCTGGTCAGCACCTGGATCGTCGCCGCCGCCCCGCCCGTCCAGTTCGACGCCCTGACGTACCACCTCGCCATCCCGCGCGCCTATCTGCAAGCCGGACGCCTGATCTACCTGCCGGAGAATATGTTCTGGGGCATGCCCGAGCAGACAGAAATGCTTTACACCCTGGCCATGCTGCTGGGAGGCGAACCCGCCGCCGCCCTGCTCGGCTGGACACTCGGACTCCTGGCCCTGACGGCCGTCTTCGCGTACAGCCTCGAACGCCTCGGCCGGCGCGCCGCCTGGGCGGCGGTCGCCTCGCTCCTGGCCGGCGAGACCTTCGCCCTGTCGCTCTCGTGGGGATATGTGGACTGGGCAGTGATGTTCTTCGGCATGTCCACGCTGATAGCCCTGACTCGGTGGCTGACGAACCAGAACCGCCTCGACCTCCTGCTGGCCGGCGTCTTGGCCGGCATGACCCTGGCGACGAAATACACCGCCGGCATCCTGCTCATCTGCGGCCTGATCGTCATCCTGACCGAAACCCGAACACTGGGAGGGCGAAAGAGCCTCCAGGCCGTCCTTCTCTTCGGCGTCTCTGCCGCTCTCTCCAGTCTGCCCTGGTTCATGAAAAATTACCTGGCGACCGGCAATCCGTTCTACCCGCTCCTCTTTCCCGCCGCCGACATGAACGCCATCCGCCTGGCCTTCTACCAAAAAAGCCTGGCCCCCCGTCCCTGGAGCGAAATCTTCCTCCTCCCCGGCCTGGCAACTATCCTGGGCATCGAGGGGAAAAGCGGTTACAGCGCCTCCATCGGGCCGCTGCTGCTCGGCTTGAGCCCTCTGGCAGCCCTGAACTGGCAGACGCGTCCCCCCGCCGGGCGGGAAACCCTCCGCTTGTCTGCTCTGGTGACTCTCTCCGGATTCCTCATTTGGATTATCGCCAGCCGCTTCGCCAGCCTGCTCATCCAGACCCGCCTGTATTTCGCCTTCTTTCCCGCCTGGGCCGTTCTGGCAGGGGCCGGGTTCGATGCCATCGGGCAGGTCAAGACCCACGCCATCCGCTTCGGGAGAATCGCCTCCTTCGTCGTCGCTCTGGCTCTGGGCTTTTCAACCTACACGACCTGTCAGGATGCTTATCATCGCCATGCCTGGGAGGCTCTGCTCGGTCTGCAATCCCGGCCACAATACCTGGCCGACAATCTGGGCGGTTACGCCGAGGCCATGCAGGCCTTGCAGGATTTGCCGCCCGGTTCGCGCGTACTCATGGCCTGGGAAACCCGCAGCCTGTACTGCCTGCCCATCTGTGACCCGGACGAGGTCATTGACCGCTGGTACACCGACATGCGCCTGTACCAGACCCCGGAGCGTATCCTGGCTGCCTGGCAGGAGCAAGGCTACACCCACCTGCTGGTCTTCCAAAGCGGGGCGGATTTCGTCCGCCGCCATCACGAGGGCGAGTTGACCGAGAACGATTGGGAAACGCTGGAGGCCCTCCTGGCCTCCCTGCCGGCAGCACGCCGATGGAGCGACTATACGCTATACGTCCTCCCCTCGCCATAGGGCAGTGAAGGACCCGTTTCCTCGCCGGGAGCGGGTCCTTCACCTTTGCCACTTTACATTTTCAGCCGGTCGGCAAAAGCCTGGCGGAATTTGGCCACTTTGGGCGCCACGACCACCCGGCAGTAAGGCTGCCAGGGATTCTTCTTGAAATACTCCTGATGGTAATCCTCGGCCGGGTAGAAAGCCTCGAACGGCTGCAGTTCGGTGACCAGCGGCGCCCCCCAAATGCCGGCCGCCTCGATTTCGTTCATCACTTCCTCGGCCACCCGTTTTTGCTCCTGGTCGTGATAGAAGATGGCCGAGCGGTACTGCGTGCCGACGTCATAGCCCTGACGGTTGAGGCTGGTCGGGTCATGGATGGTGAAGAAGACGATCAACAGGTCGCGATACGACAGCACCGTCGGGTCGAACGTCACCTGGACGGCCTCGGCGTGGCCGGTCGTCCCGTCGCAGACCTGTTGATAGGTCGGGTTGGGGAGATGCCCGCCCGAATAGCCCGATTCGACCGATACCACGCCCTTCAGTTCGTCGAAGACCGCCTCGAGACACCAGAAACACCCCCCGGCCAGCGTTGCTGTTTGCAAAGTGTTACCCATAAGAATCCTCAAGCCATTGCTTAGGGAGGGCAGCCTCCCGCCACCCAATCGGTGGCCAAATTCGTTCAGGCCACCGCCTGAGGGGTGGCTTCGGCCTCCGCCCGTTTCAGCGTCACCTCGCCCTCGGCCACGTCCACCAGGATGGTGTCGCCGCTGTGGAACTCACCCGCCAGGAGGGCGTCTGAGAGGGGGTCCTCGACCTTCTGCTGAATCACGCGCCGCAGGGGCCGGGCGCCCATCTCGGGGTCGTAGCCCTGCTGGGCGAGCAGGTCGAGGGCCGCTTCGGTGGCCGAGAGGCTGACATTATGCTCGACCAGGCGCTCGGTCACCTTGGCCAGTTCGAGGCTGACGATGCGGCGGATGTCGTCGCGGTTGAGCGAGCGGAAGACGATGACGCTGTCGACGCGGTTGATGAATTCGGGGCGGAAGGTGCGCTTCAACTGTTCGGTCAGTTTCTTGCGCATCTCCTCGTAACTGACCTTTTCCTCGCTCTTTTCATCGCGCTGCAATTTGAACCCCAGCGTGGTCTGGCGGCGAATTTCCTCGGCGCCGACGTTGGTGGTCATGACGATGATGGCGTTGCGGAAATCCACCTGGCGGCCTTTGGCGTCCGAGAGATGACCCTCTTCCATAATTTGCAAGAGCATATTGTGGACTTCGGGGTGGGCTTTCTCGACCTCGTCGAAGACGATAATCGAGTAGGGGCGGCGGCGCAGGGCCTCGGTCAATTGACCGGCGTCCTCGTAGCCGATGTAGCCGGGCGGCGCGCCGACCAGACGGCTGGCGGTGTGGCGCTCCATAAACTCCGACATATCCAGTTGGATGAGCGCCTCCTCGCTACCGAACATGAACTTGGCGAGGGCTTTGGTCAACTCCGTCTTGCCGACGCCGGTCGGGCCCAAAAAGATGAACGAGCCGATCGGGCGGCGCGGGTCTTTGAGGCCGGCCCGCGCCCGGCGGACGGCTTTCGAGATGGCGCGGATGGCCTCCTCCTGGCCGATGATGGATTTCTGCAATTCGGCCTCCATTTGCAGCAGGCGCTGGCTTTCTTCCTGGGCGATTTGCATGACCGGCACACCCGTCCACATGGCGATGACCTCGGCGATGTCGTCGGCGGTGACGACCGGGCTGCTGGCGCGGTCCCAGCCCGACTTCATGCGCGCCAACTGCTCGTTGAGTTCGACCTCCCGCGTTTCCCACAGACGCACATCTTCGGCCTTGCCTTCCTCCTGGGCCAGGACGCGGTTCTGGCGCGCCTGCTTCAACTGCGTGTACAGGTCCTTGGCCGAGCGAGCAGCGTCAGACTTGTACATGCGCACGCGCGAGGCCGATTCGTCAATCAGGTCAATGGCCTTGTCGGGCAAGAAACGGTCGGAGACGTAACGCGCCGAGAGGCGGGCAGCCGCTTCGAGGGCCTCGTCCGAGATGACCAGGTGGTGATGGTCCTCGTACATCTTGCGGATGCCCTTGAGAATCTCGATGGTCTCTTCGACCGACGGTTCCTCCACCAGGATGGGCTGGAAGCGGCGTTCGAGGGCGGCGTCGGATTCGATGTGCTTGCGATACTCGTCCAGCGTAGTGGCGCCGATGCATTGCAACTCGCCGCGCGAGAGGGCCGGCTTGAGGATGTTGGCGGCATCTACCGCTGAGCCGGCCGAACCGGCGCCGACCAGCATGTGGAACTCGTCAATGAAAAGGATGGAAGCGGTGGATTTCAACTCGTCAATGACCCGCTTGAGGCGTTCTTCGAACTGGCCGCGGTACATCGTCCCGGCGACCAGCGAGCCGACGTCCAATTTCAGGACGCGCTTGTTGAGCAGCGGAGCGGGGACATCGCCCTCGACGATGCGCTGGGCGAGGCCCTCGACGATGGCCGTCTTGCCGACGCCCGGTTCGCCGATCAGGGCGGGGTTGTTCTTGGTGCGGCGGGCCAGAATCTGGATGACGCGTTCGATTTCCATCTGGCGGCCGATGACCGGGTCGAGTTTGCCTTGCTCGGCCAGGCTGGTCAGGTCGGTGGCAAGTTGGTCCACCAGAGGGGTTTTGGCCTCCTGCCGGCCCGGTTGGCGCGGTGATTCGGAGACGCTGGCCGGGGTAGGGCTGGCGCTTTCCTGGAGGACGCGCCGCACCTGACGGCGAATCTGGTCCTCGGTCACGCCCAGTTTCCGCAGGACCTCGACGCCGAGCCCGCCGGCGCGCGCCAGGCCGAGCAAAATGTGTTCCGTGCCGACGTAGTGATGGCCCATCGTGCGGGCTTCCTGGAGGGCAAATTCGAGGGCCTGTTGCGTTTCGGGGGCCAGTTCGATGCGCCCGCCGGCGTAACGGCCTTCGCCGCCCAGGCGCAGAATCATCTCGCGCACGCGTTCCAATTCGAGGCCCAGTTCCCGCAAAACCCGTCCGGCCACGCCTTCTTCGCCCAGCAGACCGAGCAGCAAATGTTCGGTGCCAATCAATCCCTGGCGGGCGCGTTCGGCTTCCAGTTGCGCCAGCGAGAGCACCCGCCTGGCCCGTTGTGTAAATTTTTCCATGCTTGCCATAATCGTCTCCTGTAGGACAAAGGCTATCTTGTCCTACGACTACCCATTCGGATAAGAAGTGTCTGGTTTGATTCTACCAAAAAGCGAGTCGCTTTTTTGTATGAGGAAGATTAGAGTTCCGGTGAGGCGCTGCCTGTCGGTGGGAACAGCAATCATGTCCTCTGCCGGCCGCCCCTAGCGGTTGTCACCCTCACCGCCGATTTTGCCGCGCGCCAGGCGGTCGTACAACTTGGCGAGGTTGTGTTCGGCCACCTCCTCCAGAGAGAGGCCCAGTTCGGTGCAGACCTGAGTCAGATACCACAAGACATCGCCCAGTTCGCCTGCCAGCGCCCGGCGCGTCTCTTCATCCATCGTTCCCTGGCGGTCGCGGAAAATCTTCTTGACTTTGCCGGCCACCTCCCCGGCCTCGTTGACCAGTCCCAACAGCGGATAGATGACCGGATGACCGATGGGAGGGTATTGGGCGGTTTTACGCGATTTGGTTTGATAGTCGGAGAAGTTCATCTGGCTTCCTTGCTCAAGAGGCGGGCAATCAGAATTAGATTTTATCCGGATGAAGAATTACTGGCGTCGAATGACACGAATTTACCGAATTTTTTTCGAGGAATTCGCGAATATTCGATGCAAAAACGGTTTCATCGCTTTCTCCCTGAACCAGGCTCACTCTTCCAACAAATACGCCATCACCCATCGGGTCGTTGCCACCAAGGCTTCGGTGTGGGTACGCTCGTAGTTGTGAGAAGCATCCACGCCAGGGCCGATGAGGGCCACGGCCACATCGCCGCCGGCGCGCCAGAAGGCCTCGCCATCGGAGGTGTAATAAGGATAAATGTCGAGCCGGTAGGGGATGTTATGCCGCTCGGCCAGGGCGCGCAAGCGGGTAGACAGGCCGTGATGATACGGCCCGCCGCTGTCCTTGAGGCACAAGGAGGCCGAGAACTCGTCCGAGTTCTGGCCTTCGCCGACGGCGGCCATGTCCACCACTACCAGTTCCTGCACTTCCTCCGAAAGGCCGTGGGCGGCGCCATGCCCCACCTCCTCATAGTTGCTGATGAGGAAGGTGGTGGTATGCGCCGGCTGGAGGCCGGCCTCGTTCAGCGCCTTGACCGCCGCGACGATGGCCGCCACGCCAGCCTTGTCATCCAGGTGACGCGCCCGGACGAAGCCGGCGTTGATTTCCAGGCGCGGGTCGAAGGCTACGTAGTCGCCGACTTCGATGCCCAGGTCGCGCGTTTCCCCTTCCAGGGTAGTGCGGGCGTCGAGGCGCACCTCCAGGCTGTCTTCGTCGCGCTTCATCTCGCCGACCTCCTGGCCGAAGATGTGGGTGGAGGCCTTGGTCAGCAGGACGGCGCCGCGCACCTGCCGTCCGCTGCGGGTGAAGACGGTGCAGCCCTCGCCTTCGATGGTGTTCCAGGCGTAGCCGCCGAGGCGGGCCAGTTTCAGCCGCCCGTTGGGTTTGATTTCCTTGACCATTGCCCCGAGGGTATCCACATGGGCGGTCAGCGCCCGCTGGCCGTCCTGACGTGCTCCGCGCCAGACGGCTTTCAGCGCGCCTTTGCGAGTCCGCTCGAGGGTCAGAGGTGGAAAAACTTGGAGAGTCTGCTCGCAGAGGGCCACCGCCGGTTCGGCGAAGCCGGTCGGGCTGGGTGTGTTGATGAGTTTCGTCAGGAAGTCGAGCAAATAAGCAGTCGGGACTTCGGGCAGGCTGGTCATGGTTCCTCCGAAAAAAGAAAATCGGCCATGCCGATTATAGCATGGCCGTTGGCGGATAGCCCGCCGCGATTTGACCGCCTGTCTGAGGAGCGCCTCAGCCTACCGCCGGGCGGCGGTGGGCTTTCACCGATCTCCTGTGGGGGGGCGGCCTGACCCACGTCGAGCCGCAGGTGGTTGGCCTGAGAGAAAAGAAAAAGTCTCTTGGCAATGACCTACTCTCCCAGGCGGTCGCCCGCCAAGTACCATCGGCGCTGACGAGCTTAACTTCCGGGTTCGAGATGGGACCGGGTGTACCCTCGTCGCTCCAATCACCAAGAGACTTATTCGCTATGTGATTGCCGAATAACGACCGATTCTTCCGAAAAGTATCAAGTTCTCCGCACCACGCGGATCAGCCCTCGACCATTAGTACGGCTTGGCTTAACGCATTGCTGCGCTTCCACCGGCCGCCTATCAAGCAGGTGGTCTACCTGCGGTCTTACTCCATATAGGATACAGGGATCTCATCTTAGGGCGAGTTTCCCACTTAGATGCTTTCAGCGGTTATCTCTGCCAGACGTAGCTACCCAGCGATGCCGTTGGCACGACAACTGGCACACCAGAGGTCTGTCCACTCCGGTCCTCTCGTACTAGGAGCAGCTCCCTTCAAATCCCTTGCGCCCACAGCGGATAGAGACCGACCTGTCTCACGACGGTCTGAACCCAGCTCGCGTACCGCTTTAACGGGCGAACAGCCCGACCCTTGGGACCTTGTCCAAGCCCCAGGATGCGATGAGCCGACATCGAGGTGCCGAGCGAAGTCGTCGATGTGAACTCTTGGACTTCACCAGCCTGTTATCCCCGGGGTAGCTTTTATCCGGTAGCCACGGCCCTTCCACACAGATCCGTGGGATCACTAAGCCCGTCTTTCGACTCTGCTCGACGCGTTGGTCTTGCAGTCAAGCTCCCTTATGCCTTTACACTCTATGGGTGGTTTCCATTCACCCTGAGGGAACCTTTGGGCGCCTCCGTTACCTTTTAGGAGGCGACCGCCCCAGTCAAACTGCCCACCTGGCACGGTCCCCCGCCCGGATGACGGCGCGGGGTTAGGGTCTAAGTGTAATCAGGGTGGTATTTCAACGGCGGCTCCACCGAGGCTGGCGCCCCAGCTTCATAGCCTCCCACCTATGCTACACAAATCACACCCAAACGCAATGCCAAGTTGCAGTAAAGCTCCACGGGGTCTTTTTGTCCTGCTGCGGGTAGGCAGCATCTTCACTGCCATTTCAATTTCACCGAGTCCCTCGTTGAGACACTGTTCTAGTTGTTACGCGGTTCGTGCGGGTCGGAACTTACCCGACAAGGAATTTCGCTCGGTTTACCTCACTCTGTTTCCAGAGGAGCCGGACTTTATCTTTCTCGTCCTGTATTCATCGTAGAAGCGATGGCTCGGATTTTCTCGATGCCATCCGGGGTCAAGTGTTCGTTGCGCTCCATCAGGAGCAGAATTTTCCTGAATTTCAGGAAATCCAGACGTTTTTTGGATTTCAAAGGATGCTTCTCGAAGAACGGGAGAATCCGTTCTCTGAGATGTTCCACGCTGCGCACGCGATAAGCCATGCGCTCGGCGTGATTGCGGCGCACCACACCGCAGCCAAAGAATGCTTTGAGGGCATACAGGAGTTGCACATCCCGTTCATGCTGAACGACCGTGAACTCCGGCAAAACCTGATAGCCGCTTTTCATCTCTGGCTGGGCATGGATGCCCACATAGAAACACCCTTCTCCATCTACGAACCCTACGACCCATTGTGCTTCCAGTCTGGTCTTCGACGAGATCGAACGTGAAGTCTCTGAGGGTTCTTCTCCTGGGATATCCATAGAAGCCTTCCCTGCGGATTGTCCCCATGTCCGGCGGATTTTGACTGCCGTGAGAGCACGGCGAGTACCGCCTGGCTGTGCGAGGAGTTTCCCGCATATAGTTCGATTTTACTAAGGCTCGCGAATGAACCTTAGGACCGTTATAGTTACGGCCGCCGTTCACCGGGGCTTCGGTTCGAAGCTTCGCTTGCGCTAACCTCTCCCCTTAACCTTCCGGCACTGGGCACGCGTCAGCCCCTATACATCGCCTTACGGCTTAGCAGAGACCTGTGGTTTTGTTAACCAGTCACTAGAACCATTTCTCTGCGACCCCCCGGCGCATACACGCCAGGGGGCACCCCTTCTCCCGAAGTTACGGGGTCAAATTGCCTAGTTCCTTAACGAGGGTTCTCCCGTTCGCCTTGGTATACTCTACCCATCTACCGGTGTCGGATTGCGGTACGGGCATTTGGAATTCAACGCTTAGGGGCTTTTCTCGGCAACAAGGCTCAACCACTTATGCCTCGGGGGCACGCTCTCGCCTCGGCTCAGCCGGCGGATTTTCCTACCGGCCTCAACGCCTAGACGGATCGCACCAGCACGACCAATCGCTGGCTGGCCTACCTCGTTGCGTCCCCCCATCGCTCCTTCCAAATGGTTCCGGAATGTTGACCGGATGTCCATCACCTACGCCTTTCGGCCTCGGCTAAGGCCCCGACTAACCCGACGCGGAATGACCTGGCGTCGGAAACCTTAGATTTACGGCGAACACGGTTCTCACGTGTTTGTGCGCTACTCATGCCTGCATTCTCACTTCCGCCAACTCCAGCCGTCCTCACGGTCGACCTTCCCCGTCGGCGGAACGCTCCTCTACTGCCCTGCCTTGCGGCAAGACCCATGGCTTCGGTGCTACGCTTAGCCCCGTTAAGTTTTCCGCGCAAGGTCACTAGACCAGTGAGCTATTACGCACTCTTTAAAGGGTGGCTGCTTCTAAGCCAACCTCCTGGTTGTTCCAGTAACCTCACCTCGTTTCCCACTTAGCGTAGACTTGAGGACCTTAGCCGATGATCTGGGCTGTTTCCCTCTCGACCCCGAAACTCATCTCCCGGAGTCCGACTGCCATGCTGTGGAGTATCGGCATTCAGAGTTTGGTTGAGTTCGGTAAGCGGTAAGCCCCCTAGCTCATCCAGTGCTTTACCTCCGATACTAAACGCATGACGCTAGCCCTAAAGCTATTTCGAGGAGAACCAGCTATCTCCGAGTTCGGTTGGCATATCACCTCTACCCACAGCTCATCCCCTAACTTTGCAACGTTAGTAGGTTCGGGCCTCCACGAGCGGTTAGACTCGCTTCACCCTGGCCATGGGTAGCTCACCCGGTTTCGGGTCTAATCCCAACGACTATACGCCCTATTCAGACTCGCTTTCGCTACGGCTACGGGTGTCACTCCCTTAACCTCGCCGCTGAGATTAACTCGCAGGCTCATTCTCCAAGAGGCACGCCGTCAGGCCTAGCGCCGCGCAGCCGGGTTTCCCCGGCGCACCGACACGCCATTAGCCCTCCGACTGCTTGTAGGCTTACGGTTTCAGGTTCTATTTCACTCCCCTAACAGGGGGACTTTTCACCTTTCCCTCACGGTACTTGTTCACTATCGGTCGCCAAATGTATTTAGCCTTGGAGAGTGGACTCCCCAGATTCCTGCCGGATTAGCGTGCCCGGCAGTACTCAGGTATCCAGCGGAAGTCAGTTGGTTTTCACATACGGGACTATCACCCTCTTTGGTAGGCTTTCCCACACCTTTCTGCTAACCAACTGATTGGTAACTTCCATATGCCGGACCCTACAACCCCGTCCGTGCAAGCACGGGCGGTTTGGGCTGTTCCCCGTTCGCTCGCCACTACTAGGGGAATGATCTCTTTTCCTCGCGGTACTTAGATGTTTCAGTTCCCGCGGTTCCCCTCCTCCAGCCTATGTGTTCAGCCAGAGGATGCCAGAGGTTCGCTCTGGCGGGTTTCCCCATTCGGACATCCCCGGATCAACGCCTGTTCACGGCTACCCGAGGCTTATCGCAGTGTCCCACGTCCTTCATCGGCATTTGGCGCCAAGGCATCCACCGTAAGCCCTTAGTAGCTTCTCCACGTGATGCGGAGAAATTGATACTTTTCGGCTTACAAAAAGATCACCTTACATTATCAGTCGCTATTCGGTTGTCAAGGTTCTGACTTCGCCTTGTACGCCGGACATTTCGGCGTTGACCGGCGAGCGATGCTCTTCACTCGCGTCAAGGGCATCGCTTGCCCGTCAATCATTTTTTCCGACAAAGCAGCCCGGCTCATCGCCGGGCGATTGCCTACCCTGCGATTGCAGCCTTCCCGCTAACGTTTGAGGACCATCATCAACTTCAAATTTTTCGGTCTCCTTGCCGAGCAGCCCAGTGGAGATGACGGGATTCGAACCCGTGGCCTTCGCCTTGCAAAGGCGCTGCTCTCCCGCTGAGCTACATCCCCGAGCACTTCCTGAACGTTCAGGTGGGCCTGACTGGATTCGAACCAGTGACCCCAGTCTTATCAGGACTGTGCTCTAACCAACTGAGCTACAGGCCCGCCCGGCACAGGCCTCAGCAACTGAGGAGTGATAGGAAGCGCCGCCTCGGTCGACTCTCGCCCACCGTGAACGAGAGATTTGCGGTCGAGCGCCGGTCTGCCTCGCGGCTGGACCATTGCTCAGCACTCTAGAAAGGAGGTGATCCAGGCGCACCTTCCGGTACACCTACCTTGTTACGACTTCGTCCCAGTCACCAGCCCCACCCTCGACGGCGCCCTCCTTGCGGTTAGGCTACCGGCTTCAGGTGTTGCCAGCTCCCATGACGTGACGGGCGGTGTGTACAATCCCCGGGAACGTATTCAACGCACTATGGCTGACGCGCGTTTACTAGCAACTCCGACTTCACGCAGGCGGGTTGCAGCCTGCGATCTGAACTGAGGCCGGCTTTGGGGATTGGCTCTACCTCGCGGCTTAGCAACCCATTGTACCGGCCATTGTAGCGTGTGTGTAGCCCCAGGTATAAAGGCCATGCTGACTTGACGTCATCCCCACCTTCCTCCGGCTTGATACCGGCGGTCCCGTATGACACATGTAACATACGGCGAGGGTTGCGCTCGTTGGCGGACTTAACCGAACATCTCACGACACGAGCTGACGACAGCCATGCAACACCTGTGGCGACGTCCCTTGCGGGAGCCTCATGCTTTCGCAATCGTTCGTCGTCATGTCAAACCTGGGTAAGGTTCTTCGTGTAGCATCGAATTAAACCACACGCTCCGCTGCTTGTGCGGGGACCCGTCAATTCCTTTGAGTTTTAACCTTGCGGCCGTAGTTCCCAGGCGGTGAACTTATCGCGTTAGCTTCGGCACCGACGGCTTTGAACCCGCCGACGCCAAGTTCACATCGTTTACGGCTAGGACTACCGGGGTCTCTAATCCCGTTCGCTCCCCTAGCTTTCGCGTCTGAGCGTCAGAAACAGTCCAGGAGGCCGCTTTCGCCACTGGTGTTCCTCCCGATATCTACGCATTTCACTACTACACCGGGAATTCCACCTCCCTCTACTGCTCTCAAGCCCGGTAGTATTGAACGACCTCTCCCAGTTGAGCCAGGAGCTTTCACATCCAACTTACCGAACCGCCTGCACGCGCTTTACGCCCAGTAAATCCGGATAACGCTTGCCTCCTACGTGTTACCGCGGCTGCTGGCACGTAGTTAGCCGAGACTTATTCCTGAGATACTGTCCTTTCTCATCTCTCAGAAAAGCGCTTTACGACCCGAAGGCCTTCATCGCGCACGCGGCGTTGCTGCATCAGGCTTTCGCCCATTGTGCAATATTCCCTGCTGCTGCCACCCGTAGGTGTCTGGCCCGTGTTTCAGTGCCAGTGTGGGGGACCACCCTCTCAGGTCCCCTACCCGTCGTCGCCTTGGTAGGCCGTTACCCTACCAACAAGCTGATGGGACGCAGGCCCCTCCCGAAGCGCATTGCTGCTTTAGTCATCGGCTTCTAAACCCGATGACCACATGCGGTATTAGCAGCCCTTTCGGGCTGTTATCCCCCACTTCGGGGCAGGTCACCAACGCGTTACGCACCCGTTCGCCACTAGGAAGCCTCCGTATTGCTACAAAGACTCCTCGTTCGACTTGCATGCATTAAGCACGCCGCCAGCGTTCATCCTGAGCCAGGATCAAACTCTCCGCAAAAAATCACTCTTGCGAGTGTCAGTTACGGATGAAAGAACGACTAGGCTTGACTTCCTATCACTCTTCAGTTGTTAAGGTCCTGTGGACAAAGCGGGCGGAATTCTACCCGCGACATCCCTTTCTGTCAAGGGTCAGAGAGACGAAAGCGCCGATGTTTATCCTTCAACATCGGCTCGTCAGACTGCAAAACATACCGTCTTGGGTCTCTGACGCGAGACGTTTCTCGATTGTCAACGATCTGTCCGCAGACGAGATCTGAGTGGGTAACTGTGCGTTCTCATTATACGCATCTGGCTTCTCTTGTCAAGCATTTTCCAAAAATTTTAAGGTCGAAACCGCCCCTCAAGGCATTTCCTGGCGGCCGGTCAAGGCACGCAACAAGGTATTCTGGTCGGCGTATTCCAGGTCGCCGCCGACGGGCAGGCCGCGCGCCAGGCGCGTCACCTGCACCCCCAGGGGCTGCAATTGTTTCCGCAAATATAGGGCTGTGGCATCGCCCTCCATGCTCGGATTGGTCGCCAGAATCACCTCGCGCACCCCTCCGGCCGCTACCCGCTCCAACAGAGGCGCAATCTTGAGATCGTTCGGCCCAATGCCCTCGATAGGAGAAAGCAGACCGTGCAGCACATGATATTTGCCCTGAAACGCCCCTACTCGCTCCAGCGCCAGCACGTCCAGCGGCTCCTCGACCACACATAACACCGAGCCATCCCGCTGCGGGTTGTCACAAATCTCACAGCGCCGGCGACCGGCAGAGGTGATATTGAAGCATTCCTCACAGAAAGCAATCTGGGTCTTGAGGGCGGCAAGCGCATCGGCCAGAGAGTTGACCAGTTCATCCGGCGCGCGCAAAAGGTAGAAGGCCAGGCGCGAGGCCGTCTTCGGGCCAATGCCGGGAAGACGCTCGAGGGCGTAAATCAGATTTTGGATGGGATCAGGTAACATGAAGTGTTCCCGTGTCAAGTGTTCCCGTGTCACGTCCCCGACATGAGGGAACGTGGCACGGGGGCAGGCTAGAACGGAAGCCCACCCGCCAGCGGACCCATGACCTGCTGCTGGAGTTCGCGGGATTTTTCCAGCGCCAGATTGACCGCCGTCAGCAGCAAATCCTGGAGCATTTCGGCATCGGCGTCCTGCAAAACGGCCGGATCGATGGATACGGAGCGGCATTTCTGGTCGCCGGTCATCGTTACGGTCACCGCTCCGCCGCCCGCCGTAGCGGTGACGGTCTCCTGCGCCAGGCGTTCCTGCGCCTCGGCAATTTGCTGCTGCAGGCGCTGGAGTTGCTGCAACATTCCCCCGCCTCCGCTGCCCGTCGGACGATTGAATCCCTTGGCCATACGCACTCCTCGTTCTATCTGGCAGGTGACCGCCAGATGATTTCACTCTTGGATATCCACCACCTCGCCGCCGGCTTTGAGCGCCGCGGCGACCATGCCGTCAGCCCTGACCTCGCCGCGCCGGGGCTGCCGGACGTTCGAGACCACGCAGCGAACAGAAAGCCTCAGCCCGGTGACGGCGGCAATCGCCTGGCGGATCAGTTCCAATTGTTCGGGCTTGTCGGCTTTGGAACACAAGACATCGCTGGAAAATCCCAGAACAAGCGTTCCGTCCTTGATTTCTAACAAGGTACAAGAATTGAGCAAGCCTTCGAGAGAGGCGCTTTGCGGTTTGATGAGGGCCCGGATTTGTTTCCAGGCTTTGGCCACCTGGGCCAGGTCGGTGTTTCCGGGGGAGGGGGACGCTTGGGCAGACGACGCCGGACGCGCCGGCCGCGGTTCGCCCATCGTTCGTGGCGCCGGCGGCGGGCCGGCAGAAGGGCGCTCCTCGCAGGCCTCGACCAGGGCCAGTTCGAGCGGGAGCGCCGGCTGCCAGTTGCCGCGCTGTTCGACGGCCGCGGCGTTGAAGGCCCGAATCATGCTCAGGAGTTGTTCGCTCGAAAAACCGGCGGCGTGGCGTTCGGCCTGCGGACGGACCTCGGCCGGCAGGTCTGGGCGGGCGGCGGGGTTCATCCGAAGCAGCAGCAGGGCGCGCAAGTAATCCACCACCTGGCGGGCCAGCAGACGGGCGTCGGCGCCGGCGTCGAGGGCGGCGTGGAGGGCGTCCATGCCGGCGGCCGGAGTCCGGTCGAGGATGGCATCCATCAGGTCCAGGACGGTCTGATTGGCGGCAGTGCCGAGGACGGTCTGGACGAGCGGCAGGTCGACGCGGCCTCCCGTCGAGGCCAGTTGGTCGAGCAGAGAGATGGCATCCCGCAATCCGCCGGCGGCCTGACGGGCGATGAGGGTCAGCGCCTGCGGGTCGGCCTGGATGTTTTCGCTGGCAGCGATGCGTGCCAGTTGGTCCACGATGGTTTCCAGCGGCAGGCGGCGGAACTCGTGGCGCTGACAGCGCGACAGGACCGTGGGCGGAATCTTGTGAATCTCGGTGGTCGCCAGCACAAAGATGGCATGCGGCGGCGGTTCTTCGAGCGTCTTCAGCAGGGCGTTGAAGGCGCTGTTGGAGAACATGTGGACTTCGTCAATGATGTAAACTTTGTACTTGCCCTGGTTGGGGGCGAAATTGATTTTGTCGCGCAGATCGCGCACGTCGTCCACGCCGGTCTGGGAGGCGGCGTCGATCTCGATCAAGTCAAGGAAGCGGCCCTCGTTGACCGCCCGGCAGTGTTCGCATTGGTTGCAGGGACGCCTGGCCGGGTCGGAGTCGAGGCAGTTGACGGCTTTGGCCAACAGGCGGGCGGCGGTCGTCTTGCCGGTGCCGCGCGGCCCGGCAAACAGATAGGCATGAACCACGCGCTCGCCGGCGACAGCATTGCGCAGGGTCTGGACGATGTGAGGCTGTCCGACCAATTCTTCCCAGGTTTGGGGGCGCCATTTACGGTAGAGGGCTTGAGACATGGGCCTGCAGTTTCTCGGAAAAAAAGTTTCAGGGCACGCGATAGAGTGCCCGAAGTATACCCTGAGAATCGTAGAGCGAGGCGATTTCGCCTGCCTGCCAGAGGGAAGTGCTGCCGCCCCAGTACAGGTCGATGGCAGTATCCGTCCCGCTGGCGGTATGGACCTGCACCGAGGCGCCGGGGTGGAGGGTCAACTGAGGGAAGAGATAAACCGCCCCATCGCTATCCTGTAAGCGCCAGCCGGTGAGGACGACCGCCTCCTGACCGTTGTTCTGGATGACCACAATCTCGCTGACGGGTGAGCCGGCACCGATGATGCTGACGATATCCACATGGACCTGATCGGCCAGGGGAGTGGCATTCGCCGGCAGCGGCAGGGTGGGAATGAGCGGCGCCCGGCCGCAGTCGGCGCGGTAGGCGCGGTCGTAGAAGTACAGGATGCTGCCGGTCACAACGGCCGAGACCAGCACGTTCAGCAGCAAATACGGAAACAGACGCCGACGCTCCATACGCCTGTATGATAGCACAAAAAACGTGGTTACGATAATGACCGAAGTCGGATTGCCTTCCCAAAGATTTCGTTGTATGATTGAATCAGTTAGTCTTGCCTCTTCATTCGTTAACAAAGCGGCCAATAGCATTGTTGGAGAAAGCACAGAATTATGAATGCCTTGCCCGAAAAACTCTGCCCGGCCTGCGGCCATAAGAACCGCCCAGATGCGGAAACCTGCATCATCTGCGGGACGCCGCTGGAAAAGGCTAACGGGCAAAGCGACACCAGCACGCTCAATCTGGGGGCGGAAAGGGGCTTGCCAGCAGCAGAAGAGACCATCACCGAACTGAGCCGCGTGCCGCCGCCCATCCGGGGCGTGGCCATCTACCTGGCAGGCGACATCAAACCCATTGCCGTCATGTACGATGACGAATTCGTCCTCGGCCGCGTCAGCGACAGCAAAGAGGAGGCCTCCTCCGAGGAAATCATCGTGGACTTGCGGCCTTACGGTGCGCTGGAAAAAGGCGTTTCGCGCCGGCATCTGCTCATCCGCCGCGCCAGCGAGGGATACGAGGTCATGGATTTGGGCAGCACCAACGGCAGTTACCTGCTCGACAAGCGCATGCTGCCCAACCAGCCTTATCCCCTCTCGCACGGCGACCTCATTCGGATGGGCAAGATGCGCATCTTTATCACTTTCCGGGAAGACCCGCGTCCTTAGCCGTCTCTCCTCCCCGAAAATGAATCAGCCCGGTTCGCCGCATGAATGGTTGCAACAAGCCGCCCGTCTGCTCGAGAACGGTCAGAAGGCCCAAGCGCGCCAGGTCATTCGTCAAATTCTCTTACAGGACGACCAAAACATCACCGCCTGGGAGTATCTCTCCCAGGCCTGTTACACGCCCCAGGAAGAAATCGACTGCCTGGAGCGCATCCTCCATCTCCAGCCAGAGCATGCCGAGGCGCGCCGACGCCTCAGCCTGTTGCGCCCTCCCCCGCCGACCGTGCCGCCCGTTGCAAACCCGGCCGCGGCGGGGGACTCCGATCTGCCTGCGCCGCCTGCCTCAACCGCCGTGCAAGCCCTGTCTCCAAAAAAGCCTCCCCTTTCGCGCCCCAGGAAGAGACGCCGCGAACCGCTCGCCGGCTTGATCGCCTTCTGCTTTTTCCTTTCCTGCGCCCTGTTGGGAGTCACCGCCCTGTACAACGCCGGCATCTTCTCCGGCGGCGAAAGCGGCCGCTCGACCGCCAGCGCGGCGGCCGACTGCCAGCGCTTGATCGAACAGGCTATGCAGGCCTCTGCCGATTTGTGCGAACGCATCGGCCCCAACCAGGTCTGTTACGGCAACGACACCGTCGAAGCCGAACTGGTCCCCGGCGACAACCTTTCCTTTTCGCAGCGCGGCGATGTCATCCAGGTACAAGACTTGGTGCGCCTTTCAGCCTCCCCCCTCGACCTCGCCCAACAGAAATGGGGCATTGCCATCTTTCGAGTCACGGCCAATTTGCCGCGCTCCCTGCCGGGCGAGAACGTCACCCTGGTCGTCTTCGGCAACACCAGCCTCGAAAACCCGGCCCCCAACCTGCAATCCTTCTACTTCTCCAGCGAACTGGGCCAGGTAGTCTGCGAGCAGGTGCCCTTCGACGGCATCCTGATCAGCATGCCGAGCGGGGCGGGCCTCCGCTTCAGCGTCAACGGCGCCGAACTGACCCTGATGGGCAGCGCCAGCCTGCGCGCCACAGCCGGCGGCGAGATGGTCGTCTCTGTCTATGAAGGCTCCGCCAGCATCCTGGCCGACGGCCACCTCGTCTTCTTCGGCGCCGGCCAATCGGTGAGCGTCCCGCTCGGCGGCGAGAACGGCATGGAGGCGAGCGGGCCGCCGTCTGAACCGCTCCCCCTGTCCGAGTCGGACCTGGCGGTGGCCTGCACCCTGAGCGGCCAGTTTTGCGCTCCCCAGGACATCCAGCCCGTCAATCCGGCCACCGCCCAGGCCGCCCTGGCGACCGGCCTCGGTCCAACCCCCAGCCAGACCGCCGGAACCCCAACCGCCCGCGCCGCTACCGCCACCGCCACGCCCAGCCGCACGGCGACGCCGACCGCATCCTCAACCGTCCCCTCTTCCTCAAGCCGCACGCCAGTCTCTTCGACCGCCACCAGCCCTGCGTCCACCCAATCGCCGCCCACCCAGCCGCCGCCCACCCAGCCGCCGCAAGGCATCACCATTTGCCATTGCACCGATTATCACAGCAATTGTCAAACCCTCTACTTCGCCAGCGGCGACATCGGCGGCCATGCCAACCATCCGAACGACATCATTCCTGCCCCCGCCGAAGGCTGCCCGCCGTAATTCCCCCTTCCCCTTCTACCCATCATGACAGAGACCGCAGCCTCCCCGCTCTCCGATTTCCGTCCTGGCGGTTTGTTCCGGCACTACCAGTTGCTCGAACAGATTGGCACCGGCGGCCAGGGAGTCGTCTGGTCGGCGCGCGACCCGCATGAAGGTCGAATCGTCGCCATCAAATTCAGCGAAGCCGGCGACAGCGACCAGGAGCGGGTCTATAACGAAATGCTCGCCCTGCAGACCGAACGCCTCACCCAATTGCGGCATCCCTACATCCTCCCGCTGTACGAAATCGGTCTGACGGGCCAGATTCGGTATTTCGTCTCGCGCTACGCCAGCGGCGGGACGCTGTATCAGAAGATCGCTTCCGGCCCGCTGGAAGCGCACCAGGCCCTGCGCTACGCCTCGGAAATCGCCGCCGCCCTGACCTATCTGCACCAGCAGGGCGTCATCCACCGCGACCTGAAATCCTCCAATGTGCTCACCGATCTGAGTCACAACGCCTATCTGAGCGACTTCGGCATCGCCCGTTTCCTCTCGGCCAGCACCCAGGCCCTGCATACCGGGCGCGGCACACCGGCCTATGCGCCGCCCGAACAGCACCGTATGGCGGCCATCTCGCCGCAATCGGACCTCTACAGTTTCGGCATCCTGCTCTACGAACTGTTTACCGGCCACCTCCCCTGGGACGGCGAAAACGCCCTCGGTATCCGCCAACTGTACTCCGCCGATGAACTGCCCGACCCGCGCGATCTCAACCCCGCCCTGCCCCCGGCCCTGACCTCCGTGCTGCGCCGTCTGACCGCCGCCGAAGCCGCCGACCGGCCCGCCTCGGCCGAAGAGGCCGTCCGCCTGGTCTATCAGGCTTTCGGCCTGCCGCCCGCCGAAGCGACCGTCTCGCCGCGCTCCGAGGACGACATCCTCCGCCAGGACGTGCAGGAACTCATCCGTCACAGCCTGCCACGCTGGGAAGCCGACACCCGCCCCAGCCTCAGCCTGACCAAGTTCGCCTTGGTGAGCGAATATTACCGCCGCGGGCCGAACATCCCCGACCGCCTGCTGGCCTTTCTGCTCTATCACGCCCTCATCTTTGGTTTCGAAGACCAACTCTGGTGGGAGCGTCTCGCCTCGCCGGAGAGGCGACTGGCCGTCGCCGGCGAAATCCTCAACCGCGGCGGGGCGCGCAGCGTTGGCCTGGCTCTGACGCGCCTCCGGCGCGAACATGGGCTGCAACTGCCTCCCGCCTCCCTCCCGCCCGTGCTGGTGGATGCGTTGCTGAACCTGGCCGGCGAGGCCGAAGACCCCGTCCGCAGGCAGGAGGCGCTCAGCCTGCTCGAAACACTGACCAGCCCTCCGCCCGCCTGGCAGCCGCGCGCCTTTGGCGAAGCCGAGGACCGGCGTCTGACACAACTGGCGCTGGAAGACTCGGAAACCGGCGACCAGGCCGCCCGCCTGATTGGCTGCCTGCGCTCCGAGGCAGCCCTGCGGGAGGCACTCGATGCGGAGGACGGCGAGCGGCGCGCCGTCGTCCTGGAAATCATTCATGCCGCCGCCGGCAGCCTGCCGCGCTGGGTAGCGGCTGCGACCCGCCACCGCCTGCTGGTCACCTGGCTGCTGGACCGCCTGTTTGCCCGCCCCCTCAACCTGCTCGCCGTTTATGCCGTCATCTTCCTGGGCGGGCTGCTGGGCTTTGGCCTGCAAGCCTACCTGACCGCTCGCGTGCCTCATTTCTGGGAGGCGCGCCACATCATCCTCTCGCTGGAAAGAGGCGCCATCTTCAGCGCTCCCTTCGCGTTCGGCGTTCTGGCAACGCGCCTGGTCATGGAGCGCTTTGGACGTCTCTCCCGCCCGACTCGGCTGGGACTGGCGACGTTGCTCGGCAGCCTGCTGTTGTATTTTGCGGCCTTCGTTTACGACGCGCTCGTCCTCAACGCCGCTCCGGCGGGCGGTCTTGTCCCGGCCGCCTGTCTGCTGATCGCCCTGGGTTTTTCGGCCTCCAGCCTCCTCCGCCGGCGCCCGGCGCGCATCCTGCTCTCCGGCTCCGTCTTCTTCCTGGCCCTGGCCGGATCGTGGTGGGCACATCTGCATCTGGGCCAGGCCTCCCCGCTCCTGTTCTATGATTACGCCTGGCCGCCGGCCTTCATTCTCGGCACCATGCTGCTGGTGACCTCGCCGATTGCCCTATTCGGCCACCTCCTCCCCCTTGCCGCGCCCGAAGAGTGACGAATTTTACGGCCGGCCGTTTCTCTCGCCCGATTGGACCAAACGTTGCAGGAAAGCCGCCCGCCGGAAGGACTATGCTGTCGGCTGGCCTCAAAATCTCTTTCCATCCCCCAGAATGATTGTAAAAAACACCCAAAAAGGTGTATTATAGGGATGCGACCCGCCATTTGACAGACTGGAAAAACAATGGCTGCTCAACCTGTTGTTGGCAAACCCTGCCCGGCCTGCGGGCATCCCAACCGCCCCGAAGCCGATACCTGTCTGTTCTGCGGGGCGCCGCTGGAAGCAACCGTCTCCTCCCCCGAGAGCAGCACGGTCAACGTCGAGGCGCGTGGGGCGCCGGCTGGGCCGCCAGAGCCGCTCGACGTTCCTCCACCGGCGCGCGGGCTGGCCATCTATCTGAACGAATCGTCTCAGCCGGTGGCCATCCTCTACGAAGACGAATTCATCCTGGGCCGGTTGGACACGAAACAGAAGCCGCCCACCGATACGTTGCTGGTGGACCTGGCTCCCTACGGCGCCCGCGAAATGGGCGTCTCGCGCCAGCACTTGCTCATCCGCCGCTCAGCAGGGGGCTACGAGGCGATTGACTTGGGCAGCGCCAACGGCACCTACCTCTACGAAGAACGCATGAGGCCACATCAGCCCTACCCCCTTCACCACGGCGTCTTCCTCCGCCTGGGAAACCTGCACCTGTTCCTGACCTTCCGCTTCAGCGGCCAGGATTAAGCGGTCAGCGCCAGGGCGATCCAATCCCCCTGAGAACGTTCCTCCAGCAGCGTTAAGCCATGCGCCGCGGCGGCCGCCAGCACCTCGCCGCCCTGTTCGCGCAGGATTCCGGAAAGGATAAGCCTGCCCCCCTCTTCGACCAAATCGGCCAGCCCGGCCTCGAAGAGCCGCAAGATGACCGGCGCCAAGATATTTGCCAGCACCAGCGGCGCGCTGCGCAGGGGATACACCCCGGCAAGAATCTCGTTCACCGACCCCAGCCCCAGCAGCAATTGCTCATCGGGGATGCCGTTGGCGCGGGCGTTTTCGCGCCCCGCCTGGACGGCGGCCGGGTCAATGTCCACCCCAAGGGCAAGCGCGGCGCCGAGTTTCAGGGCGGCAATCGAAAGGATTCCGGAGCCGCAGCCCACGTCGATCACCGCTTTTCGAGCAAAGCGGGAGGACGGCGGCCCCAGGAACTCCTCAATCAATTCCAGACACAATTGCGTGGTGGGGTGCGTTCCCGTGCCAAAGGCCATGCCGGGGTCAATCTGGATGGGAATGCGGGAAGCATCCGGCGAATCGAGCCAGGTCGGGACGATGATCAGGCGCTCCCCAATCGGAATCGGCTGGTAGCGCGCCTTCCAGGCCTCCATCCAATTTTGGTCGGCAATCAGGTTGAAGGTCGGGGCAGGCAGCGGCCGGATGCGCCCCAGATAGTAGAGCGCCTCCTCCAACCGCCGGCGCGTCGCGTCCAGGTGTTCATCGGCCGGCAGGTAGGCGCGCACCGTCACCCCGCCGACCGGCGTGCCCTCGTCCTCGGCGTTGACGAAACGCACCCCCTGCTCGGTCACCACGCCGTTGGGAGCAAAGCGCGCCAGCACGTCGGCGACTGCTTCGGCCAGTTCGCCATCCACCGTCAGAGAAACTTCGAGCCAGGAGAGTTCGTTCATCGCCCAAATCCGTTCACCGCTTCACCACCCTGGACTGCCCGGCCAGGCTGTGCAGACAGAGAACCGTACACCACGACTGGGAAACCCTGCGGTCTCCGGTTTTCGCACTTCCTCCCGCAGATTGAACAGGCGCCGGTTTTCTGCCCCTCTCGTTCCGGCCGCCTCTACCGCCAAGATTTTTTCTCGGCGATGCAGGGAAACCTTAGCGCTCTGGGCGTCACGCGGTTATTCCAGATAAAACATTTTTCTAACCAGGCACGCCGAGAAGCGGATGAAGGAAATGAGCGTGGAGAGACTCGAACTCTCAACCAATGGCTTAAAAGGCCACTGCTCTGCCATTGAGCTACACGCCCATGCGGACGCCATTTTAACACGCACCGCAGAGAGCGTCAATTGGAACGCAGGTGGTCTGCCAGGACGGCGAAATCCACCGCGGCCGTCAGGTCGAGGGTCAGGGGAGTGACGGCGACCTGATGCCGGACGCGCAGAATGTACACATCGCTGTCCGGTTCGCAGTCCAACCGGGCAGCCTGACGGTAGCCGACCCGCCCAGGCGCGCCCCACGGCCGGCGGGGCGGCGGCGTCGCCTCATAATACGGCTGGCGCGACAGGCGCGTGATTTGCCAGGCGGTCTGTGGCGTGGCCAGGCGGGGCACATCCACCTTGAGCAAGTCCACACCGGCGGGCAAGCCGTTTTCCAGGATGGCGGCGGCAAACAAGGCGGTGAAATGAGCGGCGGCCGAGAAATCCACCTCGCTGGAGTAGGACAGGTGATGCTCGACGCCGGTTTCGAGCGAGACGGCCAAGGCCGGGATGCCCAGCCCGGCCGCCTCCAGGGCGGCTCCTACCGTGCCGGAGGCCGTGATTCCCAGCCCGACGTTCTCACCGTAGTTGATGCCCGAGACAACCAGGTCGGGCCGGCGCGGGGCGATTTCCAGCACAGCATGCAGCACGGCCTGGGCCGGGCTGCCGCCGATGGCGTACACCGTCCAGTCCTGCCCGCCGACCCGCAGAACCTGAGGCTGAATGCGGCCGTCGGAGGTGGACGGCAGACTGCGGCCCATGCCCGAGGACTGGTCACGCGGCGCCGCGACGGTCACGTAGCCCAGGGCGGCCAGCGCGCCGGCGGCCGCCCACAAGCCTGGCGAGCGGATGCCGTCGTCATTGGTCAACAGGATGTGAGGCTTCTCCATCGTCTCCCGGAAAGAAAAGAAGCGGGTTGGCCCGCTTCTGCGTGGCGCCCCTTGCGTGACTCGAACACGCGGCCTTTTGGTCCGCAACCAAACGCTCTCATCCACTGAGCTAAAGGGGCTGAAATCAAGCGCAAGGATTTTAATCCAGAACCGCAGGATGGTCAAGTTCTTTTGCGAGGGCTGCTGCTCTCCCGGCCCGAAGCAATCCCCCTCATGATTTTCTGCGTGCAAAAGACAGGAGGAGGCCGCTTCGTCGGGCGAAAAGCGCCCTCCTCGCAGCGACACAAGGCACACAGTCTATCCATGAGCCGGTTCTTTTGGTTTCGCCCAGCGTAAATCTTTCTCTGGCTGTCCGGCCATTCGGACAAGGAGGGCGGCATCTCTA
The DNA here is from genome assembly GCA_041287425.1 of Anaerolineales bacterium. GTDB lineage: Bacteria > Chloroflexota > Anaerolineae > Anaerolineales > Villigracilaceae > JAFGSI01. The sequence continues at coordinate 118,282 of JBEULG010000007.1, read as the reverse complement.
TTGACTGGACCATAAAATACTGGGAAAATATCCCCCATGGAGACGTATGACCCCGAAGAAGAAGCGCGCCAGCGCGCCCGCCGTCTGAAAGCGGAGGCCGAAACGCGGGACATGACCCCGCCCATCCCGCCCCCGCCCGACGCGCCGACCTATGCCCTGCAACACCCCGCCCTGGACGAGGACGGCATGCCGCTGCCCAAACGCGTCGAGGAGATCGACATGGACGCCACGCGGGTCACGCCGGCGGCCTATCAGCCGGCCGCGCCGACCGCGCCGCGGCCTGCCCGCCGCGGGTCCGCCCCACACCGCCGTCCGCGCCGCCGCGCCGCTTCCGGGCAGGCAGCCTGGGGCTGTCTGCTGCGCGGGGTAATCATCAGCCTGTTCGTGCTGGTCGCCGTCTCCATTCTCTTGCTGGCCTTCGTCCTGATCCAGTACTACCGCATCGCCGCCACCCTCCCCTCCGTCGAAGATTTGCGCGCCCGCGCCTCCCAATTCGAGACCACCCGCATCCTCGACCGGCAGGGCAACCTCATCTACGAAATCAACGACCCTTCGGCCGGGCGGCGCACCTTTGTGCCGCTGGAAGAGATCTCCCCCTACATGGTAGCCGCCATCATCGCCACCGAGGACAAGGGCTTCTACACCCACCCCGGCTTCGACCCGCTCGCCATCCTGCGCGCCTTCTGGCAGAACCTCACCAGCGACGAAATCGTCTCGGGCGCCTCGACCATCACCCAGCAACTGGCCCGCGCCCTCCTGTTCACGCCGGAGGAACGCACCGAACTCTCCTACTGGCGCAAAGTGCGTGAAGCCATCCTGGCCGCCGAAATCACCCGCCGCTACAGCAAGGACGAAATCCTCGAACTGTACCTCAACGAAATCTACTTCGGCAACCTGGCCTACGGCGTGGAAGCCGCCGCCCAGACCTACTTCGGCAAGCACGCCTCCGAACTCGACCTGGCCGAGGCCACCTTCCTGGCCGGCCTGCCGCAATCGCCGGCCGTTTACGACATCTACACCAACCCCGAAGCCGCCCTGGCCCGTCACCGCGACGTGGTCATGCTCACCTACCGCCTGAGCGTCACCGACGGCTGCATCTATGTCAGCAACAGCCCTGAGCGGGTCTGTGTCTCGCCCGCCGAGGCGGCGATGGCCATCTCCGAAATTGCCGAGTACCCCTTCCAGCCGCCGGTGATGGACGTGCCTTATCCCCACTGGGCCGTCTTCATCCGCGCCGAACTGGAGGCCCGCTACGACCCGCAGACCATCTACCGCTCCGGCTTCACCGTCACCACCAGCCTCGACCCTCAGTTGCAAGACGCCGCCCAGCAGATCGTCAGCGCCCAGGTGGCCGCCCTGGCCGACCGCAACGTCAGCAACGGCGCCCTGGTCGCCATCCGTCCCTCGACCGGGGAAATCCTGGCCATGGTCGGCTCGGCCGATTTCTACAACGCCGCCATCTCCGGGCAGGTCAACATGGCCACCAGTCCCACCCGCCAGCCCGGTTCGTCCATCAAACCGCTGACCTACGTCGCCGCCTTCGAGCAGGGCTGGACGCCGGCTACCCTGCTATGGGATGTGCCGACCGAATTTCCTCCCTCCGGCCTGCCCACCGACCCGCGCCCGCCCTACGTCCCCAACAACTACGACGGCCGTTTCCACGGCCCTGTGACCGTGCGCTCGGCCTTGGCCAACTCCTACAACATCCCGGCCGTCAAGGCGCTCCAATTTGTCGGCGTCTATGACAACCCGGCCACGCCCGCCCCCGACGGCCTGATTCCGATGGCCGAGCGCCTGGGCATCACCAGCCTGACCCGCGACGATTACGGCCTGGCGCTGACCCTCGGCGGCGGCGAAGTCAGCCTGCTGGAATTGACCGGCGCCTACGCCGTCTTCGCTAACGGCGGCGTGCGCATCCCGCCGGTCTCCATCCTGCGCATCACCGACTTCGAGGGCAACCTGGTCTACGCCTACGAGCCGCCGGCCGGCCAACCAGTCATCCGGCCGGAACATGCCTTCCTTATCTCCTCTATCCTTTCCGATAACGCCGCCCGCACCCCCATGTTCGGCGCCAACTCGGTGCTTAACCTGCCCTTCCCGGCTGCCGTCAAGACCGGCACCTCGGGCCTCTCCGGCCTGGTCTTCGACAACTGGACCATCGGTTACACCCCCGACCTGACCGTCGGCGTCTGGGTCGGCAACGCCGATTACAGCCCCCTGCAAAACACCACCGGCCTGACCGGCGCCGCCCCCATCTGGAGCCAGTTCATGATGACCGCCATCCAGGAACTGACCGGCGGCAACCCAACCCCCTTCCTGCCCCCGCCGGGCATCGTCCAATACGACATCTGCGCCGTCTCCGGCACCCTGCCTTCCGAGTGGTGCCCCTCCACCCGCCGCGAATACTTCGCCTTCGACCAGCCGCCCCTGCCCGCCGAACAAGACCTGTGGCGCCAGCCCGTACTGGATACCTGGACCGGCCTGGAAGCCTCCCCCGACTGCAACGAATTTCTCAACCAGACCATGGTCATCAACATCCAGGACCCCTTTGCCCGGCTGTGGATCACCCAGGACGCCGAAGGCCGCGACTGGGCGCGTTCCATGGGCTTCCCCGACAGTTTGGATTTCGCCCCCGAACGCGCCTGCCGGGCCGACGACCCTCATCCGACGCTCGAATTCGTCAACCCCGTCGACGGTCAGCAAATCACCCAATCGCCGCTCGACATCACCGTCATCGCCGACGCCCCCGACTTCGCCTTCTTCAACCTCTCCTACGGAAGCGGCCCGCAGCCTTCCACCTGGACGCTGCTGGTCGGCGACACGCCCACCCCGGCGACCTCGGCGACCACCATCTACAGCCTAGACCTGACCCAAATCAACAGCCCGATGCTTTCGCTGCGGCTGTTCATGCGCAGCCGTTCCGGCGGCTACGCCGTCCGCACCATCGAGGTGACCATCAACCTGCCCACCCCCACTCCCACGCCCACGCCCACGCCCAGCCCGACCCCCACGCCCAGCGAAACGCCCACCCCGACCGCCGCTCCTCCGCCGACCGAAACGCCCACGCCCTAAACAAAAACATGCGACGCTGGTCGCATGTTTTTCATTGTCCCTGTTTTCCGGTTCAAGGCATGGGCCGCCAGGCCGGGCCGAAATCGAGGCCGGGGTCGTTCGTCAGGCGCGAGTAATTGTTGCCGTTGACCCGCATGCGGTAAATATCCACATTCCCTCTATCATCCATTGCCTCGAAGAACAGCCATTCCCCGTCCGAGGAGATGGTGGCGTTGACGGCCATGTCGCGGCTGCGCAGCGGTCGGCCTTCCGTGTTGCGGTTTTCATATCGAATGGACATCATCCAGCCGCGGGTCAGAATATTTCGATCATACTGTGTATAGAAAATCGTTTGACCATCCGGCGACCAGAGCGGCGAAGTATCCCAGTAATCTGCGCCGCTGCGCACCAATTGCTGTGCCGCTGTTCCTGAAATATGAATCGCCCAAATCTGGGAGGCATTGTAGCGGATGGTCGCATACGCAATCTGGTCCCCCTGCGGCGACCAGGCCGGTTGCGAAGCGATCACATCCTGCGGCGTGAGCGGCACCACCGTATTGTCGCGCAGGTCGAGTAAATAGATTCTGAGATACCCATCCCGTTGCGAGGTGAAAGCGAGGCGCGTCCCATCCGGTGACCAGGCCGGGTCGAAATCGCCGGGCTCGGAATTCAGGATGGGCGTCACGTTGCTGCCATTGGCATTCATCAAATAGAGGCGGCTGTCGGTGTAAACGCTGTATGGAGCGCGCCGGTCGCGGCAAGGAGAAATGAAAACGATTTGGGCTCCATCCGGCGACCAGGCGGGCTGACAGGCGCCCTCCTCCAGGGTAGTGAGTTGCACCTGCCCGCTGCCATCGCTGTTCATCAAGAAAATCTGCGGCAGGCCGTTGCGAGTCGAGGCGAAGGCCAGTTGCCCGTAAGCGCCGCCCAAAGGTGTGGGACTCGGTTCGAGGGTCTCGGTGGGCGTGAAGGTGGCCGTGGGATAAGGCGTGCGCGTCGGCGTGGGCGTGGGAGTCGGCGGCGTCGCCTCGACAACCGGCAGGGGGGTCGAGGTCGGCGGTATGAGCGCCTCGGTGGCAGTCGGCTCCGGCGGCGGGAAGAACAGGGTGCGCACAGGGTTGCCTTCGCCCGGCCAGAAAATGGCCAGCAGCACGCTGACGGCCAGGAGCAACAACCCCAGGGTGATGATGACCCAGCAGCCGATTCCCATCCGCTGGCGGCGGCGCGGACGCGAGGCCGGCCGGGAGAGCGGAATCAACTGAGCCGTGATGGGCTTGTCGGGCGGAGGGACATCCACCTCGCCGCTTTCGGGGTGCGCCCCGCCGGGCGGGGGCGGCGTGACGACGATCTCGCCCTCGACCCGCTGAGTCTTGACATTCGAGGAAAGCAGCGCCTCCTTGAACTCCGCCGCCGACTGGAAACGGTCCTCCGGCCGGACGGCCATCGCCTTTTCGATGGCCGCCGCCAGGCGGCGCGAGACGCGCGGGTTGCGCTTGCGAATCGGGGTCAGGTCAACGTTGTCCATCGCCCGCGCCAGACCATCCTCCGGGATGACGCCGGTCAGGGCGGCGTAGAGGGTGGCGCCGAGTGAGTAGATGTCGGTGCGGGCGTCAGTGCGCGCCGTGCCATATTGTTCGGGAGGCGAATAGCCCGGCGTCATCGCCCGCGCCCCGGTCGTCGTCGCCTGGCTGCCTTTGACGATCTTCGCCAGGCCGAAATCCACCAGATAGATGCGTCCATCCGGCGTGATTTTGACGTTGCCGGGCTTGACGTCGCGGTGAATGATAGAGGGCTTGCGGGTGTGCAGGTACTCGAGGGCATCGCACATCGCTGCGCCGATCAGGATGGCCTCTTCCTCGCTGATGACTCCCTGGCGCTCCATGCGCTGGCGCAAATCTTCGCCCTCGATGTAATCCATGATGAGGTACTGGCCCTGCTCGCCGATGACGAAGTGGTCGGTGACGCGCGGCAGGTTGGGGTGGCGCAGATTGGCCAGGATGACCGCCTCCAGGCGGAACTGGCGGGCGTATTCATCGGTGGTGAAGAGATTTTCCTTGACCGCTACTTCGACGCCCAGATTCTCATCCAGGGCGCGGTAAACCGACCCCATTCCCCCCTGGCCGAGGATCTCAACGATGCGATACCGTTTGTGAAGAAGCGTACCCCGTTCGAGAGTCATTGCAACCGTTCACCCACACCAACACAGAGATGACCCCATTATATCAAAGCCTCCCCAAACAGACAGCGCGCTGTTAAGGAATCGTAGAGTCATCGGGTTGCCAGCCTCAGGCGCAGAAACGCCCACGGCGCGCCGCCGCTCACCCAGGCGCCAATCAACGCGTAGCGCAGGTAGCGGAAGAGATAAGCGACCAGCGTCTCGCCCTCCGGGAAGACTGCTTTGAGGCCGTAACGGATGACCAGCACCCCGGCCACGCCGACCAGATAGCGCAGAACGAGTTTCCAGGCCGGCGCTTTCATTTCGAACCCGCCCATCTGCCTCAACCAGACCAGGCCGACGGCCAGGCCGAAGAGCGTACCGGCGTTCGAGACCGCCCCCTCCAGCGAATAGGGCAGCGGCAGCGCCTCGCCCGGACGGGCCGCGGCGGCGTTTTCCAGCCAGGTTTGCGGGAGGACAAAGCCCGGGGCGCGCCAGGCGAAGATCAAAACGTTCGGCAGGATGAGAATCAGCGAGCCGAGCAGGCCTGCCAGGATTTGCCCGGCGGGTCCCAGCCGCTTCAACCAGGCCGCGGCCGGATTCCACAAGCGCAGCATCAGCCACAGCAACAGCGCCCCGATCAGCCAGCCCAGCAAGACATCGTGAGGAAAATGCACGCCCAGGTAAAGCCGCGAAAGGCCGATGAGAAAGACCAGCGCCCCGGCAGCAGCCCACGCCCAGCCGCGTTTCAGGCCGGCGGCGACCATGCCCCACACGCTGGCCGCCGTCTGCGCATGGCCGGAGGGAATGCCGAAGGAGGTCTCGGCCGCGTAGGCGCGGATGGACTGGCTGTACCAGTAGGGGCGCGGCCCCTGAAAGGCCATCTTGAAGGCATGGTTGGTCGTGGCGCTGATAAGGAGGATGAAACCGACCTGAATGCCCAGGCGCACATCCACACACCAGAACAAGACCGGCAAGACCAGCATGAAGAAATCTTCCGTCCCCAGGAATGAGAAGAATTTCATCGGGGCTTCCAGCCAGCCTCCCCAGCCCTGCACGGCGGAGACGACTGCCAGCCCCCAATCCAAGATCGATTCCATAACTACCTCTCCTGTACGTTGCAGTTTCGTTTTTTTTATTGTACACTCAAAGCATGAATCGTGCCGCCTCACGCTGGTGGGATTTTCCTGCCGCGTTTCTCTTGCTCCTGGCCTTGTTCGTCGCCTGTCAGCGGCTGGTCGCAACTGGCTGGACGGAAGGCCTGGGCTTCGCTTCCCTGCTTGCCCTGCTGGGCGCCCTGCTGGGACTGCCGCTCGGCTACAGCCGCTTTGGCCGGCGCGGCCTCCTGCTGCTGGCCCTCGGCTACAGCCTGACGCTGCTCCCCATGCTGGCCGGCGCAATCTTCTACCCCGGCATCGCCTGGCTCGAACGCCTGGCCTCCCTGGGCGGACGGCTGGGACATTTGCTGCGTCTCTTCGCCGCCGGCCAGGAATTACAAGACACCTTCCTGTTCGTCATCTTCATCTCATTGGTCTGTTGGTTCATCGGCCTGACCGCCGGCCTGGCCCTGACCCGCTCGGCCGCCTTCGGCTGGGCCGTCCTGCCCGCCGGGCTGCTGCTGACGATGCTCGAAATCTACGATCACACTCCCGAAAGCCGCAGCGGTTTTCTGGCGGTCTACGTGCTGCTCGCCCTGTTGCTGCTCGGCCGCATCACCTTCGTCAACCGCCGCAATCTGTGGAATCGCGTCCGCCTGCGTTACACCGCCCAGGCCAACGCCACCATGAATTTGCTCTTCCTGATCGCCGCCCTGACACTGGTCGGCCTGGCCTGGAGCCTGCCGACCGTCAACCGGCCCTGGGCCTCCCTGCGCCGCCTGTGGGAAGAGAACACCAACCCTGTGTGGGAACGCACCGGCGAGGACCTCGACCGGGCCATCGCCGGCCTGGAACGCGGCCAACCCATCTACGTCAACACCTTCTACGGCGAGTCGCTCGTCCTCGGCCAACAGGCCGAAACCGGCAACGCCGTCTTGTTCCGCATCCGGCTGCCGGTGCGCGGCAATGCAGAACGCTATTACTGGCGGGTGCGCGTCTACGATGAATACCAGAACGACGGCTGGCGCACCGGCCTGCGCTTCGTCCGCCCCTTCACCCCCGCCGAGCGTTCCCTCTCCTTGCCCGAAAGCGGCGGCCTGATCGCCGAATTTTCCTTCAGAGTGATGGACGCCAACATCGGCCTGATGGTCACCCCGCCCAACCCCGTCTGGGTCAGCCGGCCGGCACGCCTGACCTACTTCCAGGCCGGCGACGAAGCCCTCGACCCGCTGCTCTTCGAACCCCAGGCGACCATCATGGCAGGCGAGGAGTACCTCGTCCACGCGCTTGTCGTCAACCCGACCGTCCAGCAATTGCGTTCGGCCGGCACGGAATACCCCGCCTGGGTGCGCGAACATTACCTGCAACTGCCGCCCGACCTGCCGCCCGCCATCGCCGACCTGGCACGCCAGATCACCGCCGGGGCCGCCACACCCTACGACAAGGCCGTCGCCATCACCGACTACCTGCGCCGCGAAATCACCTACAGCCCGCGCCTGCCTCCCACCCCCAGCGGGCGCAACACCCTGGCCTGGTTCCTGTTCGACCACAAAGCCGGTTTCTGCAACTACTATGCCACCGCCGAAGTGGTCCTGCTGCGCGCCGTCGGCGTCCCGGCCCGGCTGGCCGTCGGCTTCAGCGAGGGTCAGGCCACCTCGCCCGGCTGGCGCACCGTCCTTCAGCGCCACGCCCACGCCTGGCCCGAAGTCTACTTCCCCGGCCTCGGCTGGGTGGAATTCGAACCCACTGCCTCCGAACCGCCGCTTTCCCGCCCCGACAGCGAGGCGGAGACGCAGGCGGAAGCGCCCCCCTTCACGCCCCCGCCAGCCGCGCTGCCCCAAGAAGAGACCGAATCGGCCGCTCTCCCCGCCGCTCAGAACCCAGGCGGCCTGCGCCCGATCAACTCGTTGACCAACATTCTGCTCACCTTCGCCGCCTTCCTCCTGATCATCGTCGGCCTGGCGGCCGCCTACGCCCTGGGAGCCTTCGACCGGCTGAGGCGCGGCGGACAAGCGCTCTTCCGCCGGCCTCTGCCGGTGAGCCTGAGCGAGTGGTTGGCCCGCCGCGACCTGCCGATTCCCTCCTGGCTCGAGCGCTGGGCGCGCCTGGCCTCTCTCGGCCCGTCGGAACGCCTCTTCCAGGTCGTCTACCGCGGCCTGAGGAGACTGGGCGTGGAACCCGCCCCGGCCCGCACCCCGGCCGAAGCCGCCGCCCTGTTGGAAGAACGCCTGCCGCAGGCCGCCCCGGCCATTCGAGGCCTGCTGCACCAATACCAGGTCAGCGCCTACGACCGCCGTCCGGCCGCCCTCGACCTCGCCCGCCAGGACGAGGCGCGCATCCGTCAGGCCGTCCGCCGCGCCCGCTGGCGCCGCCTGCTCGTTCACCTCCATCTCTGCAAAGAAAAACCCTATGGACTCTAATGCCTCCCCCCCGCTCCCCCTCGAAGAGCAAATCCGGGCTTTGCGCAAACAAGTCGCCGAGATTCGCACCACCCCGCCTTCCCAAAGCCTCGAGGGCCTCTCCCGCCTCGAAAATTCACTCGCCGAACTCGGCCGCCAGGCAACCGACCTGGAAGAACAACGCCATAAACTGCTCGCCCTGGCCGAAGTGAGCCAGGCCGTCAACTCCAGCCTGGACCTGGACGAGGTCCTACGCCTGGTGATGGACACCCTCGTCCAACTGACCGGCGCCGAGCGCGGTTTCCTGATGCTGCGCGATACCGAGGGCGAAATGAACATTCGAGTAGCCCGCAACTGGGAACAGGAATCCCTCGCCCCGCACGAATTCGCCATCAGCCGCACCGTCGTCGGGCGGGTCGTCAACAGCGGCGAAGCCGTCCTGACCACCAACGCCCAGGAAGACCCACGCTTCGGCAAGACCGAATCGATCATCGCCTACAGCCTGCGCTCCATCGTCTGTGTGCCGCTCAAGGTCAAGTCCGAATTGATCGGCGTCATCTACGTGGACAACCGCATCCGCACCGGCCTGTTCAGCGAAGCCGAACTCGAACTGCTGACCGTCTTCGCCAACCAGGCCGCCATCGCCATCGAAAACGCCCGCCTGTTCGAATCGGTGCGCCGCACCCTGGCCGAGGTGACCGCCCTGAAGAACCTGATGGACAACGTCTTCGCCTCCATCCCCAGCGGCGTCATCACCGCCGACGTGCAGGAACAAATTACCCTGTGTAACCGCGCCGCCGAGGCCATCCTCGGCCAGACCGCCTCCACCATCGTCGGCCGCCGGCTGGAGGACATTCTGCCCTCCTGCGCCGAGGACCTGCGCCCCTACCTGCAAACCGTCCGCCAGACCGACCGGCCGGTGATGGACCTGGAAATCGCCCACTGCCATCCCCTGCGCGGCGAGGTGGACTGGCGTCTCAACCTCTCCCCGCTCAAAGACGCCAGCCAGACCACCCAGGGCATCGCCATCGTCCTGGACGACATGACCGAGCGCAAGCGCCTGGAGGCCCAGCGCCGCCTGCTGGAGCGCATGGTCTCGCCGGCAGTCGTGGCCCAGATTGACCCCGACAGTCTGCAAATCGGCGGCCAAGAGGTCGAACTGACCGTCCTGTTCGCCGACATCCGCGGCTTCACCGCCTACAGTGAGAAACACACGCCCGAGGAACTGGTGGCCATCCTGAACCGCTACCTGGCCGCCGGGGCCGAGGCCGTCCTGGGCCAGGATGGGACGGTGGACAAATTCCTGGGCGACGCCGTCATGGCCTGGTTCAACGCCCCTCTGCCGCAGCCGGATCATCCCCTGCGGGCGCTGCGCGCCGCCCTGGACCTCAAGACGGCCGTCGAGCACCTGCACGCCGAACTGCCACCCGAAGCGCATCTCTCGTTCGGAGTCGGCATCCACACCGGCCCGGCCGTCCTGGGCTGGATCGGCACCGAGAAACGTCTCGACTTTACAGCCATCGGCGACTCGGTCAACACCGCCAAGCGCATCCAGGAGAACGCCGCCCGCAATCAGATTTTGATCAGCCGCCAGGTCTATGAGCAGGTGCAGAGTGCGGTCGAGGCCCGCCTCTACGCCCCTCTGCGCCTCAAGGGCAAGAGCGAAGCGGTCGAGGTGTACGAGGTGTTCGGTCTGAGAAAATAAGCCGCGCCCGCCATTTCCGCCCAAAAACCTGACATCCGCCCCCGGCAGAGGTGATAGCCGTCAGTTTCGGAGAAGCACCTGCAAAGGTATAATGAGCCTTGCAGCGGGGCTGCATTCACCACATTCAAAGGAGGTGTCGAGTGTCTGATTCCCTACCCCGGCATGCATACTTCCGGGGCAAAATTGTCCCTTATTCAGAGGCCCGCGTCGGCGTCGCTACCCACGCCCTCAATTACGGGACGGCCGTCTTTGGCGGCATCCGCGCCTACTGGAACGCCGGCCAGAAGCGCCTGTTCATCTTCCGGCCGCAAGACCACTATCGCCGCTTCCTGAATTCCTGCAAAATCATGCGCATGGAATTCGACCATACCCCCGAAAGCCTGACCGACCTGACCATCGAACTGCTGCGCGCCGATGGCTATGAGGAGGACATCTACATCCGCCCGCTGGCCTACAAAGCCGACGAGCAAATCGGCGTGCGCCTGCACAACCTGACCGATGAACTGACCATCTTTGCCCTACCCTTCGGCCTGTACATCAAAAACGATACCGCCGCCCATGCGACCATCTCCTCCTGGCGGCGGCTGGACGATAACGCCATCCCGGCGCGCGGCAAAATCAGCGGCGCCTATGCCAGTTCGGCACTGATCAAAACCGACGCCGCCCTGGCCGGCTTCGATGAGGCCCTCGTCCTGACGCAGGAGGGCCACCTCTCGGAGGGCAGCGCCATGAACGTCTTCCTCGTCCGCGACGGCGCCCTGATTACCCCACCCATCACTGAAAACATCCTCGAGGGCATCACCCGCCGCAGCGTCATCGAACTGGCCCAGAGAGAACTGAATCTGCCGGTCATCGAGCGGCCGATTGACCGCAGCGAAATCTACCTGTGCGACGAATTGTTCCTGACCGGCACGGCCGCCCAGGTCACCGCCGTCACCCGCGTCGACCACCGCCCCATCGGCAGCGGCAGCATGGGGCCGGTGACCGACCAGTTGCGCCGTCTCTTCGAGCAAGTGGTCCGCGGCGACCACCCGGCGTATGCGCACTGGAACGTAGCCGTCTAATAGAAGAACCCGTTCCCTCGCAGGAACGGGTTCTTCCGGTTTTCAACGCACCTGGCGGAAACGCACCAGAATCAGATTGCGGCTGCAATCCCCGTAGGTGTTGATGAAAACCCGCTCGCTGAGCGGTTCGCCGCTCTGATCCTGCAATTGAATCCAGAGCGCATTGTTGGAGGCGATCGGCCGATTGGCCAGCACGAACTCGAAGCCCGAAGCGCCATAATTGGGCGCCGTTCCGGTCAACCCCATCCGTTCGACCGGAACGCCGTCCAGCGTCCCCTTGAGATACACGATCAAGCCGACAATGGGATTGTTGTTGCGGTCCACCGCCTGACCGGCGATTCCCATCCAGTTGCAGCCGGCTTCGGGGTGATAGACGCTGCTATCCATATAGGTCACATTCACGACCACCGGCATGCCGGTCGCGGTGGGCGTCGGCGCGCCAGGGGTGGTCGGGAAAATCGAGGTCGGCGTAAAAATGTAGAAGGGGGTGTTGGTCGGGATGGGAGTCCAGCTGGGAGCCAGGGTGCGGGTCGGCGATGGTTCGATGGTCGGGGTGGGCGTCCAGGTCGGTTCCAGTTGGAGAGGCGTCATGGTCGGCGTGGGGAATTGAATCAGGGTGGGCAGGGGCGGGGGCGGGAAGGGATTCAGCCCCGATTGGGGGTTGATGAACAGAATCAGGAAGTAAATCACCAGGCAGGCGATTGCAATCAAAACCAGCAGCGTCAACCCATTCCAGATGGCACTGCTCGAACGCTTTTTGCTTACGGGACGAAGATCGAAATGGTCCATGACGATTTCTCCTCATCAGGGAGCCAGGATGATGGTGCTCTGCTGGCGCTGGCTGGCAAGCCATTCGTCCACGGCCCGGTATTGCAGGCTCAGCAGGGCATCTGACGAAAGCGGGTGATTGGCATCCCGTTCCACGACCATGATGATGTGATAACCGGCTTCGGTCTGGAGGATGTCGCTCACCTGACCGGGCTGGAGCGAAAAGGCAGCCGCCTCGAAAGCCGGTTCCGGAAGGTAACCGCGCGGGAACCAGCCCAAGTCGCCGCGCGTGAGCGGATCGTAGGCGGCGGCCAGTTGATAAAAGTCGGCGCCCGCCTGCAATTGGGCCAAAACGGCCCGCGCATCCTCTTCATTATAGAGCAAAATTTGCTGCACGTGTACCTGTTCGGCCGTTGCGGGGACGGAGGCGGCAATCTGGTCGCGCATCCAGGCGGCCTCGATCTGACGCCGCAGCGCCTGGCGGAACGTCTCGGGCGTGTAACCGTGAGCGGCTTGCCAGGCAGCCAGCGCCTCCGCCCCCCCTATCTGTGCCTCCAGGCTGGCAATCCGAGCCTCCAGGGCCTCATCGCTCAGGGAATAGCCGGCCGCCCTCGCCCCCTGCGCAAGCAACAACTCGTTGACGAAATAATCAATGACCGCGCTGGTCGCCTGGTCGAGGCCGGCCTGCGGATGAGCCGCCTGGTAGCGGGCCAGTTCGGCCTCAAACTCCTCGACGGGAATCCCCTCCCCGTTGACCAGAACGGCCATCGGGGTCGGGGGTAGGGTCGCGGTAGGGGATTCGGAGGGGGGCGCGGGAGTCGGCGCCGGTTCGAGGGTAGAGGCGCTGCAGGCCGCCAGAAACAGGCTCAGGGTGAGGACGATCCACGAGCGCCGCGCAAGGGAAGGAATCATCGCCCTGATTATACCGAAAAAAGAGGGGCGCAGTCTGCCTGCGCCCCTGTGGACGAAATCGCCCGGTTTAGTAATCCATTCCACCGCCAGGAGGCATCGGGGCGGCTTTTTCTTTTTCGGGCACATCGGTAATCAAGCATTCGGTGGTCAAAATCATCGCCGCGATGGAGGCAGCGTTCTCCAGCGCGCCGCGCACGACCTTGAGCGGGTCGATGATGCCGGCCTTGAGCATATCCACGTATTCGCCGGTGATGACGTTGTAGCCGAGATTCTTGTTGTTCTGCTCCTTGGCCAGCCGGCGGACGTTCTCGATGATGACGGCGCCATCCTGCCCGGCGTTTTCGGCCAGTTTGCGGATGGGGGCCTCGAGGGCCTTGCGGACGATGGAAACGCCGATGCTCTCGTCCTCGCCGTCCATCTTGACCTTGTCGAGCGCCGAGATGGCGTTGATGAAGACGATTTCACCGCCGGGGACGATGCCCTCCTCGATGGCCGCCCGCGTCGCCGACAGGGCGTCCTCGACCCGATGCTTCTTTTCTTTCAACTCGGTCTCGGTCGCCGCGCCGACGCGGATGATGGCGACGCCGCCGGAGAGTTTCGCCAGGCGTTCCTGGAGTTTCTCCTTGTCGTAATCGCTGGTGGACTTTTCAATCTCGACGCGGATTTGTTCGATGCGGCCCTTGATCTGCGCCGGGTCACCCTTGCCGCCGACGATGGTGGTGTTGTCCTTATCGGCCACCACTTTCTCGCAGCGGCCCAGGTCCTGGATGGTAGCGGTTTCGAGTTTGCGGCCGGTCTCCTCCGAGATGACCTGCCCGCCGGTCAGGATGGCGATATCCTGCAGCATGGCCTTGCGGCGGTCGCCGAAGCCGGGGGCTTTGACGGCCAGGACGTTGAGCATGCCGCGCAGTTTGTTCAGCACCAGCGTGGCGAGGGCCTCGCCGTCCACATCCTCGGCGATGACGACCAGTTCGCGCTTGCCGATTTGCACCAGTTTCTCCAGCAGGGGGACGATGTCGGCTGCGGCCGAAATTTTCTTGTCATAGACCAGGATGTAGGGTTCCTGAATCACCGCCTCCATGTGTTCGGGGTCGGTGATGAAATAGGGCGAAATGTAGCCGCGGTCGAACTGCATACCCTCGACGTATTCGGTCTCGAATTGCAGCGACTTGGACTCTTCGACGGTGATGACGCCGTCCTTGCCGACCTTGTCCATCACATCGGCGATGAGGTTGCCGATTTCAGGGTCAGCAGCCGAGTTGGTCGCCACCGAGGCGATTTCCTCTTTGGTTTCGATCTTCTGGGCCATCTTGCGCAGGGCCTTGACGACCTCTTCGGTTGCCTGCTCGATGCCGAGTTTGAGGCGCATCGGGTTGGCGCCGGCGGCCAGGGTCTTCAGGCCTTCGGTCACGATGGCATGCGCCAGGACGGTCGAGGTGGTGGTGCCATCGCCGGCGATGTCGTTGGTCTTGGTCGCGGCTTCCTTGAGCAACTGAGCGCCCATGTTCTCGAACGGGTCTTGCAGTTCGATTTCTTTGGCCACGGTCACGCCGTCATGCGTGATGGTGGGGGAGCCGAATTTGCGGTCGAGCGCTACATTGCGGCCTTTAGGGCCAAGGGTCGTGGCAACGGCATTCGCAACCACGTCGATGCCGTTCTGTAAGCGCCGACGCGCATCCTCAGAGAAAACAAGTTGTTTGGCAGCCATAGGTTATTCCTCCATGATTTCACAAGATTGGGGTTACTTGCCCTCGATGATGGCCAGGATGTCTTCCTCGCGCAGGATGAGCAATTTTTTGCCTTCCACTTTGACCTCGGTGCCCGAATACTTGGCGTAGAGCACCTTGTCGCCCACAGCGACATCCATGGCGATGCGCTTGCCGTCTTCGTCGCGCGCGCCGGGGCCAATCGCCAAGATGACGCCCTGTTGAGGCTTCTCCTTGGCCGTTTCGGGAAGAACGATACCGCCGGCGGTGACCTCTTCCTGTTCGATGGGTTCGACCACCACGCGGTTGCCGAGGGGTTTGAGATTAAGAGCCATACTTCGCCTCCTGAAATGGATTTCGCAGCAAATTAGCACTCTTGGACTTCGAGTGCTAAACGCTATGATACTTGCCTTTGTGAACAGCGTCAAGAGGCAGGAGCAAAAATTAACGAAATTCTGATATTTGCTTTCCCCCTGCCCGGCAGCCGTCAGGGGACGGGAGTCGGCAGCGGCGTGGGAGTCGGTACGGGCGTGGATTGGCGCAGCGTTTGTTGCAGCGAGGCGCAAATCTGCAGGCCGTCATCCACGATGGCGGCGATGATGGGGTCGCTGCCGTAGGCGGCGCGGACCTCGTTCAAGACGGTCACAGCCTCGGGACAGTAATTCTGCTGCGGCCGGCTGAGGGCCGCCAGCACGGAGCCATAGGTGTAGTAATAGACGACCGTATTGGGCGAAAGCGGCAGGCCTTCGACCGTCACCCCCTCATCGCCCTGGCAGGACTGCCCAAAACGAGCCTGACAACTGACCTCCGGGTCGCAGCCGCGCACGGCGCATTGCAAGGCCGGAATGGAACCTTCGTAATTGCGAGCCTTGAAGTAGATGATGCCGAGTTGCCCATAGAGGTCGGGGTTGGTCGTGTCGAACGAAATCGCCACCAGCATATTCCGCGAGGCGGCGAAGAACTCACCCTGCTGGGAGTAGGTCTTGGCAATCGCAACGTAGGGGAGCGGATCCTGGATGCCGAGTTGCTCGTTCAGGCGGGCCGCGCGGTCAAAGTACTCGAGGGCCTGAGCGTAGAGTTGATCGCGCTGTTCCTGAATGGGACTTTCGAAAGCCAGGCGGCGGTAGTTGAGTCCGGCGGAAATGTAGAGAAAGGTCAGATTGGGGTTGATGGCAATCGCCCGGTTGTACTCTTCGATGGCCTGCCGGTAACGGCTGGTCGACTCGAGCACATAGGCGTAGACGCGGTGGACGTCCATGAGCGTCGGATCGCGGGCTACCGCCTGCAGGATGACCTGCTCCGCCTGTGACCACTTCTGCTGGTCCACCAGGACCTCGGCATAGAAGGCCAGCGCCAGGACGTTCTGGTTGTCCAATTGCAGCGCCCGCGTGGCCGCCTGCTCGGCCTGAATCAACAGCGCCTGACGGTCTTCTTCGCTCTGGGCCGCGCTGGCGCTCCAATCCAACACCAGGGCGCGGATGGCATGGACAGTGCTGTCATCAGGAGCCAGGGCGACCGCCTGCTCAATGGAGAAACGGGCCTCCTCGAGGCGGGCGCGGCGCTGCTGTTCGGTCGTCTCGAGGCTGGAGGAATACGTCTGGATGCGCGCCAGTTCGGCCCACAAGTCGGCTGCCGAGGGGTCCACCAAAGTCGCCTGCTGGTAGGCGGCAATTGCGGCGTCCAAGTAACCGGCTTCGAAGAAGGCTTCGCCTTCCAGAGCATACGACTGCGCCGTGCGGGTCGGCGTAGGGGAGGGTTGAAAAGGATGATGAACGACGCCGCTATCCAGGGCACGCACAAACCAGGCAGCCGCCAGAATCACCACCACCAGAATGAATACCCGATACAGGTTCGAGCGCTTGTGTTCGTGGAACAAAGCGCGCCGGCGGACGACTTTCATGGGGATGTCTCGGTAGCGTTCGACGGCTGTCCCCCCGGCGAAGACTGCAAACTCTGCTCGCACAGGCCAAGGGCGAACTGGGCATTGTAAACGGCGATATCATCGGTTGGGACTGCTGTCAGAATCAACTGCGCCACTGGCAAGGCTTCGCTGCAGCGATTCAGCCGCGCCAGGACGAGCGCGTAGGTGAAGAAATACTCGGTCACCCGCCCATCCGACCCATCCAGCACGAGGGGGACAATCGTCCGTCCATCGTCGGTTGCGCCGCCGTTGACCGCCAGGCCGAGTTGCGTCACGGCGTCTGGCCATTGCAGGTTGTGATAGAGAATCACGCCCCAATTGCCGCGCAGATAAGCGTCGGCCGGGTCATCGTTGACGGCTTGTTCGGCATATTGCGCCGCTTTCCCATACTCGCCGGTGTAGAAATACACCCGCGAGGTGTACAAATCGGGCCGCGGGTCCGAGGGGTTGAGCGTGTTGGCCAGCGTGTACTCCTCGACGGCGCGATCCAGCACACCGGTGACGCGGTAGGTGCGTCCCAGCGCCAGGTGCAGTTCGGGGATGTTCGAATTGATGGCAATCGCCTGCTGGTATTCCTGGATGGCCACCTCGTAATTGGCGGTCAATTCGAGGATGAAGCCGCGCGCCCGGTGCGCTTCTATCGAAGAAGGCGCCAGTTGCACCCCCAGGCGCGACTCCTCGATGGCCAGGTCGAGGACATTGAAAGGTCCGCTATTGTTGAGGTACATATTGCCGAGCAGTTCGGCGTACAGGGCGTGGGCGATGCCGTTGTTGGGTTCGAGTTCCAGGGCGCGCTGCAGGGCGCTCTCGGCCATCAGATAGTCCCCCAACTGAGTCAGCGCCGCCCCCCGCAGGGCATGCGCCATCGAATTATCACGCTCCAGCAGCAGGGCGCGTTCGGCGTTTTGCAGCGCCTCCGCCGGTTGACCGGCGAACAGTTGGACGCGCGCCAGCGAGACGTACAGGCCAGCGTCGCTAGGGGTCAGGCGGATGACCTCCTCATAGACGGCAATCGCCTGCAAGAGTTTCCCCTGATCGAACAGCGTCTGCGCCTCGCTGAGATAGGACTCTGGATTGCGCGTGGGCGTGGGGGTCGGCACGAAAGGCTGGGGAATGGTCGGAACGATGGCCACATTGAAGTAAGTAAAGAAAGCGATCAGCGCCAAAAGGACCACGACCGCGAACCAGTTGACCGGCCGCCGCCTGCGCTGACGCATACTCCACCTAGAGCCGCGTAAATACATGCGATCATCTTACCATCCCACCCGAACCGGCGTCAATCCCTGCGATTCCTGACGACGGCCCGCATTTCCAGGCTGCTTCGCGCCCCGCACCGACACACTATTCTATCCACCCAAACGTGCGCGTCACAGCCTTTTTCCAGCCGGCGTAGAGGGCCTCGCGGCGCGCCGCCTCCATCTGCGGCTGCCATTCCTTGTCGCGGCCCCAGTTGGCGCGCAGTTCGTCATAGTCCTTCCAGAAGCCGACCGCCAGCCCGGCCGCGTAGGCCGCGCCCAGGGCGGTCGTCTCGGCCACCTTCGGGCGGATGACCGGCACGCCGAGGATGTCGGCCTGGAACTGCATCAAGAGTTCGTTGAAGACCATCCCACCGTCCACCTTGAGGGCGGTCAGTTTGACGCCGGAGTCCTTCTCCATGGCATCCAGCACTTCGCGGGTCTGGTAGGCGGTGGCCTCCAGCGCGGCGCGGGCGATGTGCCCCTTATTGACGTAGCGCGTCAGCCCGACGATGACGCCGCGTGCGTCGCTGCGCCAGTAGGGGGCGAAGAGGCCGCTGAAGGCCGGGACGAAGTAGATGCCGCCGTTGTCCTCTACCGTGCGCGCCAGGTCTTCCACCTCGGCCGATTTGGCGATGAGGCCGAGGTTGTCGCGCAGCCACTGGACGAGCGCGCCGGTGATGGCAATCGAGCCTTCCAGCGCATAGACGGCGGGCTGCTTGCCGAGTTTGTAGCCGAGCGTGGTCAGCAGCCCCGAGGTCGAGGGGACGGGCGTCTCGCCGGTGTTGAGCAGCATGAAGCAGCCGGTGCCGTAGGTGTTCTTGGCCTCGCCGGGAGAGAAGCAGCTCTGCCCGAAAAGCGCCGCCTGCTGGTCGCCCAGGTCGCCGCAGACGGGGACGCCGGCCAGGGGTCCGCGCGCCGCCCCGTAGATTTCCGAGGACGAGCGGATTTGCGGCAGCATGGCGCGCGGGATGCCGAGCAGGGCGAGAATCTCCGCGTCCCAGTCGAGGCTGTGCAGGTTCATCAGCAGGGTACGGCTGGCATTGGTGACGTCGGTGACGTGGGCGCCGGTCAGGTTCCAGATGAGCCAGGTGTCCATGTTGCCGAATAGGAGTTCGCCCGCCTCGGCCTTTGCCCGCGCCCCGGGGACGTTATCGAGAATCCACTTGATTTTCGGGCCGGAGAAGTAGGTAGCCAGCGGCAGGCCGGTCTTGGCGCGCAACCGGTCCTGACCGCCCTCGCGCGCCAGGTCATTGCAGATGCCGTCGGTGCGCGTGTCCTGCCAGACGATGGCGTTGTAGATGGGCTTGCCGCTCGCTCGCTCCCAGACGACGGTCGTCTCGCGCTGGTTGGTGATGCCGATGGCGGCGATGGACGGCGGATGGCCGACCGCAGACGGCAGACGGCTGACGGCCTGTTCCACCACTTCCTGGGTGTTGTGCCAGATTTCGAGCGGGTCATGTTCCACCCAGCCCGGCTTTGGGTAAATCTGGGCGTGTTCTTTTTGAGCGACGGCGGCCACGTTCCCGGCATGGTCGAAGAGGATGCAGCGGGTGCTGGTGGTGCCCTGGTCAATGGCGGCGATATAGTCCATAGTCAGATAGTCTCCTGGTCTGATAGTGATGTTGTCCACTCCCTGGCCCCGGCCAGGAAAGCCTTGCCGGGCATGGGCTTTTTGCCCGCCGGTTGGACTTCCTCGAGGATGAGAATCCCCTCCCCGCAGCCGAGGGCGGGGCGTCCCTCGACCGTCAGCCTGCTTCCCGTGCCCGGGCTTTGTGCCTGGCCGACGCGGGCGCGCAGCACCTTGAGCGGCGCGCCGCGCCACTCGAAGTAGGCCCCCGGCCAGGGGTTCATCGCCCGGACGCGCCGTTCGAGCGCCGCAGCCGGCTGGCTGAAATCGAGCAGGCCGTCTTCCTTCTTTAGCATCGGCGCGTAGGTGACGCCTTCTTCAGGTTGCGGCCGGGGGACGAGTTCGCCGCTCAGATAGCGCGGCAGGGTTTCGAGCAACAGGTCGGCGCCGAGACGGGAGAGTTTTGCAAAGAGCGAGCCGCCGGTCTCATCGGGGGCGATGGGAAGGGCGCGCTGACTGAGAATCGGGCCGGTATCCACCCCGGCGTCCATCTTCATGATGGTGACGCCGGTCTCGGAGTCTCCCGCCAAAATTGCGGCCTGGATGGGCGCCGCGCCGCGCCAGCGCGGCAGCAGCGAAGCGTGGACGTTGATACAGCCGAAGGGCGGCAGGTCGAGCACCTCGGCGCGCAGAATCTGCCCGAAGGCGGCCACCACAATCAGGTCGGGCGCCCAGGCGCGCAGTTGCGCCATTGCTTCGGGCTGGCGGAGTTTCTCCGGCTGGATGACAGGCAGGCCGAGGCGCAGAGCGGCCTCTTTGACGGCGGGCGGCTTGAGGGTCCCGCCGCGCCCGGCCGGACGGTCGGGCTGGGTCACCACGCCGACGAGCGGGTAACGCGCCGCCAGCGCCTCCAGCGTCGGGACGGCGAAGTCCGGCGATCCCATGAAGACAACGCGGGGAAGGTTGCTCATGGCCTGATTTTACTTCGATTTGTCCGAAAGATGAACGCGCCGGCGTGCGGCCAGTAGTACTTAAGCGGCGTTAATTCGGTTGCTTTTTGTCCACTTTGGATGTACAATATCAAAAATTCCTAAAAAATCCAAAGGAGGAAACGATGAGCGAACAACCGATCGCCCCCGAAATTACCCAGGATGACAAGTTATGGGCTTTACTGGCGTATCTCTTTCCGATTATCGCCATCATCATTCTATTGATGGAGGACAAGAAGAACCGCCCCTTCTTGAAATTCCATGCTGTCCAATCCCTTGCCGTAACCGTTGTGCTGACGATTTTGGCGACCGTTACGCTTGGCTGCGGGAGCATCTTGTTCCTCGTCATGATCTACTGGGGCATCAAGGCCTACCAGGGTGAGTACGTGACCATCCCTGTCGTCACGGACTTCATCAAAAAGCAGGGCTGGGTGTAACTTCGGCAAGAAATGCGATCAAGGCCTGTGCTCACGCACGGGCCTTGATTGGTTTCACTTTAGAGTTTAAAGGACCCCGGGGTCGGCTTACAGCCGGCTTTCATGAACTGCCTGCGCCGCAGGCACAGGTGAGGCGGGGGACAAAATTCCCCGCCGAAACCCGCAACCTTCTCGCGTGGACGGCGTAAGTGTTTGCAGACAATGTGAAGTTGACCTTTTCAGGAGAATGACCATGACAGAACCATCTTATCCGCCCGCTGTTCCCCCGGCCCCTTTGTCGAATTCCGATGAGCGCACATGGGCTATGCTGGCGCACCTGAGCGTTTTGCTCAACCTGTTCACCGGATTTGCCGGCCCGATTGCAGCCCTGATTATCTACCTGGTCTATAAAGACCGCTCGCGCTATGTGGCTTACCAATCCATGCAAGCCTTCGTCTTTCAACTTGTCTGGTGGGTGGGCGGCGGCGTGCTGACAGGCATTGCCTGGACCATGACCGGCATTTTGTCGGCGGTGCTCATCGGCCTATTGTGCATCCCCCTGGCTCTCCTCATCTCCGCCATGCCCCTGGTAGCCGTCATTTATGGGATTGTAGGTGGAATCCAGGCCAATCAAGGTCAGGATTTCAAATACTGGCTCATCGGCGACTGGGTGCGCGGCACGCTGACAAGCGTTTGAGGTCATGCCGTTCCAAACCGACCGGCGCGACAAGGCGCCGGTTTTTCTCTTTGGGTCCCATTTTTAACTTGACTCTCGTTCCTCTTCCTCTTACAATGAGTACGCTCGACAAACGAACGGCGACAGGGAAGAGACTCCTCAAGGAGCGCCGAAGGGGCAAGCCCGCAGACTGGCGAGCGCGGGCGAAACTCTCAGGCAAAAGGACCCTGCGCCGCATTCCTCTGGAAAGTCCCCTTGCGGGGATGTTATCATCGCAAGGGACACCGACGGGGCAAGTTTAGTCGAAGAGTCTGATAGTCGAGGAGTCTGATAGTCTGATAGTCGAGAGGCGGGTAGCCTTTGAGCCGGAGCCTGGCGACTATGAGACTGACGACGATGAGACTGATGACTAACAGACTAAACGAATCTCTCAGGTCTTTTACAGAGGCGCATGATGATGAATCGTGCGCCTTTTTCTGTTCGAACCGCCAAGACGCCAAAACGCGGAGTCATTTTTGGAGACGCCAAGGAATACGGTCATGAATCTGCGGGAGCCAAGTTCAGAACTCGATGATTTAGCGCGCAAAGTCATTGGCGCAGCCATTGCGGTTCACCGCGCTCTCGGACCAGGCTACGTGGAAAGCGTGTATGAAGAGGCTATGTGCGTTGAATTGGGTTTTCAAACAATTCCATTTCAGCGCCAATACAAGATTGCAGTGCAATACCGCGGTCATCCGGTCGGAGAGGGCCGTCTCGACTTGCTTGTCGCAGAGACATTACCGGTAGAATTGAAAGCCGTCGAGATGCTTGCCCCCATCCACCAGGCGCAAATGTTATCCTACCTGAAACAGGCTTTCAACTCGGCTTGTTGATAAACTTCAATGTCCCTGTGTTGAAACAAGGTATCAAACGTGTGATACTGACCGTGTAAATTCTTTTCTCGGCGTCTTTGCGCCTTGGCGGTTCAAAACTCGGCGAACTGTTTCCAGCCTTGGCGTCTTTGCGCCTTGGCGGTTCAAAAAACTATAAGGAGACCCCAAAATGAACATTCCTTCCCACCTCAAATACACCAAAACCGATGAATGGTTCGACCCGGCCACCGGTAAGGCCGGCCTGACCGATTACGCCCAGTCCCAACTCTCCGACATCGTCTTCGTCGAAATTACCGTCGGCGTGGGCGAGCAGGTCGAGCCGGGCAAGGCGATTGCCTCGGTTGAATCGGTCAAAGCGGCAGCCGAATCCTACTCCCCGGTGAGCGGCAAAGTCGTCGCCGTCAACGAAGACCTGGTCAACGCCCCCGAAAGCCTCAACAGCGACCCCTACGGCGCCGGCTGGATGGTCCAAATCGAAGGCGGCGACCCCTCCGGCCTGATGGACGCCGCCGCCTACGAAAAGTATTGCGAAGAAAGAGCGCATTAGTTCATGTGTCATTGCGAGGGTTGAGTAGCCCCGCAGGGGCGTATCGAAACCCGAAGCAATCCCCGACTCGCATGGAGATTGCTTCGGCGGCATACATCGCCGCCTCGCAATGACACATCAGGAGGTCCCATGACCTACATCCCCCTCACTCCCCCTGAGCGGGAGGCGATGCTCCAGGCCATCGGCGTCAGCAAAGTGGAAGACCTCTTCCAGGACGTCCCGGCCAGGCATCGCTTCCCCAAACTCAACCTGCCCCCCGCCCTGACCGAGATGGAGGCCGCCGCGGAACTTTCCGAACTGGCCGCCGCCAACGAGACCGTGCGCGACCTGGTCTCCTTCCTCGGCGCGGGCGCCTACCACCACTACATCCCCGCCGCCGTGGACCACATCCTGCGGCGCGGCGAATTCTACACCGCCTACACCCCCTACCAGCCGGAAATCTCCCAGGGCACGCTGCAGGCCATCTTCGAGTACCAGTCGCTCCTCTGCGCCCTGACCGGCATGGAGGTGGCCAACGCCTCGCACTACGACGGGGCGACCGCGGTGGCCGAATCGGTCAACCTGGCCTATGCCCAGTTCCGCGGCAAGCGCACGAAGGTCGTCATCAGCCCGGCCGTCCACCCGCAGTACCGCGCCACCCTGCGCACCTACGTCCAGGGCATGGGGCTGACCCTGGCCGGCGACACCCCCGAAACGGTCACCAGCGACGAGGTCACCGCCGCCCACATCGAACCCCTGATTGACGAGAACACCGCCCTGGTCATCGTCCAATACCCGGACTTCTTCGGGCGCATCTACGACTACACCGCCCTCATCGAGGCCGCCCACGCCAAAGGCGCGCTCGTCTGCGTGGCCGCCAACCCGATTGCCCTCGGCCTGCTCAAAACCCCCGGCCAGATGGGCGCCGACATCGTCGTCGGCGAAGGCCAGCCGCTCGGCATCCCGCTCTCCTTCGGCGGCCCCTACCTGGGCTTCTTCACCACCCGCAAACAGTACGTCCACAAAATGGCCGGCCGCCTGGTCGGCGAGACGGCCGACAACCGCGGCCAGCGCGCCTACGTCCTGACCCTCACCGCCCGCGAACAGCACATCAAGCGCGAGCGCGCCACCTCCAACATCTGCACCAATCAGGGCCTGATGGCGCTCGCCTCGGCGGTCTATCTCTCCCTGCTCGGCAAGACCGGCCTGCGTCAGGTGGCCGAACTGTGCTACCACAAGGCCCACTACGCCGCCGCACAAATCACCCAAATCCCCGGCTTCACCTATTGCTTCGACACGCCCTTCTTCCACGAGTTCGCCATCTGCTGCCCGCGGCCGGTGGAGGAAATCAACGCCCACCTGCTCGAACACGGCATCCTCGGCGGCTACGACCTCGGCCAGGACTACCCGGCCCTCAAAGACCACCTGCTGATTGCTGTCACCGAGATGAACACCAAAGAAGAAATTGACGCCCTGGTGGAAGTCCTCGCGGAGGTGAGCCATGACTGACAACCTGACCCCCAAAGTGGTCGAACCGACCATCTTCGAACTCTCCTCCCCCGGCCGCACCGGCGTCACGTTCCCGGACCCGGACGTGCCGCGCGCTCCCCTGCCCGAATCCCTGCTGCGGGCCGACCTGCCGCTCCCCGAACTGGCCGAAGTGGACGTCATCCGCCACTACATGCACCTCTCGCGCTTCAACTACAGCGTGGACGGCGGCTTCTACCCGCTCGGCTCCTGCACGATGAAGTACAACCCCAAAATCAACGAGGACACCGCCCGCCTGCCCGGCTTCGCCTTCACCCATCCGCTCCAGCCGGTCGAGACCGTGCAGGGCAACCTGGCGCTGATGTTCACCCTGCAGGAGTGGCTGAAGGAAATCTCCGGCTTCGCCGCCGTGAGCCTCCAGCCGGCGGCCGGCGCGCACGGCGAGTTGACCGGCGTGCTGATGATGCGCGCCTACCATCGGGCGCGCGGCGACACGAAACGGACGAAGATGCTCATCCCCGACTCGGCGCACGGCACCAACCCGGCCTCCTCGGCGATGAGCGGCCTGACGGTCATGCAAATCCCCTCCGACGCGCGCGGCAACGTGGACCTCGAGGCCCTCAAGGCCGCCTGCGATGAGACCGTCGTCGGCCTGATGCTGACCAACCCCAACACCCTCGGCCTGTTCGATGAGCACCTCGAAGAGGTCATCAAGATTGTCCACGACTGCGGCGGGCTGGTTTACGGCGACGGCGCCAACCTGAACGCCCTGCTCGGCATCGTCCGCCCCGGCGACCTGGGCTTCGACCTGATGCACTTCAACCTGCACAAGACCTTCTCCACCCCGCACGGCGGCGGCGGCCCGGGTTCGGGTCCGGTGGGCGCGGCGGCCCACCTGGCCGACTTCCTCCCCAGCCCCCTCGTCGGCGTCATCGAGGAGGGCGACGGCGAGATGCCCCCGCTCTACGGCTTCATGGAGCCGAAACAGACCATCGGCCGCGTCAAGGCCTTCCACGGTCACTTCGGCATGTTCGTCCGCGCCTTCACCTACATCGCCATGCACGGGCCAGACGGTCTGCGGGCGGTGGCCGAAAACGCCGTCCTCAACGCCAACTACCTGCTGGCGCGCCTGCGCCACACCTTCCACGTCCCCTACGACCGGATTTGCATGCACGAATTCGTCGCCGAGGGCAAGGTGGAAGGCTCCGACGTGCGCGCCCTCGACATCGCCAAGCGCCTGATGGACTACGGCTTCCACCCGCCGACCAACTACTTCCCGCTCATCGTCCACGAGGCGCTGATGATTGAGCCGACCGAAACCGAGAGCAAGCAGACCCTGGATGCCTTCGCCGAGGCGCTCATCAAGATTGCCGAAGAGGCCAAGACCCAGCCCGACCTGCTCAAAGAAGCCCCGCACCCCCTGCCGGGGGCAGGCAAGACCCCCTTCGGCCGCATGGACGAGGTCAAAGCCGCCCGCGACCTGGTGCTGTGCTGCTGGCTGCCGTAAAACCCTCACGGACCCATTCCCTCACAGGGAACGGGTCCGTGAATTTGATTGCTGTATAATAGGGGACGCCTCAGGCCTCTCATGCACGAACTCGCCGTCACCCAAAGCGTCCTCGACATCGCCCTGCGCCACGCCGCAGAACGCAACGCCCGCCGCATCACCGACCTGTACCTGGTCATCGGCCAGTGGTCCAGCATCGTGGATGACTCGGTCCAATTCTACTGGGACATCATCAGCGAGGGCACAATCGCTCAGGGCGCAACCCTTCACTTCCGGCGCGTCCCCGTTGAACTGACCTGCCTGGATTGCGGCCAGGTCTATCAGCCAACCAGCGAGGAACTCGTCTGCCCGCAGTGCGCCGGCAGCCGCGTTCGAGTCCGGCAGGGGGACGAACTGCAACTGGAAGCCATTGACATCGAATAGGAGAATTTTTATGCCGCAACGCGTTCCTGTCGTCGAAAATATCCTCTCGGCCAACGACCGCCTGGCACTCGAAAACCGCGCCCGGCTCGACGCCGCCGGCGTCTTCGCCATCAACATCATGGCCTCGCCCGGTGCGGGCAAGACCTCCCTCATCGAACACACGGTGCGCGGCCTGGAGGGCAAACTGCGTCTGGGCATGATCAACGGCGACATCGCCACCAGCCTCGACGCCGACCGCGGCCGCGCTGCCGGCGCGACCGCTGTCCAAATCAACACCGGCGGCGATTGCCACCTGGACGCCGTGATGGTCCAATCGGCCCTCGCCCAACTTGACCTTTCGGGCCTCGACCTGCTGATTGTCGAAAACGTCGGCAACCTGGTCTGTCCGGCCAGTTTCCAACTCGGGACGCACAAGAACGTGCTGGTCGCCTCCATCCCCGAAGGCGACGACAAGCCCTACAAATACCCCGGCATGTATCGCGGCGTGGAGGCGGTGGTCATCAACAAAATTGACCTGCTGCCCTACGTCCCCTTCCGCATGGACTATTTCAAGCAAGGCATCGAGGTGCTCAACCCCGGCGTGGTGCAATTCGAACTCTCCTGCCGCACTGGCGAGGGCCTTCCCGCCTGGCTGACGTGGCTCGAAGCGCAGGTGCGGGAGTATCGAGAGGCGCGCCGAGAAAGGAAATGACCATGGAAATTTCCGCTCCCATCATGGAACAACTGCTGACCTTCCAACGCAACGAGGTGACCGAGCACCACATCTACCGCCGCCTGGCGCGGACAATCAAGTCGCCCGAAAACGCCGCCATCCTGGAGCAGATTGCCGCCGATGAACTGCACCACTACCACGGCTGGAAGCACTACACCGGCCGCGACGTCAAGCCGGATTGGTGGAAAATCTGGAAATACACCTTCATCGGGCGCGTCCTGGGCTTCACCTTTGGCGTCAAACTGATGGAGCGCGGCGAAGAATCGGCTCAGGCCAATTACGGCCAACTGGCAGAGGTTATCCCCAACATCGAGCAATTCATCCACGATGAAGATGCCCACGAGGAGAAACTCATCGCCATGCTCGACGAGGAACGCCTGCGTTACGCCGGTTCGGTCGTCCTCGGGCTGAACGACGCCCTGGTGGAATTGACCGGCGCCCTGGCCGGCCTGACCCTGGCGCTGCAAAACGCCAACCTGATTGCCCTCTCCGGCCTGATCACCGGCATCGCCGCCTCGCTTTCGATGGCCGCCTCCGAGTACCTCTCCACCCGCTCGGAGGACACCGGCAAGCACCCCGTCCGGGCAGCGGTGTACACCGGCATCGCCTACGTCATCACCGTGGCGCTCCTGATTCTGCCCTACCTGCTTTTCCACAACTACTACGTAGACCTGGCCATCTCGCTGGCCACAGCCGTGCTTATCATCGCCGCCTTCAACTACTACATCTCGGTCGCCCGCGACGAACCCTTCCGCAAGCGCTTCGCCGAGATGGCCGGCCTGAGCCTGAGCGTGGCGGCCTTCAGTTTCGGCATCGGCTACCTCATCCGCCTGTGGCTGGGGGTGGAAATCTAAGGACGCGCCGGCTTCAACTCACTTGTACTCCCAGACCGTGATAGCGCTGGGCGGCGTCAGCACGGTCAGATAGCGCCCGTCGCGGCTCAAATAGAGCGCGCCGTACGGCGCTGGCGTGTTCTCCTGCGTCCAGGTCGCGCCGCCATCGGCGGTATGGAAGGCGGTCACCTGCCCCGCCCCGCCGACAATCGCCGCGAGGACGACCATCCCGCTGCTGGCATTCTGGAAGCGCATGGCCGCGGTCGGATAACTCTTGGTCTCGATCGTGATCTCGCCCAGCGGCAGCCGCCCGGCCAACGACCAGGTCGCGCCGTCGTCGTTCGTCGCATAGAGCGCCCCCGAAACGTCCAACAAGAATCCCTCGCCAGGTGCGAACATCGAAAGAGCGGCGATGCCAGTCACCCCCTCCGGCAAAGTGAGTTCTCTCCAGCTCTGGCCGCCGTCAGCGGTGGCGCCCAGCAGCGTCGGCGTCGCCGCCCAGCCGGTCTGGGCGTCGGCGAAACTCAGAAAGCGACAGTGGTTGGGGAAACTGGCGCCGAAATTGGCCCGCACCTGCCAGGTCAACCCGCCGTCGGTCGTCGCACGCACATTGTTGCCCGTCCCGCACGCATAGGCCACCTGACCATCGACGATTTCCAGCCCATACAACCCCATGGACTGGTTCTCGGCTGCCTGCCAAGATTGACCGCCGTCGCCCGTGTAGTACAGATAACCATCATCGCCGACCGAGAGGCCATAAGTGCTGTCGTTGAAACCGACCAGCAGGGTCAGAGTCTGCGCCCGGCTCTCCAGCGCCTGCCGCCAGCCGCCGCCTCCGCAAGCGCTCAGGGAAAGAACGACAAGACTTAGAAAAAACGCGAGCGCTTTTTTCACGACGCCCTCCAGGACAAAGAATTGACCAACAGCATAAGTGTATCACGAATCCAATTTGTCAGGACAATTGCATCGTTTGGGGCTGCCATCCAGAGACCGGGCCTCTTTTCTCTCGGCGGGGTTATAGCAATAAACGCCACGTGGAGGTCGGTATGATTCTCGTCACCGGCGCGACCGGTCACATCGGCAATGTCCTCGTCCGTCTGCTGCTCCAGCGCGGCCAGCGCGTGCGCGCCCTGGTCCGGCCGGGCAAGCGGCCGCGCCCGCTGGAAGGCCTGGAGGTGGACCTGGTCCCCGGCGACCTCCTCGACCGCGACTCGCTCGTCCGGGCGTTGAGCGGCGTGGAAACGGTCTATCACCTGGCCGCCCGCATCAGCCTCGCCCCCGGCCCGGACCCTGAGACCGAGCGCGTCAACCTGCAAGGGACGCGCCATCTGCTGGCCGCCATGCGCCAGGCCGGGACGCGGCGGCTGGTTTACGCCAGTTCCATCTATGCCATGCGCGTCCCGCCTGTGGGTGTGGTGGACGAATCCTGCCCCTTCGACCCGCACCACGCCCGCGGCGCGTACGACCGTTCGAAAGCGGCTGCCAGCCTCGAGGTCCAGCGCGCCGCCGCCCAGGGCTTGGAGGCCGTCCTGGTCTGCCCGACGGCAGTCGTCGGTCCGTACGATTTCCGTCCCTCCGAAGCCGGGCGCGGCATCCGTTACAACATGACCCCCGGCCTCAAATTCCTGGTGGACGGCGCTTACGATTTCGTGGACGTGCGCGACGTGGCCGCCGGCATGCTGCTGGCAGCCGAGCGCGGCCGGAGCGGCCGGGTGTACATCCTGGGCGGCGAGCGGCTGACCGTTCGGGAGGTCGCGCAGGTCGTCTGGGAAGCGCTCGGCTGCGCCCGCCCCAGCCTGGAAATCCCGCTCTGGCTGGCCTACCTGGCCGCCGGCTTCCTGCAACCCGTTGCAGATTTCTTCGGCTTCGACCCGCTGGTGACGCGCTACTCGCTGGACGCCGTGACCAGCAACTCGCACATCAGCCACGCCCGCGCCGCCGCCGAACTCGGTTACCGTCCGCGGCCGGCGCGCCAGGCCATTCGCGCCGCCGTGGCCTGGTTCCAGGAAATGGATCGCCTGACCGAAAGGGCCGAACAGCCTATCCGCGCCGCCGCCTGAGCCGGGGCGGTATAATCGGGGCAGGAGGACTCATGCCCAAGCCCGTGCTCTTTGCTGTCGGCCCCGAATTCCTGGCCCGCGACGGCCTGACCGCGACCATCCAGCCCTGGGAGGACGGCCGGCGCGCCGAACCCGTGCGCGGCACCTTCGAGTGGTGGTACTTCGATGCGCATTTGGACGACGGCACGACCGCCGTCATCGTCTTCGCCACCAAACCCATCATCAACCCGCGCCTGCCACTGACCCCCAATCTTTCCCTGACCATCACCCCGCCGGACGGCATCAAACGGATGGAGTTCGACCTGCCGCCTGCCGGGGAATTTCACGCCGCCCAAGAAATCTGCGACGTGCGCCTGGGCGCCAGTTGGGTGAAGTGGAGCGAGGCGGGCGGCGCCTGGACCTATCGCCTGCATGCCGCGACCCGCACGCTGTCCGCCGACCTGACCTTTCGCGGCCTCGTCCCGCCCTGGCGGCCCGGCGCGGGCAAATCCTACTTCGGTGACCTCGACCACTATTTTGCCTGGCTGCCCGCCATCCCCTACGGGACGGTCGAGGGGACGCTGACCTACGACGGGCAGACTCACGCCGTGCGCGGCACGGGCTATCACGACCACAACTGGGGCAATGTGCCGCTCCCCTCGGTGCTCGATCATTGGATTTGGGGGCGCGCCCATCTCGGCGAGTACACGCTCATCTTTGTCGAGCAGGTCGCCCGCAAGAAATACGGCGCGACGCGCATCCCGGTCTTTCTGCTGGCAAAAGGGGCGCAGGTGCTGGCCGACGACGCCCGCTGCCTGACGATGACGGCGCGCGGCTTCGTCCGCCACGCGGGGGGACGCGCCTACCCGCAGGAGGTAGATTTCACCTGGGCACGCGGCCGCGAACAGGTCCGCCTGGCGCTGCGGGAGCCGCGTCTCATCGAGGCGGCCAGCCTGCTGCTGGCGCTTCCCGCCTGGCTGCGCGGCCTGGCGCGGCTCGTAGCCAATCCATACTACTTCCGCTTCGACGCCCGCCTGCGCCTGGAGATCGAACTGGACGGATTGCAGGATTCTCTCACCGGCCCGGCGCTGTACGAGATGATGTTGCTGCACTGAAGAGAACACGCGGCCGTTTGCCTCTTGACAAGTGGGCAGAAGAGGGGTATCATATAAACAGGTTTGCAATACAAACCAGTTTCCAGAAAGGAATTCCCATGAATACCCCTGATCCTCTTGCCCAACCAGAGCGACGCGCTGTCCGATACTGGTACGTGGACGGTTCCTATGAAATCGGCCTCGGCTTGTTGTGCCTGCTCCTGAGCCTCTATTTTCTGACCGAAAAACTGCTGGAGGGCTCTCGATTTTCGGCCCTCGTGGATGGAGGGCTGGTGCTGGTTTTTGCGCTTGGCATCCTGTTGGTCAATTGGCTCACCCGTCGCATCAAAGAGGGGGTGACCTACCCGCGCACCGGCTATGTGGCCTACCGCCGTCCCGCCGCTCTGCCGCGCCTCGTGCGGCTTCTCCTGCTGGCAGTCATCAGCGGACTGGTCGCCGCGGCGATTGCCCTTCTGGTGACGCGTCCCTTCGCCGGCCTCGACGTGATGCCGCTGGTGAGCGGTCTTCTTCTGGCATTTGTGTTTGCCATTCTGGCCTGGCGCTCGAGCGTGCCGCGCTTTTACCTGCTGGCCGTCTTCAGCGCCCTGGCTGGGCTGGGACTGGCTTTCTCCGGGCTGGGCAATTATCTCGCTCTCTCCGCCTACTATGCTGCCATAGGGCTGGCGCTGATTCTCTCCGGCCTGCTGACGCTTCTCGGCTACCTGCGCCAGAATCCCGCCCCGTAGGAGGGAGAAGAATGAAAGACCAATTTTCTCACCTTGCCCGCCGGACTCGGCGCTGGAAGTTCGCTGACGGGACGACCGAACTCCTGCTGGGTGGCTTTATGCTCTGGGGAGGTCTTGCCTTCAATGCGCCCTCGCCGCTCCTGACCAGCATCCTGGTTCTCGTCGGGATGGTCGTCATCGTCCTGGGGGTGGAGGCGCTCCAGCGCAAGTACGTCTATCCGCGCGCCGGCTACGTGGAATTTCGCGAAACCACCCGCCGCGGCATGTGGAAGCCGCTCCTGGCCGCGTTGACCATCATGCTGGCATTCATCGCCGTCTTCTGGTGGTTCATGGTTCATCGCCCGGATGACGCCCTGGCCTGGATTGCTTCCTTTCTCGGCATCTTCCTTGGCCTGGTATTTCTCTATTGCGCGCTGGCGTTTGGGTTCCGGCGGCTGGCGGTCATCGGCCTGCTTTCGCTGACGCTGGGTCTGCTTTTCTCGCCGCTCGTTCTCCCGCCCGAGGCGTTGGAAGGCTACCTGGGCATTGCTGCCATGGCCGTCTATTTCATCCTCGTGGGCCTGGCGCTGTTGGTTTCGGGTGGATTGGCCTTCCGCGCCTTCCTGCGAAACAACCCCCTGCTTGCGGAGTCGGCCGATGAGCCATGACCTGCGCGCCATCGTCGGCGTGGACCGCCTGCTCCATGAACCGTCCCGCGCCCTCATCGTCGCCATCCTGGCTGCAGTCGAGAGCGCCGACTTCCTCTACCTCCAGCGCGAGACCGGCCTGACCAAAGGCAATCTCTCTGCCCATCTCTCGAAACTGGAGGAGGCCGGTTACGTAAACATAGAGAAGACCTATCGCGGTAAGATTCCTTTGACGTTATGCCGCCTCACCCCGGAGGGACGCGCCGCCTTCGAGACCTACCGCACACAACTCAAACGATTCCTGGAGAGCGAATAGTTTCTCATCCGTGAAATCTGTGGCTCAACACTGTGACAGCAGCATTTCTTCAATCTGTGAAATCTGTGTAATCTGTGGCTCAAGGAGTCCCCATGCCCGTCATTGAACTTTCCCACGTTTCCAAATCTTTCGGCGCGGTCAAGGCCGTGGACGATGTCTCCTTCTCGGTCGAGAAGGGCGAACTCTTCGGCCTGCTCGGCCCCAACGGAGCGGGCAAGACCACCAGCATCCGCTGTATGCTCGATATTTTCAAGCCCGATTCCGGCTCGATTGCCATCCTCGGCGGCCCGATGACCGAAGCCAAGAAAGACCGCATCGGCTACATGCCCGAAGAGCGCGGCCTCTACCAGGACATCCCGCTCGAACGCTGCCTGGCCTACCTCGGCTCGCTGAAAGGATTGAGCGAGGCCGAAGTGAAGCGCCGCGCCGCCACTTACCTGGAACGCTTCGACCTGGCTGCTCACAGACACAAGAAGGTCAAAGAACTCAGCAAGGGCATGCAGCAGAAGGCGCAGGTCATCGCCACCCTCCTGCACCAGCCCGAACTGCTCATCGTAGACGAGCCTTTCTCCGGCCTCGACCCGCTCAACACGCAGATGATTAAAGACCTGCTGCGCGAGCAGCGCGCGGCGGGCGTGACCGTCGTCCTGTGTTCGCACCAGATGCACCTGGTGGAGGAACTCTGCGACCGCATCGTGCTGATTGACCACGGCCATGTCATGCTCTACGGCGCGCTGGACGAAGTGCGCCGTCAGTTCGCCGGCAACGCCGTCCTGGTCAAAGGCGCGGACGGGATTCCCGCTCTGGAGGGCGTGGAACGCGTCGAGCCGGCTAACGGCGCGGTCAAACTGCACCTGCGCGCCGGCGTCCGCCCGCAGGAGGTCCTGCGCGAACTCGTCCGCCGCGAGGTGCCCGTGGAGCACTTCGAAATCGCCCTGCCCACCCTGGATGAAATCTTCATCCGCGTGGTGCAGGGTAGGTCAGGCTTTCAGCCTGACGCAGAATAGTCGGTGACGCTGCCGGAGAAATACCTATGACCAAACTCCTGCGCGTTGCCCTCCACGAATACAAACGCCACGTCTTCACCAAGCGCTTCCTGCTGGGCATGCTGAGCATCCCGCTCCTCGGGCTTGCGATGGTGGGGCTGGCTTTTCTTCTACTCTCCATGGAAAACGACACCACCCCTCTCGGCTACGTGGACCAGTCGGGGCTGCTCGCCGACCCGCTCCCGGGTCCGGAGCCGGAGAAGCCCTACAAGCCGGTGCCGCTGCTGCCCTTCGAGACGGAAACCGAGGCCCGCGCCGCCCTCGAGGCGGGACAGATTCAGGGCTACTACGTCATCCCCGCCGATTATGAGACCGCCGGCCGTCTGACCGCCGTCTACACCGACAAAATCAGCCGTCCGGCGCGCTGGCAGTTTTACGATTTCCTCGCTGTCAACCTGCTGCGCCGCTTCGACCCGGCGGTTGTCAACCGTCTGCTGGAGGGCAGCGAGGTGGTCATCCTCTCGCCTGATGGCAGCCGCGTCGCCGCCGAAAACACCATCCTCAACTTCATCCTGCCCATGCTCATCGGCATTGCCTTCATCATCGCCATGTTCACCACCGGCGGCTACCTGATGCAGGCCGTGACCGAGGAGAAGGAAAACCGCACGATGGAGGTCATCGTCACCTCGGTCTCGCCGGGGCAGTTCATGGCCGGCAAAATCCTGGGCGACATCGCCATCGGCCTGACGCAAATCGTCACCTGGGTGCTGTTCGGCGTGCTGATTGTCGTCTTCGGCCGCGCCTCGCTGGAGTTCCTGCGCAGCGTGCAGATTGCCCCGCAGACGCTCTGGCTCATCCTGCTGGTGGTTTTGCCCTCTTTCGTGACCATCGCCGCCCTGACCGCCGCCATCGGCGCCAGCGTGACCGAGGCGCGCGAGGGCCAGCAGGTGCTCGGCATTCTCGTCATGCCGGTCTGGATACCGTACATGCTGATGTTCACCCTGATGACCAACCCCAACTCGCCGCTGGCGGTGACCCTCAGCCTGCTCCCGTTTACCGCGCCGCTGACCATTCTCATCCGCGACGGGATGACCATCCTGCCGGCCTGGCAGATTGCCCTCAGCGCGGCCGTGCAGGTGGCTGCCGCGGCCGGGTCGCTCTGGCTGGCCGGACGCATCTTCCGCCTGGGCATGTTGCGCTACGGCAAGCGGCTCAAATTGCGCGAGGTGTTTGGGAAGGGATATTAAACACGAAGGACCAAAGGATGACTCCATGAGCAAAACCCTGACCATCCTCAAGAACGAAATCGTCACCCTGCTCTCCCGCCCGTCCTTCTGGCTGACCACGCTCGGCCTGCCGCTGGTGGCGGGGCTGGTCTTCGGCGTCATCGGCGGGCTAAACCGCAACCAAGCCGCCTCGCAGACCTTCAGCCAGGTCTTCCTCGGCCCGCAGGAGACGCGCCCCGAAGGCTACGTGGACCAGAGCGGCCTCATCCGCGAGATTCCGCCCAGCGTCCCGTCCGGCGCGTTTATCGCCTACCCCGACGAAGCCTCCGCCCGCCGGGCGCTGGAAGCGGGCGAAATTGCCGCCTACTACGTCGTCCCGGCCGATTACATCCAGCGCGGCGAAATCCGCTACATCCGCCCGGACTTCAACCCCCTGGCCGGCGACAGCGCCCAATCGGACCTGTTCACCTGGGTGGTGCAGGTCAACCTGGCCGGCGGCGACTGGCATCTGGTGAACCTCATCCAGGGGCCGCAGGAGGTGGACGAAAT
This sequence comes from Anaerolineales bacterium, assembly GCA_041287425.1. Lineage (GTDB taxonomy): Bacteria > Chloroflexota > Anaerolineae > Anaerolineales > Villigracilaceae > JAFGSI01. The sequence goes on along the minus strand of JBEULG010000007.1, from coordinate 82,675 downwards.
CTCCCTCGCCCCGGCCCCCGCCGCTGATGCTGACAACCCGATGACGATGTGGGTGCCGTACACGGTCACGCTGCTCTACTATATCCTCATCATCGGCGCGGCCACGCTGCTGATGAACAGCGTCTCGAAGGAAAAAGAGAACCGCATCATGGAAATCCTGCTGACCTCGGCCTCGCCGCGTCAACTGCTGACCGGCAAAATCATCGGCCTGGGCGTCGTCGGCCTGTTGCAAACCATCCTGTGGGGCGGCACGACCTACGTTTTACTCAACCTGAGCGGGCGGACGTTCAACCTGCCCTCCGAAATTCGTCTGCCGCCCGACTTTCTGGCCTGGGGACTGGTCTTCTTCCTGCTCGGCTACGCCGTCTATGCCAGTTTGATGGCCGGGCTGGGGGCGCTGGCGCCCAATCTGCGCGAGGCCTCGCAGGTGACCTTCGTCATCCTACTGCCGCTCATCGTGCCGTTGTTCTTCAGCAACACGGTCTTCGCCGAGGATCCGCACGGCGCGCTGGCGACCGGCTTGAGCCTGTTTCCGCTCTCGGCGCCGGTGGCGATGATGGCGCGTCTCTCGGTCGGCGGGGTGGTCTGGTGGCAGCCGCCGCTGGCGGCCCTGCTGCTGGCCGCGACCGCCGTGCTCATCGTCCGCGCCGTGGCCGGCATGTTCCGCGCCCAGGCACTTCTGTCGGGGCAGCCGGTCAAGGTCAAGACCTACCTGCGGGCGCTGATGGGGAAGATGTGAAAGGCCGGAGATGAGGGTGAATCTGCCTCTCGATCAAATCCTGGCCGGGGATTGCGTCGAGGTGATGAATACCCTGCCGGAGAGATCCATTGACCTGGTCTTCGCTGACCCGCCGTACAATTTGCAATTGCAGGGTCAACTTCACCGCCCAAACATGACCCGCGTGGACGGCGTCGAGGACGAGTGGGATCGCTTCGACTCCTTCTCGGCCTACGACGACTTCACCCGCCGCTGGCTGACCGCCTGCAAGCGCCTCCTGAAACCGACCGGCAGCCTGTGGGTGATCGGCTCCTATCACAACATCTTCCGGGTGGGCGCCATCCTGCAAGACCTGGGCTTCTGGATTCTGAACGACATCGTCTGGATCAAAACCAACCCGATGCCGAACTTTCGCGGCGTCCGTTTCACCAACGCCCATGAGACGCTCATCTGGGCCAGCACCGGCAAGAAAGCCAGATATACGTTCAACCATCACGCCATGAAGGGCTTGAATGACGAAAAGCAGATGCGCTCCGACTGGTGGCTGCTGCCCCTGGCCACCGGTCCGGAGCGACTCAAGGACGAGAACGGCGAAAAGGCGCACCCGACCCAAAAACCGGAGGCCCTGCTCTACCGCGTCCTGCTCGCTGCCAGCAACCCCGGCGACGTCGTCCTCGATCCCTTTTTCGGCAGCGGGACGACCGGCGTGGTGGCCAAACGTCTGCACCGCCGCTGGATCGGCATCGAAAAGGAACCCCGCTACATCGAATGGGCGCGCAAGCGCATCGAGGCAGTACAACCCGAACCGTTCGCCCCGACCGTCTTCGACGTGCGCGGCCGAAGCAGAACAGCGCCACGCGTGGCCTTTGCCTCCCTGCTCGAACATGGCCTCCTGCAAGCCGGCCAAACGCTGTTCTTCATGAAAGATCCGGCGCGTTCCGCCGTCATCAAAGCCGATGGCCGTCTGCGCGCCGAAGACGGCTTCGAGGGAAGCATCCACGCCGCTGGCAGCCATTATATGGGCGGCGCGCCGTGCAACGGCTGGCAGCACTGGTACATCCGCGAAAACGACCGGTGGGTCAGCCTGGCCGAACTGCGGGAACGATACCGTCAGGATTTCGGCTGCGACTGACCGCGCCTCGACCGACCTTGCAATTTCGTCGGCAAATTCTCACCCGCTTTTAATTCCTCCATCGCAAGTGTCTGTTATGATAAACATACCGACCAGTCGGTATGTTTGTTTTTCCGCCGATACCCAAACAGGAGACCCCCTCATGCCCCAACAGCGCAGCGAAGAGACCCGCGCCCACCTGCTCGATGCCGCCGTGCGGCGCTTTGCCATTTCCGGTTACAACGCCGCCAGCGTGGACGAAATCTGCGCCGAGGCGGGCGTCAGCAAGGGCGCCTTCTATCACCACTTCCCCAGCAAGCAGGCCGTCTTCCTGGCCCTGCTGGAGGGCTGGCTGAAGACCATTGACGCCGGGCTGGAATCCATGCGTCGGGCCAGCGTGCCGGAGACCTTCGTCGAGATGACGCGCCTCCTGCCGGCCATCTTCGCCGCCGCCGATGAGCGCCTGCCGATGTTCCTCGAGTTTTGGACCCAGGCCAGCCGCGACGAAACGGTCTGGCAGGCGACCATCGCTCCCTACCGGCATTACCGGCAGTACTTCGCCCGCCTGGTAGCCGACGGCATCGCCGAAGGCTCGCTCAAGCCGGAGACCGACCCCCAGGCCGCCGCCCAGGTTATCCTTTCGCTGGCAGTCGGCCTGTTCCTGCAAGGCGTGCTCGACCCACAGGGCGCCGACTGGCAGAAAATCGGCGAGGAGAGCATAAAAATTTTGATGAACGGTTTGGCCACGTAGGACAGGCTTTCCAGCCTGTCACAGACAGCCTGTCACAGACAGCCTGTCACAGACGGCCTGGAAAGGCTGTGCCACAGACGTAGGACAGGCTTTCCAGCCTGTCACAGACAACCTGGAAAGGCTGTGCTACAGACGTAGAACAGGCTTTCCAGCCTGTCACAGACAGCCTGTCCCGGACAGCCTGGAAAGGCTGCCCTACGAACAAATTACAGGAGCAGTTTATGAATCTCGTTACCGGTGCAACCGGCCACATTGGCAACGTTCTCGTCCGCAAACTGTTGGAGCGCGGCGAACGCGTCCGCGCCCTGGTCTGGCGCGGGGAGGACACCTCCTCGCTGGACGGGCTGGAAGTGGAGCGCATCGAGGGCGACGTGCTCGACCCCGAGTCCCTGCGCCTCGCCCTGCGCGGCGTGGAGACGGTCTACCACCTGGCCGGACTCATCTCCATCCTGCCGGGGCATCAGCCGCTGGTCTGGAAGGTCAACGTGGAGGGGACGCGCAACCTGCTCGAAGCGGCGCGGCGCGAGGGCATCCGCCGTCTGCTCTACACCAGTTCGATTCACGCCATCCGCCGCGCCCCGCACGGGGTGATGATTGATGAGAGTTTGGGCTTCGACCCGAACAATCCCTACGGGGAGTACGACCGCTCGAAAGCGGCGGCCAGCCTCGAGGTCCAGCACGCCGCGCAAACCGACCTGGACGCGGTCATCGTTTGCCCGACCGGCGTCGTCGGCCCGTACGACTTCCGCGGCTCGGAGATGGGCGAGGTCATCCGCAGCGCGGCCGAGGCCAGGCCGATGTTCTACGTCGAGGGCGCCTACGACTTCGTGGACGTGCGCGACGTGGCCGAAGGGATGATTGCCGCCGCCGAGAAGGGCCAGCGCGGCGAAAGTTACATCCTCGGCGGGCACAAGATTTCGGTGCGCTACCTGCTGGAGACGGTGCGCGAGGTGACCGGGCGGGCGTTTGCCAGCATCAAAATTCCGCTCTCGCTGGCCCAGGCGGCGGCGAAGTTCACCCCCTGGTATTACCGGCGCACGAAGACCAGGCCGCGCTTTACGCCCTACTCGCTGGAGGTGTTGCAAAGCAACTCAGACATCAGCCACCGCAAGGCCGAGCGCGAACTGGGCTTTCGGCCGCGCCCGATGTTCGAGACGATTGCCGACACCGTGCGCTGGTTCTTCGAGAACCGGCGGGGACGGGCGGAAGTTTAGCCACAAATTACACAGAAAAGATGAATGAGAACGCGATTTGGAAGGGTAAAGTAGCCGTCATCACCGGCGCCTCCTCCGGCATTGGGGCGGCCACAGCGCGGCGGCTGGCGCGGCAGGGGATGCAGGTGGTGCTGGCAGCCCGCCGCCTCGACCGCCTGGATGCGCTGGCGGAGGAAATCCACGCCGCCGGCGGCCGGGCGCACCCCATCGCCGCCGACCTGACGCAGGAGGCCGAGCGCGCCCGCCTCTTCGCCGAGGTGGAGAGGCGCTTCGGCGGGGCGGATGTGCTGATCAATAATGCCGGCCTCGGCTGGTACGGTTACGGCCACCAGATGCCCTGGAAGACGGCCTGGGAGATGCTCCAGGTCAATGTGGAGGCGGTGGTGCAGTTGACGCTCGGCTTTCTACCATCCATGCGGCGGCGCGGCGGCGGACACATCGTCAACGTCGGCTCAATTTCGGGCAGCATTCCCAGCCAGGGCGTGGCGCTTTACGGGGCGACCAAGTCTTTCCTCGACAATTTCACCACCGCCCTGCACCGCGAGTTTACCGGCACGCCCCTCCACATCAGCGTGGTGCGCGCCGGCCCGGTGCGGACCGAATTCGGCGAGGCGGCTCTCCGGCAGGAAAACGGCGGCCACGTCCCGACCGAGCACATCGGCGTCAGCGCCGACCACGTGGCCTGGCGAATCTGGAAGTTGCTGCTGCGCCCGCGCCGGGTCATCTACGTCCCCGACTGGCTGCGGGTTGTCCCCTGGGCAGAATTGGCCTTCGGCTGGCTCATTGACCGGCTGGGGCCGCTGCTGTTGAAGAGGGTGGGAAATGGTTAGATGGTGAATGAATTATCGTTAATGGAGTATGATGAGATGAGGGTAAATCGAGTTAAGCAACGACCCCGGAGCATGTCCCCGGGGCCGGCTTTTCCGCTCACTGAACACTGAACACTGAACACCGCCTACTGGCTCTTCCCCGCCACATTCATCTCCGGAATGAGAATGTACGGGGCGTAGAACGTGCTGTAAACCCACTGCGCCTCGCGGCTGACGGCGGCCACGTCCTTGAGCAGGTCGTAGATGTTGCCGGCGATGGATAAATCCTTGACCCGCCCGACGATCTCGCCCTTCTCGATTTTGAAGGCCAGCGCCAGCGGGTTGGAGAACGCCCCGGAGAGGATGTTGCCCTGGCCGAGTCCGAGCAGGTCTTCGACCAGGATGCCCTCGTCTATGCCGCCCAGCATGTCCTGAAGCGGCGTCTCGCCGGGCTGGATGATGAAGTTGGTGAACGACGGCTGCGGCGGGGCAAAGAGGCCGCCGCGTGAGGCGTTGCCGGTGCTCTCGACCCCCGATTGGGCCGCCGTTTTCAGGTCGTAGATGAAGCCCTTGAGCACGCCCCGCTCGATGAGCACGTTGCGGCGGTGCGGCACGCCCTCGTCATCGTAGGAGGCGCTGGCGAACTTGCCGTCAATCGTGCCGTCATCCACGATGGTGATTTTCTCGTCGAACAGTTTCTCGCCGACCTTTCCGCGCATTGGCGAGGTGCCTTTGTAGACTTCCTTGCCGTTCAGCCCCTCGCTGAGCGGCAGACCGAGCGCCAGCGTGCCGGTGGGGGCAAACAGGACCGGCATTTTGCCCGGCTTGATGGTGGTAATCGTGCGCGCCCGCTCCAGTTTCTGCACCAGGCGGCGGACGAAATCGAGATAGTCGTCCTGCCAGATGGTCGTGCCGAGTTGGTCGTAGAGGATGAGCACGTCATCGCCCTCGATGCGGTCAATTTCGACCCCGATGGAGAACGGCGAGGTGCGGAAAGCCACATCCAGGCCCTTCTGGTTGCGGATGGAGGCTGAGACGAGGCTGCGCTCCAGGACGACGTTGCAGCGGGCGTTCGGCTCGACGGGCAGAATCAGGTCGAGGATTTCGCGGCCGATTTCGACCAGGCGCGGGATGGGCAGATCGGCCACCGTCCGGTCGAAGGTGCGGACGATGGGAGCAGGCCGCGGGTCCGCGAAGGAGAACGGGGCCGGGTCGCCGTAGGCAGCCGATTCGAGGGCATTGGCGGCCAGTTTTTCGAGCGCCGCCGGGTCGGTCGAGGCCGAGAAGCCGAGTTGTCCCTTGCGGATGACGCGCACGGCCGTCCCTTTCGTCTCGGCGACGGTGCAGGTCTTGAGTTGATTGGCTTCGTACTCAACGGTGGTCTTTTCGTTCTGCAGGTCGAGGATTTCGAACTGCTCGGCCTGGGGTTTGAGGTGGGTGAGGATGTCCATGATTGCCTCCTACTCGCCGCCGATGACGACGTTCTGAATGCGGATGTGGGGCGCGCCCATGCCGACCGGCAGAGGGTATTGATTGCCCTTGCCGCAGCCGCCGCCGGTGTTCAGCCATTTGAAGTCATTGCCGATGGCGTCAATGTTGTCGAGGGTGGTGAACAGGTTGCCGGCCAGGATGACGTCCTTGACCATCTCGGCAATCTGGCCCTTGCGAATCATGTAGGCGTAGCCGGAACTGAACGAGAAGTTCTCCAACTGAGTCTGGCCGCCGTAGGCGTCGCAGGCGTAGATGCCGAGTTCGATGTCCTTAATCATGTCCTCGAAGGAGGTCGTGCCGTTGTCAATGGCGGTGTTGGTCATGCGGACGATGGGGGCGAAGCGGTAGTTGATGGCGCGGGCGTTGCCGGAGGCCTGTTCGCCCATTTTGGCGGCGGTCTGACGGGAGTGCAGGCGGCCGACCAACACGCCGTCGCGGATGAGCCAGTTGCGGCGGGCGGGCGTGCCTTCGTCGTCGTAGAGGGTGGTGCCGCGCAGGTTCGGGATGGAGCCGTCGTCGAAGACGTTGAGCAGGCCCTTGCCGAAGCGGCGGCCGAGGGTCATCATCTCGCGGGCTTTGGGATTTTCATAGACGAAATCGGCTTCAGAAAGATGCCCGAAGGCCTCGTGGATGAAGACGCCCGCCAGCATCTGGTCAATGACCACCGGATAGACGCCGGCCTTGACCGGTTTGGCGCTCAGGAGTTCGACGGCCTTCTGCGCCGCCTTGCGGGCCAGTTCGTCCTTCTCCAGCACGTACTCGAAGCCCTGGGTGGTGGAAAACGTCTCGTGCGCCTGCTGGACGTTGTCGCCGTCGCGGGCGATGGCAAACGCCCCGACCACGACCGAGGGCTTTTCCTGCTCGATGTAGGTCCCCTCCGAGTTGGCCAGGATGAGGCGGCTGAACGAGTCGGAGTAGGCAGCCTGGCTGTCAATGATTTTGTCGCTGTAGCCGAGGACAATCTGGTTGTAACGCTCGGCGACGGCCTTCTTCTCGGCCAGCGACACATCGCGGAAGTCGCGCCCCATCTGGGCGGTCACCACCTGCTGGACGGGTTCGACCTCGGCCAGTTCGACCGGCTCCGGCACGGAGGCGACCTGGGCGCACTGATAGGCCTGGTCCACCTTGGTCAGCAGGTCATCGAGGTTGTTGAAGGTGGCCACGCCCCAGCCTTTATTGCGGATGAGACAGCGGACGATGCCGCCCTTGTCAATGTTCGCGTTGGCAGTTTCCAGTTCGCGGCCGCGAAAGACGACGCGGGTGGTCTCCTTCTCCTCGATACGGATTTCGGTGTAGTCGGCCTTGCTGCGTTTGAGGGCTTCCAAAATTCGGTCTCGCATGGGTTGCTCCTTTCAAGAGTTGGTACAACGAGATTTATCTCGTCCACTCATCGCCCGTTGGACGAGATTTATCTCGTCTCTAGGGTGACGAAATGAATCTCGTCTTACACGGCAGGTTCTGTAATCTTTTCCAGCATATCATGGTCGGGCAGGAGGGACTCGGCCTCGCGGATGGGGCGCAGGAAATATCCCGCCGCGCCGACCAGCACCGGCCCCAGCCCGGAGAAGATGAGCAGCAGCGCCATGCCGGCTCCGGGGTCCGTGCCGACCCAGCCGCCGAAGAGGCGCGCCAGGGGAGTTGTACCGGCGGTCATGGCGGGTTCCAGCCAGCGGTCGGCCAGCAGGCCGGCGATGACGGGCGAAATCGGATTGGTGAACCAGGCAATCAGCCGCCGCGCCGAAAAGACGCGTCCCTGGATGTCGGGCGCCACCTTGGCCTGCCAGATGGACTGATTGCTGGTGTTGATGAGCGGCCCAATCATCTCGTGCAGGACGATGACCGGAATCCACCAGGCCGGCCCCAGGCCAAAACCGAACAGCGCCGTGAAGATGCCGACCACAATCCAGCCGCCCAGCACGCCGTGGGTGCGCTTCTTGAACCCGCCCCAGGCGCTCATGACCAGTCCGCCCACCACCGCGCCGATGGCCGCCGCCGAGTTGACCGACCCCAGCACGAGACTGTTGTCGTGGGTGCGCAGCAGAATCATCGGCGCGAAAACCGTCCAGGCCATACCGCTGAACAGATTGCCGAAGAAGAAAACCATCTGCAGGCCGAGCAAACTGGGGCGCCGGAAAATATACGTGAAACCATAGGCGGCCTCCCGCCAGAGATTGCCGCTCTCCTTCTGCCCCTCCACCGTCTTCTCCGGCTGCGGCACATGGACGATGAGCAGCGCGCCGATGGCGATGAAGAAAGTGGCCACGTCAATGGTCAGCAGACCGGTCAACCCGATGAGCGGCAGCAAGGCCCCGGCCAGGATGGGCGAAAGCACCCCCGGCCCGGCCTCCATCAGCGACATCAATCCGTTGGCGCGCCCGTACTGCTCCTTCGGAATCATCGTGCTGATAGCCGCCGAATAGGCCGGCCACTGAAAGGTGTTGCCCAGCCCAAAGATGACCGCCGCAACGTACAGGTGCCAGTATTCCAACACGCCGAGCGCCTGCAGGATGAGAATCCCCGTCGTCGCCGTCACCGCCGTCAGGTCGCTGACCATCATCATCAGTTTGCGGTTGTAACGGTCCACCATCACCCCGGCGAGGGGCGAAAGGAGCAGAAAGGGCAGGATGTAGCAAACCTGCATCAGCCCCATGGCGGTCGCCGAACGCGTCTGCTGGAACATCCAGATGGTCAGGGCAAAGCCCGACATGCCCGAGGCCAGGATGGAGATAATCTGCCCGGCCCAGACGATGAGAAAACCGCCCAAGCCGGTGGGACGTTTTGAAGAAGTCGTTGAAGGCTGCATGGAAATCCTTTAGTCCGCCGAAACCGATTCCGGCACAGGCTGAGTTTCGATTGGGAGAGGCATTTGGGCGGCCGCGGCCGGACCCTCGGCCGGCTGCCCGTTCCCGCTGCTTTTCGGCAGTTTGAACTTGAGCCAGATGACCGGCAGCATGGCGAGCATGGCCACGAGCGGCACGTAGAAGGGGACGCGCGCCCCGAAGCGCTGCCACATCCAGGTCCCGATGTACGGGGCGGGCAGCGAGATGACGCCCAGGCTGGTGGAGAAAAATCCAAACGCCGTGCCGCGCAGGTGATTGGGGACGGCCTTCGAGATGAGGGCGTTGTAGGCCGGCCCGGCCAGCGCCTGCCCGATGCCCAGCAAAATCCAGGCCGGGACGAGGCCGGCAAACGAATGGACGTTCAACATGGTGAAGAGCGCCCCGGCGATGAGCAGATTGCCCAGCACGATGCCGACGCGTTCCCCGGCCTTGTCCGAAATCCAGCCGCCGACGACGATGAGCGCCATCGTCACCACCGAGGCCAGGCCGCTCAACAGCCCCAGTTGGGTCTTGCTGATGCCGATGATGTCGCTCATGTAAATGGGGAACAGGTTGCCGACCAGGCTGAAGGTCACATCGCTGACGCCGTCGGAGATGAAAATCCAGGTGAGAATCCCGCCGCCGACCATCAGGGCGACCAGCGTCTTCAGGCTGGTCTTGAGACCGGTCAAGGACGGCGCCGGGCGCGGCGCCTGTCGGGCGGAGTCCTCCTGTTGGCGGATGCGGCGCGCCATCGCGACGCGGATGACGGTCGCCAGGGCATACAGGCTGGCGGCGACGGCGAACATCCAGCGGAATCCCAGCCGGTCGGCCAGCAAGCCGCCCAGCGGCGCGCCGACCACGCCGACAATCATGAACACGCCCTGCGTAATGCTGAAGACGCGTCCGCGCGTCTCTTCGCTGGATTGCTCGGCCACCAGCGCCTGAAAACTCGGCCCGACGAAGGACGAGGCCATCGAGAGGCCCATCATCGCCAGCAGCAGCCAGCCCCAGGAGGGCGCGGCGACGAAGACCAGGTAACCGGCCAGCCCGGCCAGGCTGCCAATCGCCATCGCCTGGACGCGGCCGATCGAATCCGAGAGCCAGCCGCCGAGAATCTGGAACAGGAGCGGGGCAATCATCGCCAGCGTGAAGAAGATGCCCACCTGGGTCAGGTCGGCGCCCAGTTCCTGGACGTAGAGCGGCAGCAGCGGGCCATACATGTTGCCGCCGATGTTTGCGACCACCATGCTGAACAAGAGAATGAGCAGGGTGGGAGTCAGCAGAGATTGCTTTTTGGACATGGTTTCCTTGTACGGCGGAATTCATTCCGCCCAGCAGCGAGATAAATCTCGCCCTACTCGTACCGCGAAATTGATTTCGCCCAGCGGCGAGATAACCGTTACTCGACGAAAATTTCCACGTGTTCGCCGTCTTCTTCATCGGTAACGTCAATGATTTTGCCGGTCACGCCGGCGCGCAGGGCATTCATCAACTGGCCCATATCCACCCCCTCGATTTCAGGGGCGAAATGAGCACCGATTTTCATCCCGGCGTCAATGAGCGAGAGCGGAATCTGCACCGTGGCCTTGGCGCGCCCGCTGTGCAGGTCGGTGACGCGCACCCGCAGCCATTTGGCGCCGCCGGTGGCCAATCCGCCCGAACGGCTGCCGGTGGTCAGCGCGGCGAGGAGTTTGGCGCCCTCCTCGGCGCTCAATTTTCCCTCTTCAATCATTTTCAAGATTTTCATTCGTTCTTCTGCAGTTGCCATGATGACTCTCCTTTCGAAATGGCCGCCTTCTCAGCCGATGTACACCCGCACACGCTCGCCGTCCTCGCCCTCGTCCACGTTGACGACCAGCGGCTCTTCGCCGCTGAAGCCGGTCTCCAGAATCTGGACGGCCGCGTCCACCTGCGCGTCTTTCAAGTCGTCAATTTTATGGCCGAAGGTGCGAAAGAACCAGGAAATCAACTTCAGCGGCAGAGGGAAGCCCAGAAAGATGCGGGCCGGCTTCTCGCCCGGCTTCTGGTGCACGTCCACGAAAATCCAGCGCGCCTTGCGCGAGCCGACGGCAGCCGCCATCAGCAAAACGCCCAGCAGGAGCGGCAAAATCAGGCAGAAGAACCAGAAGTTCATCCCCGGCCCCTGGAGGAGAGCGTACATGCCCCAGGCGCTCAGGAGAACCACGGCCACGCCAATCCACAGCGGAATCTGCCACAGCCGCCGCGCCGTGGCTTTGACGCGGGCGATGCGCGGCTCGGCCTCCAGGCCCGACCGTTCGGCCTGCCACTCCGCCCCGGCCCCGACCTCCTCGGCCGATTCTTCCGCCGCCTCGGCCTCCTCGGGCGGGAGTTGTTCGAGCGCCTGCATCAATTTCAGGCCCTCCTCCGCCGTAATTTTGCCCTCGGCCACCATTTTCAAGATTTGTTCACGTTCCTGACTTGTCATTTCAGCCTCCGATTGCCTTGTTCCCCGGCCCCTCCTTCGGGAAGAGGGGCACAGGGACAAGGCGGGAAGATGTGCAAAGACGTTGTCTCTCTCGATTTTGACAACCTGGAAAGGTTGTCCTATAAGGACTTACGCAGGACGAACCGCCAAGACACGAAGAACGCTAAGATGGGTATCAAGACGCCAAGCACACTTAGCGAACTCTACAAAACTTTGGCGCCTTGGCGGTGAACTGAATACCATGGTGTGTAAGTCCTGTCCTACTTGCCTTCCAGGGCGGCCAGCAGTTTCTCGGCCTCCTCAACGGTGATTTTCTTCTCCTGAAGCATCTTCAGGATTTGCAGCCGTTCTTCTTCGGTAACCGGGTCGGCCTTCTCGGCCGGGCCGCGCGGGGTCAGGTCCCAGTTCCAGCGGCCGATTTCCATCTTGACCTGCCCGCGGCGGGCGCGGACCTCGGCGGCGCGCGCCTTGGCTTCGGCGCGGCGCATGGCCGCCTCGACTTTGACTTCCGCCCGGCGGGAGGCCGCCTCGATGCGCTGGCGCGAACGCTCCATCGCCGCCTGGACGCGGCGGTTGATGCGCTCAGACAGGTCAGGGGGGATGGGGGGGATGGGCGGAATGGGCGGAATGTCGGGAATGCCCCACTCGGAGACATCGCGCATGCCGACGCCGAACTCGGCGGCCGAGTCCCAGGCATCGGCCCGGCTGGTGACCAACAGGTCGCCGCCGGCGGTTAAGTCCATTTTGGCAATGCCCTCCCCCGGCGCGCCGACCGTCAGGTCATAGGTGTTCGATTCGCCCGACAATTCCACACCGGGGATGTCCACCTGCACATTTTCGGCCTCGCCGGCTTCCAGGTGAAGTTCGAGATTGGCCTCCGGCGGAAGACGCACCAGGATGTCATCACCCGCCGTCGCCCGGTAGTGTTGACCGGGAAGCGGATCGAGATAGAGAACGATGTCTGCGCCGGCCGTCACCTCGACGCTGCCGCGCACATTGCGGACGTAGAGGTCCGAGCCGACGCTTTGAATCCGCATGTTTCCCTGGACATCGCGCAGCGAAGCGTCGCCGCCGACCGTTTCGATGGCGCAGTCGCCCTTGCAGCCGCGCAGGGTGAAATCGCCGGAGATGGATTTGGCCGAGACGGGGCCGACGTTGCGCAGCGAGGCGTCGCCGGCGATGGTCTCGGCTTCGAGCGGGCCGAGGTCGTGCATGGTCACGTCTCCGGCCACCGGTCCGAGGCGCAGCGGCCCGTGCAGGGCCTGCAGGCTGGCGTCGCCGGCCACACTTTCGACCGTCAGCGCGGCCGGGCGCGGCAAATAGAGAATCAGATTCTCGTCGCAGGCGACGCGCACCTCGCCGCCTTCCTCGACGACCACGGTCAGGCGGTCGCCGTCGGTCTTGGCCATCACCTCGGCGCGCTCCCAGCCGGCCGCCCGCAGGTCGCCAGAAACGGCGCTCACGCGGACGGGAAGACCGGGCTCAACAGAAACGGTTTGCTGTTGCATGGTTCACTCCTCTCCCTGCAGGAGGCGCATGGCCTCCTCGGCAGAAATCTGGCCGGCATCGAGTTGTTCGAGCACGGCGCGGCGCTTCTCGTCCGAAATTTCAGGCGTCTCGTCCCGGCCCGGCTCGTAGCCCAGGGCGCGGATGATTTCATGCAGACGGTTGCGCAGGGTAGGATAAGAGACGCCCATTTCGTCTGCCATGCGGTTCATCTTGCCCTCGACGCGCACAAAAGTCTCGATGAAATCCAATTGTTCGGGGGTCAGGCCGGCAAAGACGCCGTTGGCAAAACGGCCCTCGATAGTGATGTCACAGGCGTCACAATGCAGGCGGGTGACGGTCAATTCGCCCTCGCAAACCGGGCATTTGGTGACGGTCGCGTTCATCTTCCCCTCCTGCTCTCTGAGCAGACAAAACGAAATGTGTTCACTCCTGCCTCCGTTTCGTTCGAAGAACGGTCAATCAATCTTATTTAAATTATATAGCACTTTTTTGAATTGTCAATATCGAGAATTCAATATTTTTAAACACGGCTTTAATAATTTTAAATCCCCCTTTCGTCTTTCGAGCCAACCAAGGATGGTTCCCTTCCGGCGAGCGGGGCCTTCAGGGTCGAGACGGGGCTTCCGTTCACCCCAACAAATCAAACGCGATTCCCCTGTCTTTGCCCTTGTCAGACAATCCACTTGCGGCTAGAATGGGCGATATGGAGTTTGATATTTTCACGCTCCTGCCCGAGGTTTTTCCCCCCTATCTCGAAAGCAGCATTCTTCAGCGCGCCCGCCAGCGCGGCCTGATCGAGGTGCGCGTCCACAACATCCGCGATTGGGCCGCCGGCAAGCACCGCGTCACCGACGATGAACCTTACGGCGGCGGCGGCGGAATGGTCATGAAAGTCGAACCCGTCTTCGCGGCCGTCGAAAGCGTGCTCGGACCCGCGCCTGCCTGCCCGGTCATCCTGCTCACCCCGCAGGGACGGCTGTTCACCCAAAAAGTGGCCGCCGAACTGGCCGCCCACCCCCGCCTGGCCCTAATTTGCGGCCGCTACGAGGGCGTGGATGAACGCATTCGCCAGCACCTGGTCAGCGACGAAATCTCCATCGGCGATTACGTCCTGACCGGCGGCGAACTGCCCGCCCTCATCCTGATTGACGCCGTGACGCGCCTCCTGCCTGGCGTCCTCGGCGACCCCGACGGCGCCGCCGACGATTCGCACGCCTCCGGCCTGCTCGAATACCCCCACTACACCCGCCCGCCCGAATTCCGCGGCTGGACCGTCCCCGAAGTGCTCCTCTCCGGCGACCACGCCCGCATCGCCCGCTGGCGGCGCGAACAATCCCTGCGCCGGACGCTGGCGCGCCGCCCCGACCTGCTCCAAACCGCCGACCTCAGCCAGGCCGACCGGCAATTCCTGGAACGCCTGCGCAGCGAGGACGAAAATTCCCCTCAACCGTAAAGGAGACTGTCATGGAGAAAAAACGTTTCCCCTGGGGCAAGACCTTCTTGCTGGGCTTCGGTTTCCTGGGCATCAGCATCATCTGGCCGATTTTCAACCAATACATCCCGCTCTTCTTGCAGGCCGGCAACCCCGAATTCGAACGCCAACTGCTTGAAGAGGGCCGCCAACTGCCCACCATCGTCGGCTTTGGGCTGGCGCCCAGCCTGGCCATGTTTATCATGACCTGGGACAATCTCATCAACATGTTCGTCGCCCCCTGGGCCGGCAACGCCAGCGACCGCACCTGGAACCGCCTTGGTCGCCGCAAGATGTGGATTCTCCTCGGCGCGCCCGTCGCCCTAGTCGCCTTCGTCTGCGTCCCGCTGGCCCCCACCGTCATCGCCCTCCTGACCTTCATCCTCATCACCAACTTCGGCATGGCGCTCTTCCGCTCGCCGACCATCGCCTGGCTGGGTGACCTGTTCGAGCGGGATGATCGCAGCAAGGCCAACGGCGTCATCAACCTGATGGGCGGCGTGGGCGGCCTGCTGGCTTACTTCGGCAGCGGCATGCTCTTCAACGCCCTGGAAGCCTCCTCCCCGCAACTGGCACGCCTGATGCCTTTCCTGGCCGGCGCCATCGCCGCCGCCATCGCCCTGACGACCGTCCTGCTGTTCGTCAAGGAACCGCGCAGCCTCCCCGGCGGCGAAGACCCGGAAAAGCCCCACGTCCTCAAGAACGTCGCCGAACTGTTCGCCAACCCCGACAAGAGCGGCGTCTTCGTCCTGCTCAGCATCCTGCTCTGGTTCATGGCGTTCAACGCCCTGGAAACCGGCCTGTCCTCCTTCGCCGTCTTCTCGCTGGGCATGCGCCCCGGCACGGCCTCCATCTACGCCGGCCTGGTGACCGTCTCGTTCATCATCTTCTCGCTGCCGGCCGGCTTCCTGGGGACGCGCTTCGGGCGCGGGCCGGTCATCCGCGCCGGCCTGATCGGGCTGGTGGCCCTCACCCTGGCAGGCTTCCTCTTCATCAAAGGCAGTCTCCTCTTCGCCGTCGTTCTGGTGCTGGCGGGAGCCTTCTGGGCGCTGGTCAACGTCAACAGCCTGCCGCTCGTCTACGACCACGGCGACGAACGCCGCATCGGCGCCTTCACCGGCCTGTACTACTTCTCCTCCCAACTGGCGGCCGTCCTCGGCCCGACCCTGGGCGGTCTGCTGGTGGATGCCCTCGGCAACGAATACCGCTGGCTGTGGATTTTCAGTTTCGCCTTCATGAGCCTGGCCTTCCTCTCCATGCTCGGCGTTCGGCGCGCCAACAAGGCCGCCTGACACGCCCGGCCTCTGTTTACAAGTCCCGACCATCCCGATGAACACGGCGCGGCATCTGGCACTTCTGTTTCTGACCCTGGGCCTGCTCCTGCCCGGCTGCCGCGCCGCACCCCCCGACTGCGCCCGCGCCGAGGTCTTCTGCGTCGGCCTGGTGACCGCCTCCGGCGGCATTGACGACCGCGCCCTCAACCAGGCCGCCTGGGAGGGCCTCCAGCAAGCCGGCGCCATCGGCATGGCCGATTGGACTGCCTACATCGAGAGCGCCGAGCGCCGCGACTACGGCGAAAACATCCGCTTCTTCGCCAGTCACGATTACGATGCCATCGTCACCGTCGGCAGCGACCTGGCCGAAGCGACCTCCACCGCCGCCGAACGTTACCCGCACATCTACTTCATCGGCGTTGACCAGACCCCGCCCGCCGCAGCCGAGCCGCTCCCCAACCTGGCCAGCCTGGCCTTTCCCGAAGACCAATTGGGCTTTCTGGCCGGAGCATTGGCCGCCCGCATGACCTCCGCCGGCAAAGTCGGCGCCGTCCTCGGCAGCGATGCCTGGGCCTCCATGCGGCGCTACGGCGAGGGATTCCGCGCCGGCGTCCTCTACGCCGACCCGGCCGTGGAGGCCGTCGTCGTCTACCACAACGAGGTCGAGGCCGGCCGCTCGCTGGACGATTTCGAATGGGGCGCCCTGACCGCCAACACGCTGATAGACGGCGAAGTAGACGTGCTCTTCGCCGCCGGCGGCCAGACGGCGGCCGGGGCGCTGTTGAGCGGCGCGGCGCGCGGCATCTATGTCATCGGCAGCGAGGCGGATCAATATCCGCTCCTGCCGGAGGCCCGTCCGCGCCTGCTGACCAGCGCCGTCAAACAGGTCGCGCCGGGGGTGATTCTGCTCGTCACCGCCGCCCACGAGGCCCAGGCCGGCAAGGCCGGTTTCCCGTCTGGCCTCTTGCCCGGCGGCGTGGACCTGGCGCCCTATCATGAGACCGCACCCCTCGTCGGCCCGGAAATCCAACAGGAAATGCTCACCCTGCTGGACGGCCTGCGAACCGGCGTCATCCAGACCGGAGTCCTGCCATGAACCCCTCGTCTGGACGTTTCTCTTGCATCGCACACCGAGACGTTGTATACTGGTCTTGGTGTTCCACCGGAATTCTGATGTCAGACAAAGGAGGTGATTCGCACCGAGAAAATGCCGTTTGCCTTTCCCCCCACCCCTATTCTAACCATATTCACTGAGGAGAAGGAAAATGAAGAAACTGTATTCCATTCTGGCGGTCCTGCTGGCTACGGTTCTGTTGCTCTCCGCCTGCGGGCCCCAAGCCGTCGATTGCTCCGCGGATGACGTTTACTGCGTCGGCCAGGTGACCGACCTGGGCGGCATCGACGACAAGTCGTTCAACGCCAGCGCCTGGCTGGGCGTCCAAAACGCCCTCGATGACGACCTGATCCAGTCTGGCAAGTACCTGGAATCGCAGGGCCAGTCTGACTACGCCCGCAACATCCAGCAGTTCCTGGATGAGAACACCGACCTGATCGTCACGGTTGGCTTCCTGCTGGGCGTGGACACGGCCAAGGCGGCCAACGCCAATCCGGACACCATGTTCGCCATCGTGGACTACTCGTATCCTGACTGCTGGCCTGGCGCCGTGGTCGGCACCGACTGCGGTTCGGACGTCGAGATTCCGAATGTGCGCGGCTTGATGTTCCAGACCGACCAGGCCGCCTTCCTGGCCGGCTATCTGGCGGCGGGCATGACCGAAACCGGCAAAGTCGGCACCTACGGCGGCATTCCCATCCCGACCGTGACCATCTTCATGGATGGCTTCCAGGCGGGCGTGATATACTACAACCAGCAGCACGGCACCAACGTCGAGGTGGTCGGTTGGGATGCGGCCACGGGCCAGGGCCTGTTCACCGGCAACTTCGAGTCGACCGATGACGGCCGCGCCTTCGCCGAGTCGCTGATGCAGGAAGGCGTCGACATCATCTTGCCGGTCGCCGGCCCGGTGGGTCTTGGCTCGGCGGCCGTCTGCCAGGAAACCGGCGGCTGCCTCATCATCGGCGTGGACGCCGACTGGTACGACACCGCGCCGGAGTATCAGGATGTGATTCTGACCTCCGTCCTGAAGAAGATTAACGTGGCCGTCTACAACACCATTCAGGATATGGTCAACGGCAACTTCACCGGCGGCACAGTCGTCTACGACATCACCGACGGCGGCGTGGATATCGCCCCCTATCACAACTTCGACAGCCAGGTGCCGGACAGCCTGAAGGCCGAGATCGAGCAAATCCGGCAGCAACTGATTGACGGCAGCCTGACCGTTAACGGCGTTCTTGGCCGCTAATCTGTGTTTCTTGCACGTCAGGGCCGGGGGCTTTCCCCGGCCCTTCTTTCGCACTCATTCCGAAATTATCCCCCGCGGTGACGCACATTACATTTTCGAGTCTATTGTGAATTTTTGCACGTCTTTATGATAATATCGGGTGCAACGCGAACCCGTCAGGAGTAAAACTTATGCCAACCGTTCTGGAACTGCAGGGCATCACGAAATCCTTCCCAGGTGTGCTGGCCAACGACCACATTGATTTGACACTCGAACAGGGCGAGGTACACGCTTTGCTCGGCGAAAACGGGGCCGGCAAGACCACCCTGATGAACATTCTCTACGGCCTCTACAAGCCGGACGAAGGCAAAATCAAGATCAAAGGGCAGGAAGTCGAAATCCACAGCCCCAACGACGCCATCCGTCAGGGCATCGGCATGGTTCACCAGCACTTCATGCTGGTGCCGGTCATGACCGTCACCGAGAACGTCATGCTCGGCGTGGAAACGACCCGCGCCGGACTCTTCCTCGACCGGGCAGCGGTGGCCGGGAAGATTCGCGAAATCTCCGAACGCTACGGGCTGCAAGTTGACCCCGATGCCTACATCAAAGACTTGCCGGTCGGCACCCAACAGCGGGTCGAAATCATCAAGGTGCTTTACCGCGAGGCCGATATTCTCATCCTCGACGAGCCGACAGCGGTCTTGACCCCTCAAGAAGTCGAGGGCCTGTTCAAAATCATCAAGACGCTGGTCGAAAAGGGCAAATCCATCATTTTCATCACCCACAAGTTGAAGGAAGTCCTGGCAATTGCAGACCGAATCACCGTTCTGCGCGGTGGGCGGGTGGTCGGCACGGTCAAGCCGCAGGAGGTCACCCAGGAAAGACTGGCCTCGATGATGGTCGGGCGGGATGTCTCGCTGGTCGTCAAGAAACAGCCGGCCAAGCCCGGTGAAGTGGTCCTGGAAGTCAAGGATTTGCACGTGCGCGACGAGCGTCACAACCTGAGCGTGCGCGGCGTCTCCTTCGAGGTGCGGGCCGGGGAAGTGCTGGGCGTCGCCGGCGTCCAGGGCAACGGCCAGACCGAACTGGTCTACGCCCTGACCGGCCTGACGCCCATCGTCAGCGGCGAGATCAAGATCGCCGGGCAGACGATTCACAAGACCTCGCCGCGCCAGATTCTCGAACGCGGCGTCGCCCACATCCCCGAAGACCGCCAAAAACACGGCCTGGTGCTTTCTTTCCCCATCCATGACAATATGGTGTTGTGCACCTATTACCTGCCGCCTTTTGCCAATGGCATGGTGCTGCAAGAGAAAGTCATCGTCGAGAACGCTAACCGCCTGGCTCAGGAATTCGATGTGCGCGCCCCCAGCGTATTCATCCCGGCCTCCTCGCTTTCGGGTGGGAATCAGCAAAAGGTGATTGTGGCGCGCGAGTTCTCGCGGCCCATCAAACTGCTGATCGCCTCCCAGCCGACCCGCGGCCTGGATGTCGGTTCAATCGAGTATATCCACAACCGAATCATCCAGAAGCGCGCCGAGGGGACGGGCGTTCTGCTGGTCTCCTCCGAACTGGATGAAATCATGGCCCTTTCCGACCGGATTGCGGTGATGTACAAGGGCCAGATCGTGGCCATCATCCCGGCCAGCCGGGCCAGCAAGGAGTATCTGGGCCTGCTGATGGCCGGCATCCGCCCCAGCGAGGCGGCCGAGCAAGCCGTCCAGGCCGCTGAAGAAGTTGAACGCGTCTTTTAGGAAGGTTGACCATGAGCGCCAAAGAAACCAAGATCACAACCCGCAAAGAGGAGAACAAGAAGGAAAAGGGGCGCCCTGGCACCTGGCAGGTGATTGCCATGCCGCTGCTGGCGGTTTTGACCGGCCTGCTGGTGGGCGCCATCGTCATCGTCGTGACCGACGCCCACGTCATCGCCGCCTATCGCAACTTCTTCCGGGATCCGCTGGGCGCCCTCGGTCTCACTTTTCAGACCATCTTCGTTGCTTACGGGGCGCTCTTCAGCGGCGCGTTGGGAAGCCCGGAGCGCATCTTCCTGGGCTTTCGGCAACTCTTCACCACCGGCGAGGCCGAAGGCCTCGTGCGGGCCTTCTGGCCGCTCAGTGAGAGTCTGGTGGCGGCCACGCCTTACATGCTGGCCGGTCTGGCTGTGGCCATCGGTTTCAAAGCCGGTCTCTTCAACATCGGCGCAGAAGGCCAATTCCTGATGGGCGCCCTGGGCTCCGCCTGGATCGGCTACACCTTCCATCTGCCCTGGTATCTGCATCTGCCGCTGGCCCTGCTGGGCGGGGCGCTGGCGGGCGCTCTGTGGGCGGCCCTGCCCGGCTACTTGAAAGCCACCACCGGCGCGCATGAGGTCGTCAACACCATCATGATGAACTGGATTTCCTTCCGCCTCAGCGACTGGCTGCTGAACGGCCCGATGAAAGCGACCGGCTACCGCCCGATCACGCCGGTCATCGACGACACCGCCACCCTGCCGCGCTTCTTCCCCGACCCGATCCGCCTCAACCTGGGCTTCATCGTCGCCCTGCTGGCCGCCCTGCTGGTCTATTGGCTGCTCTTCAAGACCACCTTCGGCTTCGAAGTGCGGGCGGTCGGCACCAATCCCGACGCCTCCAAATACGCCGGCATCAACGTGCCGCGCAACGTCGTCCTGGTTATGATGTTGAGCGGCGCCCTGGCCGGCCTGGGCGGCGCCACCCAGGTGCTGGGCGTGGACCACTGGGTGGGGCAGGGCTTCTCGGCCGGCTATGGCTTCGACTCGATTGCCATTGCCCTGCTAGGCAAGAGCCATCCGGTCGGCGTGGTGCTCTCGGCGCTCCTGTGGGGGGCACTGCGCAACGGTGCAACCCGCATGCAATCGATGGCCGGCATTCCCATTGACATCATTTCGATCATCCAGGGCCTGGTGATCGTCTTCATCGCCGCACCGGTCATCATCCGCTGGATTTACCGCATCCGCGCCCTGGAGACCGAAAAGGTCGTCCTGACGCGCGGCTGGGGTAAGTAACCTGGAGAAACTATGGCTGCTCCGATTTCGCCCTCCTTCGTCAAATCTCGACTCATCCCCGGCCTCTTGCTTTTCCTGGCGGGGGTGCTCATCTACCTCCTGTTCGGCAGCGGCGTGGACTGGCCGCAACAGGCTACCTTTGGGCTAAATCCCACCGGCCGGACGCAGGCGCTGGTGATTCCCGACCTGATTCTGCCGGTCAAAGCCAGCGTAGTGGTCCTCTCGCTGGTAGCCATCTTCCTGGGCGCCTGGCAGATGGCGCGCGGCATCCGCTCTGGCGGACTGGCCGTTGGCCTGGTCGCCTTCTCCTTCGTGGCGGCCTTTCTTCTCTGGGCCACCAAGGACAATTCCTTCAGTCTGGTCGGCATGTTGAGCAGTTCGCTGGTGCGCGCTACTCCCATCGCCCTGGCCGCCCTGTGCGGCGTCATCAGCGAACGGGCGGCGGTAGTCAACATCGGCATCGAAGGCATCCTGCTCATCTCGGCCCAGACGGCGGTCATCGTCGGCACCAGGAGCGGCAATCTGTATGTGGCCCTGGTCGCCGCCATCCTGATGGGCGGGCTGGTGGGTGCTTTCCACGCCCTGATGGCGGTCAAATTCAAGGTCGATCAGATCGTCAGCGGCGTGGCCATCAACATCTTCGCCGTCGGCGCGACCAGTTTCATCTCCTCGCGCTTCCTCGAAAAAGACATTAACGGATTGAACAACTCCGGAACGTTCCCCACCATCTCCATTCCCCTGCTCTCCAAAATCCCCATTCTGGGGCCGGTGCTTTTCGAGAACAACATCATTGTCTTTCTGATGATGATTCTGGTCGCCATCCTGCACGTGCTGCTCTTCTACACCCCCTGGGGCCTGCGGACTCGGGCAGTCGGAGAACACCCCAAGGCGGCCGATACGCTGGGGGTCAACGTCTTCCTGACGCGCTACGTCAACGTCATCCTCGGCGGCATGATCGCCGGCCTGGGCGGCGCCTACTTTACCATCGGTTCGGTCGGCCGCTTCGACGAGGTCATGACCGCCGGCAAGGGCTTCATCGGCCTGGCCGCCATGATTTTCGGCAAGTGGACGCCCATCGGCGCCTTTGCCGCCTCGCTACTCTTCGGCTTTGCCGACTCGCTGCAAGTCAAATTGCAAATCCTGGGCATTCCCATCCCGTCCGAATTCCTGCTCATGGCGCCTTACATCGTCACCATGATCGTCCTGGCCGGCGTGGTAGGCAGCGCCATGGCCCCCGCCGCCGACGGCGTCCCCTACGAGAAGAACTAGACCGGCGTCGAGATAGAACGTGCGGCAGGCCTCGGCGACTTGCCGAGGCCTGCTGATTAACCCTATCCAACTTTGATATAATGAACGAGGTTCTTTCGAACACGGAGGTTTATCATGAAACATCATCTGAAATTTCTCGGCTTCCTGGCAGCCGCTATTTTGCTCCTGCTGGCTGCCTGCAACCGAGGCGAGCAGGCCGCCCCTACCGACGACCCGTCCGCCTTCTACACCCAAGCCATCGAGACCGCCTATGCCCAGTTGACTCAGACGGCGCAGGCCATCCCCACCGAAACGCCGACTCCCACCATCACCCTCACCCTGGATCCCGCTCTCCAAACCCCCTCGGCGACCGCCACCCTGGCCGCCGGGCAACCCAGCCCCACCCCGCTGCCCACCCGCCTGGTCGGCACCGCCGGCCAGCCGACCCAGCAATCTTGCGACAATTTCCTCCTCCTGCGAGATGTCAGCATTCCCGATGGCACGGTCATTGGGCCGGGGGAATCTTTCGAGAAAACGTGGGAACTCCAAAATGTCGGCCCCTGCACCTGGACGGGAGAATATCGTCTGGTGTGGGCCTACGGCGATTGGTACGGCACCGAACCGGTGTACATGTATTACACCGTCCCGCCGGGCGACACCATCCAGTTGACGGTCACCTTGACCGCTCCCACCACGCCGGGCAACTACTTTGCCGCCTTCATCATGCAAAACGACCGCGGCGTCAACTTCGGCATTCCCAACTATCTGACGGTTTACATCGTCGTTCCCGCCACCCCCACGCCCTAGAGGTGTCTGCCGAACTGACGAGGGTCATCAAGGAAGAAGCCCGCCGGCTGGGATTCCCGCTGGCGGGCGTCACCACGCCCGAACCGCCGCCCCACTGGCCGGCCTATGAAAATTGGCTGGCGATGGGGCGGCATGCTTCCATGAATTACCTGGCCGACGAGCGCGCCCGCGCCTGCCGCCGCGACCCGCGCCGTCTGTTGCCCGAATGCCGTTCCATCCTCGTCCTGGGCATCCCGTACGCGCCGCCGCAAACGATTCCCCCGCCGGAAGACGGGACTCCGCGCGGCCGGGTGGCCTCCTACGCCTGGGGCCAGGACTACCACCTCGTCCTGCCCGAACGGCTGCGCGCCCTGGTGGCTTTCATCGAGGCCCACAGCGGAGGTCCGTTGCCGCACCGCCTCTACACCGACACCGGTCCGCTGCTCGAACGCGACCTCGCCCAGCGCGCCGGCTTGGGCTGGATCGGCAAGAACACCTGCCTCATCCATCCCCGCTTCGGCTCGACCTTTTTCCTGGCCGAAATCCTGCTCGGCCTAGACCTGGAGCCTGACCCGCCTTTCGAGGCCGACCGCTGCGGAACCTGTCGGCGTTGCATCGAAGCCTGCCCGACCGGCTGCATTCTGCCCGACCGCAGCCTCGACGCCCGCGCTTGCCTCTCCTACCTGACCATCGAAAACAAGGGCGAGATTCCGCCCGAACTGCGCCCGGCACTGGGCGAATGGGTGTTCGGCTGCGACATTTGTCAAGCCGTCTGCCCCTGGAATCGTTTTGCGCCGCTCGAGGTGGACCCGGCCTTCGCCCCCCATCCCGGCCGGCCGCGCCCCGACCTGATCGCCGCCTTGCGCCTCGACCCGTCGGCCTTCCGGCGCCAATTCGCAGACAGCCCCGTCCAGCGCGCCCGCCGGCGCGGCTACCTGCGCAACGCGGCCGTCGCCCTGGCCAACAGCGGCCGCCCCGAGGCCGCCGCCGCTCTCGCCCAGGCCAGCCAGGATGCCGACCCCCTCGTCCGCGCCCACGCTGCCTGGGGTCTCGAACAAATCTCCAAAGCGCAGAAACGTCCATGACCAAACGACTGTTGATCGCCACCAACAACCGCGGCAAAGTGAAGGAAATCCAGGCCCTGCTGGCCGGCCTCGACCTGGAACTGGTCACCCCCCTCGACCTGGGCCTGGCGCTGGAGGTGACCGAGGATGGCCAGACCTACGCCGAGAACGCCCGCCTCAAGGCGCTGGCTTTCACCCAGGCCAGCGGCCTGGTGGCGCTGGCCGACGATTCGGGTCTGGAAGTGGACGCCCTGGGCGGCCGGCCCGGCCTGCACTCGAACCGCTTCGGCCCGCAGCCCTCCAGCGAAGCCAGCCGCCGCGCCTTCCTGTTGACCCAATTGGCCGGTCACCCCCGCCCGTGGACGGCACGCTTCCGCGCCACCGTCGCCATCGCCCGCCCCGACGGTCAACTCTGGCTGACGGAGGGAATCTGTCCCGGCGAAATCATCCCGGAGGAACGCGGCTCGCACGGCTTCGGCTACGACCCGCTATTCCTGATTCCAGAGATGGGTCGCACGATGGCCGAATTGAGCCTGGAAGAAAAGAACCGCCTGAGCCACCGCGCCCAGGCAATTCGACAAGCCATTCCCTTCCTGCTCATGGCGCTGGAAGGGTGATTGTCCTCCCCAACCGCGCCTTGCGGGGCGTTCAGCGAAACACCGCTCAATCTGGCCAGGGGATGGTTTGCAGGAAGAGGCGGAGCAAGCCCGCCACACGGCGCGGCTGTTCGAGCATCAACATGTGGCCGGCACCGTCCAAGATTTGCAGCGCCGCGCCGCGGATGCCGCTCGCCAGGTCTTCTGAAAAAGAAAGGGGGGTGGTGCGGTCCTGGCTGCCGCACAGGATGAGGGTCGGGACGCGCACGTTGGAGAGGCGCGATGAGAGATCGAGGTGGTTGCAAGCCAGCAAATCTCCGTAAAAAACGGTCGGGCGCGTGCCGGCCATCACTCGCCCCAGCAAAGCCCTGGCCTGTTCAGGGGCCTGAGGACCGAAAGCGCTCTGCTGCAATTGCCTGACAAGAGCGGCATACATGGAAGGGTTGGCGGCCGCCTCCAGGCGGGCAGAGGCGACCGGCAGGCGGGCGCCGCTGGCCAACAAAGCGATACCGGCCACCCATTTGGGGTGTTCGATGGCCATCTCCAGGGCGATGGCTCCGCCCAGGTCGTGCCCGCCGATGACGGCCTTGTAGAGGCCGACGGCTTTCATGAACGCCACCAGATGGCGAGCATAATCGGTCACCGATTGCAGGCCGGGGCCTTCCGACTTGCCATGACCGGGCAGGTCGAGGGCCAGGACGCGCTGACCCGCCATGCGGCGGATCTCCGGCGGCCACAATTGATAGTTTCCCCCGACCCCATGAATCAAAATGAGAGGCGGTCTTTCTGCACCGCCATCTTCATGCAGGAAATAATACAAATTCGCAGCGACGGGCATGCTCTCTCAATATTGCGGGCGGGTGGCGTGGTGCAGGCGGTCGGCGGCCTCTTCGCTCAGTGGGATGACGACCTGGACGCGCGTCCCCTTGCCGGGGGCCGACTCGATGTGGAGCAGGCCGTTGACCAGTTCGGTGCGCTCGCGCAGGTTAATCATCCCCAGGCTGCCGCGCTTGTCGTAGGCGCGCATCGTCTCGGCGACATCGAAGCCGACACCGTCATCGCGGATTTCGAGCAAAGCCAGGTCGCGCCCAATCGAGCGAAAATTGACCCAGATGTGGGGCGCCTGGGCGTGCTTGCGGGCATTGTTGACGGCCTCTTCGACCAGGTAGAAGATGACGCCCTGCTTGCCCATTTCGATGTCTTTCAAAGCGTTCTCGTCCACCTGAATCAGCACTTCCTGGCCGAACGTTTCTTTCATTTTGTCTGCCATGGCTTGCAGCGCCGCCACCAATCCCTGCGACTCGAGCACCAGCGGCCGCAGGGTAAAGAGCATATGCCGAATTTCCTTGGTCGTGCGGCGGGCCAGGTCTTCTATTTTGACCAACTCCTGATTGGCCGCGGCGGGGTCTTTTTCCAGCAGGCGGCGGGCCAGATTGACGCGCATGGCCATGGCAGCCACCGATTGGGTCGGTCCATCGTGCAGGTCGCGCGCCAGTTTCTTGCGGGCTTCTTCCTGGACCTCGATCATGCGGTCGCGCTCGTCCACCAGTTCCTGATAGAGGCGGGCATTTTGGATAGCAATCATGGCTTGCCGGCCGATGATATCCAGCACCTCGCGGCGATCGGCGGTGAAGAAACCGGCTTCGGGGTGGCCAAAAATCAAGACGCCGAAGATGGAAAATCCGCTGCGCAAGGGGAAACAATAGACTTCGGCGCAACTGTGCAAAGCGACGATGCGGCTCAATTCGGGGTCCTGGCTGACTTCGGCGACCAGGATGGGCTGATCGTCCTCCAGGGCGCGCGCCAGGGCGCCTTCGGCCGCCGGCAGGGTGATGCGCTGGTCGGCGGGGGCCAGGCGGCGGGCCGAACCGATTTCCAGGACTTCCTGGTCGTTGAACAGGAGCGCCGCGCTGACCAGGCGGTCATCGGCCACGCTTTCGGCGCCTTCGGACTGGGAATGCAGGGCTGTCAGGCTCAAGTCGAGGGCGGTGTCGAGGACGCGCTGGTAGTTGAGGGTGGTCGTCAGCGTGGAGGTCAGGTCGTAAATGGCGCGCAGGCGCTCATTCTCGACCTGCTGACGCCGCTGCTGGGCTTCGAGCATTTCCTGGCGCGAACGGCGCAGATATTCGATGAGCCGCCGGCTCAGCAGTCCAAACGCCGCCGCCAGGAGCAGAGTCGAGGCAGCGATTGCCGTCAGCGCCGGCCAGACCTGCGAGAGCGGCTGCCGCAGAGCGGTCAGCCCCCCTTGGACGAGCAGAATGCCGGCTGCGGCAATCAAAGCCCCGCCGATTTCGAAATATAAGGCGGCGGTGAGGATGGGCAGCAAACCGATCCAGAAAGCCGGGCTGTAAATGCCGGCGGACGACAGCAGAAAGATCACCGCACCGCCGGCGTCGACCGCCAGGCTGAGGGCGCGGTGGAAGCGGAAGCGGCGATTGAGGCCCGCCAAGAGGGTCAGAACGACATTCCAAGCCGCCAGCCCGGCCAGGACGAGGGCGGGCGGTTCGCGCAAACTCTCCCCCAGCGCCAGGGAGACAATCAGCCCCAGCAGCACCAGCCAGCGCAAGGAAACGGTAAACCAGTCAGCAACAAAAGGCGAGTCGGCGGTTCGCACAGTTTAATGATACCGATTTTCTCCGGAAAGGCAAGCCAAAGGGCTGCCATTTGCGTTGCAATTTCGAGACGAAAACGCCCCCTGCGAGGCTACGAGCGCATGCGCATCTTCAGGCGCAAGCGCCACAGCGGGCCGACGGCCTTGCGAATCACATACTTGGCGGTAATAATCGAAAACCACGAACCGCCGTCGCGAAAGTGGACGCGCAGCATTTCGGGCCAGCAGCGGTCATCGGCGACGAACGTTTTGCCGCTGGCGTGCAGGCGAAAGTTGGCCCACAGGCGGCGGGTGTAATAGAGCGGGGCGACCTGCGCCAGCCGCACCCACAAATCGTAATCCATAGCGAAGTAAAAGGATGGATCGAGCGGCCCAACCTGCCGCCAGAGATCGGCGCGGAAGAAACTGGCCTGTTGAGGAATGTGAACATAGCCGCGCCGGAGACGGGCGAGGTCGGTCTGGGCGGCGGGGAAACGGCCCGTGACCCGTCCCTGCTCATCAATGAAGTTGGCGTCGCCGTAAACGAGGCCGGCCTGCGGGTGAGCCTGGAAGAAGGCAACCGCCTCGGCCACCGCGCCGGGCAGGTAGGTGTCATCCGAATTGAGCCAGGCCAGGATGTCGCCGGTGGCACGAGCAAAACCCTTGTTGATGGCGTCGGTCTGGCCGCGGTCGGGTTCGGAGACCCACCAGGCCAGGCGGTCGGCATATTTCTTGATGATGTCCACGCTGCCGTCGCTGGAGCCGCCATCGACGATGATGTATTCGAGGTCGGGGTAATCCTGGTCGAGGACGGAGCGGATGGTGGCTTCGAGAAAACGAGCCTGGTTATAGGAGGGCGTGACAATCGAGACGCGCATGGATTCTCCGTACATTAAGGTTGGGTGAGGGGGTGCTGCAAATCGAAGATGAGGTAACC
The DNA here is from genome assembly GCA_041287425.1 of Anaerolineales bacterium. GTDB lineage: Bacteria > Chloroflexota > Anaerolineae > Anaerolineales > Villigracilaceae > JAFGSI01. The sequence goes on along the minus strand of JBEULG010000007.1, from coordinate 54,465 downwards.
TGGTCCCTGGGCGAGGAGGGGATAGTGGGCAAAGAGGTATTCTTTCAATTGCGGCTGGGCCTCGAATTCTTCCAGGTCGGTGACGAGGAAATAATGTCGGCCGGCGACCATTTCTTCGAACTGGGCGGCAAATTCGGGCGCCGAAAGGCCGGCCATAGCGCGCAGGGCGGTGTCGCCGGTCTGCGGCCAATAGGCGGGGTTGATCCAGCCCCAGTAGGCCAGCGGGTAGCCGTAATCCTGGACGAGGGCCACGCCGCGGCTGTCGTAATCGAGGAGGCGGCCGATATCGGCCCAAAATTGGGCCTGCGGACGGTAGTCGACGCGATGGAAGGTCTGGCGCAGGTTCCACAGGTTGAGCAATAGTCCGGCGGCCAGGATGACGAAAAGGGCGGCGCGCGCCAGGCGGCCGGGATTCAGGTCGAGCAGGCGGCGGGCGGTCAGGTCGCCGAGGGGAGCCAGGGAGAGGGCGACGATGGGGACGAGCGAGATGTGGTAGTAATCGTGAGTCATGAAGTAGTAGGCGAAGACCAGGAGGAAGAGCAGGTAGCCGCCCCACAGTCCGGCCAGGAAGAGACGTTTTTCGCCCCTTTCGAGCAGGAAAAATCCCAGCAGGCCCAGGATCAAGGGCAGGAGGCCAACGACGCGTTCGACGTTGGCCTCGGTGACCAGGTAGAAGACGGGGTCAACCAGGAGGTTGGGGAAGAAACGCAGGCTGAATTGCGTGGCGAGCGTCCCCCGGACGAAGAAGCCGTAGTACATCCAGAGCAAGATGGGGACGGCCATGAGCAATCCCATGACCCAGAATTTGACCCGGCGGATGGACTGGCGCAGCGGGCGGGCGAAAAAGACGCCGGCCAGGCCGCCCAGCAGGGAAAAAGCGGCCAGCGATTTGACCAGCATGGCCAGTCCGCCGAGCAGGCCGGCGGCGAGCGCCCAGCCCCAGCGATCGGTCAGATGCCAGCGGCGCATGGCCCACCAGGAAAAGAGAATCAGGCACAGCATGAGGGGATCGGGCTGGAAGGCGCGGCTGGCGATGACGCCGTAAGGGGCAAAGAGGTAGAAAGCCAGAGCGACGAGGGCGCCCTCTACGGAGACCAGGTCGCGGGCGAGGAAGTAAACGGCCAGTCCACCCAAAACCCAGAAGAGGAGCGAGTAGAGACGCGGATAGAAGAGGTCTTCGCGGCCAATCAGGCGGTAGGTGAGGACGGCCAGGGCGTCGATGGAGGGCGGTTCAGTCTCCTCAGACTTCCACATGGCGACGGCGCGTTCGCGCTGCCAGGCCGGAGCGGAATCGAGGTGCTCATAGTACATGCCGCGGGCGACGATGGCCGTGAAGACCTGGCGGGTGGGATGAAAATCGAGGGGCGCGTCGGTCAGGTCATAGACGCGGATGGCGAGGGCCGCGGCGAAGAGAACGAGGAGCAGGAGGAGACGTCGGACCGGCGAGCGGGCAAAGAGGGAGGAAGATGGTGAAGTTGTCATGCGTTTTTCCGTCGGATGAACAGGCCGTCGGCCTGCAGGATGGAGCCATCGAGGGGGGAAAGGAGGATATCGAAACTGCCGGCGAAGCGAAAGCCCGAGGCGGCAAGCAAGGCGTAAAGGTCGTCGAAGAGGGGCTGACCGGCGTAGAGTTCGGCAAAAGAGAGTTCGCAGAGCAGGTAATCCGCCTGGGCGAGGGTCTTGGCCGCGCCGCGCAGGACGGCCGCTTCGTAGCCCTGGACATCGAGTTTGAGCAGGACGGGGGGCTGGAGGTCGATTTGGTCGAGGTAGTCGTCCAGGCGGGCGAGGGGGACGGTCACTTTGACCTGACGGCCGGTCTGCGGGAAGGCGCGGCGGTGCAAATCGGCCATTTCGAGGGCGGAGGAGGAGGCGGAGAAATCGTCCTGGTAGAAATCGATGGCGCCGGTTTTCTCGCCGAGGGCGGTCTGGAAGGCGCGGAAGCGGTCGAGAGGCGCGAGGTTGTCCATCAGGGTGCGGTAATTCGTTTCAAGCGGTTCGAAGGAATAAATCTGGGCTTGGGGCAGGATGAGGCGCATGGCGTAGGCAAATGAGCCGATGTAGGCGCCAACGTCGATGACCGTGCGGATGCCCATCGCTTGCAACCAGCGGCGGTGAGGAGTGAGGCGCGGCAATTCGTGAAGCAGACGGCGGTCGGTGAGCAATTTCGTCAGCAAAGGCCAAAAGTGCCGCCGATACTGGAACGGCAGGGAGGCGTATTCAATGCCTTTGATGAGCCAAGCAGAGAGAGAGCGGGACATGCGCGGGTCATCCTTTCCGGGCCAGGATTTGGCGGCGGCGGGCGAGGTAGAGCGATTTGAGGCGCTGCAGGCCGAACAATCCCAGCAGAGCAAGCAGGATGCGCCGCCAGGCGCGCAACACGGTGGGAGGATGAACGGCCAGGACGCGCCCATAGTCCCTCAGGGCAGCCGCGAATTGGCCGCCCTCGACAAGGTAAAAGGCGCTCAGATTGTACAAACCGGCGCGGACGCGCTTTTCGTTTCGAAGCATGAGGTCGGCCAAGACAGGTTGGGTTTTCATCCAGTCGGCGATACGGTAGGCTTCGCGGGCGAATTCGACCGGCCGGGCGATGTTCTTGGCGGCAGAGTGATAGCGCGCCGCGGCCAGGGTCTTGGGCAGATAGGAGATTTCGGCCCGCTGGGCGATGCGCAGCCAGAGGTGATGGTCAAGCAAGCAGTGGTAGGAAATGTCGAGCGGCCCGGCCTCCACTTGCACCGAACGGCGCATGAAGACGGCAGGCTGGCCAATAATGTGAAAGGACATCAGTTCTTCCAGACCCCAAGGGCCGTATTTCAAGAGGTTGATGGGCCGGCCCGCCTCGTCCACAGCCAGGACATCGCCAAAGACCAGACCAACCCGAGGATTTTCACGAAAGACGCGCACCGCCTCCGCCACCGCGCCAGGAAGGTAGTAATCGTCGGAATTGAGCCAGGCGACAATTTCGCCGCTGGCACGGGCAAGGCCCTTGTTGATGGCGTCGCCCTGGCCGCGATCTTTTTCGGAGACCCAGCCCGCCAGCCGGTCAGCGTATTTTTCGATGATGGCCTGGCTGCCATCGGTCGAGCCGCCGTCCATGACGAAGTATTCGATGGGCGCGTAGTCCTGCTCGAGGACAGAGCAAATGGTCTGCTCGAGGAAAGGGGCCTGGTTAAAGGAGGGGGTGATGATGGAGACGGTTAGAAACGGACTTTTCACGGAGGGAAACGGACTTTTCACGGACTCACGGAGGGAAACGGACTTTTCACGGATTCGCGGAGGAGGAACGGATTTTTCACGGGTTCACGGAGGGAACGGACTTTTCACGGATTCACGGAGGAGGAACGGATTTTTCACGGATTCACGGAGGGAAACGGACTTTTCACGGGTTCACGGAGGGAAACGGACTTTTCACGGATTCACGGAGGGGGAACGGATTTTTCACGGACTCACGGAGGGAAACGGATTTTTGGCTGGGACGGAACACGGATTTTTTAGAAGAGGGAATTGTAATCGACTTTGGGGAAGATGGTCAATTTGCCGCCGAGGGTGGCATCCAGGATTTGACGACCAGCGGCCTGGTAGACATCCTTCGCCAGGCGGTAGGCGCGCTCGGAAGTCGCCAGGTCGGGCAGTTGCCAGCGGAAGCCCTTGCCAAAGTAGTTGGGCGCGAAGTGATTGGGGTCATCGCCCTCGGAAACGACCGTCTGGTTGGCCTGGCCCTGGGTGACGAAGTTGTGGTCAACGCCGATGAGGATGATTTGTTCGAAGCCCATGTGAAAGGCAAGTTGCAAGGCGACGTAGGTGACGGTGGCGCCCTCCCACAGACGGCGGCGGGCATCGCGGGCAAAACACGGACCAGTGTAGGTGGTGTAGAGGAAGGTGGGCAGGTCCGCCAGGGAGGTTTCCGGGGAGAAGAAGCGGTGGGCGCGCCAGGTCAGGAATTTGGGGATGGAAAGGGCCAGGATCTCGTCGCGGCATTGTTCGATGACCAGGTCATTGATCGAGACAAGATAGGTGGTCGTGAAGCCAAGTTCGGGGAAGAGCAGGTAAATGCGGTTGAGGCCGAAGGTCAATTCGCGGCGCAGTTTCGAGAGGTCGGTCTGGCGAAGGCTGGGGCCGTTGCCGATGATGAAGCCGCGCCGACCGCGGTGGATGTCCTTAAGGGCAGCCAGCCGGCGGATACTCTCGCGCCGCCAGGGATGGAAGCAGACAGGTCCCAGGTCAGGGATGCGGCGGAAGGCGTCGTAGGAATCGCGGGCGAAAGCCCAAAGGGCGGGAGGCAGAAAAGATTTGAAGGCGCGTTTCATTCTGTACTCAATCTGGCCGTTGCGCCGCCGTCGACAATCATCGCCTGGCCGGTCATGAAGGAGGATTGAGAGTCATCGGCGAGGAAATAGATGGCGCGGGCGATTTCTTCGGGCCTGCCGATGCGGCCGTTGACCGTCTTGCGGGCCAGGTTTTCGAGGCGCTTGAAGATGTCGTCGCCGGCGACATGACCGCGGCCGAGGCCGGCGCGCAGCATGGGCGTGTCCACTGCGCCGGGGAGGATGGCGTTGACGCGGATGTTGTCGGGGGCGAATTCGATGGCCATGGCGCGCGTCAGGGCTAGCAGACCGCCCTTGCTGGCGGCATAGGCGGCAATGTTGGCGGAGGTCTGCACCGCATGGACAGAGGAGACGTTGACGATGGCCCCGCCGCCCGCCGCCTTGAAGAGCGGGTAAGCCAGTTTGGCGCTCAGGAAGACAGAACGCAGGTTGGAGGCCATGACGGCGTCCCACTCCTCGACGCTGGTATCGAGCAGCGGCTTGGCAATTTGCATGGCGGCGTTGTTGATGAGCGCCTCGAGGCGGTCGCTGAAGCCGCGCGCCTGCAGGAAGATGGCCTCTAGGGCAGCCGGGTCGGAAATGTCGGACTGGATGAACAAGCCGTTTCCAGGAAAGGGAGACTGGAAGGGCGCCCGGTCAACGCCGATGACGCGCCAGCCGCAATCGGCAAACAGAGAGACGGTGGCGCGGCCGATGCCGCCCGCCGCGCCGGTGATGAGGACGGTCTTTGGGCGAGGAATAAAAGACGAAGAGGAAGATGTGCTCATTGGCTTGCTATTCTCCGGGGAGGTCATCAGATGGGATTCCCAAGCCGGCGAGCAGGTTGCGGATGGTGTTCCAGTGCACCCGTTCCCAGGCGGCCGGGCTGGAGTTGGCGTTGTGCGGAGCGAGCAGAACGTTGTCCATGCGACAGAGCGGGCTGTCGGCCGGCAGCGGCTCGACCTCGAAGACGTCCAGCGCCGCGCCGGCAATTGTACCGCTTTCCAGGGCAGCGATGAGCGCCGACTCATCCACAATCGGACCGCGCGCCGTGTTGATCAGAACCGCCGTCGGACGCATGAGGCTCAGCGTGCGGGCATTCATCAGATGAAAAGAGGTCGGGTTCAGATCGCAATTGAGCGAGACGAAGTCGGCGCGAGCCAGCAGGTCGTCGAGGCCGGTCATCTCGACTCCGACCTCGGTCAGGAAGACGTGGTCAATGGCGACGATGTCGTTGCCGAGGACGGTCATGCCGAAGGCGCGCGCCCGGCGGGCGACTGCCTTGCCAATCGCCCCGACGCCGACGATGCCGAGGGTACACTCGTGCAGGGCGCGGCCGGGAATCTTTTGCCAGCGGCCGGCCTTGACGGCGCGGTCCATCCACGGCAGGCGGCGGGCGAAGGCCAGCAGGTAGCCGAGGACGCTGTCGGCGACCGGCAGGGTGAAGGCGTTGGGGGTACGGTCGACGCGGATGCCGAGGCGAGCCGCGGCTTGCAGGTCAATCGAGTCGACGCCGGTGCCCCACTTGGAGATGACTTTCAGGCGCGGAGCGCAGGCCTCCAGGACGCGGGCGGTGTAGCGGTCATCGCCGCAAATCGCCCCGTCGAATTGACCGGCGTAACGCAGCAGGTCGGCCTCCTCCAGCCGCTCGCGCACTTCGGGGAGGATGAGTTCGAGGCCGTAACGCTCGAAGACGGGGCGAAAACGGTCGAGGAAGGGTATCATGTAGGGGGCAGAAAAGAGAAGGACGGGCATAGTCGCCTCTCAGTGGCCACGCTGACGCATGAGGAAGTCGGCGATGGCAAAGTCGAGTTCCTCGTCAATGTCCCAGGCTTCGGCGGGGTCGATTTCGAACAGGAACGGGCGCTCGCCGATGCGGTGACGCCGCCGGACGAGGTTCTGGCGGGTGAAGAGATAAATGCAGGAGTTCTCCTCGTACACGGGAGGCAAATCCTGAGTCTGGAGCAACTCGTTGGGGTTGTGATTGATGGCACGCCCCTGGGCATCGTAGAGACGGGTCTGGAGGCGCGTCACGGAGAAGAGCGAGTCGTAGCGCGGGTAATCCGCCAGGAAGGCCTGGATGGCGCGCGAGACCGTCTCGGCGCGCAGGAGCGGGTTGGTGCTGTGGGTCTGGAGGTAGAAATCGGCCTCCACCTGGGCGGTATCGTAGAGCAAAATGTCGTTCATCGGGACGTCGTCGGCGCGCAGGTATTCAGGCCGGACGATGACCTGCACAGAGGGAAACTCGGCCCGCAGCCCGGCGATGACCGGCTCGGAATCGGTATCCACCAGAATGGTAGAGAGTTCCGGCACGGCGAGCAAGGTCTGGATGATGTGCTGGTAGAGCGGTCTGCCGGCCAGCGGGCGGTAGTTCTTGCCCGGCACGCGCTGGCTGTGATGACGCATGGGGACGAGAGCGGCAATCGTGGTCATAGGTCACTCATTATACCGAATCGGTTCGACCTCGCGTTTGGGGGAAGTGGCTTTTTCCCAGCCTACGTGGTAGTAGAAGGTCTGGCGCAGTTCGGGGGTGAGCGGGCTGGCATGGCGGTAGCCCTGGTAGGTGCCCCAGAATTGATTCCAGCGGAACCAGAAGATGCTGCCCAGGTGACGCCAGAGGAGGCGGGCGCGGGCGGCATGCAGTATATCGAAGAAGATGCTGGCGCTCAGGTTGCGCAGGAAATCGTAGAGATTGAAGTGGGCTTCCGGGAAGATGCGCTTGAAGGCCATCGCCTCGCGGCGGTAGCGGTTGCGGACCCCGCGCGGGGTCTCGTGATGAACGTGAATCACCTCGGCTTCGGCGACGTAGGCGAGGGCGTAGCCCTGGCTCTGCGCCCATTTGGCCCAGGCCACGTCCTCCAGGCCGGTCAGGCTCTCGTCATAGGGATGGATTTGCCAGAGCGAGCGGCGGACGGCAGCGTTGGCGTTGTTGCAGAACGGATGCGCCTGGCGCGCCGCCGACCGGTCGGGGTACCAGCGGGCGAAGATTTGCTGTTCGGAGAAATGCGCCGTCGCCGGGCCGCGCTGTTTGCCGTAGGTGAGGGCTACCTGCGGGTCGGAGAACGGTTCGAGCAGGCGTTCGAGCCAGTCGGGATAGACCGGATAGACGTGGGCGCTGGCGATGACGACCAGGTCGCGGCTGGCGGTGGCCAGGCCGAGGTTGAGGGAGCGCCCGAAGGTGAATTCTTCGGCCGGGATGCGGACGAGGCGCGCCCCGTAGCGGGCGGCGATGGAGACGGTCGCGTCGGTCGAGCCGGAGTCGACCAGGATGACCTCCACATCTTGCACCGTCTGGTGGCGAATGCCCTCCAGCAGGCGGCCGATGTGCGCCTCCTCGTTGTAAGCGCGGACGACGAGGGAGCAGGCCGCCGGCCGAGGGGGACGGGGGCGCGGCTCAGTCATCGGCCTCCTCCAGCAATCCGCCGGCCAGCAATTTTTCGGCCGCCTGATGCAACTGGCGCAGCGGCAGGCCGGTCTTTTCGGCGACCTCGAGCAGGGAGGTCTGGCCATCGGCGTAGAAGAGGACCCAGCGCAGGGCGTCCAATTCGCTGCCGTAGAGGATGCTGCCCTCGTCCACGGCGTAGCGGCGCTCGCCGTGAACGGCGGACGAGGCCGCCCGCTGTTTGATGGCCCCGCCCGTCTGAGGGTACAGGCCGCGCTTGCCGAGCATCGGTTCGCCGATGGGGTTGCGCGAGCGGTAGCGGCGGTCGTATTCGAGTTTTTCGATGGCCAGCAGGTACAGTTTCAGAGTCTCGACCAGGTTCTCGGCGCTGATGAAATCCAGGTTGTCGAGCGAGGTGTGGTAGTAGGGATACTCGTAGTATTTGTCCTTGCAAATCGTGCCGAGCGGAATACGCAGGCCGGGCTGCGAATACTGGCGCTCGTCCGAGCCGTTGACGTCGAAGGGATATTCGATGTAGTCCAGGCCGAGTTCGCGGAAAGTCAGGCGGACGACACGGTCGATGACCGCGTCGCCGCGGAAGGTTCGTTTGTAGCCGAATTGGCCGGGACCTGCCACCGTGGTCGCCACGAATCCGCCCGCCAGCGCCCGGACGGCGGCCTCGTTGCGGGCGATGTAAGCCAGGGCGCCGATCGTCTCAGGGGCGATGACGAAGCGGTAGGCATGACGCAAGCGGCGGCGGCGCAGTTCGGCCAGCAGGAGGGTCCACAAGACGGGGCCGGAGAGGTTGTCGTTGGCCAGGGAGGGATGGCAGATGTAAGTCGAGATGAGGTATTCGCGGCCCGAGACGCCCGGCAAGCGCGCCTCGCCGTAGGTCAGGGCGCCGGGCGCCAGGGTGGTGTCCACCACGACGCGGTAGGTCGCCTGGCGGTCGAGGCGCTGGAACTGTTCGTGGGTCAGGCAGAAACCCCAGGTGCGGCGGTAGTACGTCGTCCGGTAGGGGATGGCGGTGGGCAGGTCGGGCAGGGTATGCAGGTGCGGGGCGAGTTCGTCGAAAGTCAGCCTCCCCTCGAAGGGACAGGAGTAGTTGACCAGGTGGAGGTTGTTGGCGCGGAAGTCAATCAGCCGCCGGCCGGACGAATCGGCCACGTAGGCATCGCGCACGTTCCACTCATCGGGGATGGTCCAGTCGTAACAGACCGTCCCGGAGGGGACTTCGACCAGGTCGAAGGGGGTCACTTCGGCCAGGGTGCGCAGGCTCTGGCGCAGGCCGTCGCCGGTGATGGAGCGGCAGAGGGGGAAGAGGCGGCGCAACAGTTCGTCGGCGCGGGCCGTCAGGGCGGCCCAATCGGGTTGGGAAAGGGGGTCGGTCATCCGGTCACCTTGGAGGGCGGGCAGGCCTCGTGATATACTTGCCCGCAAGCAAAATCCGAGAGGAGTTTCTCATGACAGACAAGAAGAAAGCCGTTTCGGCCGTCGGCCCGATTTGGGAGGGAATCTACAGCGAGGGCAAGGCCTTGAATCGTTATCCCTTCGATCAAGTCGTCTCTTTCATTTACCGCAACTATTCGCGCGCCAAGCCGCGCGCCGAGACGCGGATTCTCGAAATCGGCTGCGGGGCGGGCAACAATCTGTGGTTCGCCGCCCGCGAGGGGTTCAGCGTCGCCGGCGTGGACGGCAGCCCCAGCGCCATCGAATTCGCCCGCAAACGCTTCGCCGAAGAGGGCCTGCAGGGCGACTTGCGGGTGGCCGATTTCATCCACCTGCCCTTCGCCGACAACACCTTCGACTTCGTGATTGACCGCGCCGCCCTGACCTGCTCCGGCACGACCGCCGCCCGCAAGACGATTGCCGAGGTGCGCCGCGTGCTCATCCCTGACGGCAAATTCTTCTTCAACCCGTACAGCGACCATCACAGCAGCGCCGTCGCGGGCAAACCGGGCGAGGACGATTTGACGGTGGACATCCGCGGCGGGACGCTGGTGGACATCGGTCCGCTGCGCTTCTACGGCAAACGCGAAATCCTGGACTTGTTCCGGCAGGGTTGGCGGGTGCTCAGCCTGCGGCACGTGGAAATCGTCGAGGAACTGGAGCCGCTCTACAATTGCCATGCCGAGTGGATACTCATCGCCCAGAAGGTCGTCAACGTGCTGCAAGGCGTACAAGATTGAATCCAACTCCGCGCGTCTGTGCAAGCCGCCGTCCGGGCGGCTTGCGCGTCTCTAGGCGGCTTTCTTCTGGCCTGGCGGCCTGTCAGGGCGGTTCTTGACCAGCGCCCAGGGGTCGGCGCGCAGCAACTCCTCTTCGACGGCGACGAAGTCGCGCAGGCGGCAGGCAGCCACCCGCCCGTAGTTGAGCGGGATGCTGGTCCACAGGCCGCGGCGCTCGAGTTCGCGCTGCACCGGGGCGGCGTCCACGTCCGGATCGAGGTCGAGGTCGCGGGCGTACATGCGGTAGGTGCGCACCTGGTGCGGCTGCCCGTGCAGACGCACCTCGCCGGTAAATTCCTTCCAGTAACGATAGGGGACCTGGAGGCGCTGTTCGGGCAGGTGGACCATCGAGGTAAAGCGCACGTCGGCGCCCAAGAGGAGCAATTTGAAATCCAGTTCGAGCATGCGCTCGAAGGCCGAGCCGGGGTCGAAGGCCGAGGATGTGTCGCGGCTGCACAAGTCGGCGGCGTGACGGCCAACCGCAGCGACCGACTGCATCGGGTGCGGCGAGCGCAGCACCCCCGGCTGGCGGCGGACGTATTCGGGGAAGACGCCCATCTCCTCGGCGGGCGTCTCGGCCTGGTCGAACGGTTCGCCGCGGGCGAAGCCGAAATTGAAGGTCGGGACGACCAACGTGCCGAGATTCTCGTCCAGGCCCAGCACCGTCCGCAGGGCGGCGTAGTAGATGCCGATTCCGCCCTCGGGCAGCCCGAGGAATTGCAGAGCGGCATGGGTCATGACGCCGTCGCCGGCTTGCAATCCCACCGCCCGCAGGGCAGAGATAATCTGGTCAAGCGTGACTTTGAGCATGGCGAGTCAATCCAATCGCAGAGTCGCCGTCAGGCCAGGGCGTTGCGGACGGCCTCCGGCCAGGCAGACACCTCCAGCCCATACTGGGCCAGAAAGGCGTAAGCCATGCGCTCCAGGCCGAAGGCGATGCAGCCGGTGTGGACGGGGGAGCCATCGGGCAGGGTGATGTTCAGCGCCCGGCCGAAGAAATCCTGGTGGTAGTTGTAAGAACCGACCGCCAGGGTGCTGTCCTTGAAGGGCAGGCGGGCGCGAATCTCGAACTTCAACTGGAAGGCGCTCTGGAAAGCGGCCTGTTTCTTGAACTCGCCGATGAAGAACGGGTCATTGGCGCTCTCGACATGATAGGCCAGGCCAATCTGCTCGAAGAAGCCGCGCATGCGCTGGCGGCCGGTCTCGCGGTTTTGCAGGACGAATTCCTTCGGCCCGACGAAGATGACCTCCCGCATGGTGAAGTTCCACATCCGCTCGAGGCTGGTCAGGTTGAGCGACTCGTAACGGAAGCAGTTGCCGACCGCCGTCGCCGCCAGGCTGCCGCCGGGCAGCGGCCGGTCGGCGAGGGAAAAGTACAGGTGGTAACACACCGCCGGCGAGAGCAGGGTCTGGAAGGGCGCGAACGACTCGGGCGGCGTGTTCAGGCCATGTTCGCCGCAGGCGGCGTGCTGGGCGAAATCATCAATCACGTCCAGGTCTTCGCGCAGGTGGGTGACGAAGGTCAGCGAGTGGGGAAAGGCGCGGAAATAATGGACGCGCTCCAGAAAACGGGCCGGGATGAGGGTCGGGAAGCGATAGGGCGCCGCCCCGAACGAATCGGCCAGCGCCAGGAACTGAGTCTCGAAGAAGGCAATCAGGCGGGAGACCAGCGGGCCGACGGTGAAGATGCCGGCGGCCTCCTGGAACATCTCGCCGCGCTCCAGCAGTTCGGCGTTCGGGTCGCCGCGATAGGGGACGGGGCGGTCGGAATAGTCTTCGAGAACCTGCACCTTAGGCTTGAAGGCGCCCTCGACCATCGCCTGGACGACGCGCTGCACTTTGGCCTCCAGCGCCTGGCGGGCCGGACCCTCGACCGGCCGGCGCAGGGTGAGGACGATGGTCTGCCCCTCGGCGCTCAGGCGCGCCGCGGCGATGTTTTCATCTACATAGGCCAGTTTGGACTGCACCTCGCCCACCAGAAAAGCGGGGACGGGCAAAACCGGTTTGATCTCGATTGCCTGATTCATGCTTTGCCTCTTGTCTTGCTGAGATAGTCACAAATGGCCGGCACGCTGGTCAGGGTGGCAATCAAATCGGCGTCAATGGGGACGCCAAACCGTTCCTCCAGCAGGAGCATGACACCCATGTGGCCCATCGAGTCCCACTGCTTGACTCCGCCAAAGGCCAGGTCGGCCGGAATCGCCTCTTCGGGCAGGTCGAACGCCTCTGCCAGCAGGGCGCGCACGGTTTCCACGAATTCGACTTTCTCCATCCAAAATCAATCCTTTCCAGACGCTAAAATTGCCTGCCCGGGGGCCTGCCGGCGGGCCAGGAAACTGGCCGAGACGGCCAGGCCGAAGGTCGTCCAGGCATAGGGCAGGGCAAACGAATCTACGCTGAAGCCTTCGCCGAGCAGGGCGATTACGCCCAACATTCCCATCCAGCCGAGGGCGCGCAGGAGCGGCTGGTCGCAGCGCTGCAAGGTGCGCGCCGAGGCGAAGAGGAGATACAGCCAGGAGGCAAACAGGGCAAAGCCGAGGATGCCGGTCTCGGCCAGCAGGCGCAGCCAGAGGTTCTTGGGGTTGACCAGGAAAGTATTCTCCAGGTGAATTTTCTGGAACTCGCTGAGCGCCCAGCCGAACTGCGGCAGGTGGCTCTCGAAATAAAAGCCGACGTTGCCCAGGCCGACCCCCAGCCAGGGAAAAGCGGTGAAAACGTTCCAGCCCAGGCCCCAATAGGCAAAGCGCTCGGCAAGGGCCAGTTGATTGGCGACGTAGAAAAAATTCCCGCCGCCGTACGTCAGCGTGAAGATGGCCGCCACGCGCCCGTCCAGCCGCGCGAGGAGATAAACGCCCAGCGCCGCCAGCGCCGCGAAGGCGGTCAGCATCCCGGCCTGCGCCAGGACCCGCCGCCATCCGCCGCCCAGCCGTCCCGCCAGCGCCCCGCTCACCTGCCAGACCAGGAAGGCCAGGACGAGCAGGAGCGTCAGATAGCCGATGCGCGAGAGGCTGGCATAGGAAAGCAGAATCCCGGCCAGGAGGAGCAAATTCTCGGCCGAGAAGCGCCACAAGCGGAAGCGCCAGGCCGAGTAGCCGGCCAATGAGGCGCCCAGCCAGTAGGGCAGGTAAAGCATGTTCAACTGGTGGGCCAGCCAGGAGGGTTCGAAGGCAAAGCCCGCCACCCGTTTCATGCGCAGGAATTCGAGCAGCGAACCCAGCGACAGGAAGCGGTGGACCGCCAGGACGGCGGGCGGGAAGAATTCGCTGCCATGCAAGTAAATGTAATATAACTGGAACAGACACCAGGCGACGATGAGGACACCGCCCAGATTGACAAGGGCCAGCAAGGGACGGTATTCCCCAGGGTCGCGAAAGACGACCGCAAAGAAGAAGAAACAGGCGCAGCCGGCCAGGAGGGTCAGCAAAGCCGAGAAAAGTTCACGCGGCAGGCTGACGTCCTTGTAGAGCGGCAAATCGGCGGAGAAGAAGGACAGGAGCGAGGAGAGCAGCGCCGCGCCCACAAAAGCCGCCAGCGGGACGATTTCGGCCGGCCAGCGTTCGCCGCCCAGGAAAAGCAGCGGCAGATAGAGCATCAGCCCCAGGGCGACGAAGACCAGCGAGGGCGGGGCGACCATCGTCCCGCCCATCAGCCGCGAAAGGAGGGGCAGGCTGGTCAACGGCAGGAGCAGGACGGCCGCCAGGGCGCAGAATCGCACCAGCGGACGCGCCAGGCGGGCATAGGCCTGGAGGGCAGAGCGCAGCCTCATGCCGGCCTCCCGCGGCGCGGCAGGCCGCTCGAAAGCAGGACGACGGCCGCCAGCCAGCCCAGCGCCGCGCCGGCCAGCAGCAGAGCACCGGCGGCATGGCGCTGCGGCGCAGCCGGAACTTCGGCCAGATGCACCAGTTCCAGGCGGATGGCCGGGTCGAGGCGGCGGCTGGCAGCCCGCTCCTGCTCCAGGCGAGCAGTCGCCTCCGTCAGGCGGGCGACGACCTCGGCGGCGGAGGCAAAATCCGTCCCGGCGCAGACGTTACCGGCGGCCAGGTCGCCTTCGGCGAAGCAGGTTTCCAGCAGGGCCAGTTCGAGGCTCAGATTGCGGGCAGCGACGGCATGACCGTAGGCCTCCTGCAGGACGGGGTCGGCAGCCTGCGCCCAGGCATTCGCCAGGCGGGCGGCCGTCTGCGGGTCGGAGTGGCGGGCGGTGAACATCCAGGTGGTGTAATACCGGTCGAGGCGGATGTGGGCGCGGAACTCCTGCTCGGACATCGAGAGGCCCGCCGCCTGCAAACGGCGGACGGCGTCGGCGATGACCTCGTCAGCGTAGATCAGGTCATCCACCGCGCCGAGCGGCTCGCGCAGGTCGAGCGAGACGATATGTTCCAGGTGATGTTCGGCGGCGAACAGGTCGAAATCGAAGGAGACGTAATACTCGGCCTGGGCCACGTACACCGGCGGCAGGAAGAGCGCCGCGGCGCGCCCCATCAGGGCGCCCACCAGGGCCAGGAGCGCCATCAGCCACCAGCCGCGCAGCAGCCGGCCGAAGACGGTCAGGGGGTCAAATGCGTCCATTGCGAATGCCCAACCACAGAATGAGGCCGCCGCCCGCCAGGCAGACCGCCAGGAAGATGAGATTGGCCGTCAGCGGATTCTGGCCGAGGGCGATGAAGGCGATGCAACCCAGCACAATCGTCTGCATGTGCATGACCATCACGGCGCGCTTCGAATCAAGGCCCAGGTTGACCAGGCGGTGATAGGTATGGTCGCGGCCGGCTTTGTAGATGGGCATGCGGTGCAGAAGGCGCGAGAAGGTGACCAGGGTGGTGTCGAAAATCGGCAGGCCAAGGATGAGAATGGGGACGAACCAGGAGGAGGCCAGCGGGCGCTGGCCGGGGGTGAAGAGAATCGCAATCGCCGCCAGCCAGAACCCGAAAGTCTGCGCGCCGGAATCGCCCAAGAAGAGACGGGCCGGGGTGGTGTTGTAGAAATACAGACCCAGGCAGATGCCCAGCAGGAGGGTCATCAGATGCAGCAACGGCTCCTGCGATCCCAGCAGGCCGACCAGAATCATGAAAGCCAGGGCGATGCCGCTCGTGCCGATGACGATGCCGTCCATGCTGTCAATCAGGTTCATGGCGTTGGTGATGCCAATCAGCCAGAACAGGGTGATGAACCAGTTGCCCCAGGTGAGAAGCGCGCCATGCAAGCCGAGGAATCCGGGCTGGAGGATTTGCACATAGACCCCCAGCCAGATGAGCAAGGCGCCGGCCAGCGCCTGCCCCATCAGTTTCAGCCAGGGAGGCAGGCGCTGGTAGTCGTCCCACAAGCCGAAAGCAAAGACCATCAGGCCGGGCAGCAGAATCCGCCACAGGGTGGACATGGCCGCCGCGCCGACGATTAAGCCGCCGAGGACGACCGAGGCGACCAGGGCAATGCCACCCGCCAGGGGAGTGGGCGTCTGGTGTTGTTTGTGCGGCAGGGCGCCCGGCACGTCCATCGGGCCGATGCGCCGCGCCAGCCGGATGGCCAGCCAGCCCAAAATCAGCGCCAGGGCCAGCCCTACCAAAATGTTGACGAACAAATACGAAGGGAAGACAAGCGTTTGATCGCCCATGTTCACAGACCTTTCAGCCCCGCCTGAGCATAGATTCGAAGCGTCTCTTCGTTGACGCGGGCGGTGGAAAACTCGGCCTCCGCCATCCGACGCCCGGCCGCGCCCATCCGCCGCCGCAGAGCGGGATCGGCGATGAGCGTCTTGAGCGCCGCGGCCAGGGCAGGGGCATCGCGCGGCGGGACCAGCAGGCCGGTCTCGCCGTTGCGGACGGCGTGACGGCAGCCCGGCACGTCGGTCGCCACCACGGGGCGTCCGCAGGCAGCGGCTTCGATGATGGTGGTCGGCAAGCCTTCGCGATAAGAAGGCAGACAAAAGATGTGCGCCTCGGCCAGCACCTTTTCCATGTCGCCGCGCCAGCCCCAGTATTCGAGCGTCCCCTCGGCGTGCCAGGCCCGGAGTTGTTCCTCGGAAATCGAGGCCGGGTTGCCCCCGTCCGGCCGGCCGACCAGGGCGATGCGCGCCTGCACGCCCTCCGCCCGCAGCAGACGGGCGGCCTCCACCAGTTCGGCGAGGCCCTTGTCCCACAACATGCGCCCGGCAAAGACGACCAGCGGCGCGCCCTCCGGCTCCGGCCAGGGCCGATAGGTCTCGACATCCACGCCGGCGCTGCGCACCACGTGCGAACGTTCGGGGCCGGTCAGGCGGTTGGCGATGAAGAACTGACGGTCTTCCTCGTTGTCGAAGACGGCCTGGGTGCGCGCCAGCGCCAGGCGGTACCAGGCTTTGGCCAGCCAGCGCAGGGCGGCGCGCCCGGCCCCGCCCTGCCCGAAGACGTAGCCCAGGCCGGTCACGCCGTTGATGACGCAGTCCACGCCCGCCAGCCAGGCCGCCAGCGAGCCGTAGAGGACGCATTTGATGGTGAAATGATGCACCAGGGCGGGCCGTTCGCGGCGATAGAGGCGCGTCAGCGCCAGGAGGCTGGCGGCTTCGGTCAGCGGGTTCATGCCGGTGCGCGTCAGCGGCAGGGACAGCCAGCGGAAACCGGCCTGCTGCAAGGCGGGGACGTACTCGCCCGGCGGCGAGACCAGAATCACCTCCGCCCCCCGCTCGCGCAGGAAGCGCGCCTGCGCCTGGCGGAAGCGGTAGAGGTACCAGTCGGTGTTGGCGACGAGGATGATTTTCATGGCAGTCACAATCGGCCTTCTATTATATCCTCGTACAGGCGGGTGTAGGCGGCAGCCATCTTTTCCAGGCTGTAGCAGGCCTCCACCCGCTGACGGGCGGCGCGCCCCAGCGCCCGCCGCTCGGCCACAGGCAGGCGCAGCACCTCCGCCCAGGCCTCGGCCAGCGCCTGCGGGTCGCGCGGCGGCACGACCCGCCCCATCCCGCCGAGGATGAGGGCGGCGTCGCCAGCGTCGGTGGCCACACAGGGGACGCCGCAGGCCATCGCCTCGCCGATCACCAGCGGAAAGGCCTCGCCCCACGAACTGAGCGTCGCCAGGTCGAGGGCAGCGGTCAGGGCCGGGGCGTCGGCGCGCAGGCCGAGCAAATGGACGACGCCTTCCAGTCCCTCGGCGCGCAGCCAGGCAGCCAGGTCGGGGTTGTGGGGGGTGACATCCCGGCCCCACAAGACGAAGCGGACCTCTGGCTGCCAACGGTGCAGCAGGGCGGCGGCGCGCAGGAAGTTGCGGTGGTCCTTGTGCGGGTCGAAGCGGGCCGCCATGCCGATGAGGGGCGTTTCGGCCGGCAGGCCCAGTTCGGCGCGCAGGCGCGCCCGCGCCGCCGGGTCGGGCCGAAAACGCTCCAGGTCGATGCCGTTGGGGATGACGGTCAGCCGCGCCGGGTCGTAGCCGAGGGCCGCGTGGGTGCGGCGGGCTGCCTCGGCGCAGCAGACGATGGCGCGCGGCAAACAGCGCGACAGGCGGGCGTTCAGGCGGATGATGAGGCGGGTGGCCGCTTTGAGAGCGCCCATCTCGCTCACCGTCAGGTGAATGCCCCACACCACCGGCGGACGCCCCGCCAGCGGTGCAACCAGCCCGCCGAGGAGGTCGGCGTGATACATCCAGGTCTGGACGAGGGCGGGCCGGAAGCGGCGCAGGTGACGCCTCAGGCGCAGGTAACCGCGCGGGTCGGGCACGCCCGGCGGCATGTCCAGGGTATGCACCGGCACGCCCAGGGCGCGGATGGGCTCCGCCAGCGGCGCCTCGGCGGAGAGCGAGAAGACCTCGCACTCGAATTGCCGGCGGTCGAGGCGGGTCAGCAGGTTGAGAAGGGTCATCTCGGCGCCGCCCACCCCCAGGCCGGTGGCGACATGGGCAATTCGGTAACTCATGCGTCCGCTCCCAGCAGGAGGGGCAGATAACGCGCCAGGGCAGCCTCGATCGAAAAATCCCGCGCCCGCGCCTGGAGGGAATCGACCGGCAGGGGCAGATCGAGGGCCGCCTGGATGGCGCCCGCCAGCGCGGCGGCATCGCCGACCGGCGCCAGGCGGCCATAGCGCCCGCCGGCCAGAATCTCGGCCGGGCCGGAGGGACAGTCGGTGGCGGCGACCTGCGTCCCGCAGGCCAGCGCCTCGACCAGGACGTTGCCGAAGCCCTCCCAGGCCGAGGAGAGCGCCAGGACGGCGCTGCGCTTCATGAAGCGGTAGGGATTGGGGTCGAAGCCGGCGAACTGCACATCGGCGGCGACGCCCAGCGAGGCGGCCAGGGAGGTGAGTTCGGCGAGCAATTCGCCCTCGCCCAGGATGAACAGCCGCGCCGCCCGGCGGGCGCGCAGCAAAGCAAAGGCGCGCAGCAGGGTCGGGTAGTCCTTGGCCGCCGTCAGTCGCCCGACCGCCAGGATGACCGGCGGGGCGCCGGGAGCGAACCAGGGATGGTCGAGCGGGACTTTGGCCTGGGCGGCGAGGTCGGGCGAGAGGATGGGGTTGTAGATGACGCTCACTTTTTCCGGCTTCAAGCCGAGGGCAGTCAGCCCGGCCGCCACGCCGCGCGAGACGGCCACCAGGCCGTCGGCGCGCGGGTAGAGCCAGCGCACGAGAAGGGGGAAACCGCGTTCCCAGCGCCGGACGCCATGGCGCACGGCCGGGGCCAGGTCGTTGTGTTCGACCAGAATCAGGCGCGTCGCCGGGGCCGCCAGGGCGCGGGCCAGGACCGCCAGGAGGTTGAGGTAAGTCAGGTTGGAAAGCAGCGCGCCGGGGCGTTCGCGGCGCAGGTAACGAATCAGGGCAGGCAATGCTGCCAGGGCGCGGCGGGCGCCCAGGTCCACCAGGCGGACGCGCCGGTCGAGGAATGGCAGAAAGGCCCCTTCGGCGCGCAGCAGGAGCATGTCCACCGCCTGGCCGCGTTCGACCAGGCCGCGCGCCAGGTTGAGCATGACGCGCTCGGCGCCGCCTGCCCCCAGGCCGGGCAGGAGGATGGCGAGGCGCCGGCTCATTTCGGCGTGCCTCCCCGCGCCAGGCGGCGCGCCGCGTAGCGGAGGAAGGTCAGGGCGAAGAGGGGATCGCGGCGGAATCCGGCGCGCAGCCCCTCGAGGGCGTATTGCCAGCGGCGGTGGTAGAGGGCGGTGGCGGTCAGCCGATAAGCGTACTCGCCGTGGGCGCGCAACATCGCCCGCCGCGCCTCGCCGGGCAGATCGGGGCGGGCCAGAAAGGCGGCCAGCATGCGCAGGTCCTCGCGATTGACTTCTATCCGCCGCGCCCCATAGACCGGATGACGGGAATCCTCGAGGTGAAAGGTGGCCGAGCCAGCGTGCTGGCAATAGCGATACACCGGCCGTTCGAGCGGGACGGGACGGATGCCGGCCAGCGCCAGGCGGATGAGGAGGTCGCGGTCGGCAACGAGGCGGAAATCGGGATTGAAGAGGCCGACCTGGTCGAAGACTGCCCGGCGGAAGAACCAGCCATTCGGGACCGGGGCCTCGACGATGCGTCGCCAGAAATCCTCCCCGCCGACAGGCGGATCGGTGCGCAGCGGTCGCTCCCCTTCAGCCGTCTGCTCGAAGGTCTCGGCCGCGCCGGAGACGGCCAACGCTTCGGGATGAGAAGCGAGCGCCTCGGCGACGGCGGCAAACGCCCCCGGCGGATAGAGGTCGTCGGTGTTGAGCCAGGCAATCACCTCGCCGCGCGCCAGGCGAATGCCCTTGTTGATGGCATCGTACATGCCGCGATCCGGTTCGCTGACGACGCGCAGGTGAGGATAACGCGCCAGGACCTCGAGCGTGCCATCGGTCGAGCCGCCGTCCACGACGATGTGCTCCCAGCGCGGATAGTCCTGGGCGCGCACGCTCTCGACGGCGGCCGCAATCATGCCGGCGCGGTTGTAAGACGGGGTGATGATGCTGAAGAAGAGGCTCATACGAAGAGCGAGTCGTAGTCCACTTTGGGGAAGACGGTCAACTTGCCGCCGAGGGTGGCATCCAGCACTTGCCGGCCGGCGCGCTCATAAGCCTGCCGCGCCAGGCGGTAGGCAATTTCGGAGGTTTCCAGATCGGGGAGTTCCCAGCGGAAGCCTTTGCCGAAGTAATGAGGCGAGAAGTGATTAGGGTCGTCGCCCTGCGAGGTGACGGCCTGGCCGGCCGGCCCCTGGGTGACGAAATTGTGGTCCACGCCGATGAGGATGACCTGCTCGAAGCCAAGATGATAGGCGATTTGCAGGGCCACATAGGTGACGGTGGCGCCCGGCCAGAGCGGGCGGCGGAGGTCGGGGCTGAAGCCGCGCCCGGGGCAGGAGGCGTTGAAGAAAACCGTATCGGCGGTCACGCCCGGCAGGTCGCGGCGCGAACCCCAGGGCAGGAACTTGGGCATGGGCAGGTCCAGAATCTCGGCCGCACATTGGCGGATGACGAGGTGATTGACGGCGACGAAATAGGTGGTGTGGAAGCCAAGTTCGGGGAAGAGCAGGTAGACGCGGTTGAGGCCGAAGGTGTATTCGCCGCGCAGTTTGCTCAAGTCGGTGCGGCGCAGGCTGGGGCCGTTGCCGAGGATGAAGCAGCGTTTGCCGCGCTGGCTGTCCTTCCACTCCGTCAGCAGGCGGCGGCTCTGGCGGCCCCAGGGGTGGACGGTCATGTCCAGGCGGTGCTTGAGACAGCGCGCCAGTTCGAGGAGCGGGTTCATAGGCTCTCCTTCAGCAGGAAATCGCCGTCATGGAGGATGCCGTCCACCATCGTCTGCAAGGTGGGGTGGGCGAGGCTCAGACGAGCAAGAGCATCGGCCTTGAGATGCACGTAGCCGCGCTGACCGGAGGGGGTCAGGAAGTCGTCGCAGGGCAGCGAGGTGCGGAACAACTGGTAGTAGAGGAAGCGGCGGGCATGACGGCGGTGCTCGGCGGGCGGGGTGAGATGCTCGGCCCGCAGGAAAGCCTCCAGCGTGCGGCGGTACTCTTCCACATCGGCAGGGAAGAAGACGGTCGGATATTGGGTGAAGCGCGCCCGGCCGGCGCACAAGACCGCCGCGCCGAGGATGGATGCCTCCAGGCCGATGGTGGAGTTGTAAATCATGACGAACTTGGAACGCTGAATCAACTCGTAGGAACTCAGATACTGGTCGGAGGGGATGAAGACGAGGTTGGGCAGCGCCGTCGCCTGGCGGGCGGCCACCCAGTCGGCCACGCTCTCGCGGCTGGATTTGCCGGGGCGGGTCTCATCGGGATGGGCGCGGATGACGAACAACGTCTCGGGGTGGGCGCGGATGACCTCCAGGGTCAGGTCGAGCCAGGCGAACATATCGGGGAAGAGGACGTTGGAGTGCGGCTGGCTGGTGTCGAAGATGACGTTGGTAAAGACCGGCACAATCTGGCGGAAGGCGGCAGCCTTTTGCAAGAAGGCGGCATCCAGGCCGCGCATTTCCGGCCAGAACTGGATGCCGGCCATAGTGAAGCGGCCCTGGAAGCGCTCCTCGAGGTAAGCGTCCAGGCGGGCGTTCTGGGCCTCGTTCAGGTCGAACGAAGCGGGGATGGCGATGGGATAGGCGGTCGCCTCGCCGAGGGTGAAGTAGGCGCTGAGCGGGCGCAGACCGACCTCATGGGTGACGGTGCGGACGCCGCGCCGGCGGGCGAGGAAAGCCGCGGTCGCTTCGGGGAAGAACTGACCGTTGAAGACCACCACGGCCTGAGGGTTCGTCTCGTCGAGCAGGCGCTCGAAGCGGCGCGCCACGTTCCAGGCCGAGAGCAAGAACTGGCGGAAGAGGAAGCGGGTCGGCTCATCATCCGGCAGGTGGTGACGGCGCAGACGCCAGCGGACGGAGGGCAGGACCAGGGCACCGAGCGGCAGGCCGGCGTGCGTGACTTCGGCCAGTTCGTCCACCGAGAGCGATTCGAGGCGGGCGGCCAGGTCGGAATCTGGCTGATAGTCGAAGAAGCGGGTCGGGGCGCCGACGGCCTGGAAAGCGCTCTGACGGACGCACAGCCGGCAGGGCGGCGGCGAGTCGGGGCGGTCGGGGTCGGCGCCCAAGACGCAGCGGCTCATCCCGGCGCGGCAGACGAAGTGGACGACCGGCGTCCCGCTCAGCCGCACCGCCCAGGCGGCCAGCAGCGAAAAAGCGGCGTTGAGGCTGAGTTCATCGAGGCGGGTGGAGGCGTGGAAGAAAATCACCGGCCGCGCCCCGCGCCGGGCAGGGGCGCGCAGGGCCAGCGCCGCCGAAAAGAGCGCCAGGCGCCCTTTGCCGCGCCAGAAGTTTTGCAGCCGCCGGAAAGACAAAGCGCCCATCTCAGTCTTCGGCCTCCGGGATGACGCGGCGCAGTTTGCGCAGGGAGGGCAACTCACTGGCATAGACGCGCTTGACGCCGTCGCCGAGGGCCGCCTCGGTGACGCGGATGTACTTGACCAGGCGCTCGAAGCCGCCCGGCTCGACCGAGGCAGCCTGGTCGCTGCCCCACATGGCGCGGTCGAGGGTGAGGTGACGCTCGACCATGCAGGCGCCCAGTGCCACGGCAATCGCCGAAGGCACCAGGCCGACCTCGTGGCCGGAGTAGCCAATCGGCACATCGGGAAACTCGCCCCGCAGGGTCTCGATCATGCGCAGGTTCAATTCGTCCGGCTCGCAGGGATAGGTGCTGGTGCAGTGCATGATGACCAGGTTCTCGCGGCCCAAGACCTTGACGGCCTGATGAATCTGCTCCATGGTGGACATGCCGGTCGAAAGGATGATCGGTTTGCCGGTCCGGCGCGCGTAGCGGAGCAGACCGTGATCGGTCAGCGCGGCGGAGGGGATTTTGTAGGCAGGCGTCTCGAACTGTTCCATGAAGTCCACCGAGGGTTCGTCCCAGACCGAGACCAGCCAGGGCAGGCCTTTGGCGCGGCAGTACCGTTCGATTTCGCGGTATTCGGCCTCGCCGAACTCGACCTTGTGACGGTATTCCAGATAGGTGATGTAGCCCCAGGGCGTCTCGCGCATTTGCTTTTGCTGTTCGGGAGGCGTGCAGATTTCGGGGGTGCGCTTTTGGAACTTGACGGCGTCCACGCCAGCGTGGACAGCGGCGTCAATCATCTGCTTGGCGATTTCGAGGTCGCCGTTGTGGTTGATGCCGATTTCGGCGATGATGAAGGCGGGGTGGCCGTCGCCGACGAGCCGGTTTCCGAGTTTGATTTCGCGTGGCATAGGTTCTCCTTGAGAGTTTTCTGCACCGAATGGCACAAATGAGGCAAAAGGGTCTGTGTATAGCACAAAAGTGGCAGCGTTCTTGAGCATGGATGTGGCTTACGCCTTGACGTCCAGTTGGGTCAAAATCATCTCGCACACTTCGCGCAGCGCGCCCTGGCCGCCGGCGGCGCGCAGGATGTAATCGGCGGCGCGGCGCACTTCGGGATAGGCGTCGGCCACAGCCACCGCCCAGCCGGCAATCTCGAAGCAAGGCAGGTCGTTGAGGTCGTTGCCGACGTAGATGACCTGAGCCGGGTCCACGCCGCGTTCGTTCAGGAGAGCGCGCAGGGCCTCGCCCTTGCCGTGAATGCCGACCCCGTGAACCGCCTGGAGGCCCATCTTGCGGGCGCGGGCGGCCACAACCGGATTCGGCTCGGAGGAGAGAATCAGGGTCTGGACGCCGCGCCGCTCCAGTTCGCGCAGGAGCATTGAATCGGAGCGGTTGGCGGCGACCATCTCGCGGCCGGTCTCGTCGGTCCAGACGCGGTTATCGGTCAGGACGCCGTCGAAGTCGCAGACGAGCAGGCGAGGGGCGGGGGGCATCGGGCGGCGCGCAGCCGGGCTGACGATGTCCAGCCCGCTCCAGACGAGGGCCTCGTAGCGCGCCCAATCCTGCAGGTTGTCGATGTCCACCGTGTAACGCGGGTCAATGAGCAAGGGGTAGATGACTTCGCCGGTCAGAGAATGTTTGGCGCGGATGGAGGCGGCGCGGATGGCGTCGATGTGGCCGGTCTGCCAGTAGGTGGGCGGCAGGGATTGGCGCGGAGCGTTGTAGGGTTCGGCTACCCCTTCCAGGCTGAGGAGGGGGCGCATGGGACGGTCGGGGCCGTCGAGCCGCCACATCTTGAAGGGATTCTGCGCCGAGGGCACCACGCCGCGCACACAGTCGGCGTCGGGATGGGCGCGCAGGAGGCGCACCGCTTCGTCCACCAGGCCGGGCGGGCGGATGGGCGAGGTGGGGCGCAATTGTACCACCACCTCTGGATGATAGCCTTCGTGTTCGGCCAGCCAGCCGAGGGCATGCTCGAAGACCGGCAAATCAGTGGTATCGTCGCGGGCCAGTTCGGCCGGGCGCAGGAAGGGGGTCTCGGCCCCGAAGGCGCGGGCGACGGAGGCGATCTCCTCGTCGTCGGTGCTGACCAGGATGCGCGTCACCGTCTGCGCCTGGCGGGCGGCGGCAATGCTCCAGGCGATGAGCGGGAATCCGGCGAAGTCGCGGATGTTCTTGCGCGGGATGCCCTTCGAGCCGCCGCGCGCCGGGATGAGAGCCAGGACAGAATCAGGATTCATAGTTCACCGGTGAGGATAACGGTAGAGAATGTAATCGCCGAAATCGTCCAGCGGTTCGAGGCGGCGGGCAAAGATTTGCTGGTAGGGGTCGGTTTCGGTGAGAATGACCGGATGGCCGAAGACGTAGTCCAGGCCGAGGCGGTCGAGGAACTGGTCGGCCTGCCCGCTGCGCAAACTCTCAAAATACGCCGGGCTGTTGATGAGGCCGTCCAGGTTGACGACGACCCGATCTTCGATGAAATAACCCATCGCGCCGCTGCCGGTCAGGCCGATAAGGGCGCCCGGTTCGGTGTGGTCTTCGAGATAACGGACGAAGGTGAAATATTCGTGTTGGTCGGCCGGCCGGACGGGGAAACGCCGGGCGGTCATGGCGGCGAAGGAGAGGAGGGCGGCGGCGCCCAACAAGGCCAGCAGTCCCTGCCAGACGACCGAACGCGCCGCGCCGCCCCGCGCCAGCAGCAGGCGTAAACTTTCGAACAGCAGGGCGGCCAGCGTCAGGGTGAAGAGCATCTCGCCGACCCAGTACCAGGCGCGCACGTGAACGTAACTGGTGGCGGTGTAACTGAAGATGTGGGCAAACAATCCCAGCCCCCAGGCGAACAGGCCCATCTCGCCCGCCGTCCGAAGAAACCAGTTTCGATTGGGGTAGAGGAGGGCCGCCGCCAGGCCGGCCAGAATCAGCAGGCCGGGCAGGAAGGCCGCCTGTTCGGGCAGGAAACGGGAGGCCAGGGAGCGAATCGCCTCAAGCGGCGAAAGGGCCAGCGACCAGGCGCCGCGCGCCCCGAAGCCGAGCAGCGTCGCCAGGTCGCGGTGCGGGCTGCCGTAGATGGTAAAGGGCAATTCGCCCCACCAGCGCTTGACCTGCCCGCTGACCGGCGTCCACAGGCCGACGGCCGCCTGGCTCCACACCAGGTAGCCGCCCAGCAGGACGACCAGCGGCGCCAGACAGGCCGCCGCCCGCTGAAAAGCGGATTTCCAGA
Organism: Anaerolineales bacterium; assembly: GCA_041287425.1. Classification (GTDB taxonomy): domain Bacteria; phylum Chloroflexota; class Anaerolineae; order Anaerolineales; family Villigracilaceae; genus JAFGSI01. The sequence continues at coordinate 29,103 of JBEULG010000007.1, read as the reverse complement.
ACGACCAGGCGAAGCGCGCCGCCGGAGCCTCGTGCGGAGACGGGGCGGCCAGCCGACGAATCAGCAGACTGCCGGCGAAGACCAGCGCCCCGGCGATGGGAATCACCGAACGGGGCAGGGATTCGAAGACGCCCAGGTGCTGCAGGCCGAGCAGCAGCCCGCCCAGGACGAGCGTCGCCGCCAGGCTGGCGGCTGCCAGGCAGCGGATTTGTTTCCAGCGCCCGTCGGCCTCGGCCGGGCGGTACAGGCCCAGTGCCAGAAAGGCCAGCGGATAGAGCAGGAAACCCAGCCCGACCAGCCAGGGGAGCGAGACGCTGTTCTGGAGGTAAACCGCCCCCGCTTCCAGGCGAACATAGTAGGCGAGCAGTCCGCTCAGGAAGACGACCCCCAGGTCGCCGATGAGCACCGTCCGCAAGAAGCGGCCATACGGCGCCAGGACGGCCCAGGCGCACAGAATCAGAGCCAGGAAGATGTTGTCGAGGCGGGCCAGGACGGCCAGTCCGCCTGCCAGCCCGATGAGCGCCAGGCGGCGCGGCGTGAGGGCTTCCGTCTGCGCGGCAGTCGCCAGATAGAGCAGCCAGACGAGGGTCAGGGCGTTGACGGCGCTCTCCAGCCCCTGTTGGGCGACGACGCCGTGGATGGCCGGGGCAAAGACCCAAACGACTGCCGCCAGCCCCGCCGTCCCCTCCGAGAGTGTCCGCCGCAGCCAGCGCGCCAGGAGAATACCCGTCCCGGCCTGGAGCAGGGAGGCCACCACCACCAGGAGGCGCAGCGGCAGAATCAGGTCGAAGCGGGCCAGGCTGAAGACCGGCAGACAAATCAGCATCCAGAGCGGGTGGAAGCCGTTGGTCGGGTTGAGGCCGTCGAAGGTCAGGCCGCGGCCGCTGACCAGGTTCTCGGCGACTTTGAAGTAGTAGAAGGCGTCGTCGCTGGAGTACCAGTTGAGCAGGCTGTCGGCAGGCAGCAAGGCCACGTAGAGGCCGGCGACCAGGCTGAGGGTCAGCAGGCCGATTTCGAACCAACGCCAGAGGTTTCGCTTTTCGCCCGTTTTCATAGGCTTACCATGCCGTCCAGCCGCCGTCAACGATGAGATTGCCGCCGGTCATGTAGGAGGAGGCGTCTGAGGCCAGGAAGAGCAGGGCGCCGTTCATCTCGTCCTGGCGCGCCATGCGTCCCAGGATGGTCTTGGCCGAGTAATTGGCCACGAAGGTCTCATCGTGGTTGTTGTAGACGCCGCCGGGGGTCAGGGCGTTGACACGGATTTCGGTGCCCATGTAGTAGGCGGCCAGGTACTTGGTGAAGCCAAGCACGCCAGCCTTGGTGACGGTGTAATAGACCGGCTTGTAGGCCAGGCGTTTGCCATCTTTAATGTAGATGCGCTGGTCGGGGCCGTTCAGGCCATAGGTGGAACAGATGTTGATGATGCTGCCCTTCTTGCCCTGGGCCAGCATCGGCCGGACACACGCCTGGGTCACCAGGAACATGCCGGTCAGGTTGACATCCAGGGCGGCCTTCCACTGCTCGAGGGGATAGTCCTCGAAGGCGCCGGGGGTCAAGCCGCGGGCAAGCGCATCGGGGTCGAATTTCGGGTCCAGGGCGGCCGAGTTGACCAGGATGTCGAGGCGGCCAAAGGCGCGCAGGGTTGCTTCGACCAGCGCCGCGCAGGAGGCCGGGTCGGTGACATTCAGCGGGAACGAAATCGCCCGGTAACCGGAGTCGTTCAGGGCCTGCGCCGTCTCCTCGGCCGGACCCGCCGCCAGGTCGGCGACGACGACCGCCGCGCCGGCCTCGGCCAGGGTGCGGCAGAACTGGCGACCGAGTTGTCCCGCCCCGCCGGTGACGACCGCGGCGCGGCCTTTCAAATCGAATTTATCGAAGATGGTGCCCATGTGTTCACTCCTTTGGATTACGTTCGCGCCGCCAGGTGATGCCTTCCTTGATGACACTGGCGGGGTTGCCGGCCAGGATGACGCCCGGCGGGCAGGATTTGGTGACCACCGCGCCGGCGGCGACGACCGAGTTGCGCCCGATTTCGACGCCCTTCAAGACGATGGCGTGGGCGGCAATCCAGACGTGCTCGCCGATGACGATGTCGCGCGCCGGGTTGAGGCGCTGACCACTGGCGGCATCGAGGATGGCGTGGCTGTCGCTGGCGCGGATTTCGATATCGTTGGCGAACATGCAGTCCCGGCCGATGAGCACTTTCGTGCCGGGTTCGTCCACCACGATGTGAGCCTCGACCATGGTGGTGTTGTCGCCGATTTCGAGCAGGCCGTTTTCGTCCTCGAACCAGAAGACGCCGCCGCGGCTGACGCGGCAGTTGCGGCCGAAGACCAGACGGTGGCCTGAGCCGCGCATGCGGACTTTCAAATGGGCGAGATAACTGCCCTCGCCGACGATAATTTCGTTGTTGTCGCCGACAATGTCCAATTCGACGCCGATCAGGGTTGCGCCCTCGGCCTGCAGGCGGTTGCCGCGGCCGCGCATCAGCGGCAGAAGCGGGCCGCCGAAGGTCCGCCAGAGGCGGTATCCCAGGGGAGGAAAATACTGGAGCAAGAAGCGCAAAAGGGGGGCAGACATGTTGTTCAATCCCCTCCTCTCAGGTGAACCAGGCGGCCTTCCGCCGCCGACTGCAAGGCCGCCAGGGCGAGGCGCAGGGCGGCCAGGCCGTCCTCCAGGGTGCAGAGCGGCTGGACCTGGCGGCGCGCCACCGCCAGGAAATGGCGCATTTCTTCGAGGAACATGACGTTGCGCTCGAATTCCGGCGGGGCGGGGTAGTCCTCCCAGGCTTTGGCGGCGGGAAGATAGCGGCGCAGGAGGCCGGTGGCGTTGTCCCAGGTCAGCGTGCCCTCAGTGCCGATGATTTCCCAGCGGTGGGCGGGCGGCTGCTGAACCATGTTGAGATGAATGCTGCCGAAGGCGCCGCCGGCAAAGCGCAGGCCGATTTCGGCGGTATCGTCCACCTCCACGCCCAGGTCGCCAAGGCTGCCGGCGAAGGCCCACAGCGAGTCGACCGGGCCCACCAGCCAGGGCAGGTAGTCGAGCGAGTGACATTGGGTCAGCACCACGCCGCCGCCCAGGTCGGCGCGGGCGGCATAGCCCCGGCGATAGTCCTCCCAGGGATGCCAGGCCGGCAGATATTCGCCGAAGTGGAGGCGCGCCACCAGAATGCGGCCGAGGGCGCCTTCGGCCAGGAGCCGGCGCGCCGTTTGTAAGGTGGGGTGGAAACGGAATTGAAAGCCCACCAGGATGGGGCTGCCGCTGCGCGCCGCCGCGGCAGCCAGGGCATCCACCCGCTCGAGCGAGTGCGAGACCGGCTTTTCGAGCAGGATGGCGCAGCCCGCCTCGGCAGCCGGGATGGCCACATCGAGGTGCAGGGCGGTCGGGTTGGAGACGATGACGGCGTCCGGTTTGTGGTCGAGGGCGGCGCGCAGGTCGGTCTCGACCGGCAGGCCAGCCAGTTCATCGTCCGGCAGGGTGGCGCGGCCGGTGCGGTAGAGCAGAATGTCCTCTTCGCCCAGGGCGCGCAGGTTGCGCAGGTGGCGGCGTCCGATGGAACCGAGTCCGGCGATCAGGAATTTCATGAGGCGATCCTTTCGAGCAATTGCAGGAAGTATTCCCCGGTGCGGCGGCCGGCCGAGCCATCCGTGAAGGTGCATTCCGCCTCGATGAAGCGGCGGCGCGCCGGACCATCCAACTGCGGGTCACGCAGGTAGGCGTTCACGTGCTGACGGATTTGTTCGCGGTCCACGGCCACCCGGCCAGCCCCCGCCTGACGGAAGCGCAGATGCGTGGGCCAGTCGCCGATGGCCGTCAGCGGGAGCGAATAAACCCCCGGCAGGTTCCAGCCGCCGGGCGTATCGATGGTGACGCTGACGATGGGACGGTCGTGGATGGCAGCCTCGACCACCATGGTGGAGTAGACGGTCAGGAAGACATCGGCATAAGCGAGCATGGAGGCTTTTTCGGGCATATCCTCGCCCGAATAGTGGCCCAGGCTGGCGGTCAGCGGCACCGGCTCGACCAGGTGGACATGCGGGGTCTGGCGCGCCAGGGTGCGCACCCGCTCGGCTTCCTGCTCGAAGCGCGAACCGGGGCGGAAGTGGTTGGGATGCAGGCGGATGAGCAACTGACAAGGGAAGGCCAGTTCGTCGCGGCTGACCAGTTCGGCCAGGGCAGCGATGTTCGGGAAGTTGGGCGAGAAGGTCTCGAAACTGCAGGCGTAGGCGAGCAGTTTGCGCTGCGGGTCAAGGCCGTGCTGGCGGAAATATTCGTCGCGGCCGATGAGCCAGGCGCGGCGGAAATAGCCGTCGTAGGAGGGGATGCCGGTGACGGCCACCCGCTCCGGCGGCCAGTCGGCGCCGAGGACCAGTTCTTCCTTCTGGATTTCCGACCAGCAGGTGATGTAATCCACCGGCGCGCCGCTCAGCCGGTAACTGGAGGGATTGTCCCAGCCGACGATGACTGCCGCGGTCGGGACGCGGCGGGCGGCGGCTTCGCGCAGCAGGTAGCGGTCCCAGCGCCAGCCGGGGGTGCTGGCGATGACCAGGGCCGGACGGTACTGCTCGAACAGGTCGGCGTACAGGCCGGGCTGGAAGCGGTTCTGGGCATCCATCACCAGGCGGCGGACGGGGCGGGAGCGGCGCATCAGCCAGACGGCGGCGCGCACGAAGGGCAGAATCCAGCGGTCGCGGCGGCGCATGCCGCTGATGGCCATGTTGAAGTTCCCATCAATGGCCCTGACGTTGACCCGCCGCGAACCACCCACCCAGCGCAGGAGGTGCAGCCACTGCTGCAACACAGGCTGGTGACTTTCATAGTAATCCTGGCACTGGCGGGCGCGCATGCCCACCACCGTCAGGCCGGGGCGGCTGAACTTGCGGGCGATGACCTCCTGTGATTCGTCTTCCACCAGCAGGATGACCTCCACGCCGCCGGCCAGCAGCGTGGCGAGGACCTCGGACTGGAGGAAGTAAATCAGGGCCAGGCCGTGATCGGCGCAGATGAAGACGCGCTTGCCTTGTGGGGACGACATGCTCTCCCTACTCCACATTGTAGAAGAACAAATCGAACAGCCGCTGATAGAGCCACAGCAGGGCGTGATGGATGCCCGGCAAATGCACCAGCCGCCGCAAGAGCCGCGGCCGGCGGCGCGGCGCAGACGGGGGGGCGGCCGTCTCCGGCCGGTTGCCCATGTGGCGGACGTAGGCCTGGGTGCCGGTCAGGCGCAGATAGCCCAGGTAGTTGATTTTCTGGTCGAGGATGCGCTCGCCGCGCATCGGCGCGCCGGAGGGCAGAGGCAGGATTTTCTGCAAGACCTGGCGCGGGGCGATGAATTGAAAATGCCCGGCTCCAATGAGGGCCTGGCGGCCGCCGTATTCGAGCAGGTAATCCTTGCCGGCCTGGTACATCTGGCGGGCCTTGGCCTCGTCCCAGCCCAGGCTGAGAGCATGGGCCAGATAGTCTTCCCAGTTGATGAAAATGCCCTCCCGCAGCACGTTCTGCCGGCGGCCCCATTCCTGCGAGGCGGTCAGGACCTCAGGCGGGTTGCGGACCGGACAGCCGCTGACCATGCCGACGTTGGGGAAAGCCTCGAAGAGCGAAAGGGCGTCCTCGAACCAGCCGGGGCGGAAGAGGATGTCGGCATCGGCGTAGGCGATGTAACTGCCCTGGGCGGCGCCGAACATGTAGTTCCAGGCGCCGATTTTGCCGATGTTGGTATCGGAAAGCACCAGGTATTGAATGCGGTCGGCGCTCAGTTCATCGAACAGGTAGCGGCGCACCTCGGCGCAACTGTGATTGTCGAAGACCATCAAATCGAACGGCACGGGAGTGGCGGCGCGGATGCTCTCCAGGCAGGCTTTGAGCACCTCCAGGCTCTGGGCATGGTAGCCGGCCAGCACCGGGATGAAGTTGACGACCACGATGGAGAGGTCTTTCGGCTGGGCGACTTCGTAGATGTTCTTGGCAGGGTTCTGACCAATCCGCATGCAATTACCTCCGGGGAATGGTCGAATAGGGAATCTGGGCCCGCACCAGCCAGAGGGCAATCATCCAGCGCCAGCCCTGTTGATTTTCGGGCGTCACCCAGCGCTCCAGCCGGCGCAACAGGCGCGCCACGGTCGGGCGCGGGCGGCGCACCTTGCCGCGGATGAGTTCGCGGTTGGTATCCAGGATGTTATAGACCCGCTTGCGTCCGCCGGCCTTGGCCAGGTTCGACTTGGCCACCTCCGAACCGTAGGGCGGTTTGTTGCCGGGCAGGTGGCTGTAGTCATGGTTCTGGTGGACGGCCATCACCTGGCGGGTGGCATCGACAGCCAGGCCCCAGGTATGGACGGCGGTGTACACCATCCAGTTATCCCAGGCCGGGCGGCCGATGGTGAAATCGGGGACGTTCTCGGCGTACATGTGGCGCGGGAAGACGAAGTAGTCAATGCCCCAGGGCGAATAGAATTGGCCGCGCCTCTCGACCTCGGCGCGCAGGCGCGCTTCCCAATCGCCGCTGAAGTCGAACGGCTCGGTCAGGTCGAGGTTCCAGCGCTGGCTGACCATCAGGAAGTCCCTGGCCTGGGCCGCCACCTGACGCAGGGCGGTCAGCATGTCGGACATCAGAATCATGTCGGCATTGGCGTAACACAGGAAGGGGCTGTCGCTGTAGGCGTGGCCCTGCTCCATCACCGAACTGACCAGCGGGATGCCCTTCGCGTCGCGCCTCACTTCGGGGACGTTGCGGACGCCCAGTTCGCGCGCCGCTTCGGGGATGCCCGGTTCGTCGCCGATGAGGATGACTTCCACCTCCGGCAGCGATGTCCAGGCCCGGACGGCGTTGCGCTGGATGATGGCAATGTGCGGGTTGGTAAAGGGTTTTGGAGCGGTGAAAATCGTAAGAAAAGACATGTGTTCTCCTTTGACCTTTGCAGATGGATCACTGCCTGGCGGTAAGGCTCGTCTCAATCAGGCTTGACGAAATAATATTTGTCAGAGGCGGGATCTCGAACAATATCCACTTCGAGGCCTCGTTCTGCCAGGAATTCATCCACGGCTTTTTTCGCGCCCGGAAAGTTGTAATGATCAAAGGTTCCCATGTACTCGTCGAGGGCAATGATGCCGCCTTTTTCGACTTTGTCATACAACGTCTCGAGCACCGTTTTATAGGATTGATAGAGATCGGCGTCAATGTGCAAGAGGGCAATCCGTTCTCCCGCGTATTTTGCCAGGCTCTCTTCGAAGAAACCTTGTATCAGCGTGATGGTAGAACAAATCCAATGATAAGAGAGCCCCGCCGACACAAGCAATTCATGGATTTTCTGGATGGAGGTTACATCCCATTCTCCTTTTTGTGCGTTGCGGGGACTGGCGTCCTCCTCGGTGGGTTCGGGGAAACCCTCGAATGAGTCGAAGCCCCATATGTGTCGCTGACGGCCCTCGTCATAGCAAAGCAAGGTCCAGAATAGCAACGTTCGTCCCTTGCCGACACCACATTCGACGATGTCGCCCTCCAAATGGCGGATTCGGTCAAAGAGACGCTTCTGATAGAGGAAAGTGACCGCGCTCCTGACATCAAACAACGGCAAGGTCAGCCTGGCTTTTGACACGCCAAACAACTTACCCAGGAAGCGATAGAACCTGTTCCACATTTTTCCTATCGCAACATATAGTTTCATTGACGTAGTGCTCATAGGGCCTCTCTTTCAGGACAACTCAGTCGTTTGTCGGCGAGTGCTCACGACGGCGTACCGATTCCTCGCAGCAGGCAGGGCCAAGAGACGTCACATGAAGAGTCCGAAACCCTATCTGCGCCAGAAAGACCAGCCGTTGGGCTCCCCAGAGGTCATGTCGGGAGGGCGACGCCCAGTTTCTTCGCCACCTGCTGTTCGATCCAGGCGTAGGTGCGGGCCAGCCCCTCTTCGAGCGAGAGTTGCGGCTCCCAGCCGAGGACCTGGCGCAGGCGGGTGTTGTCGGAGTTGCGGCCGCGCACGCCCATCGGGCCTTCGATGTGCTTGATGGTGATTTCGATGCCGGCAATTTTGGCAATGATATAGGCCAATTCGTTGATGGTCACCATGCGGTCGGAGCCGAGGTTGAGCGGGAAGGGGTAATCCGAGCGCATCAGGCGGTAGATGCCTTCCAGGCAGTCGGAGATGTGGCAGAAGGAGCGGGTCTGCTCGCCATCGCCCCACATTTCGATTTCGTGATTGCCGGTCAGTTTGGCGACGGCGATTTTACGGCACAGGGCGGCGGGGGCCTTTTCGCGCCCGCCTTCCCAGGTGCCTTCCTCGCCGAAGATGTTGTGGAAGCGCACGATGCGGGTCTGCAAGCCGTAATCCTCGCGGTAGTGGGTGCACAAGCGCTCCATGACCAGTTTCTCCCAGCCGTAGGCGTCCTGCGGCTGGGCGGGGTAGGCGTCCTCCTCCTTGAGCGGGACGACGTTGGCCTCGGTCTGGCGGTATTCGGGATAGACGCAGGCGGAGGAGGTGTAGAAGTAGCGCTTCACGCCGTTGATCCGGGCGGCTTCGAGGGTGTGGATGTTGATGAGCGAATTGTTGTGCAGGATTTGTGAGTGATGGGAGGAAATGAAGCCCATTCCACCCATGTCGGCGGCCAGGCCATAGACCTCGTCGATGCCGCGGGTGGCCTGCAGGCAGTTGTCCCAGCGGCGCAGGTCGAGGAGTTCGAATTCGTCGGCGTCCACTTCGCTGAATTCCGGGTATTTGATGTCCACGCCGCGCACCCAGTAGCCTTTCTTTTTCAAGAAGGTGACCAGGTGGTGGCCGATGAAGCCGCCGGCGCCGGTAACGAGGACTTTGGTTTGAGATGGGGTTGACATGGTTTCTCTCCTGTAAGTGAATTGAGCGCGGGGCTGCCCGTGAGGGGCAGCCGCCCTAGGATGGGATTGACAAGCCTTCGAGATAGGCGCGCAGTTTGTGCGCCATGAAGCGTTCGGTCGCCGCCATCGACTCGCGGGTCGCGCCGCCGATGTGGGGGGTGAGAATCAGGTTATCGTGGCGGCGCGCGTAGCGGACGAGCGGCGATTCTACCAGAGAGGCGCGCCGTTCGTCGCACAGCACGTCCAGCGCCGCGCCGCCCAGGCGGCCGCTCTCCAACGCCGCCAGCAGGGCAGCCTCGTCCAGCACCTGGCCGCGGGCGGTGTTGATGAGCAGCGCACCGGGCGGGAGCAGGGCCAGTTCCGCCGCGCCGATCAGGTTCTCGGTCTCGGCGTTGAGCGGGACGTGAATCGAGAATACCTGACTGCGGACGAGCAAATCGGCCTGGCTGGAGAGGCGTTCCACCTCGCCAGGCCAGTCGGCGCGGTAGGGGTCATAGGCCAGCACCTGCATTCCAAACGCCAGGCCGTAGCGGGCGACTTTCTCGCCGATGCGCCCCAGGCCGAGGAGGCCGAGGCTCTTACCGGCCAGGTCGCTGCCGCGGAAGCGGTCGCGCTGCCACTCGCCGGCCAGGACGGAGGCGTGGGCGGCCGGGACGCGCCGCACCAGCGCCAGCAGCAATGCCCAGGTGTGCTCGGCGGTGGCCGGGATGCGGCGCAAGAAATCCGTCTCGCCGCGCAGGCTGAGGACGGTGATGCCCCGCCCGGCGGCGCACTCCAGGTCAATGTGATCGAGGCCGGTGGTGGCGCTGACGATGACCTTCAGCCGGCCGGCGCGCTCCAGCACCTGGCGGTCGATCTGATGCGCCAGGCGGACGATCAGGACCTCGAACTCGCCGATGCGCTCGAGCAAAGCGGCGCGGTCGAGCGGCCCCGCCTCCACTTCGCCCAGGGACTGGAGGATGGCCAGGGCTTCGGGGGAGTAGTTCTCCGGTTCGAGGTTCAGGATGCGGTAGCGAGTCATCATCACAGCATCGAATGAGACGAAGAAAACGAAAGTTGAAAAGAGTTAGAAACCATTCGAGGCATGAGGCAGGGTTCATTCGCCCTTTTGCTCCCGCAGCAGCAGGTCGGCCAGTTTGAGGTCGAGTTCGCTGTCGATGCTGAGCGAACGTTCCTCCGGCATGAGGTAGGGGCGGATGACCTCGCCCCAGATGGAGCCGCGTTCCATCAGCACGTCGCGGCGGGTCAGGTAAATGGCGCCGTTGCGCATGTAGGCCGGGGGTTGATAATCCTGGCGGCGGGTGCCTTCTTTTTCTTCGATGCAGAAGGGCAGCAGACGGTCGTCCTCGATGCGTTTCATCAGGATGGGATGCACGGCGAAGACCTGCACCACGCTGATGACCGAGTCGCAGCCGCCGCGGGCGGCCAGGTCGAGGGCGGCGCGGATGTCGGCGGGGGCGCGCAGGGGCGCGGTGGGCTGGAGCAGCAGGACCCAGTCCAGGCGGAGGCCGTCTTGGGCCTCGATCGCGCCCACAGCGTGCTGGAGGACGGGGACCATGGGGACGCGGTCGCCGCTCAATTCGGCCGGGCGCAGGAAGGGCACCTCGGCCCCCCAGCGGCGGGCCGTCTCGGCGATTTGTTCGTCGTCGGTCGAGACGATGATGCGGTGCAGGCAATCGCGCACGGCCAGGGCCGCCTCGATGGTATAAGCGATGAGCGGTTTGCCCGCCACCGGACGGATGTTCTTGTGCGGCACGCCCTTCGAGCCGCCGCGGGCCGGGATGACGGCCAGAGTACGCACAGGGGTCATGACTGCTCCTAATACATCAGCCGTTTGGTGAACTTGAGCGGCACTTCGGCCAGGACGCGGGCGATGCGCTCGCCCGCCCGCCCGTCGCCGTAGAGCGGCACGCCCGGCGGCCGCGGATTGGCGAGGATGGTCTCGACGGCGCGCATGATGGCAACCCGGTCATAACCGACGTCAATGACGTTCGGGCCGCGCTCGCGCCCATCCTGGCGCGAACCGATGTTGACCGCCGGCACGCCCAGGAAGGAGCACTCGCGAATCGCCACGCTGGAATTGCCGACAATGGCGCGGCTCTTCTTGATGAGGTGCAGAAAGTCTTCGGGCGGGATGTCTTTGAAGAAGTGAATGTTGCGCGGCTGCTCCAGTTCGCGGAAAGCGCGGATGCCCTTGGAGGTGCCGTCCGAACCGGCGTCCACGTTGGGCCAGAACCAGAGGGTCGGCAGGCCGAGGTCGCGGATGGCGTAGAGCGTCTCGGTGACGTGGCGGCGGGCCAGTTCGTATTCGGAGGTGACCGGGTGCTGCATGACCACCAGGTAGCCGTTGGACAGGTCCACCTCGGCGCCGACGCCGCCGTACTTCTCGAAGGGGTTGATTTCGGGGCTGGGTTCGGCCAGGACGCGGGCGGCGATGTCGATGGACGGGCAGCCGGTGACGAAGACGAAATCGGGGTCCTCGCCCATGCGGATGACGCGTTCGGCGGCCTTGTGCGTGGCGACCAGGTGGTAGTCGGCCAGTTTGGTCACCGCGTGGCGGACTTTTTCATCGATGTTGCCGGTCACCTCGCCGCCCTGCAGATGGGCAAGGGGAATGTTCATGTAGGCAGCGGCGACGGCGGTCGCCATCGTCTCGTAGCGGTCGGCGATGGTCAGGACGATGTCGGGGGCCAGGTTGTCGAAGACGGTCGCCAATTCCACCAATCCCAGGCCGGTGGTCTTGGCCGAGGTGACCAGGTTCTCGCCCTCGACCACCATGTACACGTGAGCGTCGGGTTTGAAGCCGTCGCGTTCGACGTGCGAGATGACCTTGCCGTAACGGTCGAGCAGGGCCGAGGCGGCGATGACCAGTTGCAGTTCCAGTTCAGGGTGAGCCTGGATGGCTGCGAGGGCGGTGCGGACGCGCGAGTAACTGGGGCGGGCGGTGACGACGACGCAGATTTTTCGCTTGGCCATGCTCAATCCTCCAGGTCGGCCGAGGTCAGAAAGTCCCCGGCCGCGAGGGCGCGCTTGAGGCGTTTGCCCAGGACGCCCTCCAGCGCCTCGGCCGGCAGGCCGGCGGAGGCCGGTTTGCGGGCGGTCAGGTCGGGGCGGGCCAGGCGGGCGCCGGCAGGCAGGTCGCGGGCGGCGACCAGCGCCTTGCCGAAGGTCTGGCGCATCGTCTCCATCTGGCCGGCCAGTTCATCCTTGTCCAGCGGATGGACGAGGGCCTGCTCGATGAAGCGGACGCCCTCCACCAGCGAACGCAGTTCGGCGGTGGTAACCGAGGCGGGGACGTCGGGGCCAAACATCTCGCGGCTGAAGGTCACATGGACCTCGAGCATGTTGGCCCCCAGGCTGACGGCTGCCAGGCCGGCGTAGATCGTGCCGGAGTGGTCGGAGAGGCCGACCGGCACGCCATAGCGGGCGCGGTACAGGTCGAGCAGGTTCAGGCCGAGGGCCTCGGGCTGGACGGGGTATTGCGAGGTGCACTGGAAGATGCCCAGCGGCAGGCCGCGTTCGCGAATCCAGGCCACGGCACGGTCGGTCTCGGCGAGTGAACTCATCCCGCTGGAGAGCAGAATCGGCCCGCCGGCGGCGGCGATGCGCTCGAGCAGGAGGGGGTTGCTCACTTCGCCGGAGGGGATTTTCCAGGCCGGCATGCCCAGGCGGGCAAGCAGGTCCACGGCCGCTTCGGAGAAGGGCGAACTGAGGAAAATCAGCCCTTTCTGGCGGGCGTGTTCGGCCAGGCCGGCCCACTGCTCCTCGGTGAACTCCATGCGCTTCCAGTAGTCGTAGCGGGTGGCGTCCTGCCGGCTGAAGCGCACCCGGAACGGTTCCTGGGGCGAACTCTCGGCCGCCGCGATGTGGGTCTGGAATTTGACGGCGTCGGCGCCGGCAGCGGCGATGGCGTCAATGAAGGCGTGCGCCATGCCGAGCGAACCATCGTGAGCCTGAGCCACCTCGCCAATGATGAAGCAAGGCTGGCCGGGGCCAACGCGGCGGGTGCCGATTTGGAAGGATTGGATGTCTTTCATGGCGACTTCCCTTCTGCCAGCGACCAGAGGAAATCGGCGGTGCGGCGCGTGGCGCTGCCGTCCAGGTAGGTCACTTCGCTCTCAACGAAGGCCCGCCGCTCGGCGCGATGCAGGCCGGGGTCGGCCAGGTAGGCTTCCAGGGCAGCGCGCAGTTCGTCGGGCGTCAGGGCGAGTTTGCCGGCTTTCATCTTGTTGACGCGGGCAGCCGTCGGCCAGCCGGGGACTTCGTGCAGCGGCACCCAGAATTCATCCTTCCAGCCGCCCGGGGCGTCAATGCAGGCGCTGATGAAGGGCTTGTCGTGCAGGGCGGCCTCCACGACCATGGTCGAGTAAACCGTCACCAAGACATCGCAGTGGGCCAGCATGGAGGCCTTTTCGGGGAAGTCCTCGCCCGAATAACGTTCCAATCCACCCGGCACCTCGGCCGGCTCGACCACGTGGACATCGGGGTAACGGCGGGCGACTTCGTAGATGGCCTGCGCCTCGCGCCGGTAGTGTTTCTGCGACTTGAAATGATTGGGATGCAGGCGGATGAGCAACTGGGCCGGCTGGCTGAGTTCGCCGAGCAGGCGCGCCAGGAGTTCGATCAGGTGCAGGTTGGGCGAGATGCTCAGGGCGGTGGCGGCGAAAGCAATCAGTTTCTTGTGCGGGTCGAGGTGATGCAGGCGGAAGTACTCGGCGCGGCTCATCCGCCAGCGGCCGTCCAGGTAACCATCGTAGAGCGGCATGCCGCCGATGTGAATCTTCTCCTCCGGCCAGTCCACGCCGGCCGCCATTTCCCATTTGTGGACTTCGGACCAGACGTTGACATACTCGACCCGCGCCCCGGGCAGCCCCTGGCTGCTGGGGTTATCCCAGCCGACGATGACCGTGGCGGTGCGGATGCCGCGCCGGATGGCCTCGCGCAGCAGGAACTGGTCTTCGCGCCAGCCGGCGGTGTTGGAGACGATCAAATCGGGCTGATAGCGGTCGAACAGGTCGCCGTACAGGTCGGTGGTGAAGTAGCGGTGGAGGATGTCCACAAACAGGCGGCGCGCCCGCCGCGAGCGGCGCAGCAGCCAGATGACCGGCCGCACGAAGCGATAGAGAATCTTCTGCCAGGCAGGGGCGTAGTTCTCCTTGCGCTTGCGGTGGGTATCCACATAGGTGAGCGGGATGGCGCGGTCGGCGCTGGCGCGGCGGATGTATTCCAGGACGGTTTGCAGGCGGGAAAGATGGCTGTGACGGTAAGCGTCAACGCGGTCATCGCGGATGCTCTCGACCAGGATGTTGCCGCGCTGGTACTTTTCGCGGGTGAAGGCCAGCATGGCCTCCGGGACGAGCACCACCAGGCGGGCGCCGCGTTCCACCAGCAGGCGCGCCAGGTCGGTCTCGAAGAAGTAGGCCAGCGGCAGGCCGAAATCCAGACAGACGAAAATCGTTTTCATACCTTCGTAGGGTCCTGATAAGAATCGATGTCAATCAACAGCCACCAGCGTTTCGGGAAGCGCTGGGTGACGAAGATTTGGAAAATGGTGCCGAGCAGGCGTTTGCGGGCCGCGCCGCGTTCGGGGCGGAGGCGGAAGGGGCGCGGCGGGCCGGCGAGCGGGCGGGCCAGCACCGTGATGTAGAAGGGAAAGCACTGCGAGATCGGCCGCCCCTGGAGGCGGACGGCGGCGAGGCGGAAGCCGGCCTTGCGCAGCGTCTCGGTCAAGGTGCGGCGGCTGAACGAGTAGAGGTGTTCGTATTCGAAGGAAGTGTGAATGTACACGTTGGGCACCTCGACCAGCAGCCAGCCGTCGGCGGCGAGCAGCCGCTCCCGCAGACGGGTCAGGTAAGCGACCGGGTCGGGGAGATGCTCGAGGACGTGAATCAGGCTGATGAGGTCGAAGCGCCGGCCGTCGGCCTCCACCTCGTCCAGGCTGGCGTGGACCTCGAGACCGCACTCCCGCGCGTAGGCGCGATAGGCCTCTCCCGGTTCGACGCCGGTCGCCTGGGCGGCGTAGGTCTCACGCAGCCGCTGCAACAGCAGGCCAGACGAGCAGCCGATATCCAGGCAACGTTCGAGACGGCGTACTTTGCGCCGCAAGAAATCCACCAGCCGCGCCGCCCGCTGGCGCTGGAAATCCAGGTCTTTGGCGGTCGGGCCTTCGCGGCCCTGGATGGTGCGGCGGTATTCGGCGGCGTAGTGGGCTTCGGCCTCGGCGGCCGTCATGCGCGGCGACTGGAAGATGAGGCCGCAGCGGCTGCACAGGCGGTTGCAGACCAGGCGGCCCAAGTGTTCGCGCCGGTCGAAGAGGGTGCTGCGGTCGTATCCGCACAGGGGGCAGAGGCGAACTTCTTCGGGCATGCTCAAGCCTCCTTGCGCCGCTCATCCACATCGAAAGCCGTCTTGTGGGCCACGCCGGCGTTGATTTCCGCCAATGCGGGGTCGCGTTCGAAGAGGGCCAGCACCTCCTGCCAGGAGAAATCGTCGCGGCCGCCGAAGCGGGCAAAAATCTGGCGGAGGAGTTCCAGGTCTGCGGGGGTGTCCACCGTCCAGCGCAGGGCGCCGTAATCGGGGTCATGGTTGAGTTGGGCGATGCGGAAGCGGCGCGACGAAACGCCGCGGGCGACGGGCGACTGGTCGAGGACGACGCCTTCGTAGAGGTAGGGCAGGACATGTTCGCGCTGGTAGGGCTGGTCGGCTTCCTTCCAGGCGCGTTCGAGAGCGGCAAAGGTGCAAACTTCCACGTCCAGGCCGATGGGGTAGGTGCGCCGCCAGGGGGGCGGCAGGCGGGTGGCGGCGAAGTCCGCCGTGTTCGCCGGCCAGCCTTCCGTCACCAGCCCAATCGCGGCGTCAATGAGGGCCGGGTCAATGAGCGGGCAATCGGCGGTGATACGGACGATGACTTCGGCCTGCTGGAGGAGGGCGGCCTGGTAGAAACGGTCGAGCACATCGTGCAAACTGCCGCGATAGACCGGCAGGTCTGCCGCCCGGCAGAAGTCGGCGATGGCAGCGTCTTCGGCCTGGGTGGTGGTGGCCACGATCAGGCCGTCCAGTTGACGGGCGCGGCGGGCGCGGTTGAGGACGCGCTGGAGCATGGGCTGGCCGCCCAGGTCGAGCAGCGGTTTGCCCGGCAGGCGCGAGGCGCCCATGCGGGCCTGAACGATGGCGATGGTTCTAGGCATACGCTTTCACCATTTGAGCATACACGTCCAGCAAGGTCTGGAAGCCGGTCTTCCAATCGGCCCGCGCCTCGACGGTGCGCCTGGCGGCCTGGCCGAGGCGGCGCAGGGCGCGGCGGTCGGCGGCAGCCTGTAAGATTTTGGCCGCCAGGGCCTGGGCGTCGCCATCCGGGAAGAGCCAGCCGTTGAGGCCGTCTTCGACCCACTCGCGGTTGGTGGGGATGTCGGAGACCAGGCAGGGCAGGCCGCAGGCCATCGCCTCCAGCAGGGAGACGGAGGAGCCGTCCACGTGGGCGGGTGAGAGGTAGAGGTCGGCCATGTGGTAGAAGCGCGGCAGGCGGGTCTGCGAAATCTGACCGGCGAAGGTGACTCGTTCGCTGACCCCGCCCTGTTCCAGAATCTGGCGAATCTGCGCTCCCTGGCTGCCGTCACTGAGCAGGAGCAGGTGCAGGTCGGGGCGCTGCCGGGCGGCCCGGACGAAGGCGCGGGCGAGCAGGTCCACGCCGTAGCGCGGCTCCCAGGCGCGGTTGCAGAAGAGGGTGAAGCCGCCCGAGGCGCGGCGAGGGGCGGGCGAGGGGGCAAAATGCCGCAGATCGACGCCCCAGGGGAAGACGGCCGTGCGGGCCGGGTCCATGCCGAAGGCGACGGCGCGCTGGCGCGTCACCTGGCTGTCGCTGATGAAGTAGGACGCCCGCCGCAAGACGAAGCGGGTTGCCCAACGCCACCAGGCGTTGCGGTCGCAATCTTCCAGCAGGTCGAAGCCCCAGGACATGATGAGGCGCGGCCGGAAGCCGGTCAGGGTGGCAAGCAGGCCGCAGGTTTGAATCGGCCCGGCGTGAATCAGGTCGGGCCGCAGGCGGCGGAGGACGGCGCGCAGGCTGAGGGTCAGGCGCGGCAGGTCGCGCCAGGCGAAGGGGCCTCGGCCGCCGGCCCAGCGGACTTGCTCGATTCCGGCCGGGACGGGACGGTCCTCGGTCTGGCGCGGGCCGCGCTGCAAGCGGACGTAAAAGACCTGGTGGTCCGTCTCCGCCAGGGCAGAGAGGAAGCGGTGGTCGTGCGGGGTGTAGTCGAGGCTGAGGTAGAGAATTCTCATAACATCGCAGGCCGCAGCCCTCAGGCGCCCAAATCCGTCCAGCGCAGTTCCTTGCCTTTGGGCAAGTCGGTCAGCGCCTTCGTGCCGAGGACGTTGGGGATTTCGTGCGGTTTGATGGCGCCCGGCGTGGCCGGACGGAGGACGTCGATCATTTCGCGGGTGAAGACCTCGCCCGCTTGGATGTCGCGCGCCGCCCGCAGACAGCGCCGCTGGACGACCTGGGTATCCTGCTCGTTGGCGGTGATGAATTTGTCGCCTGAGCCAAGCGAACGCTCCAGCAGGCGGGTCTCCTCGACCATCTTCGCCCAGGTTTCGGGGTTCATGGCGAATTTGTGGTCGGGGCCTTCGCGGTTGTTGTCGTCGGTGAAGTGACGCTCGATGACGCGCGCTCCCAGCGCCACGGCGCCCAAAATCGGCGCCAGGGCGTGGGTATGGTCGGAGAGGCCCAGAATCACGTCTGGGAACATGGAGGCATAGGTCTTCAGGACGTTGAGATGGATGTGGTCGTAATTGTCCGGGCTGGCAGTGTAATTGGTGTTGCACTGCATCAAGACCAGTTGCCGGTTGATTTTCAAAATGGCGTGGACGGCGCGCTGCACCTCGCCAATGGTGGCCGCGCCGGTGGCGATGATGACCGGTTTGCCTTTCGAGGCCATATGTTCGAGGGCTTCAATCCAGTCGATTTCGCCGGAGCCGATCTTAAAAGCCGGGACGTAGGGGTCAACATGCTCGATGGACTCGTGGTCATAGGGCGAGGTGAAGAAGTCAATGCCGACCTTGTCGCATTCTTCCTTCAGAATCGGCGTCCACGACCAGGAAACGGAGGCCTCAGCATAGACCTCCACGACCGATTTCTTCCAGGCGGCCTGGTGCGAGACCTGGGCGTTCATGTGCGAGAAGCCGTAATCCGAGACGATTTTGGGGGCCTGGAAATGCTGGAATTTGGCCGCGTCGGCGCCGGCTTCCTTCGCCAGGCGGATGAGCATCTTGGCCCGCGCCAGGTCGCCATCGTGGTTGGCGGCGATGTCGGCGATGAAGTAGGTGGGATGGTTGGGACCAATCCAGTGGTTGCCAATTTTGATTTCCATACTTCCTCCTGAAGAGAGCGATTTTTGCATCGAATGACGCGTAATGAAACGAATGGTGGAACGAGGTCGGCATCGAATGGCACGAATGAAGCGAATGAGGCTGCATCGAATGACGCGAATGAAACGAAGGGTTGGAACGAGGTCGGCATCGAAGGACGCGAATGAAACGAATTCTGGGTGATTCGCGCAAAGGCGGCCTACGGTTGGTGTTGATAACTCCTGATTTTTTGTGGATAACCCTGCTGATACTGTGCATAGAAGCGCTCCAGACCGGTGGAAAACGAGGGGAGAGGCCGCCCTAGAGCAGTGGATAACTTGTGAGCATCCAGACCCAAATTGTGGGCGCGGCGGGCAGTCAAACCGGACCCTTCGACCGAGGCGGGGGCAATCAGGTTTTCGTCCAGGCCGAAGCGGCGGGCAAGGGCGCGGCCGAAGTCGTATTTCGAGCAGGTGTCCGCGCCGACGGTGTGATACAGGCCGCTCAGGCCGGCGGCGAGCATGGCCAGCAGCAGGTCAGCCAGGTCGCCGACGAAGGTGGGGTTGAAGGTCACATCGGTGAAGCCGCGCACGGGCGTGCCGGCCAGCAGGTTGTTGAGGAAGAACTCGGCCAGGCTGCGCCGTCCGCTGGGGCTGAAACCATAGAAATTGACCCGCGCCACGATGGCATCGGGGTTGGCCGTCAGGACGGCCTGTTCGCCCTCCAATTTGGTGCGGGCGTAGAGGCTGAGCGGGGCCGGGGTATCTGCCTCGGTGTAGCGGCCGGGCTTCGTCCCGTCGAAGACGGCATCGGTGGAGATGTGAATCATCTTGACGCGGCGCGCCCGGCAGGCAGCGGCCAGTTCGCCGGGCAGTTGGGCGTTCAGGCGGCGCGCCAGGGCAGGATTGGCCTCGCAGGCTTCCAGGTCGGCCAGGGCAGCGCAGTGAATCAGCCAGTCGGGGCGGGCCGCCTCGAGCAGGCGTTCCACCGCACCCGCCTCGAGCAGGTCGAGACAAATCTGCTCGAACGGCGCGCCGGCCAGCCGGCAGCGGTCGGCGCCGATGACGGTATGCTCCTCGTGGGCCGCCAGCGCCAGGTTCAGGCCCAGCAGGCCGCTGGCGCCGGTGATGAGAAGCCGCTTCATCCCATCAATTCCCGTTGGCATAGGCCTCCTCGAAGGGCGCAATGAACTTTTTGATGCCCTCCAGGTCCAGCCAGTCGGTGTTGTTGTCGGAGGCGTAGCGGAAGCCCTCCGGCAAGGCCTTGCCGCGCGAACGCCAGTCGAAGACGAACCACATGGCCTCGGGCGGCAGGACGACATACATGTCTTCCAGTTCGACCGTGCTGCGGGCCTCGTCGTCTGAGATGAGCACTTCGTGAAGTTTCTCGCCGGGGCGGATGCCGATGTTTTCGATGCGCGCCCGCGGGGCAATCGCCCGCGCCAGGTCAATGACTTTCATGCTGGGAATTTTGGGGACGAACACCTCGCCGCCCTGCATGATTTCGATGCAGCGGATGACGAACTGGACGCCCTGTTCGAGCGAGAGCCAGAAGCGAGTCATGCGCTCGTCGGTGATGGTCACCCGCCCGGACTTGCGCTGGGCGAGGAAGACCGGCACGACCGAGCCGCGCGAACCGACGACGTTGCCGTAGCGGACGCACGAGAAGCGGGTGGCGCTGCCGGCCGCGTAGGCGTTCGACTGGACGACCAGTTTCTCGGCAGCCAGTTTGGTCGCCCCGTACAGGTTGACCGGATTGACCGCCTTGTCGGTGCTGAGGGCCATCACCTTGCGGACGCCGGCATCCAGGGCCGCCTCGATGACGTTGCTGGTGCCCATGATGTTGGTCTTGATGGCCTCCATCGGGTTGTATTCGCAAGCCGGGACCTGTTTGAGGGCCGCGGCGTGGACGACGATATCCACCCCCTGCATGGCCCGCCGCAGGCGGTCGGCGTCGCGCACGTCGCCGATGAAGTAGCGCAGCGAAGGATGATCGAAACCGCCGACGCGCATCTCGTGCTGTTTGAGTTCGTCGCGGCTGAAGATGATGAGACGGCGCGGGTGATATTCCTTCAGCATGACCTCAACAAATTTCTTGCCAAAGGAACCGGTGCCGCCGGTGACGAGGATACTTTGTTCTTTCCAGTCCATGCTACCTCTCTGTTCAGTGAAGAGTCCAATCAATCGGCTCGCCCGCCAGGTAATCGAAGACGCGGCCAAAACGCGCTTCTCCCTCCGGGCCGAGCAGGCGCGCCAGCGGCCAGGCCTCCAGGTCTCGCGGGAAGGTGGTCAACTTCCAGGGAAACGGCAAAGGATAAACGAAGAAGAAGAGATAGGCGTAGCGCCAGGCCAATTCGATTTGTTCGGCCGTCAGGCGCGGGGCGGCGCGGCCGCTGATGTGACGGTCGAGCAAGGCGAAATACTCGTCCCAGGTCTGCGGGTCGAGGCTGAAGCCGCGTTGACGGTAATGAGTCTGCCCGGCGACGATGACCGGGATGCCGTTCATCGCCATCTCCAGGCCGGTGGTGGTGGTGTAGACCAGCCCCAGGCGGGTCAATTCCATCAAATCATAGGTGTTGACCTTTTCCATCGGGCCGACCAGGTGGATGTGTTCGGGGAAACGCTCGAGGGCCGCCTGGGCCACCTCGGCCATCGAGGGGCCGGTGTTGAAGCGTTCGCCGGGATGGATGCGCACCACCAATTGGACCTCGGGCCGGTCGGCCAGGAAACGAATGGTGCGGGTGATCCATTCGGCCATCGAATCGGCGAAGATGTTGCGCCCCAGGGTGAGGCTGTCGCCCAGGACGTTGGTCGCCATCAAGACAACCGGCCGCTCGTCCAGGCCGAGCAGGCGGCGGACGCGCTCGCCGCCGGCGGTGGGCACGTCCTGCCACAAGCGGTCGGAGTTGCCGAAGGTGCGGGCGCCCATGCGGGCGGCTTCCAGGTCGCGGATTTTTTGCCACTGCTCCGCCGTGAGCGGTTGACCGCCGCGCGCCTGCCAGAGCGAATCGGTGTTCTGACGCATCACATCATCGTTCTGGGCAATCCAGATTTCGCCCTGGTTCTCGCTGAACTCGAAGGTGTTGACCGGAATTTCCAGCCAGCGCGCCACCCGGTACACCATGCTGTATTCCTGAATCGAGCCGTTCGGGATGATGAGCACATCGGGGCGGTCGGCCTCCAGCCAGGCCAGGGCCAGGCGCGCCGCCAGGCGGTTGCGCTCATAGCGCAACTGATAGAGGTTCGAATGGGGGTCGGTCTCCTCGGTCTGCAGGGTGTATTGGGTATCGTAGAGCGCCACCTGACGAGCAGCCTGCTCCAGCGCCGGCGGCAGGTCCCGGCCGGCGAGGCGCCGCAGCGAGACCGGTCGCAGCCAGGGGTTCAGGCGGTTGAGGCGGTCGCGCGTGTAGAGGTCGTGCAGGCGCAATTCGAAGGGCGTGCTGGGGGAGTAGAATTTCTTGTAGGGCAGGTAAGCGAGGCTGACGCGGTGGCCGCGGGCGGCCAGCGCCAGGCCCAGGACGGCGCAGAAATCAATCCAGTAATGCCAGGAACTGAACAGGTGAATTGTGCGCCCGCCAGAGGCCGGGTGCGGGTGAGCCGCCAGCGCCGCCAGCATCTCGTCGGCGTGAGTTTCCACCATCCTCAGTGAGTAGTAGCCGCGGTAGCGTTTGCGGCAGTTCCACCAGTACAGTTCGGTCGCCAGCGGCAGGCTGGCCAGCAGGCGCTGACCGCGCCGCCCGATCAAATCCGGGTTGGTGAAGCGACTGTCGCTCATGCCAGCCTCTCGATTTGCCAATCCAGGCGCGGGCGGACGACGCCCTGACGGTTCTCAGCCCAATGCATGCCGGGCGCGCCGGCCGGGTCCACGTTGAAGTCGAGGGCCTGGTCGTCCTCGAAATAGCGCCGGATGTGATAGGAACTGGCGTTGATGCCCAGCGTGTAGCGGCCCTGATTGAGCAGGTCAGCCGGAATGACGCAGCGGCTGAGGTAATGCCCGGCCGGGCGGTCGGTATGACGCTCGAACAGGGCCGGTTCGTCGGTGTCGAAGGAGGTGAAGACCGGCTCGCCGCGCCCGGTGTAGAGGTACAGGCCGACCCGCAGGCCGGTCACCGGCGCCTCGAGGCGGTACTCGACCTCGACCGTGAACGGCTCGACCGAGCGGACGGTGTCCACCACCGCGCCGCGCCGGTCGCGCAGGCGCAGGGCAATCGGCCGGAAGGGAGCGGCCTCGAGGGGAATCTCGTCCGCCTCCCACAGGCGCTCGCCGGCGCGGGCATGTCCGGCCGAGAGGTAATAGTCCACCGCCGCGGGCGAGGCTGCCCGCAGCACGAGGCGGCCTTTGTCCAGCACAATCGTCTCCTGCGTCAGGCGCAGGATGGCCGACATGTTGTGACTGACGAACAGCACCGTGCGGCCCTGCTGGGCCACATCGCCCATCTTGCCCAGGCATTTCTTCTGGAATTCGGCGTCGCCGACCGCCAGGACTTCATCCACCACCAGGATTTCAGGTTCGAGGTGGGCGGCCACGGCGAAGGCCAGGCGCAGGTACATGCCGGAGGAGTAGCGCTTGACGGGCGTGTCAATGAATTGCTCGACTTCCGAGAAGGCCACGATTTCGTCGAATTTGCGCTCGATTTCGCTGCGCTTCATGCCCAGGATAGCGCCGTTCAAGTAGATGTTTTCGCGGCCGGTCAGTTCGGGATGGAAGCCGGTGCCGACCTCCAGCAGGGAGCCGACCCGGCCGCGAATCGTCACCGTCCCCTCGGTCGGGTCGGTGATGCGCGAGAGAATCTTGAGCAGGGTGCTTTTGCCGGCTCCGTTGCGCCCGATGACGCCCAGCACCTGGCCGCGCTCGACCTCGAAGGTGACATGGCGCAAGGCCCACAGGGTGCTGGCCGCCGCTTCGGACGAAGCGGCGCGGCGGGTCAGCCGCCGCACCAGCCGCCCGCCGAAAGCGACCAGTTGATCGCGCAGGGTATCGTTGCGCTGGGCCAGCGCCCCGATGCGGTAGCGTTTGCCCAAATCTTCGACCCGAATGGCAATGTTGCTCATCGAAGCCCTCGCTCCCTAGACGATATCTGCAAAGGTGCGTTCCATGCGTTTGAAGAAAAACAGCCCGCTGACCAGCAAGACCGCCACCACCGCGCTCGAAACGGCCAGGGAGGCATCGGGCGCCTGCGTGCCCAGCAAGGCCCAGCGAAAGCCCTGAATCACGCCCGCCATCGGGTTGAGGGCATAGACCAGTTGCCAGCGGGCACTCGGAATGATGCTGGCCGAATAGACCACCGGCGAGGCGTAGAACCAGGCCTGGATGACGAACGGCACCATGTGCTGGACGTCGCGGTACTGGACGTTGAGCGCCGAGAGCCACAGCCCGACGGCGACGGCCGTCAGCAGGGCCAGCAGCACCAGCAGCGGCAGCCACAGGATGTTCCAGGTGGGTTGAATCTGGTAGAACAACATCAGGCCAATCAGCACCAGGAACGAGATGGCGAAATCCACCAGGCCGGCCCCCACCGCCGAGACCGGGATGACCAGGCGGGGAAAATAGACCTTCGTCAGCAGGTTGGCGTTGCCGACCAGGCTGGCGCTGGTCCGCTGGAGGGCGTTGGCGAACAACTGCCAGGGCAGCAGGGCGACGAAACTGAAGACCGGGTACGGCACGCCGTTATCGGTCGGCACATTGAGCAGGTAGCCGAGGATGACGCTGAAGATGACCATCGTCAGAATCGGCTGCAAAACCGCCCAGGCCACGCCCAGCAGGGCCTGTTTGTAGCGCACCTTGATGTCGCGCCAGGTCAGGAAGTAAATCAGTTCGCGGTACTTCCACAAATCGCGCAGGTTGAGGCCCGCCCAGCCGCGCGCCGGCCGCAGGACAATCGTGTCGGCTTCACCTTGCGAGGCAGTTCGAGGCTTCATTTTTGATGTTCCCTGTACCATTCGATGGTGCGGCGCAGGCCTTCCTCGAAGGGCATTTGCGCCCGAAAGCCAAAGGCGCGCTCTGCCCGGCTCACGTCCAGGGCGCGGCGCGGCTGGCCGTTGGGTTTGCTCGTATCCCAGACCAGCCGCCCCCGGAAGCCGGTCAGGCGGGCAATCATCTCGGCCAGGTCTTTGATGGAAATCTCGAAGCCGGAGCCCAGGTTGACCGGTTCGGGGCGGTCGTATTTTTCGGTCGCCAGCAGGATGCCCTCGGCGGCGTCCTCCACGTAGAGGAATTCGCGGGTCGGCGAGCCATCGCCCCAGACGACGATTTCGTCCTCGCCGCGCGCCTGCGCCTCCAGACATTTGCGAATCAGGGCCGGGATGACGTGCGAGGAGGCCGGGTCGAAGTTGTCGCGCGGCCCGTACAGGTTGACCGGCAGCAGGAAGATGGCATCGAAGCCGTACTGCTGGCGGTACGCCTGGGCCTGGACGAGGAGCATCTTCTTGGCCAGGCCGTAGGGGGCGTTGGTCTCTTCGGGATAGCCGTTCCACAAGTCGGCCTCACGGAAGGGGACGGGCGTGAACTTGGGATAAGCGCACACCGTGCCGAGGGCCACGAATTTGCCGACGCCGCGCTGCCAGGCCTGGTGCATCAATTGCACGCCCATCATCAGGTTGTCGTAGAAAAACTCAGCCGGGTGTTCGCGGTTGGCCCCAATCCCGCCGACGCGCGCCGCCAGGTGGATGATGAGCAAGTCGGCGGGGGCGAAATCCGGCAGCGGCCGGGGTTGGAATCCGCCCTCCGGCAGCAGGTGCGCCGGCCGGCGGTCGGGCGGCTGCAGGGCGTCGTCGAGCAGGCGGGCGATCACGTCCCGGTCGGTCAAGTCATAATGCTCGATGCGCGGAATCAAAATGTCCGCCGCGCCGCGGGCCATCAATTTCTCCACCACAAACGAGCCGAGGAAACCGGCCCCGCCGGTGACGATGACACGTTTGTTTTCCCAGAAAGCATCCGTCATATAACAAGACTCCCTCATTGAACGATAAATTGGGCGTTGCGGTAGCGCTCGTCGTGCGGGTTGCGGATCAGGCCCGAGCGCAGGGCGTGCACCACCTCGCGCACGCCATCGTCCACGCTGCGGACGGCCTGGAAACCCAGCCGCCGGCGCACCTTTTCGAACGAAACGGTGATGTCGCGCATGTCGCCGCCGAAGGTCAAATCTTTGTACAGCACTTCGGTCTCCGGCAGGCGCTTGATGACCAGGGCGACGATTTCGTCCTTGGTGTAATTGCCGTCGTCGCTGCCGAGGTTGTAAACCTGGCCGCGAATCTTCCGCTCGCCCGCCTTCAGCCCCAGCAGGATGCCCCGCACCACATCCTGGACGTGCAGGAAGGAGCGCGAATAGCCGCGCTGATAGATGATTAACTGGCGGCGGGTGAAGGCGTCCAGCACGAACTGGTTGACGATGAGGTCGAAGCGGGTGCGCGGCGAGATGCCGTAGAGGGTGGCCAGGCGGAAGATGAGCGGGGCGCAGATGGAATCCCGCTGCGCCAGGAGGAACTCCTCGGCGGCGATTTTGGTCTCGGCGTACAACGACTGAGGATTGAGCGGCGATTGCTCGGTGACCGGCTTGCCGTCCGATGAGAGGCCGTAGCAACTGTAGGTGGAGGCGAAGACGAAACGTTCCGCCCCCATGCCGGCCGCCTGCTCGAAGACTCTCTTCGTCGCCTCGACGTTGTAGCGCCAGGCTGCCTGCCGCCCGACCGCCTGACAGGCCGGGAAGCCGACGATGGCCGCCAGGTGGACCACCGCCGCCGGGCGCGGCCAGTCGCGGCGCAGGGCGGCGCGCACCGCTCCCGGCTCGGTCACATCGGCCCTGACGAAATGAAAGTTCGGATGGTGCAGGAAGGCCAGCAGCGATTCGCCGCCGTAGAGCAGGCTGTCCAGCACCGTCACCCGATAGCCGCCGCGCAGCAACTCGGCGCTCAGGAGCGAGCCGATATAACCGGCCCCGCCCGTCACCAGAACATGGCGTGGTTCAGTCATGGTCCCCTCCCAAGTGGAGCAACACCTTCAGGCCGACCACCTCCAGCGCCGGGGCGTCTTCCTCTTCGACGATGGCCAGCCCCATCTCCAGGCAGGTCAGGCGGCAGATGTCGGCCACATCGCCTTCGCCGATCAGGCGCACCGCGTGGTGGCCGGCGCGGCGGACTTCCTCGAGATAGCCTTTGACGCGCTGACGGGTGTTGCGATAGAGCAGGAATTGCTGTTCGATGTAATCCATCGTCAGGCGGGCGCGCAGGGCAATGCCTTCGGGCGTGATGATATAGCGCAGTTTCTTGCGCTCGGCGCGCTTGATCTTGACGTAGCCTTTGTCAATCAGGCGCTTGAGATGCCAGTTGATGGTCCCGACGGCCACGCCCAATTGGGTGGCGAGGGTCGCCTGGTTGATATCGGGGTCCTGTTCGATGGTCTCGAGCAGGGCGAGGTCGCGTTGGAGTTCAGCGCTGGTGTTCATACTCACTTCCGGCGAAAGATGCGCAGGTAGGTATCGGGCGCGCAGCCCAGCGGCACCTGGTTGGACGGCAATTCTTCGTAACGCGCCGGGTCGAGAAATTCCTGCCACTCCGGCGTAAAGAGGCTCTGTTGAATGAGAAACACCTCGGCCTGGGCGCGCCACTGCAGGCGCAGGCTGTCGTTCCAGTAGCCGTAACGCGCCAGGGCGTCGTCATCGCCGCCGGTCCAGAAATTCCAGGGGGCATCTAACTGGGCGGGGAAAATGCGAATGCCCGGCAGATAGAGCAAGACCGCCTCGGCATTGCCGCCCTCCCAATACACCAGACTGCCCGGCGGGACGAGGGAGGCCAGGTAAGGGCCGGTGGTTTCGTAGGCGGCGATGACGTTCATGCCGCAGTCATATTCGCGGTAATCGCCGCCCAGCAGACGGGTGGGAGCCAGCAGCGTACCGGTCAGCAGGAAAACACAGAAGGCGACGAGGCCGAAAGAGGCAGGCGGGGCAGTTCGCCTGCGCCGCCGAATCAGCCAGATGATCAACGCCGCCAAGAGGCTCAACAGACCGATGAGCAGGCCGGCGAGAGTGGGGTCGAACCAGGCTTCGAGCGGATAGGTGAGGCCAAATTTATTGGCCACGAAGACGTAGAACGGCACCGTCCCCGGCAGGAAGCGCCAGGTCTGAAAGAAATTCTGGACGCGCGGCACGGGCAGGTCGGCCAGGAAAAAGGCGAAGGTCTCGTAACTGGCGTAGCCGATTCCCGCTGCTATCACGAGCATCAGCAGCACGGCCAGCCCCTGTCGCCAGACGGGGAAAATCTGCTCGCCGGGGGAAGCCAGAGCGATAACCAACAGCAGGCCGACCGGCGCGAAAAAGGCCAGGTAATACTTGTAGCCCCAAACGTTGTAATTGTTGCTCTCGCTGTAACCGAGGCCCAGCCAGAGATGGAGCGCCGTCAGGGTCACGAACAAGACGGCCAGGAAGACCGCCGTCCGCCGCTGGCTGGGATTCGCCCAGGCGCGGCGCGGCGGCCAGAAGAGCAGGGCCAGCAGGCCGCCGGTCAGGGCGGTGAAATGAAAGCGAAAACCGGAGAAGAAACTGACCACCTGCTGCAGGAACTGCGGCTGAATCAGCCAGTCGGCGGAGAGGCCGCGCGGCGGCCGCCAGGGGTCAAGGAAAGGCGCCAGGGAAGCCGGCACGGCCGCCGCCCACATGCGCAGGATGCCCGGCCAGTAAACCCAATGGATGAGCACCAGCACCCCCAGGCCGGCCGCGGCCGCCCAGGCGGCCCGCCGCCAGCCATACTCCCACCACAGATAAAGCACCAGCAAAGGCAAGACGACCATCATGTTCTGGCGGGTCATCGCCAGCAGAGCGGCCAGCGCCGCGCCGAGAATCGCCTGCCAGGCCGGGCGGCGGCCGCCGACCGTCAGGTATAGCGCCCACACGAGCAGACAGGCCACCAGCCCCTCCACCGAGGCAATCGCGTAGTATTTGAGCAGCGCCGGATTGAGCGCCATCGCCCAGACCGCCGCGGCCGCCCAGCGCGCCCCGCCCAGGCGGCGGGCCGTCAGCCACACCGCCAGCAGGACGAGCAGACTGACCAGCACCGCAAAGACGCGCCCGGTCAACAACCCCGGCCCGAACCAGGCCTGGATATAGCCGGGGATGAGATAGGCCAACGGTGCTTTGTGCGTCCACGGGCCGTAATCCTGGAAGGGACGATAGACTCCGCTGGCAAAGAGCAGGCCCTTGTAGAGGTAAAACCCCTCGTCGAGCATGGACTTCTGCGTCAGGGCGTAGGAGACCGTCTGAACGAGATAGACGGCCGCCCCGCCCAAAGCCAGCAGAGGGGCCACAGCGCGGCCCGCCAGGAGTTTGCCAACGCGTGCCAAAACCGTCCTCATCCGTTCCTGTTCTTGAGGCGTTCGAGATCCGCTTCCACCATCATCTGCACCAGTTGCTCGAAATCCACCTTCGGCTGCCAGTTGAGTTTCTGACGCGCCTTGGAGGGGTCGGAGACCAGCAAGTCCACCTCCGAGGGACGCAGGAAACGCGGATCCTGGACCACATAGTCTTCGTAATTCAGGCCCACGACCTTGAAGGCCTGTTCGGCAAAATCGCGCACCGAGTGGGTCACGCCCGTGCCGACGACAAAATCCTCCGGCCGATCCTGCTGGAGCATCATCCACATCGCCTGGACGTATTCGCCGGCGAATCCCCAGTCGCGGCGGGCCTCCAGGTTGCCCAGCGGCAGTTCCCTGGCCAGCCCCAATTTGATGCGCGCCACCCCGTCGGAAATCTTGCGGGTGACGAATTCCAGGCCGCGGCGCGGACTCTCGTGATTGAACAGGATGCCGGAAACCGTGAACATGCCGTACGATTCGCGGTAATTGACCGTAATCCAATGCCCATAGACTTTGGCCACGCCGTAAGGGCTGCGCGGGTAGAAGGGCGTGGTCTCGCGCTGCGGCACCTCGACCGCCTTGCCGAACATCTC
>JBEULG010000006.1:0-98724 GCA_041287425.1 Anaerolineales bacterium | reverse complement strand
GGGTGGGCGTGGGGGGGACAGGCGTCGGTGTTGGGGTCGGGGCGCTGGTTCCGCATGCCAGCGTGGCAGCGATGACGGCGATCAGGGCCACCATGAGCCAAAGTTTGCGTTTCATCTTTTCTCTTCCTTTCAAAAGTGGATTTGGATATTGCCAGTCCTATTATAAGGACAACTTCCCTTTTCGGCAAATGGTAAATTCTGACCAAAAATATCGCTTATGCGAGGGGAGTGAACGGCTTGCAGTTGAAGTGATCCAGATACCAGACGGATTGATGAATTCTGAATGCGCTCACCGAACCGGTCTCCACTTTGAGACGCCGGAAGGCCTCGAGCGGCATTCCCAGAAAGTGAGCAATGGCCAGCCGGATGGGGTCAGCATGGAAGATGATTGCGACGGTCTCGTCTGGCTGGTGGGCGGTGGCGATTTGTTCCAGGGCGGTGACGACGCGCTGCTGGCATTCGAGGAAACTCTCACCGTCAGGGAAGCGAAACTCGGCTGGTCTCTCCTGGACGATTTTCCAGGCGCGGGTGCGGCGCAAGACTTTCCACGAGCGGCCCTGCCACTGGCCTACATCGGTATCTGCCAGGGCGGGGACGATTTGGATTTTCAGGCCTTTGAGCCGCGCCAGCGGTTCGGCCGTTTCAACGGCGCGTTCCAATGGGCTGGCGTAGATGGCTGCCAGAGGGGTGTCCTTGAGAAAGTCGGCCAGGGCGGCGGCCTGCTGACGGCCGTCTTCGTTCAAGTGGATGCCGGGCAGACGCCCCGGCAGGCGGTGTTTTTTCAGGAAATCGTTTTCACCATGACGAATGAGCAGGAGGGTGGTCATTTCATTTTTCGCTTGATCTGGTCGATTTTTTCCTGCGTCAGGTCGGGGATGTCCTGGCGCTGCTCGATGCCGAGGGCAGCGCGTTGGGCGGCGCGCCATTTCTCCAGGCGGGCCTTGGCCTGAGCCTCGTATCCCTCCTCGGAGGGGGTGTAGAAATAAGTGCCAAGCAGATGGGCGGGGAGGTATTGTTGAGGGGTGAAGTGGCCTTCTTCCATGTGCGGGTAGACATAACCCTTGCCATGACCGAGGGCGGCCGCGTCGCGGCTGGAATCTTTGAGATGGTCTGGCACTTCGCCTGCGCCCTCTTGTTCGATGCGCTCGAAGGCTTTGAAGTAAGCGGCGGCGCTGTTCGACTTGGGGGCGGTTGCCAGGTAGAGGGTCGCTTCGACGATGGGGTAGATGCCTTCGGGGAGGCCGATGTATTCGAAGGCTTGGGCGGCGGCGTTGGCTACCACCAGTCCCATCGGGTCGGCCAGGCCGATGTCTTCGCTGGCCAGGATGATGAGGCGGCGCAGGATGAAGCGCGGGTGTTCACCGGCGTAGAGCATCTTGGCCAGCCAGTAGAGGGCGGCGTCGGGGTCTGAGCCGCGCACCGACTTGATGAAGGCCGAGATGGTGTCGTAGTGGGCGTCGCCGTCCTTATCGTACAGCACAGCGCGGCGCTGAATCGATTCTTGGGCGACCTCCAGGCTGATGCGAATCAGGCCGTCTTCGGCCGGCGGGGTCGATTCGACCGCCAGTTCGAGGGCGTTGAGGGCGTTGCGGGCGTCGCCGCCGGCCACGTCGATGAGGTGGGCGCGCGCCGCCGGCTCCAGAATCACGCCGCGGCTCCCGTAACCGCGTTCGGTGTCGGCAAGGGCGGAGTCCAGGATACGGCCGATTTCCTCTTCGCTCAAGGGGCGCAGTTGAAAGATGCGGCTGCGGGAGACCAGCGCGCCGATGACCTCGAAGTAGGGATTTTCAGTCGTCGCGCCGATTAGAACGACGGTGCCGTTCTCGACATGGGGCAGAAGGGCGTCCTGTTGGGCTTTGTTCCAGCGGTGGACTTCATCCACGAACAGAATCGTCCGGCGGCGATAGAGGCGGTTGCGTTCCTGGGCTTCTTTGATGACCTGGCGCAATTCGGGGATGCCAGCCAGCACGGCCGAGATGGTTTCGAAGTGGCTCTGGGTGCGATTGGCGATGATTTGGGCCAGGGTGGTTTTGCCGGTGCCGGGCGGTCCCCAAAGGATGATGGAGGAGAAGAGTTTGTCGGTTTCGATGGCCCGGCGCAACAGGCGGCCCGGACCGATGATATGTTCCTGGCCGACGAATTCTTCCAGAGTGCGCGGCCGCATGCGCGCCGCCAGTGGGGCCTCGTTCTTCATGCGTTCTTGGAGAGCATGCTCGAAAAGATCGCTCATGCCTTGATTATAGCCCAGAGTATGCGAGAAGGCTGGCGAAGGAGTCCGTTTATGTGAAAACGCCCGCCTGGATGCCCGCCCGGAGCGCCTGCTGGCGGAAGAAAAAATAGACAAAATCGGTCAAAAAAGTTAATCTATTTTTTATCTTTGCTGTTTATAGTAGGGAATACATCTTGTTACAAGGAGAAAATATGTCCAAGCGTTTATCTGCGTTGTTGGTTTTGGGTTTGGTTGTTTTGGCTCTGGCGGCCTGTGGCGGATCCGCTCCTGAGAGCGCCTCATCCACCGAGCAGGCCGAGACTGTCGCTACGGAGACCGTTGTGAGCGAGGCGGCGACCGAAACTGAGACAGAGGCCGCGACCGAGACCGCCGAAACCGAGGAGGCCGAGACGGAAGAGGCCGAAACCGCAGCCGCGACCGATACGGGTGGCAGCGCTCCGGCCGGCTCGGTCAGTTTTGCCAACGATGTCTGGCCCATCTTTCAGGCCAACTGCAGCGGCTGTCATGGGAATTCGGGGGGGCTGAATCTCGCCTCCTACGACACGCTGATGGCCGGCGGCCGGCGCGGGCCCGAGATTGTGCCGGGGGATGCCGGGGCCAGCCGCCTGGTGCAATACGTCCAGTCGGGGCGCATGCCGCCAAACGGCCGTCTTTCGGATGCAGAGATTCAGATGATTGTGGATTGGGTCAACGCCGGGGCGCCGAACAATTGAGCGCCTCTGCAGCCGTTTTGGCGGGTGGATAAGTCTCCTGCCTCAAACCTAAGAAGTCGGCCGGGGCTGACCCCCGGTCTGCATTCAACGGACTTGCCTGACTGAGCCGGAGATTTCAATCTCCGGCTCAGATGGTTAGATCGAAGCGGCTTTCAATCCTGTTTTCTGGTCACCATTTCGCGCGCCTGGACCATTTTACGCAGGATGTCGAACCAGAAGGGGGCGCCCTGGGCGGCGGCTCCGCCGCTGATTAAAATGCCCAGGATTTTGCTGGCCCAGCCTGGCAGGTCGATGGGGAAGTTGCTGATTCGCTTGCAGATGGGCGCCCCGCGGGCGTCCTGGCTGGGGAAGCCGAAGACCTGGTTTTCGTTGAGCGGCAGAAGGGTGCATTGCTTTCCGCCCGTATCGAAGGGGTCGGTTCGCCAGCCGAAGGGGAAGGACAGAACGGAGAGTTGTTCCTGTAAATCGGCAATCGTTTCGCGCGGCGTGGGTGTGCCGTCTTGGCTGGTGGCCGGGGCGGTCGAGATGCTGTAGGCTTCAGCCTGGGCGACGATGGCGTGACGGAGGGTGGGTTCGCGCCATAGGCTGCTTGCCATGTAAATGGAGTCGACGTTGAAAATGGCGGCCAGGATGACGCCGATGATGAAGGCGACCAATTGAGCGCGGCGCTTGTAGGCTCCCGAGAGGCGCTCCATGGCATTGTTGAACCAGGTCTCGATGTTGGTGCGCGCCGCGGCGACGGCCTGTTCGCCTTTGTCGACGGCGGCTTCGGCATTCTGGAGCAGGGTGGTGAGGGTGGTTTTGAGTTCGGGAGAAGCATCCTGAATGGCGAGAACGCCCAGGCGGATCAGGCGCAGGGTTTGATCGGTCTGGCCGGCCGCTTCGGCGGCGCGCTGGTCGGCGGTCAGGGTTTGGAAGTAGGCGTCCAGTTGGGGGAGGGCCAGTTCGATGGCTTCCTGCAGTTCGGGGTATTTTTCGGCGTAAATGTGAATCTGTAGTTTGAGACTGTCGATGGCGGCCTGGGTGAGTTGCGATGATGCAATCTGGCGGGCGGCGCCGAGGATGGCGACCCAGTCCTCCTGCGCCAGTTTGAGCCTTTCGGGGTCGTTTTGCAATTGGTCGAGTTGGGCGTGAACGTCTTTGAAGATTCGCCTCAGCGGGGAGGCTTCGGTGCCGGCGGTCATGGCTAGGTCGAAGAGAGCCATGGCGAATTTGTCGGACGGCAGGTAGGAGGGCAGGCGTATTCGGCGTTTCCCCTGGTGACTGCGATACAGGCTGGCAATCAGAGGATGGCTGTAGATTTGTTCGGCGAGGGCTTTGCTGCCGCCGAGCATTTCGCGGATGGTGCGTTCCAGGGCTTTGGCTCGCCAGTTGAAAATGCTGGCGATCCAGTCTTGCAATTGCATGTCGGCAATGCTCATCACCAGCCACATGAAGACCAACCCGATGGCGACTTCCAGAATTTCTTGCAGGTACATACTTTCCTCCTTTGGATTTCGGCGGCGACAGTACCAGTATATAGAAAAAGGCGTCTGACGGCAAGGGCTTGAGGTTTCGAATCCGGAGTTTTTATGGCCCCGCGGCCGATTGAGCCTTTTGACGGTTGTACGCCTGGTGA
The DNA here is from genome assembly GCA_041287425.1 of Anaerolineales bacterium. Taxonomy (GTDB): domain Bacteria; phylum Chloroflexota; class Anaerolineae; order Anaerolineales; family Villigracilaceae; genus JAFGSI01. The sequence goes on along the minus strand of JBEULG010000006.1, from coordinate 94,163 downwards.
ATCAAATAGATGCCTGCCAGGACCAGAGCGCCGCCAGCGGCCTGCCAGGTGGTCGGGATTTCGGCCAGGAGGGGGATGGCCAGCAGGGTGGTCAGGACCGGCTGGCCGATCATCGTGGGGGAGACGACCGAGGCGGGCAAATGGCCGAGGGCGTAGGACATGGAAAGGTAGCCGAGGATTTGCGAGAAAACGGCCGAAGCCAGGAAGATCAGCCAGGTGAGGGGAGGGTAGCCGGTCAGCGGGTTGTTCAGGGCCAGGTTGACGAGAAACAGGCCCAGGGTGGTGGTGCAGACGGCAATCCAGGTGTAGGTGAGCGGGTCGAGGGTTTCGCGGCCGCGCTGCATGGCCAGGAAGACGCCAGCGTAGAAGAGGCTCGAAATCAAGGCAAACGAGTCGCCGGTCCCGAAGGCAGGATGGAGCAGGAAGTCGCTGCCCACCACCAGAACGGCCCCGCTCAGGGTCAGTCCCAGGCCGAGCCAGAACAGGCGGCCGAGTTTTTCGCGGAAGACGAGCAGCGCGAACAGGGCCACCCACAGGGGAGAGGCGTTGCCCAGCAGGGTGGCGTTGGCGGCGGTCGTCAGCGTCACGGCAATCGACCAGAAGGTAAAATCCAGGGCCGAGAAGATGCCGCCCACGATGGGGAAGAACGCCCATCGGCGGCCCAGGCGGTTTGGTCGGGCGAGCAGGCGCGGCAGGGCGAGGGGCGTCAGCAGGAGGCTGGCAAAGAGCATGCGATAGAATGCTGCGACTGGCCCGGCGACCTGCGACCAGCGCACGAAAAAGGCCGAAAAACTCAGGCAAAGGATGCCTGAGCCGAGGGCGAGATAGGGGAGGGCGGCGGTGCTTGAGCGGGGTTTGAGCATGAGGAATTATCCGCCGCCGAGGTAGATTCCGGCGGGGTCCAGTTCTTGGCGCAGGATGCGCAGTTCGGCTTCGGTCACCGGTTCGGTCGTTCGTAAAGAAGGCGCGATTTTTAGGTCCCAGCCGGTGTTTTGGCGCGCCATTTCGACGGTCTTGCCGGGGTGCAGGGCGGTCAAAATCAGTTCGCCGTTCTGGTCGGGTTCCAGGTAGCCGATGTCGGTGACGACGCCCACCGGGCCCTGGCCGGGCAGGCCGAGGCGGGTGCGCTCAGCGCCTCCGCCCAGGAAGCCGGCCGAGGTCAGGAAGTCCACTTTTTCGGGGAATCGGCGTTTCTGATGAGGGGTCATGATGTAGCAGCGGCGCGCCCAAGCAGCGATTTCCTGGGCGCCGCCTGAGCCGGGCAGACGCACTTTTGGATGCGCGTAGTCGTCCCCGATGATGGTGGCGTTGATGTTGCCGAAGCGGTCGATTTGCGCCCCGCCCAGGAAGCCGACATCCACGTTGCCGCGCTGCAGGTAGAGGGCGAAGATGTCGTACATGCTGACCACCGAAAGTGCGCCGCTGACCAGGGTGGGGTCGCCAATGGAAAGGGGCAGGCGGTTCGGTTCTGCGCCGATGACGCCGGCTTCGTAAATCATGACCAGGCGAGGGGCGTGGGTGCGCTTGGCGAGGTTGCAGGCCAGGTTGGGCTGTCCCACCCCGACGAAAACCACATCGCCATCGCGCAACAGGCGGGCGGCGTTGATGATCATCAGTTCGCTGGAGGAGCAGGGAGGCGGTTCTGGTATCATGGCGAGTCACGTTCCCTTTTCGATGGGCAGCTTGAAGACGAGGTAGTTGGAGAGGAAAGCGATGGCCACAAGCAGGTAGCCTCCCAGGTAGATGCTGTCGGCGAACAGGTAGAGCAGGTTGCTGGTTTGAACGGGCAGGCTGCTCCCGCCGCCAATCCAGAACCAGGTGGCGATGGCGTCGGCGACGGCAAAGCAAAGCAGCGCCCACCAGGGGCGGCCCCAGCGCCCGCTTCTGAAGAGGAGCGCGAGCCACAGGGCGGCCATTCCCTGGAGCGAATCACAGACCGGGTAGAAAACTGCCAGATAGACTCCCGGCCAGGACCATTTTTCTCCCAACCCTTGCTCGATGGCCAGTTGGGTGAATCCGGCGGTGATCAGCAGGATGGCGGCGATGATCGAGATGTTGAAGAGGGGGCTGGTTCTTTTGTGCCGTCCGTAGATCAAACGGAACTGGTAGTAGATGGAGAGGCCGAAGAAAACATAGCCCAGCACCCAACAAGCATCGATCAGAGTAAATTCTGGGTAGCCCTGGGGGTAGAAGAATTCATAGACGATGTCGGTGAATTCGCCCACAGCCCAAGCCCACCAGCCGAGGGTAAACATCAGCCAGACCCGACGGGGAGGTTCGCCCTTCTCGAACTGGCGGGTGAGCAGCGTCCCGCTCATCGCGGCTACGACTGCCCCGCCCAGGTAGAAGAGATAGGTCATCTGATCGTTGAGGCCAGGATCGGGAAAAGGGTCGAAATGGTAAATCCAGGCAAAGAGGACCAGCACCAGCAGGGCAAATCCGCTCGAGGCCCACAAAATGGTTTTGCGGAGGGACGGACTGAGAGAGGATGTGTTCATGGTTTGTTTTCTTGAGCGAAATGGCTTTGTTGGGCGAGGAATAGTGAAAGGCAGGCCAGGCCGACGATGATGTAGCCGCCGATATAGAAGAGGTCGGTGACGAGGCTCAGCCAGGCGTCGGCGGCGGGGGTGAGGAACTGATAGCCTCCCAGCCCATACCAGGTGTAAATTCCATCGGCAAAGAAGAAGGCGATCAGCCCCCACCAGGGGCGCGACCAGAGGCCGCGGGCGAAGAGCAGCGACAGCCAGACGGCGGCCGCCCCGATGACCAAATCGCAAATTGGATAGAGGACGAGCAGATACAAATTCAACCAGATTTTGTCTTCTCCAAAGCCTGCCAGGCGGGCCAAAACGGCGATGACCGCTGCCAAAGCCAGGATGCCGGCGAAGATGGCCGCGAAATGATAGCGCCCGAGGTTGCGGCCGCGGCCGTAAATCAACCGAAATTGCAGGAAAAATGCTATCGCAAAGAAGGTGTAACCGATTGTCCAGCACAGGTCCATGAAGGTGAGTTGCGGTTTTTGCTCGAAGATGGCGCGATAGACAAATCCGCCCATTTCTCCCAGCACCCAGCAGCACCAGCCCAGGGAAAAGAACAGCCAGATGCGGCGCGGCGGCTCCTCCGGCTCAAATTGTTTCGTCAGCAGGAGACTCGCTCCGGCGGCAAAGAGCGAGGCGGCCAGAATCATCGTGTAAACGACCGGATTTGTCCACGGTTGGGAGAGGGGCAGGAGCGCCTCGATGTATTCATAGGAAGCCATATCGAGTACAGCGTAGGTGGCGAGCAAAAGGGCCGTCAGCGTCCATGCCAGCGTCATGATACGTCTGGTGGTGGGGGCTGTTTTGGTCGAGTGGCCGATAGGTGTCAGCATATTTTCCTTCCTCTTATCGATTCAGGACTGCCGGCGTAAGCGCTTGTGCGGCAAGCGATTGTTGTTGGGCTGGGGTCAGTTTTTCGAACGTTTCTGTTAGCAGTCGTTGGGTAAGCAGGTTGCCGATGACCAGGCTGATTTGCTGCTGCATGCTTTGCAGTATGGCCCGGTAAGCCATCTGACAGGTTTCGACTTTTGCGAAAATGTGCCGGTCGACGAGGCCGGCGCTGTCGACGCCAATGCGCCATTGCTGAGACTGACTGGCCTGGTTGATGTTGTGGATGAGGCTGGCCAGCAGGCGCATGCCGACCAAATCCTGATATTGGTGGAAAGTCGCGCGCACCCAGGCGCTGACCTCGGCCCGCAGCCGAAGGCGGGAGAAGACCGGCAGTTGAGGGTTGATGTCGTAAATCTGAAGCCCCCAGGGGGCGGTGGCGTTTTCGTCGCGCAGACGGTTGAAGGGCAGGCTGTTGCTGAAGCCGTTGGCGGTCGAGAAGACGACGTCGGCGCGCGCCGGTTCGCCTTCCCAAAGAAGGACGAAGCCATCGCTCTCCTCGGCCATCAATTGTACCAGGCAGTTCTTTTTCTCGGCCTGACGGGCAGCGAAGTAGTCGCTCAACATCCGCGCCTCTTTCGTCTCCTGGCCGGCAGGGGGATAGCATTCCAGGGCCAGCCAGACGGCCCATACGGCTGCATCGGGCAGGACGAGCGTCCGAATCGGGGCTTCGCGAGCGCTCCAATCGGCGCCGAGATCTTCGCCGCTGAGCAGGCGGCAGGTCTGGGGCTCGAGTCGATAGGAGCGGACGCGCGTCCCGTGCTCGAACAGGATGACAATCTCCCAGTCGGCTGCCGCACTGACCTGGATGAGACCCGAGAGGCGGTCATTCTGGTATGTTTGCAGGATGGACTCGAGATAGGCCGGGGAGCCGATCAACTGGCTTTCTTCTGCCTGACGGAAAAACGTGAGCATAGGCGTTTTCCTTCTGCCTGAGACGGAGCGGCGTCAATATTGCCCGTAGTCGACGGGTGCGCTGGGGCGGGGCGTCGCTTTCAGGCGCGCATGCACTTGCGGCCCAAGCCGGGACCAGTATTCCTGGCGGTCTTTGAGGCCGTACACCCATTCCTCGAGCCAGGCCTGGACTGCCTGTTCGGACTGACTGATGCGGTCCCATTCGAGATAGAATTCGTTGTCGCGGTCATAGTACCCCTGGGCATAGGACGGGTGAGCAGCATAAGGGACGTGGCAAACCGCCTCGACCCGCAACCCCGGAATGAGGGTGCGGTTGGGGTCGGAGCGAATGACGGCCTCATCCACAATTTCCTCGGCCGTCAGGATGACGCGGCGGGCGGCGAAGGCGACCTCTTTCTGTTCGCCGATGATTCCCCACAGGTGCGCGTTGCCCTGAGCGTCGGCGCGCTGGACGTGGACGATGGCGACATCGGGGTTGAGGGCCGGGACGACGACCACCTCTCGACCCGAATAAGGGTCGGCGACGCGCCGGATGAGCGGGTTGGCGCGCTCGAGGTCGGCCGCGCCGGTGGGGTTCATGGGCATGAAGGGCAGCCCGGCCGCCCCGGCTTGCAGACGTGAGATCATACCGAAGTGGGAATACTCCTCCCATTCCAGCCGGCCAGCCTCGATGGCGGCGCGCAGGATGCGCAGCGAACCGACGCCGGGGTTGCCCATGTATGAGAAAATCACTTTGCGGGCGCAGCCGGCGGCCACCATCTGGTCATAAATGAGGTCGGGGGTGGCGCGTGCCAGGACGAGGTCGCGTTTGCGTTGCCGGATGATTTCGTGGCCGGCGGCGAAGGGAATCAGGTGCGTGAATCCGGCGGCGTAGACCAGATCGCCGTCGTGGACATGCCTGGCAATGGCTTCGGCGAGAGTGATCAGTTTGGACATGGTTATTTCTTTTTTTGCTGCTGTTTTTGGCGCTTTTCTTCCAGGCGCTTCTGACGGCGCTCGCGCAGTTTGCGCAGGCCGCTGAAACGGCCGCTGGGGGGCGGTTTGGGAGAGCGGCGGTAGAAGAAGAAACTGAGGAAACCGGCGGCCAGACTGAGCAGGAAATAGATGCACTGGGCTTCGTCCGCCATGACCGAGCCGACGAACAGCACCATCAGCCCGATGGCCAGGAGCAGAAAGAAAGTGGCGACGCGGGGGGTCAGTTCCGAGTTGTTTTCCATAAAAAACCGAAAGGGGAGGATGGTTCGCATCCTCCCCATCCGGGACTAATTTTAACCGAATTATTTGATCAGCGTGTGGATTTGTTCGTGCATGTAGAGTTGCAGGTAGTAATAGCCGCCGGCGTTCTTGCCGCTCGAACCGGAGCCTTTCCACCCGCCGAAGGGCTGGAAGCCGGGCCAGGCGCCGGTGGTGGCGCCCTGCGGGCGGTTGGCGTAGGTCACGCCGGCCTCGATGTTATCGAAGAACCACTGGGCCTCTTCTTCCGTGCCGTAGAAGCCGGCCGTCAGGCCGTAGTTGACGTCGTTGGCCTCGCGCATGGCCTCGTCCAGGTTCTTGACTTTGGCGATGGTGGTGATGGGCAGGAACATCTCGTACTTCCACAGGCGGTGGCTGAGCGGCAGATCGACGATGAAAGTCGGCTGGCAGAAGTAGCCTTTGGCCAGGGCGCCTTCGGTGAGCACCTGGCCGCCGGTCAGCAGTTTGCCGCCGCCCTCCAACGCCTCCTTGACGAAGGCCTGAAAGTCCTCGTAGGCGCTCTTGTTGATGACCGGCCCCATCCAGTTGGCGCGTTCGGTCGGGTCGCCAATGGTCAGTTTCTCGGCCATGTCCTTCAATTTGGCGACCAACTCATCATAGACCGGTTCCTCGATATAGATGCGCGAGGAGGCTGAGCACTTCTGCCCTTGCAGGCCGAAAGAGGAGCGGATGATGCCGACCGCGGCGCGTTCCAGGTCGGCGTGGCGCGAGACGATGCATGGGTTCTTGCCGCCCAGTTCGAGGATGATGGGGCGGACGTATTTCCCGTTGGCGAAATCGCGGAACATCTTCATGCCCACGTCGTAGGAGCCGGTGAAGGTCACGCCGTCCACCTCCGGGCTTTCGACCAGCGCCTGGCCGAGGGTGCGGCCCGGTCCGGTGACGAAATTGCAGACGCCCTCCGGCAGGCCGGCATCGCGGAAGCATTCGGCCAGCAGGCGCACAATCCAGGGAGTGTCGGTAGCGGGCTTGATGACGACGGTGTTGCCGGTGACCAGCGCCGCCCCTGCTGGACCGCCGGTCAGGGCGAAGGGGAAGTTGAAGGGGCTGACCACCAGCCAGACGCCGTAGGGGCGCAGGACGGAGGTGTTGGTCGCATCGTAGCCGACCAGCGGGTCCTTGCCCATCGGCTTGATGAAGCCGTCGTTGGCTTCCATCTGGCTACAGGCGTAGTAAATCAGGTCGGCGGTTTCCTGCACGTCGCCGAGCGACTCCATGCGGTTTTTGCCGACTTCCAGCGCCATGCTGGCCCCGATTTCGAACAGCCGCTCCTCGATCAGCGCCGCCGCCTTACGCAGCAATTCGACCCGCTTTTGCCAGGGCGTGTGGCTCCAGGCAGGGAAGGCCTTGCGGGCGGCCGCCAGGGCCTCGGCGGCGTGTTTCTCGTTGCCCTTTTGCATGACCGCCAGCACCCAGTCGGTGTTGATCGGTGAACGGTCCTCGAATTTCTCGTCTGCATAGACGTCTTTGTTGGCGATGATCATGGCATATTCTTTGCCGAGATTCGCCTTGACTTTTGCCAATGCGGCATCGAACTGGGTGTGCAGTTCTTCGGGCGGATTGAACATCGTCGCATACGTTAACTTGAAACCTGCCATGGGGTAACCTCCTGAGAAATGTGTGGATGTTGTTAGTATAGCGCAGGGCGGGGCCGGCGTCAAAGACCAAGCGTCTCTTTTTCAGCGTGACAAGTCTCATGTTCTGCCCCAGGGAAATTGACCGCCGAGGCGTATAATTAGGACGTGCAACCCATCCCGCTCATTACTTTGACCACCGATTTTGGCCTGCAGGACGGCTTCGTCGGGGCGATGAAGGGCGTCATGCTGGGCATTTGCCCCGCTGCCCACATTGTGGACATCAGCCACGAGATTCCACCGCAGAACATCCTCGCCGGCGCGTTGACCCTGGCGGGTGTTTTCCGCTACTTCCCGGCCGGCACGATTCATCTGGCGGTCGTCGACCCCGGCGTTGGGACGGCGCGCCGTCCGCTGGCGGCTCGCCTCGGGGACTACTTCTTCGTTGGTCCCGATAACGGCCTCTTCACGCCTCTCTACGAGGAAGCCGAGACGCGCGGCTGGACGATGGAATTCGTCCACCTGACGAACGAAGCCTATTTCCTGCCGAACGTCAGCCGCACCTTCCACGGGCGCGACCTTTTCTCCCCTGTGGCCGCTCATCTTGCCGCCGGAGTCGGCCTGGCGGCACTCGGGCCTGCGTTTCATGACCCCGTCCGCCTCCCGCTGCCGCGGCCCGAACGCCTGCCTGGAGGATGGCGCGGTCATATCATTGCCATTGACCACTTTGGCAATTTGACCACCGATTTGACCGCCGACCTGCTGGCTGCTGCCCAAAACGTTCTCGTCCGGTTGGGCGGCTTTGAAGTGCGCGGCATTCAGGCCGCTTACGGAGAGAGCCGACCGGGCAGCCTGATTGCGCTGTTCGACAGCCAGGGACGGCTGGAGGTGGCGGTCGTTCAGGGATCGGCGGCGGCGCGCACCGGGGCGCAGATAGGTGATGTGGTCGAGGTGAGCCTCGCATCCGCTTCGCAGTCAGACGAGTGGTAAAATAGAGGCGCTTGCAGGTCCGGCGTGTTGTTAACAGTGACTCATGCCTGCCGATCTTCCCCTCCTGGTCGAAGACCTGTCCTTCCGTTATCGCGACCGTAGCGAACCGGCCATCCGCGGCCTGTCGTTCGAAGCGCGGCCGGGGGAGATTCTGCTCATCGCCGGGGCCAGCGGTTGCGGCAAGACGACTCTCATCCGCGCCATCAACGGCCTGATTCCGCGCTCTTACAAGGGCGAGGTTTCGGGCCGCATTCTTTTGTATGGGCAGGATCCCTCCGCCTGGCCGCTGGCGCGCATCTCGCAGGTGGTGGGGACGGTTTTACAAGACCCGGAGCGTCAGATTTTGGGCACCAAAGTGTTGAACGAGGTCGCGTTTGGGTTGGAGAACCTCGGCCTGCCGCGCGAAGAAATCTTGCGCCGCGTCGAGGCCGCCCTGGAATACCTCAACATTTCTGCGCTGCGCCTGCGCGAGACCTACAATCTCTCCGGCGGCGAGAAGCAAAAAGTGGCCCTGGCCGGTGTGCTGGCGATGCGCCCGAAGATTCTGTTGCTCGACGAACCGCTTGCCAGCCTCGACCCGGCTTCGGCTTCCGAGACCCTCGCCATGGTCCGCCGCCTGGCCGACGAGGGGATGACCGTCTTGATGGTCGAGCATCGGGTCGAGGATGTGCTTGGCATCCGCCCCGACCGGGTGATGTTCATGTCCGAGGGTGAGATCCGCTATCTGGGGCCGCTGGAGGGGCTGGGAGAGGCGGTTGACTACCGCGAGGTCAAATTGCCGGCCGAGATCGTCATCCGCCGCGCCAAAACCGACCCGCCTCCGCCGTCGCTGGCCGTCCTGCCGGGGGTGGAGGGGCGGGGGAGCGAACCCATCGTCCGCTTCGAGAACGTCACCTTCGGCTACGAGGCCGGGACGGAGGTCTTGCACGGTATCAATCTGGATATCCGCCGCGGCGATGTGATCGCCGTCCTCGGCCCGAATGGCGCCGGCAAGACCACCTTTGTCAAGCACGCCATCGGCCTGCTCAAGCCGGCTTCCGGCCGCGTGTTGGTGGATGGGCGCGATACCCGTCAGGCCAGTGTGGCCGAGATCGCCAGCACGCTGGGCTATGTGTTCCAAAGCCCCAGCCACATGCTCTTTGCCCCCAGCGTGTACGAGGAACTGGCATTCGGCCCCCGCAATCTTCGTCATCCGAAAGAGCAAATCGAAAAGGAGGTGAAAGAGGCGCTACGAATTGTCAATTTGAGCGACAAGGAGAAAGACCCCCCGCTGGCACTTTCGTTCGGCCAGCAAAAACGCGTCAGCATCGCGGCCATCTTGGCCATGCGCTCTCGTATCCTGGTGATGGATGAGCCGACTGCCGGGCAGGATTATCAAAATTACATGAACTTCATGGACAGCATTTTACAAATGCCCGGCTTCGAGGCCATTCTGTTCATCACTCATGATGTAGATTTGGCGGTCATCTATGCCAATCGGGTTCTGCTGATGGCAGAAGGTCGCCTGGTCGCCGACGGAGCGCCACAGGAGGTGCTGCGTGATGCGGCGCGGCTTGAAGCCTGCCGCCTCGTCCCGACTTCACTCCTGACCGCCAACTTGCAGCGGCTGAAGCACACAGGCTGCTTCCTGCGGGCCGAGGCACTGGCGCATCTTCCATCTTGACTTCGAAAGGAGAGAATCATGAAAAAAATCTGGGGAATCGTCATTGCGCTGCTCGTCACCCTGGTCTTCATCTGGGGGACGATTCTGATTGGCAACCAATTCAACATTGGACGCCTGCAAACGGGCGAGAACCCGCTGTTGCGTTTTGCCTTCGTCATCGTCGGGCTGCTCATCGTCCTGATTTTGTTCCTCTTCACGCGCGAGAACCAGGCCTGGGTGGTTGGGACGCGCGAGGTGGTCTGGATGGCCATCGGCGCGGCGCTCTATGCCGTCTTCTCCTGGCTGTTCAACGGGACCGTTTTTGTCGTCCCCTCGGTCAGCCAGGTGGCGCTGCGGCCGGCGATAGCCATCCCGATGTTCTTCGGCTACGCCTTCGGACCGGTGGTCGGCTTCTTCAGCGGCGCGGTCGGCAACATGTTCGGCGATGCGCTGACTGGCTTTGGCCTCAGTCCGCAGTGGTCAATTGGCAACGGCCTGGTCGGTCTGATTGCCGGCCTGCCGATGCTGTTCGGTGATAAGAAGAAGAGCCTCAATGCGGTCCTGATTGCGGGCATCGTCCTGGTGGCCATTGTGGCCGTCCTGTACTTCCTGAACCCGACGCTCCAAAATCTGACCTACTACAACCCGGAGAACGACACTTTTGGCGAGACGCCTCTCAGCCTGCTGGCCGGCATCTCGATTTTGATTGGCCTGGTGTTGGTGCTGATTGTGCGCTTCGTCTTCGGGAAAGACATTGACATTGCCACCGCCGTGACCTGGTCCATGTTGGGCAACATCTTGGGCATCGGTTTCGCCGCCGTCTCCGACATTTGGATCAACGGCTATCCGCCGGTGCTGGCCATTGTCGGTGAATTCCTGCCGGCGGCCGGCCCGAACCTGATTTTTGCCGCCATCCTCGTCCCGTTGCTGGTGGTCGCCTACAAGGCGGTCCAGCGCCAGTCGGGCCGCTGAGAATCACTATCGTCGGACAGTGGTCAGCGGCCTTCCTCTTGGGCCGCTGACCACCGAACACCGGCCACTGATGCTCGTCGCCTGGCGTTACCGCAAGCGCAAGTCTTTCATCCAGTCCTTCGACCCGCGAGCCTGGTTGATTTTCTATGCCTGCACGCTGGTCGTGACGCTCTTTTTCTGGGATTTGCGCTTCCTGCTGGCCTTGCTTGGCATGGCTCTCTTCGTCTTGTTCACCTCCGGCGTGACCTGGCGGGAGATGCGCCGCGCCTTCCTCTTCATCATCGGCTTCATCGTCTTCTTTGCTTTTCTGACCTTCCTGACCGGCCGCGGCGGGACCGAGGTCTATCAGGAAGAGCACCTGTTGGCCGAATTGCGCGCCCCCTTCTCGCTTTTGGGCTGGACTCCTGTATTGAAAGTAACTCTTGAGCGCCTTTTCTACGCTGCCAGCCAGTTTGCCCGCATCTTTGGCATTGCCATTATGACCATCCTGATTCCGTATTCGCTCGACCCGGCGCTCTATGGCGTGACCTTTCGCGGCCTGGGCTTGCCCGACAAGATCGCCTATGCCATGGACCTGACCATGCGCTTCATTCCTACCTTCGGGCGCGATTTTCAACTGACACGCGATGCTCAGCGCGCCCGCGGCTATGAACTGGAAAAGATTCGCGGCGGCTTGATCGAGCAGGTGCGCAAACTCGGCCCGCTCATTGTGCCGGTGACGATTCATGCCATCATCGGATCGGAAGACATCATCGACGCCATGGATTTGCGCGCTTTCGGCGTTGGCCCGCGCACCTGGCTGGAAAAACTCACCTATCGCACCCGTGACCGGCTGCTGATTGCCTTTGGCCTTCTCCTCCTGGCAACCGCCCTGGTCTTGATGTTCCTGGGCTATGGGAGTTTCTGGGTGCCCGAGGCTCTCATCCGCGCCGTGGGCGGGTGACTATCCCCTTTCTGTGACAGACCTCCCCTATCTTCTCGGCCTTCTTTGCGGCTTCCTTTCGGGCGTGATGAACGCCCTGGGCGCGATTCTCGAAAAAGGCGCCGTCAATCGCCTGACGGAGGAACAGCGCGCCGCCGGCGTAATGAAGCACCTCGTCCGCAGCCCGCGCTGGTGGGCGGGCATCGTTTGCAGTTTCGGCTTCGGGACGGCTTTCGTCCTGACCGCCCAGCGGCTCATCGGCCCGGCGCTTGTCCCAGCGCTGACGGCCTCCAGCCTGATTGTCTTAGCATTGGCTTCGGTGCGCCTGCTCGATGAGCATCTGCGGCCGCTCGAGCATCTGGCCATCCTCGCCATCGTCGCCGGCATGGTCATCCTCGGCTGGCTGCATCTCGATATTCCTGCCGCCCGGGTGGATTTGTTTGCCCTCGGCCTGCTTCCCCGGCTGGCCGCCTTTGCCCTGACCCTGGGCGCCTTATGGGCTTTCACTTACCTGCTTGCCTTGCGCCTGACCGGCCAGGGGCGCGGCCTGCTACTGGCCGTCTCGGCCGGCTTTCCCTTTGCTATTTCCAACCTGTGGATTCTGCCGCTCCTGCTGACCATCGGCGCGGTCTTCGGCGGGACGGCTTCGCTCTGGCAGGCCGTCCTTTTCATTCTGGCCTGCCTCATCCTGGTTGGGACGAATGTGTACGGCGTCTCGCAGATGCAACTGGCATTTTGTTTTGCCCCGGCCAGCAAGGCCCTCTCGGTTCAGAACATTCCCATGCAAATTGCTCCCATCCTGATTTATTTCTTTGTTTTTCAGCAGGCGCTCGCCCCAGCGCGTTTCCCGCTGGTCGCCTTGGCCGTGACCCTGCTCCTGCTGGGCGGCTGGGGCTTAGGCCGCCGCAGAAGCCTGGTCAGCGCCGATATGGGGTAGGGAAACAGGGCTGCTCATAAGGTCATAAATAAACCGCCAAGCGCTCTTCGCGTCTTGGCGGTTAAAGTTCCTGGTTGGATGCCCTTGGCTGCTAGCGGACAATCTCGATTTGAGGCGGCACGGTGGCGTCGTAATTCTGGTTGTCGTTGTAACGGATGACGGTGTCGCTCGTGCCGATGATGTCGAGGGTGTAGCCAATCACCTGGGTCTGGTACGTGTCTGCCGAGCCGGTGCCATTGATTTGGATATCAGAAGCAGGCGCCAAAACCGAGCCGGTGAAGGTCGAAGAGGCGTTGCCGTTCAGGACGATGTCGCTGTTGTTTTCCAGGGGCAGGTAAATCAGCAGGCCGGCGTAGGGGCCGGAGTCGGGCGCGTCCAGGTTCAGAGTCGCGCCGCCGTTAATGTGGATGCCGCCATCCATAAAGTACAGCACCACATCGTTGCCCTGGATGACATCGTGGGCATTGATGGTGGCATCGCCGCTGATGCAATAGACGCCTGATTGCAAAGTCACATTGCCGCTCAGCCAAGAGGCCGGGATGCTGCCGGGCGTGATGACGTTGCCGCTCTTGGTGCCGGAAGTCGAGCAGGTGATTTGCGGCATGATCATTTCGGGCGGGTAGGGGATGGGGTTGCAGTGCGTCGGCGGCGGGTTGACATCGCCGACGTCGTAGCGGTAAGTGCCGACCACGCAGACGTTGGGCGCGGTGAGGGTGGCGTTGCCGCTCTGGTTGAAGGCGCCCTGGACGCAGGTGCTGTCCGAATTGACGAACAGGCCGCCGTCAATCAGCACGGTGTCGGCGGTGCCGTGGACGCGCACGGCCTGGCAGTCGTGCGGACTCAGGCCCACCATGGCGTTGCCAAAGACCATCGGTTCGGTGTGCGCCGGGCGGGCGCGGGCAATCGACTCGGCGCAGACGTTGATGGTGTCCCAGCCCACGACCGAGGCAAAGTACGTCTGGACGTTGACGCGAATAATAACCTGCATGTATTCGCTGTCGCCGACGTAAATGCTGGGCGTGTCGTTGGGATTGCAATCATCCACCACAGGCGGGTTGTTGACGATGACCTGGTCATGGGTGATGTTGTTGACGTAACTGTTCGATGCGGCGCGTGCCAGGGCAGCGGCCCGCCAGTCCTGGTCATGGACCCTGGCCAGGGCGGCAGCCAGGGCGGCGGCGTCGGCAGCGTTCTGGGCGTGACGCCGCTCGGAAAATGCATTGCCCCCATCCACGGCGAGGGCAGTCAGGCCGATCAGCCCGATGATGGCAAAGACGATGAAAATCAGTGCCTGACCGCGAGGTTGTTTGTCAATATGGTTCATGGGTTTCCTCCGAGAAACAGACTTAAGGACAAGCATACCGGAGCAGGGTGTTGGTTGCCGATGCCCGGATGGGGATGGTGTTGGTGCCGATGATGCTGCTGGTCAGGGGCATCATGATTCGATAGTTGTAAATGACCGTCACGGTGACCGCACCGCCGGCGCAGGGCGGGCTGGTCATCTCGACGTTGACCGTGACGTTGACCGGGTCGGCCAGATTGACCGGGTTGGTCGAGGTGGCTCGCACGCGGTTGGCGATGGCGGCCGTGTTGAGCGATTCGCCATTGTCATAGCGCCCGTTGTTGTTGCTGTCAATGGTCGGGTAGAGGGAGGCAAAAATGGCGCCCTCCTCGGCGGCGTCGCGCAAAGCAATCCAGGCAAACAGGGCGCTGCCCAGGTCGATGGCGCCGGCCAGGAGCCAGAGAATTACCGTCAGCGAGATGGCCAATTCGACCAGACTCTGGCCGCGTCGTTTTCTGGGAAAAAATGCGTTCTTCTTCATGCGGCAAGACCTCGTTTACGGCCACGGAGAATAGGCGCTGGAGTCAAGCGTGTACGCCTCGCAACCGCGGTTGGCGAATTGCATCGTGATTCGTTCGGTGCCGTCTTCGGTGTTGTAGCTTTGATGAAAGGTAAACACAATGGAAGATATACCGGTCGGCAGGGTGATGCCCGCGCTGGGCAGATACGCGGCGGTCAGGTTCGGCCCAGTGGCGTTGCCGGTCCAGATTTGCACGCCGGCCAGCGTGATGGATTGCAGGCGCAGGGTCTTGTCGCCGCCGGTGCCGTAGCCGCGGTCGTGGTTCCATTGCACAAAGATTTGGGTGACGGTCAGCGGCGTGCCGGTCAGGTTGTTGATTTGCATGACCATGGTGTTGTTCGGCGTGGTGATTGAACTGTGCCTGATGACCGAACAGTTGACCGGCGTCGCCGTAAACGTTGCCGTATTGGTAGCGGTGAAGGTAATGGTGGGCGTGTAGGTGTCGGTTGGCGTCGGCGTTTCGGTGGGTGTTCCTGTCTCGGTCGGCGTCGGGGTGATGGTGGGCGTCTCGGTGATGGTGGGCGAGAGAGTCGCTGTGGGGGTGGGGTTGGGGCAGCCGTAGGGGTCCACGCCATAGCCCTGGTCACCCTGATAAGGGCAGTTATCGGATGCGTCCGGGACGCCGTCGCCATCACCATCGGGGGGCGGCAGCGGACAGCCGGAGGGGTCCAGACCGTAGCCCTGGTCGCCCTGATAAGGGCAGGAATCATAGGGGTCGAGGATGCCGTCGCCGTCCGAATCGGAGGGCGGCAACGGCGGCGGAGGCAGGGCCGTCCCGGCTACGGTCACGCTGCCGATGATCGTCCGGGCGTTGACCGATCGGACGTTAATTGTGCCCAGCGGCACGATGGGGACGATGGGGGTAAATTGAGCGGTTACCAGGACGACGATGCGGTCTCCCATGGTCACCTGGATGCCGGTGTCAATCGCGCCGGTGCAGGTATCGAAGGGCGTCGGGTAGCCGCGAATCGGCGGTTCGCTGCCGTTATACGGCGTCCCCGATCCGTGATCGTATTGAATGATGATATTGGCATCTTCGATGACGTTCAAGAAATCGGCCCGCTGGGCTGCCCCGCGGATGGCAGCGCAGTTCTGGTACTGCGGCGTACCGCCGGCGTTCAGGCCGGTGGCCGAACCGAAACGGGCCGCTTCGCGGCTGGCGGTGGTCACCATGCTGTAAATGAATATCAGCCGGCCGACTTCCAGCAGCCCATAGACGATGAGCAGCAACACCGGCAGGACCAGGGCAAACTCGACCATTGCCTGGGCCAGGGTGCGCCGTTTGCGCATAAACATTGAAAACCCCTTTTTGTTTTCCATCCTTCTGATGCTCCTAATTTTATAGTTTATGTAGCCAATGGGTTTGCGCAATCCTCCATCTGTCCTACTTGGGCAGCAACGCGGCTACTACGGATGGAAAATAAATCATCAGGAAAGCGACCAGAATGAAACCAGGGCCAAGCGGCACATACGTCCTCCAGGCCTGTTGGCGATAGCGTTGCAACAGGAGCAGGACGAGGATAATCAACAGACTGATGATACCGTACAACAACAGCCCTAGCAACACAGCAGCCCAGATGAGCGGCCAGCCCAGCAACAGACCCAGCAAGGCGCCGAGGGTGACATCTCCCGAACCGAACGCTTCCTCGTCCTCGCCCGTTTCCTGGCCCAGACGGCGGGCGCGCAGCCGGTTGAAGAGCAGGCCGATCAGGTAGAAGAGCATCATGATGCCAAAACCGGCTGCCAGGCCATAGAGTGTACTCTGCCAGCCGTGCAGCAGCAACCCGGCGGCGGCGCAAATCAGCAGACCGGCAATGCTGACCGGCCGCAGAATCAGGCGCTGTTCCAAATCAATCAGCGCCACCAGAGTCAGGTAGGCCAGCAGAAGCAGGGCCGGCCAGTAGCCCAAGCGGCTGGGCGGGTTGCCCCATAGATAGACGGACATGGCCGCCAGGAAGAGGATGATTCCAACGGCGCGCCCGCCGCGCCGCCGCCCACAGGACCGACAACGCCGTAAGAGCAGGTAATCGTCCCAGCCGAAGGGCTGGCGACAGTCCGGGTTAGGGCAGGCAGGGCGGCTCAGACGCAGCGTGTCTGGCAAGACATCGGCCAGATAGTTGACCAGCCAGCCGGCGACCAGGCCAATCAGGAGAGGAAAAAGGAGAATCGCATCCATCATTAAAAATTATACGCGCCCGCACCGATTTCATAAATCACAACCGGATTACAAAATAATTTCGCATAGTTATATTTATTTTTTGCCCGGCCGTTAGTGCGTGGCAGCCGGCCTTGGCCGGCTGCGGAGTCCGCCTTCGGGCCTCGGCGGCGGCAGCGGGTTGAAACCACGGGCGCGGCGGCGTTTCGGCTTGAGGAAATTGGAAAATTATCATACAATCCATTCGCCGAGGAGGACGCATGGACAAATTTGTCATCGAAGGTGGTTACCCGCTCAAGGGCGAAGTCCGCCCGGCGGGGAACAAGAACGCCGCGCTGCCCATCCTGGCTGCTGCGCTGTTGACCGAAGAGCCGGTCATTTTGCACAACGTGCCGGACATTCGCGATGTACGTGATATGCGCCAGTTGATTGCCAGTTTGGGGGTCGAGATCGAAGACCTGGGCCATAATTCCTGGCGGCTGACGGCCAAGTCGCTTCGCCCTGCGGACCTGGACCCTGATCTATGCGCCCGCATCCGGGCCTCGATTCTGCTTGCCGGTCCGATGACGGCCCGCGCCGGGGAGGTCCATTTGCCGCCGCCGGGGGGCGATGTCATTGGCCGCCGCCGGGTGGACACCCACATTCTGGCGCTGAGGGCTCTCGGGGCGCAGGTCGAGTACCGGCGCTCGTTCGAGTTTCGCGCCCGCAGGCGTTTGCGGGGGGCCGACATCCTGCTCGACGAGGCTTCTGTGACCGGCACCGAGAACGCCATCATGGCTGCCGTCACGGCCAAAGGGACGACCGTTTTGCGCAATGCTGCCTCCGAGCCGCACGTCCAGGAACTGTGCCACATGCTCAACGCGCTGGGGGCGCGCATTTCGAATATCGGTTCCAACACGCTTCACATCGAGGGCGTTGACCGATTGCACGGCGGCGAGTTCACGATTGGGCCGGATTATCTCGAGGTGGTCAGTTTCATCGGCGCGGCGGTCGTGACCGGGGGCGAGATTCGCATCCGCGACGCCGGCCCTCAATACCTGGACATGATTCGCATCGTCTTCCATCGCCTGGGCGCGGATTGGAAGGTGGAGGGGAGCGATCTGATCGTCCCGGCCCGGCAGCGGTTGAAAATCGAGCCGGACCTGGGCGGTGCCATCCCCGAAATCCGCGTCATGCCCTGGCCCGGTTTCCCCACCGACCTGATGAGCATCGCCATCGTCGTCGCTACACAGTCGCGGGGCAGCGTTTTGTTTCACAACTGGATGTTCGAGGGGCGCATGTATTTCACCGACAAACTCAAGGGCATGGGCGCTCAAATCGTGCTGTGCGATCCCCATCGCTGCATCGTGCAAGGTCCATCCAGGCTGTATGGGGAGAAGGTCGAAAGCCCCGACATCCGCGCCGGCATGGCCTTGCTGCTGGCCGCTCTGGCGGCGGAGGGCGAGTCGACCATCCGCAATATCGGGCAAATCGACCGCGGCTACGAGCGGGTGGACGAAAAACTGCGCGCCCTGGGGGCGCGCATCGAGCGGGCGTAATCTGAAGGAGAACCCGTTCCCTGCCCGGGAACGGGTTCTTTCTATTGCCGGGTGCTGGCGACTTCCAGAAATTGGGTGACAATCTCACGCAAGGCGCGTTCGGGCAGCGCTCCCACCTGGCGATGGACGATTTTTCCGCCGTAGACAAACAACAAGGTGGGAATGCCCTGGACGCCGTATTTCATCGCCCATTCGGGGTTTTCATCTGTGTTGACTTTGGCTACCACCAAGCGGCCGGCCTGCTCGGCGGCAATCTTGTCCAGGATGGGGGCCACCATCTTGCATGGCCCGCACCAGGGCGCCCAGAAATCGACGATCACCGGCAGAGAGTTCTGCAATACGCTTTGCTCGAACTCGGCATCGCTGACGTGGATAGGTTGACTCATAATGACGACTCCTTGAGTTTAATCGGCTGTTTCGCCGGGTTTGAGAATGCGGTACGTGCTATAAATCGGCGCGGCTTTGCGCAGCATGATTCCCGCGCTGCAATACTTTTCTTCAGAGAGTTGAATGGCCTGCTCGACATCTTTGACCGGCAGGTTTTCTCCCCATAACAGGTACTCGACGTGAATCTCGGTGTACACCATTGGATAAGTGCTGGCGCGCGGGGCGCGCACCCGCACTTGAAAATCGGTCAATTCCAGGCGCTTTTTCCTGAGAATGGAAACGATGTCCATCCCTGTGCAGCCAGCCACTCCCAGCAGGAGCATTTGCATTGGCCCAATGCCTTTCTGGTCACCCAGGTCGCCGATTTGCATGCGCGCGCCAGCGGCGTTCTCGCCGCGAAATGCCATTTCGCCCAGCCAGGTCGCCTTGACCTCGGTCCAGCCTTCGCTCATGTTACCTCCGTGTTCGGGGCGAGTATATCATAAAAGCAAGATGCCCAAATAAAATAGATGCCCGACATGGAAAAAAGTTGCATATCCGGTATAATCGGCCCGTATGGCCGATGGACTTGCGCGTTGGAAAGCGGGGCTGGCCCGCAGCAGCCAGGCTGCCTTTGGACGGCTGGCCGGCATTTTTGGGGCGACCGAGATCAGGGCAGAAACCTGGGACGAACTGGAGGCGCTGCTGATTCAGGCCGATTTGGGACTGGAGACGACCGCTGAGGTGCTCGAGGCGCTGCGCGTCGGCGTCCGGAGCCGCGGCCTGCGGCGCGCCGCCGAACTGCGCGCTCTGCTGGAGGCGGAGTTGCGCGCCCGCCTCGACGCCCCGCCCGCCCTCGAATTGGCTGCCCGGCCGACGGTCATCCTGCTGGTCGGAGTCAACGGTTCGGGCAAGACGACGACAGTCGCGAAACTAGGGCGGCGCTTTGCCGACCAGGGGCGGCGCGTTCTGCTGGTCGGTGCGGATACCTTTCGGGCCGCGGCGGTTGACCAGTTGCAGGTCTGGGCCGAGCGGCTGGCGTTGCCGGTCATGGCCGGTCAGATGGGCGCAGACCCGGGGGCGGTCGTCTTCAACAGCCTCCAGTCGGCGGCCGCCAGAGAGGCCGAGGTGGTTCTGGTGGATACGGCCGGACGCCTGCATACTCGTTATAATCTGATGGAAGAACTCAAAAAAGTCCATCGTGTGACGGGCAAGGCATTGCCGGGGGCGCCACATGCCGTCTGGCTGGTCCTGGATGCCACCACCGGCCAAAATGCTCTCGTGCAGGCGCGCGCTTTCAAGGAAGCGGTCGGCGTGACCGGCGTCATTCTGGCCAAACTGGATACCTCGGCGCGCGGCGGGATGGCTTTTGCCATCCGCAAAGAACTTGGTCTGCCGATCCTGTTCGCCGGCCTGGGCGAAAAGCCCGAAGACTTGACCCCCTTCGACCCCGATGCTTTCGTGAAGGGCATCCTGGCTGATTGAAGGAGCGGATCGGGAGAATCGCTGCGAGGTGGAAGATGCCACCCCCGCCAGTAAACCGCCAGGGCGTTGAGCACGCCAAGATTCGTAGAAAGACACCAAGAGCGCTTGGCAAACTGGCTAAAAAACTGGTGTCTTGGCGGCTTGGCGGTCAAAATAGAACTAGAAAGGAAAACCGAAATGCAAGATTTACTCGCTCGCTTACAAACGGCGGAAGATATACTCCGCCAGTTAATGGTGCGTCTTTGACTTGGCGGGCAAAGAGACCGAACTGAGGCAGTTGGAGCAGGAACTGGCTGCTCCTGATTTTTGGAACGACTCTGTTCGTGCACAGCAGGTGAGCAAGCGGGCGGCGGGTTTGCGTGAGCAGGTGGAGGAATGGCGCGACCTGGAACGCCGCCTGCGCGACGCCATCGAATTGGTCGGCTTGGGCGACAACTCTCTGCGGGCCGAATTGGAAGCCGAAACCGCCGCACTCGAAGCAGAGATCGAGAAGCGTCGTTTTGCAGCCATGCTCTCCGGCCCCTACGACAGGGGGGATGCTCTGCTGGCCATCCACGCTGGCGCGGGCGGCACCGATTCGCAAGACTGGGCAGCCATGCTTCAGCGTATGTACTTGCGCTGGGCCGAACGGCGCGGCTATGAGACCGAGATTCTCGACCTCTCGGAGGGGGAGGAGGCCGGCATCAAATCGGTCACCATTGCCGTGAATGGCAAGTATGCCTACGGTTTCCTGCGAGCGGAGAAAGGTGTCCACCGCCTGGTGCGTCTTTCGCCGTTCGACGCTGCTCACCGGCGGCATACTTCCTTCGCCCTCGTGGAGGTTCTGCCGCAGGTGGCCTTCGACAGCCCGGATGTTCGCATTGACCCATCCGAAATCAAAGTGGATACTTTCAAATCGTCGGGAGCGGGCGGACAAAACGTGCAGAAAAATGCGACGGCCATTCGCATCACCCATTTACCGACCGGAATCGTCGTCACCTGTCAGAATGAGCGTTCGCAGACCCAGAACCGCGAATTTGCCATGCGCATTCTGCGCGCCCGTCTGCTCGAAATTCAGAAAGCCGAAAAGGAAGAAGAGATTGCCATCCTGCGCGGCGAATACACCAAGGCCGAATGGGGCTCGCAGATTCGCTCTTATGTGCTGCACCCTTATCAGATGGTCAAGGACCACCGCACCGAATATGAGACCAGCAACACGGCCGCGGTGCTGGATGGCGACCTGGACGCTTTTATGGAAGCGTATTTGCAGCATACAGCGCAGGCTTGACGCCTCTGAACTTCACTACTATAATCAGCCCGCTTAATTTTTTGAAATCATTCGCCGCCTGCCAGCCGGCGGCAGCCATAAGGAGTTTGCAATGCCCCCACATCCAAAGAGAAAGCATTCGAAGGGCCGCCGCGACCGCCGCCGCGCCCATGATGCCCTGGAAACCGCCAATCTCGTTGCCTGCACGAACTGCGGGACGATGATCCCGCCGCACATCGTTTGTCCGAACTGCGGTTTCTATAAGGGCCGCGAAGTGGTCGAGGTTAAAAAGGAAGAAAAGAAAAAACCCTGAAATAAGTGATAGCGCGACGGGCCGTGACCGTAACGGCCCGTTTGTGTTTTAAAGGGCATGAGCGTTGCTTTGCACAATCCTGTCTTTTTGTTTCCCGGTCAGGGGTCGCAGCGGCCGGGGATGGGCCGCGACCTGGCCGAATCGTATCCTCTCGCCCGCCAGACCTTCGAGGAGGCGGACGCCGTTTTGGGTTTTTCCCTCTCGCGCCTGATGTGGGATGGCCCCGAAGCGGAATTGCATGATACCGCCAATACCCAACCGGCGTTGTATGTGCACTCGCTGGCCGCCTTGCGCGTCCTGCGAGCGGTTCGTCCGGACCTGCGGCCGATGTATCTGGCGGGTCACTCTTTGGGGCAGTTTTCTGCCCTGGCGGCTGCCGGGGCGCTGCCGTTCGAGGCCGGTTTGCGGCTGGTGCGTCTGCGGGGGGAATTGATGCGCCGGGCAGGCCAGGCGACGCCGGGCAGCATGGCGGCGGTGCTGGGGCTAGACCTGGCGATTCTGGAGGCGATTTGTATCCGGGCGAGTACGGCAGGGGAGGCGGTGCAGGTGGCCAACGATAACTGTCCCGGCCAGGTGGTGCTGTCGGGGGCCAGGGCGGCGGTCGAGCGCGCTTTGGCCCTGGCCAGGGAGGCGGGGGCCAGGCGGGCGATTCCGCTGGCGGTCAGTGTAGCGGCGCATTCGCCGTTGATGGGCAGCATCCAGAGCGAATTTGCCGCTGCTCTGGCGGAGAGTCCGCTGATGCTGCCAGACGTGCCTGTGATTTGTAATGTCACTGCCCGGCCTTTGGAGTCGGTCGAGGAGATGCGCGCCAATCTGATTTCCCAGTTGACCGCCCGCGTGCGTTGGCGCGAATCGGTCGAATGGATGGGAGTGCATGGGGGCGGAGTATTCCTCGAAATCGGATGCGGGAACGTCTTGGGAGGGCTGGTTGGGCGGATTCTGCCCGAGGCGACGACTTTGCCGGTGGGCACGGCGGCAGATTTGGCCGCGTTGACATGAGCGAGGGGCCGCTCAGGCCGATTTGTCCTTGTTGGCGGCTTCCAGATGCCGCTCGGCGTGCTCGTCCATGCCCAGGGCGGTGAAGAGTTCGGCGGCGCGCAGCAGGTAGGGGCGGGCTTCCTCCTGGCGGCCGACGCGGCGCAGGGCCCAGCCATAATTTCCGGTTTGAACGGCAATCGAGTAACGGTCACCGATGGTGCGGTACAGGCGGATGGCTTCGTTGAGGTATTGCTCGGCCTCTTCTTTGCGGTCGCACACCAGGGCGATTTGTCCCTGGGCGGCCAGAATGTGAGCCTCGCCGGCGCGTGCGCCCACCTGACGATAGAGGGGGAGAGCGGTGGCGTAGAATTCGGCGGCGGCCGAGTAATTGCCTTTCTGGAAATACACATCCCCCAGATTCTGGATGGCGTTGGCTTCGCCGAGGCGGTTGCCGATTGAGCGGTAGATGGCCCAGGCCTCGGTGTAATCGGCTTCGGCGCGGTCGAGTTTTTCCAGGCGGCGGTGGACATCGCCCAAACATTGGATGCTGTCGGCTTCTCCCAGACGGTGGCCGAGGGCCTGGTAGCGTTCGAGGGCTTGTTCGAAGTAGGTGCGGGCGGTGAAATAGTCGGCCTGGATGCGGTAGGCTTCGCCCAGGCCGCGCAGGCAGTTGGCCTCGCCCAGCAGATTGCGGTGGCGGCGGTAGATTTCGATTGCGTCTTCGAAGCGGCGCTGGGCGGCATCGTATTGACCTTGCTGGAGGCAGTTATCGGCCAGGGATTGCAGGCAGGCGGCTTCGGAGAGTTCGTCGCCGGCGGCGCGAAATACCTTGAGGGCTTCTTTGTATTGGTTCTCGGCCTGCAGGTATTTGGCCTGCAGGCGGGCGACATCGCCCAGGCTGCGCAGGCAAACGGCCATTTCGGTGCGCAGGCGCAGGGAGCGGTAGATTTCCATGGCGCGCTCGTAGTAACGCTCGGCCAACTGATATTCGGCCAGAGGGAGATGGACATCGCCCAAACTGCGCAGGCAGTTGGCCTCCCCGAGGCGGTTACCGAGCAGGCGGTAGATTTCCAGGGCGTCTTTGAAGTAGGTGCTGGCTTGATTGAAATCTTCGATCCAGTAATACACTTCCGCCAGTTCGGAGAGCACGTCGGCTTGTTGCGCCGGACGGCTGCCTTGTTCGTAGATTTTGGCGGCCTGTTTCAGGTAAGAGACGGCCAGTTGACGGTCGGCCAGGTCGGGCAGGCTGGCGTAGAGGCGGCCAATTTTTTTGAGGATTTCGGCCAGTTCGAGGTGGGAATCGGTCCCTTCGGCGGCCAGCAGTTGGCGCGCCTTTTCGAGCGTTTCGAGTTGGGTTTGCAAGTCATCGGGCGGGACGGGATAGGCATGGGTGCGCGAGCCGAGCAGGGAGACGCCGGCTTGCGGGTCGGGGCGGCGCAGCGGCGCGGTGACGGCCTGGAAGCGGAAGACGGCACTGTACCAGTCGAAAAAGTCCGGCGCGGCAATGTCCAGCCGGTCCATGGCATGGTCGGTCAGGAAGAACAGGATGGGCAGCGGCAGGCTGTTGCGCAGCAGGTCACGTTCGGCGTTGAGGGCGGCCGCAAAAGGCGGACGCCCGTCCAGCGGGGTGGTCGCCTCGATGAGGTGTTCCATGCCGGTGATGACCAGGGCGGCGCCATCGGGAGCGGTCAGGACGTGGCGCGCGACCGGGTCGCTTGCGATGGCGTCGAGCAGGTTTTGGGGGTGACGGTTGGAGAGGTTGAGATGGGCGATGCGGATGTTGTAACTGGTCAACGATTTCTGAAGGCGGGCGACCAGTTCATCGCGCAGCCCCGGATGGTTGACGCGCACCAGACCAAGCGTGAAATGGTCGAGGTGATAGCGAATGAAACGCTGCAGGCGCTCGAATTCATCGGGGAGGTCGGTGTTTTGGGTCGGTTCTTTGCCCATCAGCGTTGATTGGTGGTCCGGCGGGAGCGGCGGGCGTTCAGGAGGGCTTGTTTGAATTCGGGGGTATCCCACAGGAGGGGATGCACCCCCACCCAGCGTTCGCCGTTGTATTCCAGGGCGGCCCGGCGGTAGAGCAGGAAGCGGCCGTCCTCATCGGGGTTGATGCGGGTGTCGAGGAAGGTACGGGCCAGGATGTCGTAGTGTTTGAGGGTCAGTTTGCGGGCCATTTCGCCGCGCACCAGGCTGGCGGCGCGGTTGACAGCGCGTTCGTCTATCTTGTCTTCCGATTCGAGCAGGGCCTCTTTGAGCAGGCGCATCAAATCGCGCGGGCAGCCGCCGGAGAGAAAGGCAAGGCGGGCGGGCAGTTCGGGATCGGCAAACAGGTCGGGGGCGACGCGGCGGTGGATGGATTCGATGAGCGCGTCGAGGGTGCGCTGATTGATGTTGTCGGGGTTGCCGCGCTCGAAGATGGTCAACATTGGCAGAGTTTCCGGTTCGTAGCGGTCCTCGACCGTCTCGCCGGGTGGGTTGTAGAGCAGCGGGATGGGGACGACAAAGACGGTGTGGGCGGCGATGCCGTTCAGCAGGTCAGAGTTGGTCAGGACGGCCTGGCTAATCATTTCGGGGGTGTATCGGTCGAGGTTGTCGAGGATGAAGAGCGGGCCGCGCGGATAGACTTCGCGGCACAGGTGGCGGGCATCTTCGAGCAACAGGTTGAGATTCTTGCGCAACTGGTCGGGGTATTTTTCGACTGCCTGGCGGATTTCTTCGCGCTGTTTGCCGGTTGTTTTGCGCAGCAGGCTCAGACCGGAGAGCAGTTTGCCGAGCGGCGTCGTCGGCCCAAGGGAGGCCTGGCCGGAGAATTCGATAGCGCGTTCGACTTCTTTTTCTTCGATGCGGGTCACATCGCGGAACCAGTCGGTGACGATCTTGACTGTTTTGGCGGGCAAGTCTTTGACGCGTTCGTCCTGACGGAAGGCGTCGTCGAGCAGGCGAAGCATGAGCAGGAACAGGTCGCCGAAGCCGATTTCGTTGGGATCGGCCTGTTCGTTGACGACGGCGTAGAGCGGCAGGTAGCCGTCACGGCGGGCGTTGTCGATGACGCGCGCCAGTTCGGTGGATTTGCCTGAGCCGCGGTGTCCGGCCAGGGCGATGTGGCTGTAGCGGTTTTCGCTTTCCGCGCCGCGCAGGCGGCGGGCAATCCGGTTGTGCAGGTTCGTGCCGCGTGCCTGGTCGAAATCGCACCAACGGGGGTCGCCCGGCTGGAGAGGTTCATCGGGGTTGCAACGGCCGATTGCTTCGACGATTCGTTCGTTCATTTCCGCTCCTTGTGCCTGAGAATCGTCACAGGCAGAGATGACAAAAGTACCAAAAACAACAGGGGCAGGCGAGGGCTTCCCAAGTAAATTATAATAGGTCTTGTCGAATTGTCATAACAGAGTTGGTCTTTTTTTTCCACATCCACTTCAGGAGAATCCATCATGAGTTTGAGTCAGGTCGCAAGTTCGATTCCTGCCTCGCCGACCATCGCCCTCAACGAGGAAGCGCGCCTGCTGCGCGAGAAAGGCGAGCCGGTCATCCACCTCGGCATCGGCGAGCCGAAGAACAAGACGCCCATCACCGCCATCCTGAGTTCGGCGGCCAAGTTGAGCAGCGGCGAGGTCAAGTATGTGCCGACCGACGGCACGCCCTCGATGAAGAAAGCCATCGTCCGCTACATGGAGGACAACTATAACCGCGTGGTTGCGCCCTACAACATCATCGTCTCAGACGGGGCCAAGCAGTCGCTGTGGAACGTGCTTTTCACGCTGCTCAACCCGCAGGACGAGGTCATCGTCCTGGCCCCCTACTGGGTCTCGTACCCGGAGATGATTCGCATGATCGGCGGCGTGCCGGTCATCGTCACGCCCGAAGACGGCGGCTTCGTCCCGCGCTTCGACGAAATCGAGCGAGTCGTCTCTTCCTACACCAAAGCCATCATCGTCAACAGCCCGAACAATCCCTCTGGCGTGGTCTATCCGCCCGAACTCATCGGCCAGATTGTGGAACTGTGCGAGCGCAAGGGCATCTACATGATTTGCGACGACATCTACCACAAACTGGTCTTCGATGGGCAGGTGGCCGCGCCGGCCTACAAGTACACCGAGAAGGACATCGAGAACTCGAAAATCATCGTCGTCAACGGGGTGGCGAAACTCTACGGCATGACCGGCTTCCGCATCGGCTGGGTGGTGGCCCCGCGCCGCCTGGTGGAAATCATGACCAACGTCCAGTCGCAGACGACCACCTGCGTCTCGCCGGTTATGCAGGCTGCCGCTGAGGGGGCGCTGCTGGGGATGCAGTCGGTGGTTGAGGCGCTGCGCCTGACGATGCAGAACAACCGCGATGTGCTGATGCAGGAACTGCGCACCTTCACCGATGTGCGCTGTTTCAGGCCGCAGGGGACTTTCTACGCCCTGCCCGATTTCCGCGCCTACATTCGCAAGAGCATCGCCTCTTCCTCCACCGAACTCTCGCAATTCCTGCTCAAGAAGGCCCTGGTGGTCACCGTGCCGGGCAAGGAATTCGGCATGGAGGGGTATCTGCGCCTGAGTTACGCCGGCTCGGTCAAAGACCTGACCGAGGGCATCGAGCGCATGAAGTGGGCGCTCGACCCCAACGCGCCGAGCGAAATCTACATCGGCGACCGAAAACTGGTGAGGGATTGGCTGTAAGGCCGGTGTTCAGTCATCAGAGAACAGTGATTAGTGGATGAAACTATGAACAACATTCTCAACATCAAAACCCCCACGGAAGGACAGGCCGCCGCCATCCGCTCGGATTACGGACTGGAGTACCTCGGCCTGACCAACCTGCGCAAAGTGTACTGGAATCTGCCCACCGAGGCGCTCTACGAGGAAATCATCTTTCGCGGCGAGGCTTCGATTGCCCACCTCGGCCCCATCGTGGTCAACACCGGCAAGCACACCGCCCGCGCCGCCAGCGACAAATTCGTCGTCCGCGAGCCGGAGAACGAGGACAAAATCTGGTGGGGGCAGTACAACCGCCCCTTCGCGCCGGAAAAATTCGACGAACTCTTCGCCCGCCTGCAGGGCTATCTGCAGGGCCGGGATGTCTTCGTCCAGGATGCCTACGGCGGCGCGGACCCGGACTACCGCCTGCCGGTCCGCATCGTGACCGAACTGGCCTGGCACAGTCTCTTCGCCCGCAACATGTTCATCAAGCCGCAGACCGCCGAGGAGTACCGCCGTTTCGTGCCGGAGTTCACCGTCATCGCCGCGCCGGGCTTCAAGTCCTTCCCGCAGATTGACCAGACGCCCACCGAGACCTTCATCGTCCTCAATTTCGCCCAGAAACTGTGCATCATCGGCAACACCGGCTACGGCGGCGAAATCAAGAAGTCGGTCTTCACCCTGCTCAATTACCTGCTGCCGCTCCACGACGGCGTGATGACCATGCACTGCTCGGCCAACGTGGGCAAAGACGGCGACACGGCGCTCTTCTTCGGCCTCTCCGGCACGGGCAAGACGACCCTCTCCGCCGACCCCAAGCGCGGCCTCATCGGCGACGACGAACACGGCTGGAGCGACAACGGCATCTTCAACTTCGAGGACGGCTGCTACGCCAAGGTCATCGAACTCTCTCCGACCGCCGAGCCGCAAATCTACGCCGCCACCCGCCGCTTCGGGACGGTGCTGGAGAACGTGGTCTATGACCCGGTGACGCGCTTCATTGACCTGGACGACGCCTCGCTGACCGAAAACACCCGCGCCGCCTATCCGCTGACCTTCATCGAGAACGCCATCCCCGAAAAGCGCGGCGGCCACCCGAAGAACATCATCTTCCTGACCTGCGATGCCTCCGGCGTGATGCCGCCCATCGCCCGCCTGACGACCGAGCAGGCCATGTATCACTTCATCTCCGGCTACACCTCCAAGATTGCCGGCACGGAAATCGGTCTGCGCGACGAGCCGGAAATCACCTTCAGCGCCTGTTTCGGCGGGCCGTTCATGGTGCATCCGCCGGCCTTCTATGCCGAACTGTTGCGTCGCAAAATCGAACGCTACGACGTCAAGTGCTGGCTGGTCAACACCGGCTGGGTGGGCGGCCCCTACGGCGTGGGCAAGCGCATCAGCATCCGCCACACCCGCAGCCTGCTCAACGCTGCCCTGGAGGGCCTGCTCGACGACGTGGAATACTACACCGACCCGGTCTTTGGCTTCCTCGTCCCCAAGACCTGCCCGGAGGTGCCGGAGGATGTGATGTACCCGGAGCGCGCCTGGCAGAACAAAGACGAATACTGGAAGCGTTACAAGCAACTGGCGGCGCGCTTCATTGACAACATGAAGAAATTCGAGGCCGAGACGCCGCGCCAGGTCATCGAGGCCGGGCCCAAGATTCAGTAAACAGTGTTCAGTGTTCGGTGAACAGCGGGCAACGAAAAGGCTTCCGGAGCCGGGCGGCTTTGGAAGCCTTTTGTTTTTGGCCGAGGGCAATTACAACGTCATCACTCGCCGCAGACGGTTGAGGCGCATGGCCAGGGCACCGGAGGCGATCAGATCCAAATAGCGCAGGTCGGGGAAGTGACCCATATCGTAGCGCGGCAGGGCGAGGGGCGCGGCGGCATGGGCGTGGAAGAGATTCCCGTAACGGGTGGTCAGGGCGGTTTCGAAGCCACATTCGGCGGCCAGGCGCGCCTCGCGCTGGCCGGCTTCGCGGCGCGACCCAAAAGGATAGGCGAAGTGCGTCACCGGATGGCCTAGACGTGTCTCCAGGATGTGTTTGGCCCCGGCGATTTCGGCGCGCGCCTCGGCCTCGTCCAGGCGGCTGAGGACGCGGTGATTGATGGTGTGGGCGCCGATGGTCACCAGCGGATCGGCGTCCAGGCGGCGGATTTCGTCCCAGGTCAGGGCGAGAGCCTCGGTGGGGGCGAACGGATCGAGGCCGCGGGCGCGGAAGAGGCTATCCGCCAGGCGGGCAAATTCGTGCGGCCGAGCGTACTTGAGCAAGGAGCGCAGGGCGGCGCGGCTTTGGGCGGCCGCAGCCGGGGAGTCGGTCTCGAAGCGGCGCACGCCGCCGTTTGTTTCGAGTTCGATTCTTTCGCCCCGCTCGAGCAGGTCT
This sequence comes from Anaerolineales bacterium, assembly GCA_041287425.1. Classification (GTDB taxonomy): domain Bacteria; phylum Chloroflexota; class Anaerolineae; order Anaerolineales; family Villigracilaceae; genus JAFGSI01. The sequence goes on along the minus strand of JBEULG010000006.1, from coordinate 64,518 downwards.
TCGAGCAGATACCACCATAGGATGGCCGTCCGGTCGGGCAGGCTGGTGGTCACGTGGATGGTGAAGGGGACGCCGCGCCGCTGAAAGACGGGGTAGGCGAGGGTCAGATTGTCGCGATAGCCGTCATCGAAGGTAAACAGGACGAAGGGGCGGTCGGGGCGCGTTTCGCCGCGCAGGAAGCGGCACAGGTCGGCCAGCGACCAGAAGGCATAGCCGCGCCGTTCGAACCAGGCCAGGATGGCCTCCAGTCGGGCGGGGGTCGTTTCGAGCGCCGGCAGGCGCGGCGCTTCGCCATCCGGGATGAGACGGTGGAACATCAACACCAGGCCGAGGCCGCCGTAGAGAGGGCGGATGAGCGGGGCGAGGGGGCGCAGCAGCAGGTCGAGGCGCTTCATAGGTCGAGGACTTGCAGTTCCGAATAGAGGGTGTCCATTGCCTGGCGCGGCACGCTGTTCGAGCGGAACAGGCGCGGGATGCGCTGCGGGATGGTCGCGCCGGGCAGGGACACGCGCTGAGCGGCCAGGTAATGCTCGCCGACCAGCAGGCCGAGGACGCCCAGCCGCAGGCAGAGGCGGGCCAGCAGCGAGGGGGCCAGGCGGGCGAAGACGGCCGGATGACTCAGGTAGTGCACCTCGGCCAGCGGCAGGCGCTTGCGGCGGACGGGCTTGACGATCAGATAGGCGTACTCGCCGCCGCGCCGCAGCAAGAGATGGGGAAAGGCAAAGGGGCGGTGATCCTCGAGGATGCGCCGGTCGTGGTCGTCCAGGCAGGGGGCGATTCGCTCGGGGTCGAGCGAAATTTCGCCTGCCCCGGCGAAAGGCAGGGGCAGCAGGATGCGGGCGCGCTCATCCAGGACCTGGAAGCCGAAGCGGCGCAGGATGGGCGCGACTTTGAGGCCGGTGAAGTTGGTGAAGGTCACCCCTGTGCGGTTCAGGACGCGGGAAAGCAGCGACAGCCCCTCGCTGCGATATTCGGGGGCGACAATCCAGGTCGTCAGGTTGCAAAATTTCTCCTCCCGGCCTTCGATTTCGCGCTGGCTGAAAAGCGTCCCCAGGAAGCCGACCGGCCGGCCCTCGTCTTCGAGCAGGTAACCGAAGGGGTCGTCCAGGTTGCCCCAGAGACGGACGAACAGGCGGCGGAAGGTCTCTTTCGCCGGGCGCGGCTCGTTGAAGCCCAGGAAGAGAGGGTAGAGGCGCTCGAAATCTTCAGGTTCGGCGGGGCGGATGAGGGTCATCGGTGGGCTAGGGGCGCAGGCGAATTTTCTTGTAGCGCTCGGAGTACATTTCCTCGTCCACGAATTCGATTTTGACCGGCACTTTGAAAGCCGGCAAGACGGCGCGGCAGGCTTTCTTCAATCGCAAGGCGGCGTCTTTGGGGTCTTCCGGCTCCTTCAGCCGCACCAGGGCGCAGACGATATTGCCGGTGATGGGATTTTTTTCGCCGTAAACGGTCACCTCGGCGACGTTGGGCTGTTCCTGCAACACCGATTCGACTTCGGCCGGATAGACTTTTTCGCCGCCGACGTTGATCAATTCGGAGCGGCGGCCCAGGATGCGGAAGTACTCGCCGTCCACCAGCACCTCGTCGCCGGTGACGAGCCAGCCGTCCTCGGTGAACGGGCTGGGGGCGTTCAGGTAGCCGAGCATGGCGCTCTTGGCTTTGATGTGCAGGATGCCGTCCACGACGCGCGTCTCGAAGCCCTCGCCGCCCAGTTTGACCCACAGCGAGTCCGAACTCTTCGACTTGGAGCGCAGGATGCCGACCTCGGAGAGGCCGTAGGTTTGCTGGAGGGTGATGTGCGGGAATAGTTCGTGGAAGCGCTTGAGTGTGCTTTCCGGCATCGGCTCGGTGCCGTAGGTAACGGTCTGGAGCGAAGACAGGTCGTAACGTTGGTAGGCTTCGCTGAGCAGAATCAGGTTGATGAAGGTCGGCGAGGTGGGCAGCATCTCGACCCGATGCTTTTCGACCGCGGCCAGCACCGACTCGGGGCTACGATCCTGAACGGTGATGATCGTCCCACCGTTGGAGAGGATGTAGAGCATGGTGTTAACGCCGCCGATATGGTCGTAGAGCAGGAAGGTGATGGTGCGCTTGGCGTGGCGGCGGACTTTGAATTTCTCCAGGATGCCGGTCAGGTCGTGCAGGGCGGCCTTGTTCTTGCCGGTCGAACCGGAGGAAAAGAGAATCAGGCCGGGGTGGCCGCGGCGGCGCAATTCGGCATAGAGGGGATGATCGGCCCGATAGGGGAGGCGCTCGAAGCGGACCTGATCCTGCTCGTCGATGACGATGCGCACTTCCCCTTGGGCGATTTCCGTGAACTCGGCCTTCTTGGCCTCCACCGAGGGCGTCAACGGCACCAGGACGCAGTTGTGTTCGATGAGCGCCAGGAAGAGCGCCACCGCGTTGGGGGAAAAATCGGCCTCCAGGATGACCACCGCGCCGGAGGGGACCCGCTGCTCGCTCAGCGCCGTCTGCCAGTTCGCCAGCCGCTCGAGCAGCCAGTCGTAGGAGAAGGCCTGGTCGCGCCAGATGACAGCCTCCCGCTGGCGGTTTTCGCGGAAGACATCCAGCATGAACTCGATGGTCATACGCCTCCCAGATAGATGACCTGGCCGGTGATGAGGCTGCTCTCCGGGCGCAGGAAGAAGTCGATGACGTTGACGATGTCGGCGAACTCGCCTAAGCGCGGGATGGCCTGGCGGGCGAGCAGGGCCTGGAGTTTTATCTCCGGGACGGCTTCTACCAGGTCGGTGCGGACGGCGGTCGGCCCGACGGCGTTGACGGTGATGCCGAGGGGGGCCAGTTCGCGCCCCAGGATGCGGGTCAGGGTTTCGACGGCGGCTTTTGAGGCGGCATAGACGGCTTCGCCTTCCAGGTCAAGCGGCACGGCCACGCTGGAGAAGTTGACGATGCGCCCCCATTTTCGCTTTTGCATCAGGCGCGCCGCTTCGCGGCACAACAGGAAGGTGCCGATGACATTCGTCTCGAAGATGCGCCGCGCTGTTTCGATGGGCGTCAGCAGGGCGTGATTGAGTGCCGCGATGCCGGCGTTGTTGATGAGCGCATCCAGCCGAGCGTAGGTCTTGCGAATTTCGGCCAGCATGGCCTGCACCGCCGCTTCGTCGTTCACGTCCAGGCAGAAGTGGCGGTAGTTGGGATGTGTCAAATCGGAAGGTTTCCGGCTGCAGCCGATGACTTGCCAGCCGCGGGCGGCGTAAGTCTCGGCCAGATGACGGCCGATGCCCTTGCGCGTCCCGCTGATGAGCATGACGGCGGAATCGCTCATGGTTGGTTTTCGGTCAACAACAGGTGAACGTACTCGGCCAGCGACTGTACGCTGCGAAAGGGACTGCGTTCCTGCGACATGGCGCGTTCGTCGGCCAGGGTCAGGCGTCGGTCGTAGCGGTCGGCAATTTTCTCCTCGACCAGTACGATGAGGTTGACCAGGCCGAGCGAGTCGAGTTTCGAGTTCCGTCCGAGCAGGCGTGTTTCGAGGGCGGCTTCCAGGCGCTGGGCTTCGTCTGCCTGCTGGTTCCATTCCTCGACCGCTTCCAGGACAAGGGCCTGAATTTCTGCTAAGGTCATGTTGTCTCCTCGTTGCACGGGTTTGCCCGAATTATACTGCCAAAGAGGAACGCTCGGCCGGCGTTGCCAAGGCAAACCTCCCCGGCGGGCGGGGAGGTATTGCGAACGATTTGCGCCGAAGCGAGAGGGCGATTTAAAGCGCCCAGGCCAGCATGATGCCGAAGATGGCAAGGATGACGCCGAGATGCAGCAGGAGGTTGCTGCTTCCGAGCCAGCCGGGGACGAAAAACTGGACGATATAGTTGGCCACGATGAGCAGGATGCCCAGCAGCGGCAGCAGGCCCTTGCGCGGCGCCAGGTAATTGGAAAGTTTGTCCAGCGTTCTATTCAGCCAGCCTAACATCTTGCTCCTCCTTGTCTGATTCGCCCGGCATGATTTGCCAGGCGTGGAATTGAGCCAGCAGACGGCCGGGGATGCGGCCTTCGATGAGGACGCTCTTGCGTCCGTGTTCGAGGTGCTCCACCTGGCCGAATTCGTGAAAGAGGGAAATCAACTGTCCTTGTTGGTAAGGGATGCGGACGCGGACAGGCGTAAGGGTTTCGAACAACGTGCGGCGGATGCGTTCGATGAGGTCGGGCAGGCCCTCGCCGGTGCGGGCCGAGAGGGCGACCGCTTGCGGGAATCGGGCCGCGACCTGACGGGCGGCGGCAGGGTCGGCCAGACGGTCGATTTTGTTCAGGACGGTGATGACCGGCACATGGCTGGCCTCGATTTCGTCCAGCGTTTGGTGGACGGCTTCGGCCTGATTCATGGCGTTTGGGTGGGAAATGTCCACCACGTGCAGGAGGAGGTCGGCGTCGGCGATTTCCTCCAGGGTGGCGCGGAAGGCGGCCACCAGGGTGGTGGGCAGTTTCTGAATGAAGCCAACCGTATCGGTGAACAGGACGATGGTCCCGCCGGGGAGTTCGACCCGCCGCGTGGTGGGGTCGAGGGTGGCGAACAACTCGTCGGCGACGTAGAGATTTGCGCCGGCCAGGCGGTTGAGGAGGGTGGATTTTCCGGCGTTCGTGTAGCCAACAAGGGTGACGACCGGGACGCGATTGCGGCGGCGCTGACCGCGCTGGCGCTGACGCTGGGCGCGCACTTTTTCCAGTTCGTCTTTGATGTGGGCGATTTCGCGGCGGATGGTGCGCCGGTCTACTTCCAGTTGGGTCTCGCCCGGTCCGCGCAGGCCGACTCCGCCGACCGATCCGGCTCGTCCGCCGCCGCCGCCCGCCTGACGGGCCAGGTGCGTCCAGCGGCCGGTCAGGCGCGGCAAATAGTACTCGTATTGCGCCAGTTTGACCTGCTGCTGGCCCTCGCTGGTGTGGGCGTGTTGGGCGAAAATGTCGAGGATGACTGCCGTCCGGTCGAGCAGGCGCAGGTTGTTGCCGAGGGCTTCTTCCAGTTCGCGCTGGTGGCGCGGGCTGAGTTCGTCGTCGAAGACGATGACCTGTGCCAGGTTCTCTTCGGCCAGGGCTTTGAGTTCTTCGACTTTGCCTTTGCCGATGAACGTTTGCGGGTTCGGCCGGTCGAGTTTCTGGGTCAATTGACCGACCACTTCCAGGCCGGCGGTGTCGCACAGGAGGGCCAGTTCGGTCAGCGAATCCTCCAGGCTGAGCAGGCGTTCCTGGCCGTAGAGTTCCACGCCGACCAGAAAGGCGCGTTCGCGCGGCCGAGCGGTCGGTTCGGGAATTTTCTTTGCCATCAAGTTTGTTCGTCCTGAGGAGGGTGGGTGGAGGCCGATTCGGCGGCCTGCTTTTGCATGCCGAACAGTTTGGCCAGTTTGGGATCAGGTGCCTCGGTGCGCAGCGGCAGCAGGATGTGAAAAGTGGAGCCTGGACAACGTACCTCGTCGTGGCCTTCCGATTCGACCCAGACCGTGCCGCCGTGCGCTTCGAAGATGCCGCGGGCGATGGGCAGTCCCAGGCCGGGGCCGCCGCCCTTGAATTTGGTCTTGCCGCTCGAATGCAGCGAAACGTTTCCCAGTCCGCCGAATTTTTCGAAGATGGTTTCCTGGTCTTCCAGCGAGATGCCGATGCCGGTATCGGCGATGGTGACTTCGATGAATCCGGGCAGGGTGCGGCCGTCAATGGTGATCTGGCCGCCATCGGGGGTGTATTTGACGGCGTTGCTCAAGATGTTGCGGAAGGCCTGGTACAGCCGTTCGGGGTCGGCGAAAATCATCTGCTCGCTGCCGGGGAATTTGCGCACCGTCAGGCGTTGGTTGCGGCTGGCGATATCGTCTTTGAATTCGTTGGCCAGCAGGCCAAGCAATTGGCCGAGCCAGACGGGCTGGAAGGAAAGCGAAAGCATGTTGTTGTCGATCAGCGAGACGTCAATCATGTCATCCACGATGGCGCGCAGGCGACGGATGCCGTTGTTGATGCCTTCCATCAGTGAGTCGGCGGTGCCGTTTGGGGCGGTGCGCAAGATGTCGTGCATCATGGCGGCGTAGCCTTCGATGAGGGTCAGAGGGGTTTTGAGTTCGTGGGCGGCGACGGCGATGAAGTTGGATTTGCTGCGGTCGAGTTTTTCCAGTTTCTGCTGCACTTCGAATAATTCGCTCGAAATGAAGGCGATGCTGGTTTCCATTTCGATGCGGGCGGCTTTTTCGAGGGCGTGGGTGAAGATGGGGATCAGCGCGCCGGTCAGGTCGAGGGCTTCCTGCTCGGTCAGATTTTCCCGGATGAGGTCGTAGGTCATCAGGAAGATTTGATTGAGGACGGCGGTAATGTTCTTTTCGCCAGAGCGCAGGTCGCTGGTGGTGGGCGAGTTGGACCAATCCAGGATGATGGGATCCAGCCAGGCGGGGTCGCCGGTGTCCATGGCGTGGGCGAGCATGTCGAAGAAGCGGTTAAGTTGCGCTTCGAAGGTCTCGCGCACGCCCGCGCCGCGTGCCAGGGCGTTGGTGAGCCGGTGGATCCAGGCGGGTTGAATCTTGGCCAGAAGAAGCAGGACGCTCATGCGTGGTTAAGTTTATACGAGGTTATTCGATTTGGCAATTACAGTTTAACAACAGATGTTCAGCGCTGGGAAACGATCCAATGCCAGAGTGTATCGCCGACGGCTTGCAGGCTTTCGGCAGAGACTTTATCGGCGGTGTCGGCGCGGGTGTGCCAGTAGGGGTAATCGAAGTCGATGATCAGGACGGTCGGGAGGCCCAGTTCGAGGAAGGGGGTGTGGTCATCGAGCATGCTGTATTTGACCTCGGCGATGAATTGCTGGCCGTATCCCAGGGCGGCGGCCTGCGCCCAGATTTCGGCCCGCAGGGCCGGATGGGAGTTGTGTTCGTAATACAGGTTCAGGTCGGCGTCTCCGACCATGTCCACGATAACGACGGCCTGCGGCGCGGCGGTCAGCGAGGCGGCGAAGGCGCGCGAGCCGGCGATCCAATCGCCGCCCGGCAGGCCGCCGCCGTCTTCGGCATCGAAGAAGACCAGCCAGACGGGAACGGTGTCGGCGGGCAGGCTGCGCGCCAGTTCGAGCAGGACGGCTACGCCCGAGGCGCCGTCGTTGGCGCCCGGGACGGGCAGGCCGCTCTCAGGGCCGGGATCGCGGTCGGCGAGGGGACGGCTGTCGTAGTGCGCGCCAAGCAGGAGGGCGGGCGGTTCGTCTGAGCGGCGGGCCAGTAAGTTGTGGACGGGTTGGCCGTTCCATTCGCTCTCTTGGATGCTGACTTGCCAGCCGGCGCGTTCGAGTTCGGAGCGAATCCATGCGATGGCCTGGGCGTGCGCCGGGCTGCCGGGCACACGCGGCCCCAAGTTGACCTGGTAGATGACATCGGCGTAAGCGCGCCGGCCATCGAAGGCGCGCCGCGCCGCCGGGGAAAGGGAGCGGGCGAGCAGCAGGCTGCCTACAACGAGCAGGCCAAGCAAGGAAAGCAGGAGGAGGGTTTTGCGTTTCATCTGACGGGCGCGATCGTTGGTCTCGCCGCAACGTCATTCCGGCGGATTGTGGCGCAGGAAGTTCTCCAGGTCGGCCAGGGCGCGCTCGGCCAGGGCGCGAGCGCGTTGGCGGCGGCTCATGCGGCCGGCCTCTATCGGCGGCAGGATGCCAAAGTTGGCTTTCATCGGCTGGAAGTGTTTCAACTCGGCGTGTGTGACGTAATGACACAGCGCGCCGAGCATGGTCGTTTCGGGCAGGCAGAGCGGTTCCTGGCCGCGCAGCAGGCGAGCGGCGTTCCATCCGGCCAGCAGACCGGTAGCGATGTTGCCGAGGTAGCCTTCCACGCCGGTAATTTGACCGGCGAAGAAAAGGTCGCCGCGCTGGCGCGACTGCAGGCTGGGGAGCAGAAGGCGGGGCGAGGCCAGGAAGGTATTGCGGTGCATCTGTCCATAGCGGATGAACTCGGCTTGTTCCAGGCCAGGAATCATGCGCAGAACGCGTTGCTGTTCGGGATAGGTCAGATTGGTTTGGAAGCCGACCAGGTTGTAAAGATGACCGGCCAGATCGTCCTGGCGCAACTGGACGACGGCGTAAGGGCGCGAGCCGTTGTGCGGGTTGATCAGGCCGACCGGGCGCATCGGCCCAAAGGCCAGGGCCTGGCGTCCACGCGCCGCGATGATCTCGATGGGCAGGCAGCCCTCGAAGAAATGCCCGGCCCGCACGCCGGTTTGGATTTCGGATTCGAAATCGCGCAGGGGAATGCGCTCGGCGGCCAGCAGGGCATCTACGAAGGCTTCGTATTGCCTCTGGTCGAGCGGACAGTTGATATAGTCGCCCTCGTTTTCTTGTCCCCGAGCATAACGCGAGGCCCGAAAGGCGATGCTCATGTCAATCGAGTCGGCGGTGACGATGGGAGCGATGGCGTCGAAGAAGAACAGGTGCTCTTCGCCCGTCAGGCTGGCGATGGCCTGGGCCAGGGATGCCGAGGTCAGCGGGCCGGAGGCGATGATGACAGGCCCGGCGGGAATTTCCCGAACTTCCTGGCGGATGAGTTCGATGTTCGGGTGGGCGGCAATCTGTTCGGTGACGCGGCGGGCGAAGATTTCCCGGTCAACGGCCAGGGCGCTGCCGGCAGGCAGGGCGCTGGCCTCGGCGCATTCCAGCAGGAGCGAACCCAGGCGGCGGAGTTCGTTCTTCAAAAGCCCGCCTGGCCGGTCGGGCAGGAGAGAGCCGAGGGAGTTGGAACAGACCAGTTCGGCCAGGTAGGCCGTCTGATGGGCGCCGGTCTGGACGGCAGGGCGCATTTCGTACAGGTGGACGCGCAGGCCGCGGCGGGCTGCCTGCCAGGCGGCCTCGCTGCCCGCCAGGCCGCCGCCGACAACGATGAGATCAGGAGAGGTGTGCATATCTGGCATGTCAATTGTACCATTTTGGCTGGAGGAGGGCGCGAATGCCGTGTTGAGTTTGGCGCTATCGGCTATAATTCATAGAGAGCGACCATGGCGATTGGCCTGATGAATCGGCAATTGAAAGAAACCGGCTTGCTGACGGGGGCGTGCTGGGCGGTCTGGCTGGAGCGAGGGGCGGCCGAGTGGTTTGTGCTGGCCGCCTACAAACTGCCGCGTGCCAAACAAACCTTGTTGATGCGTTACCTGGAACAGCCGGCAACGGCTTCGTGGCTGGCCGGTGCCCTGACGGCGCGGCACAACCGTTCGCGCCGTCTGCCCGAATCGACCGGTCTGAACTGTGGCCGCCTGTACCTGTTCCCCGAACCGACCAGCCGGCGGGTCATTGCAGTGGGCGCCGACAATCTCAGCGAGCGGGCGTTAAAAATCTGGCGGCTTGTTGCCCTGGGGGGCGGGTGGCCCTCGTCGGCGCCGGCTGCCGGAGCGGGGGAGGCGCTGGAATGGATGAGCAGCATCCCCTACGACCTGCCGAAGGCGTTCGACCGGGCTTTGCGGGGCGTCCTGCGGGAGATTCCCTGTCAGGGGGGCTGGCTGGCCATCCGGTCGGGAGATTTTCTCGAAGTACGGGCGCAGGTCGGCTGCCCGGAGGGCCTGGGGAATCGAATTTCGCTCGACGCCAATCCTCTGCTGCGCTCCATCAGCCAGAAACGGAGCGGAGTCATGGTCCTGGCCGAGACGAGCGACTGGGCGATGGTGCCGCGTATGGGCTTCAGGTCCAATACCCAGGCCTGGGCCTGCGTCCCGCTGACGGTCGGTCAGCGGGTGATTGGGATGATCGCCCTCTGGCGTGAGCAACCGCTGGCGAAGAGCGAGCGTCAGCAACTCGACCGCCTGGCGATTCGGATGGCGCCGCTGGTCGAGGCCAGCGAGATGTTCACCAGCCTGACCGACCACCTGCGCCGTCTGGCGCTGTTGAACGATTTTGCGCTGACGGTTTCCTCGGCCCTGGATCTCGACCAGATTGCCCAGCGCGTCTTTGGCCTGCTGCGGCGCGCCCTGGGGCCGGAATGGATCACCCTGGCTCTTCTCTCCACCGACGGCAACACCCTGCATTATTACTTCGACCAGGATGGGCGGGCGGTGGCGCACTCTCGCCCGGCCGAGGAGGACTCACTCCTGCGCTTTGTTCATCTGGGGGATATCTATCGGCTGGACGACCTCGAGGCGGTCTCCGCTTATACGCCGCTCCACAAGGGAACGCGCTCGGTTCTGCTGGTGCCGATCAAGTACCGCCGCCAGGTCATCGGCCTCCTGGGCCTGGAAAGTTCACGTCCGGCAGCGTTCAAGGTATTCGATGAACATCTGCTGGTGGTCGTGGCCAGTTATCTGGCCGGTCTGGTGGAGAATGGCCGTTTGCGTCAGGAGGCCGAGGGACGCGCCCGCAACCTGGAGTTGATTCACGATGTGGTCCAACAGGTCGTGGGCTTGACGGATGTCGAAAAGATTGCCCAGATTGCAGCCGAATTGATGGCCCGCAATTTTGCCTATGAACTGGCGGTCGTGGGGCTGGCAGATGAGGAAAATCTCTTTCGGGTGGTAGGGATTGGCGGAAGCGCTGCCAAGGCCGTCCAGCGCGGCTTGCGCGGCCTGGATTCCGCCGCGAGCGGCGGAATCACCTACCGGGTCTTTGTCACCGGCGAGAGCATGCTGGTCAATGATGTCGCCCTGGACCCGTTTTATTTGCCCATTCCCGGCTGGGAGGCGGGTTCAGAGATGTGCGTCGCCTTGCGCGAAGGCGACCGTATTCTGGGAATTATAGACGTCGAGAGCCGTCAGAAGAACAATTTCTCACATAACGACCTGCTGGTGCTGGAGGCGCTGGCCGGCATTCTGGCAAATGTGATTGCCCATGCCGGGCAGTACCAGAAATTACAAAGCGCCGTCCATCAATTACAGGCGGCCCGCGAGGAATTGCAGGAGCGCATGACCGCTCAGCGGGTGGCCGAAACGCGTTTGATTCAGGCCGCCAAACTGGCCGCGGTCGGCGAAATGGCGGCCGGCATTGCTCATGAATTGAACAATCCGCTCACTACTATCGCCGGTTTTGCCGAATTGGTGCTGGCCGATTTGCCGTCGGACGATCCGATGCGCCCCGACCTGGAACTGGTCTTGCGCGAAGCCCATCGCGCCCGCAGCGTCATCCGCCGCTTGCTGGACTTTTCCCGCCAGAGTGAGAGCGTGCGGGTGCGGGCCGACATCAACGAGATTGTTTCGGACGTGTTAGCCTTGATGAACCATCTCCTCCATACCAGCGGCGTGGAGGTGCACATCGAACTAGGCGAGCAGTTGCCGTGGATTTCGGTGGATCGCAATCAAATCAAGCAGGTGTTGCTCAATTTGTTGCACAACGCGCTTCACGCCATGCCCGGCGGAGGCCGTCTCACTGTCCAGACGATGAGCCGGCAGCGAGATGGCGATCGCTGGCTGGTCATTTCCATCCAGGACAACGGCGTGGGAATTTCGCCCGAAAACATGAGCCGCATTTTCGAACCCTTCTTCACCACCCGGGCGCGTCAGGGGGGGACGGGCCTTGGCCTGTCGGTTTCTTACGGCATCGTGACCGACCATGGCGGTTTCATCGAGGTCGAAAGCCGGGAGGGGCAGGGTTCGACGTTCAGCGTCTGGCTGCCGGTCGAGGTGGAGCAATGACGACCCAGACCATTCTGGTCGTTGATGATGAGGCCGGCATCACTCGCCTGTGCGAGCGCTTGTTGAAACGCGCCGGCTTTGTGGTGATCTCTTTTACCGACCCGTTTCAGGCGCTGGATTACGCCGAACGCAATCATATTGATTTGCTGCTCGTGGACATCCGTATGCCCGATATCAACGGTTTCGATGTGATTACACGAGTGCGCCAGCATCAACCGGATGTGGCCATTCTGGTCATGACCGGTTTTGGCACCCTGGAGATGGCCGTTCAGGCGCTGCGCCAGGGAGTGGACGGGTTGATTCTGAAACCGTTCGAGGCCGGGGATGAGTTGGTGCAATCGGTCCGGCAGGCGCTCCAGGACAACCAGCGCAAGCGCGAGGCGGCCCGCATCCAGGCCTTGCGGCCGCTGTTCGACATTACCGAGGCCCTGCTGGCCGAAACGCGTCCCGACCGTTTGCTGGGCCTGATTCTGACGGCGGCCTGCGGTCAACTGCGCTGCGAGCATGCTGGCTTTTACGAATTCGTGGCCGAGGAGCAGGCTTTGCGCTTGCTGGCCGTCCAGGGGGAGGCTTTTTCGGATGATGACGAGCGGGAGCGGAGCGTCCTGTGGCGCGCCTATGAGACCAGCGCGCCGCTGTGGGTCAATGCGACCGGCCCCGGCGATTCTCACATGCAGGCCTATTTGATAGAACGCCGCCTGACGGCCATCATGGCTGCGCCGATTCGGTATGCAAATTCGGGCGGAGTCATGTACGCGGCACGCCAGGAGGGCAACGAGCCATTCCGCGAAGTGGACTGGGAAATGTTCTTGCTCCTTTCGCGCCAGGCAGCCATTGCGATGGAAAACGCCCGCCTATATGCCGAGTTGCGCGATTACGTCCAGCGGGTTGAGGATTCGCAGCAAGCCCTTATCCGGGCCGAGAAAATGGCAACCGCCGGTCGCCTCACTGCTTCGATTGCTCATGAAATCAACAACCCGCTTCAGGCGGTGCAGAACTGTCTGCATCTGGCCACCCGCAACGATATACCGCCCGAAAAACAGCAGGAATATCTCAACCTTGCCAAGACGGAATTGGACCGTCTGATGAGCACGGTGCAGCGCATGCTCGATTTCTACCGCCCCGGCGGCGTGGAACCGCAGCGGGTAGATGTGGCGGACCTGCTGCGGCATGTGATTGACTTGCTCTCCCCGCAGTTGACCGCCCGCGGCATTCGAGTGACGACCGGCTTTTCGTCCAAGTTGCCGCGCCTGCTGGCGGTCAGCAGCCAGTTGCAGCAGGTCTTCATCAACCTCATCTTGAATGCCTACGACGTCATGCCGGAGGGAGGGGAACTGCGCATCACGGCCCGGCCGGTCAGAGATACGGTCGAAATTTTGTTTCAGGATACAGGGCCGGGAATTTCGCCTGAAAATCGCAGTAAAATTTTCGAGCCGTTTGTCAGTACAAAGGAGGGAGGCATCGGCCTGGGCTTGTCGGTCAGTTACGGAATCGTTTCTGCCCACGGAGGAAGCCTCGACCTGCTCCCCGACCGCGGACCCGGCGCCTGCTTCCGAGTGACTTTACCCGTCAAGGATGAAAGATGACCCAAAAAGCCAGCATTCTCGTGGTGGATGACGAACCAGTCGAGCGCCAAACCCTGACGGATATCCTTCGCCTGGAGGGGTATCGGGTAGCCTCGGTAGCGAACGGCGAGGCGGCGGTCGATTTCGTTCGCAACAACATGGTGGATTTGATTGTCCTCGATTTACGCATGCCGGGCATGAGCGGCCTGGACGTGGTCAAGGTGCTTGGGCGCACCGACCCCGATATCGAAATCATTCTCCTGACGGCGCATGGTTCGATGGAATCGGCCATTGATGCCCTGCGCAGCCGGGTGCATGATTACCTGCTCAAGCCGGCCTCTCCGGCCCAAATTCTGGAAAGCGTGGCGCGTGGATTGGCGCGGCGGGCAGCCCGCTTGTCCTCGCGCCTCGATCTGGCGGGCGGGGCAGAGGAAGATGCAATTGTCCGCCTGGAGGATGGAACCATCATTGATTTCAAACGGCGTTCTCTTGTATCGGGAGGGACGACCATTTTATTGACACCTGCCGAGGGGAGATTGCTCAAAGTGTTCGTCGAAAACATCGGCAAGGTTTTTTCCCATCGTGAACTGGTGCTTTTGGTGCAAGGATATGCGGCCTCTCAGCAAGAGGCGCCTGAAATTTTACGGCCGCTGGTCAGCCGCTTGCGGCAGAAACTGGCGGCGGCGCCGACGTTGATGGAGAGAATCGTCAGCGTGCGCGCCACCGGTTATGTGTTCGAGGAAAGAAGAGGGGGGACTGGCGGCCCATCCGCTTGAGAGGGGCGACGGCCGTCATTCTCCTGCGCCCCAGGTGATATCTGGCGGGATGCCGGGCGGCCGCAGCCATTTGAGCCAGCCGCTCTTGTGGCGGCGATTGGGGACGATTTTTTCCCAGCCGATCAGGGCGATGCTGATAAGGAGCAGGGCTGCTCCGGCCCATTGCATGGGGAGAAGGTTTTCGTGTAGCCATAAGCGACTGACGACAATGGTGATCAGCAACTCGCTGAGGCTGAGCAGGGCGGTCTGCATGCCGCCCAGGTGTTTGACCCCCAAGAACAGCGTCAACCGCGAGAAGAAGGTCACCATGCTCAGGGCCAGGACGGGCCCCCAGGAGGCGCCGGCAATCGGCAGGCTGCGGTCGAAGACGAGGTAGGCCGGCACGACCACCATGCTCATGGCCAGCAGGGTGTAGAGGGTGACGGTGGGGGCGGGAATATCATAGAGGACGCGCTGATTGATGGGCAGATGGAGGGCATACATAGCCGAGGCGCCCAACATCAGGGCGACGCCAAGCCAGTCGATTTCGGCAGGTTTCACATAGGTAAGAAAGAGAACGCCCAGCATGGCGATGGCCATACGCAGGCGGGTGATGCGGCCGGGAGGCTGAAAGTCGAGGGCCAGCCAGAGGGCCAGGAAAATTGGATAGAGCGAATAGAGCAACTGACCGACGCTGGCCGTCAGACGCTCCAGGGCCAGGTAATACAAGATAGAGCCGATACCGTTGATTGCTCCGGCCAGTCCGCAGCCCAGCAGGCCGGCCGGGTAAATGTACAGGAAGGGCCGCCTGAACAACACCATAAGAACGAGTAAGAGGAAGGCGGCCAGCGCCGTGCGCACGGCCACCACCAACAGGGGAGAGAAGCCGATCAGAAAGGCTTGTTTGCCAAAGATGGGCGCCAGGCCAAGGAAAGCGGCCGCACTCAGGGCGGCTCCAATTCCTGTGGTGCGGCCTAAGATTTGTTTCATGCCTGCCTCGATGTGGCGGCTCACTTGATGAGGGAGCGGACCTCTTCCAGGAACTCATCGCTCAGAAAATCGCCCTTTTGCATGAGGGCCTGGATTTGTCCTTTGAGGCGGTTTTTCTCTTCGGCGGTCAATTCTTTGGCGGTGGCGACGATGACGGGGATGTTGGCGGTTTCCGGCTTGGCACGCAGAGCGTCTAGCACAGCAAAGCCGTCCATTTCGGGCATCATCAGGTCGAGGACGATGAGATCGGGCATTTCGCGTTCGATGAGTTTGAGCGCCTCCTGACCGCTTTCGGCCTCGAAGATTTTGAAGTCGCCCTGGGATTGCAGGATGCGGCGAATCAGGATGCGGGCCTCGCGGCTGTCGTCAACGATGGCGATGTTGGGGAAGCGGTCGGGGGCAACCCGGTTGAGGGCGGCCAGCAGGCCTTCTTGCGGCGTCTCTTCCATAACGCGAGAGGGCAGCACCACGTTGCGTGCCCAGTTATCGCCCAGGACAAAGGGTTCGGCCGGCATGGTGTGACCGGTGCAATTGACCACGACTACGTCGGTGGGTTTGATAATGCCGGCGCGCACCAGTTTGAACAGGCCGGCAAAGGCCACGGCCGCAGCCGGTTCCGCAGAAATTCCCTCCATTTTCGCCAGGACGTGCATGGCTCGAAAGGCTTCCTCATCGCTGACGCTCTCGAATGCGCCGTGCGTTTCGTTCACCCATTTGCGCAGCAGCGTATAAGTACGGCCGGGGTCGCCGGTGGCCAGCGTTTCGATATGGGTGCGCGGCGAGGTAACCGGGGCGGCGACTTCTTTTCCGTCCTTCCAGGCCTGGACCATCGGGGCGCAGCCCTCGGATTGAATCGCGGCGATGGCCGGGATGCGGTCAATGAGATTCATGCGCTGGAGTTCGGCGAAGCCTTTTGCCAGGCCGAGCGGCCCCATCCCGCCGCTGACGGACTGGATGTACCAATCGGGGGTGCGCCAGATGGGATAGGGTTTACCGTTGTTGCCGGAGACGGGCCCCAGGGCGGCGGTGACCTGTTCGGCGATTTCGAAGGCGATGGTTTTCATTGCCTCGATGGAGGTGATGGTGCGGGCGCCCATATCCAGGTACAGGCCGCGCTGGCGGGCGAACTCGGCGGCTACCTGCTTGGCCTGGTCATAGGAGCCGGTCACTTTGATGACCTGGCTGCCATAGAGGGCGATTTCGCGCATTTTCACCGCCGGCACCAGGCTGGTGACGAAGGCCCACAGTTTGATGCCGGCGCGGGCGGCGTACGCCGAATAGGAGATGGCCACGTTGCCGGTCGAGGCGACGACCATTTCCGTGATGCCGGCCTCTTTCAGGGCGGCGATGGTCACGGCCGCCTGACGGTCTTTGAAGGAGGCGGTTGGGCCCTGGCGCTCGTCCTTGATGAACAGGTTGGGGCAGCCAAGCATCATCCCCAGGTTGACGGCCTGGATGAGCGGCGTTCCGCCCTCTCCGAGGCGGATCGCCGGGTTGGGGCTGCGGACGGGCAACAATTCGCGGTAGCGCCACAGGTCGAAGGGGCGGCTGGGCAATTGGAGCACCAGACTCTTCGCGACCGTGTCGTAGTCGTATTCTGCCTGCCGCCATTGGCTGCTGCAGCGCGGGCAATTGACAGAGGTCGGAAAATAGGGGGCCGCGTGTCCGCAGTCGAGGCATTTGATGAGGAAAGACATAAGAATCTCAGCCTTTCTGCCCTGGCCCGAGGCGCTTGAGGGCGCGGTCGAGCAGGGTCAGGAGTTCTTGTTCGTTGAGCGTGCCTTTGCGGAGCAATTTTTGGCCGAAATCGGCCAGTTGTTTTTGCTGGAGGCGGGTCAGGTCGCCGCCGCTGACGACGACGACGGGGATATCGGTCAGGCGGGGCGTGGTGCGCATTTTTTCGAGGATGGCGAAACCGTCCATTTCGGGCATGAACAGGTCGAGGATGACGGCGTGAGGCAGCGGTTCGCTGGAGAGTCTCTGCCAGCCCTGGGTGCCGCCCTGGGCCAGGATGGGCCGATAGCGGCTGCGTTCTTCAAGGATTTTGGCGATGAGACGCAAGTCTTTGGGGTCGTCGTCGATGATCAAGACCTCTTTGATGCTGCCGTCGCCGTTCAGGCGGTTGAGGGCGTTGAGCAAATCGTCTTCCAGGATGGGTTTGACGAGATAATCGGCCGCGCCCAGGCTGAAGCCTTTTTCCTCTTCTTCCAGGATGCTGCAAATGATGACCGGCACGTCGCGCGTTTCGGGATCGGTCTTGAGTTCGTTCAGGAGCGTCCAGCCATCTTTGCCGGGCATCATGATGTCGAGGGTGACGGCGAACGGTTTGAGTTGGCGGATGCGCTCTTTGGCTTGCAGGGGGTCGGTGAGGGGAATGACCTGGAAGCCCTGGGGCTGCAGATAGCGCTCGTAGAGGGAGATGACCTGGGCGTCGTCGTCGATGGCCAGGATGACTTTGTCGCCGCGGCGGCTCTCCTCCTGTCCCTTGGCGCTCTCTTTGAGACGCGGCAGAGGCAGCGTGAAGTAGAAGACGCTGCCCTTACCGAGTTCGCTGTGGACGCCGATACGCCCGCCGTGAAGTTCGACCAGGCGGCGTGAAATGGACAGGCCGAGGCCTGTGCCGCCGGTTTTGCGGGTCGGCGAGGCGTCCACCTGGGAGAAGGGCTGGAACAGTTTGCTTTGGTCTTCGGGCGAGATGCCGGGGCCGGTGTCGATGACTTTGACCATGATTTCGGGCTGGCCCATTTCGTTGGTCTCGACTTGGGCCGAGAGGGTGATGGAGCCTTTTTCGGTGAATTTGGCGGCGTTGGACAGCAGGTTGATGAGCACCTGGCGGATGCGGACGGCATCGGCGCGCACGGGAGGCAAGTCCTCGGCGATCTCTTTTTGGAGGACGACGGGCTTGTCCTTGATCAGGCCGGAGACGGTGGGCAAGACGCTGTTGATGGTGTCGGCGATGTTGACGTCGTCGAAGGCCAGTTCCATCTTGCCGGCTTCGATTTTGGACAGGTCGAGGATGTCATTGATAAGACGCAGCAGGTGCTGGCCGGAGTTGTAGATGGCGTTGAGGTCCTGCTCCTGCAATTCGGTGACGGGGCCGTCAATGCCCTTGAGGATGACGCGCGAGAAGCCGATGATGGAGTTGAGCGGGGTGCGCAATTCGTGGCTCATGTTGGCCAGGAATTGAGTCTTGAGGCGGTCGAGTTCGCGCATTTCGCGAATGGCTTGCTGAGCCAGTTCGTAGGAGCGGGCGTTATCAATCGCCACAGCGACCTGGTCGGCCAGGGTTTGCAGGACGGCGACGTCACTGCCTGTGAAAGCATTGGGGGTGGTGGATTGGATATCGAGGGCGCCGATGATGCGGTCGCCAATCCGCAAGGGGATAGCGGCTTCGGCGCGCGTATCGGGCAGCAGCGGGTTGGGACGGTGGGTGGGGTCGGTGGCGGTGTCGTTGACGATGAGCGGCTGGCCCGAAGAGGTGACGGTGCCGACGATGGATTTCGAGCCGACCGGCAGGGAGTGGCCGCGGCGCAGCATTTCTTCGCCGGCCTTGCCGGTGGCGGCCGCCAAAACGGCGTTGAAGCCGGTCTCTTCGATGAGGAAGATGGCAGCGTGATAGAAGTCGAAGCGCTCCAGAATCAGGTTGACGGTGCGGTTGAGGAGCGTCGTCATGTCGAGGGTTGAGGTGACCAGGCGGCCGATTTCGGCCGAGGTGGCCAGGTATTCGTTCTGGCGCTGGATGGCGCTGGCGGCTTCCTGACGACCCAGGGCGGTGACGACGGTCTCGGCTACCAGGCGCAGGAGGTTGAGTTCTTCTTGGCTCCAGCGGCGTTCTTGTTTGATGGAATCGAGGCCAAACAGACCGATCAACTGGCCGCGGCTGATCAGCGGGGCGCAGACGATGGACCGGAGGCCCTCTTTCTCGAACTGCCTGCGTTCGGCTTCGGCTTCGGCGGGCAGGTCGTCCAGTTTTGGGTAGAAGATTTCGGCGCGGCGGAGCGTTTCGAGCAGGAAGGGGAAGGACTCCTGTGGCACATTTTGCATCTCGTTGATGATTGGCCGGATGCCCTCGGCGCACCATTCGTTGGTGTTGCTGACGGTCACGCCGTCGGGGTTGAGCAGGAAGACGTAGGCGCGGTCGACGCCGGCGAAGCGGCCCAGTTTTTCGAGGGCTTCATCAATGCCGCGCGGGGTTTCGAGAGGGTCAATGCTGACGAAGATGGCCGAGATTTCGCTGGTGATGCGCTCGATTTCGGCCCGGCGGCGGGTCTCTTCGAACAGGCGAGCGTTCTGGATGGCAATGGCCGCCTGGTTGGCGATGGCGGTCAGCAAATCCTGGTCGCGCCGGTCGAAGGCTTGCGGGTCGGTATAACTTTGAACCGCCAGGACGCCCAGAGTTTGTTCGCCCAGCAGCATCGGGACACCCAACCAGCAGGCAGTGGGTTCGCCCACAGATTCGATGCCGTGTTCTTTCAGCCAATCGGTCACGTTGCCCTGAATCAAGACTCCCTGGCGGGTTCGGGCGACGTAGCCGGTGATGCCCTGATCGGCGGACAGGCGGACGATTTCTTGGTCTACGATCGATTCGGATACGTTCAGAGGGAAGACCAGTTCGTGGTTCTTGGCATCGTAAAGGGCGATGTAGAAGTTGGTCGTATCAATCAGGCGGGTGATGCCGCGGTAGACTTCCTCCAGGACTTGGTCGAGGTTGAGTTGAGAGGCCAGGCCGCGGGCTAAGTCGTTCAGGGTGGCCATTTCCTCGGCGCGCAACTGGGCGCTGTGGAACAGGCGGGCGTTTTCGAAGGCGATGGCGGCCTGGCTGGCGATGGCGGTCAGCAGTTCCAGGTCGTGGGCAGTGTAGACATGCGGCCTTTCCTCGCTCTGGGCGGCAATGACGCCGATAACGCGTTCGCCAATCAACATCGGGACGCCCATCCAGCACTGGGCAGGGGTATTTTCTCCCACAATGACTTTTTGGATGCCCAGTGCTTTCATCGCGCCTTCCACATCTTCGGGCACAAAGACCGGCTGGCGGGTCTTGATGATGTAGTCGGTAAATCCGCCGGCGAGCGGGCGAGGGGCGGTTTCGAAGCGCCGATTGCCGTCCACGGTCAGAGGGAAGGAGAGCGTGTCCGTTTCAGCATCGTAGAGAGCGATGAAGAAGGTCGAGGTGTCCATCAAACGCGAGGTCTGGCGATAAAGCGTCTCGGCGATGGCGGCGGTTTCAAGGGTGGCGGTCAGTTCGCGGCCCATTTCGTTCAAGATGGCCAACTCTTCGGCCTGGCGCTGCGATTGCTGGAACAGGCGGGCGTTGTCGATGGCCGCCCCGGCCTGGCTGGCGATGGCTTGCAGGATGGACAGGCTTTCCTGGTCGTAGGCGTTGAGTCGTTCGCTCTGCACGTCCAATACACCGATGACGCGCCCTTTCACGGTGATGGGGACGGCGATTTCGGCGTGTGTATCGGGCAATTCGGGCGTGGCCATGTAGCGCGGGTCTTGGGAGACATCGTTGACCATCAGCGCCTGACTGGTTCTGGCCGCCTCGCCGATGAGGCTGACGCCTTCGGTCAGGTCCACGTTGGTGCGCTCGAAGCGGGCGTTGGTGTTCCCGATGGTGCTGCCGACCTTGAAGAGCAGACGCTCATTCTCGAAAAGGGAGATGCCGACGAAGTAATGGCCGAAGCGTTCCTTGATCAGGTCCACCAGGATGGTCAGCACCTCATCCAGGTCGAGCAGGGAGGTGGCGGCGCGGCCGATTTCGTTCAGGGCCTCGAGGGCGGCGGCGCGTTTGCGGGTTTCCTCGAACAGGCGGGCGTTTTCGAGGGTGATGGCTGCCTGGCCGGCAATCGACATCAGCAGATTGAGCGAGGTGGTGTTGAAGGCGCGCGGCGTGGTGTAGGACTGGATGCCGATGACGCCGATGACTTTGGAGCCAATCATCATGGGGACGCCCAGCCAGGAGAGCGCCTCCTCGCCGATCATGTCGATGCCGAGTTCGCGCACTTTCGCACCGACGTTTTCTTCGATCAACAGCGGCTGTCCGGTGTGGATGATGTGTTCTGTCAGGCCGTGTCCCTGACGGCGTTTGCGCCAGGGACGGCGCTCGCCTTTTTCGATGGAAATCCGGAATTCGATTTCATCGGCTTGTTCGTCGTAGAGGGCGATGTAGAAGTTGGTCGTGTCGAGCAGGCGCGAGGTGAACTGGTAGAGAGTTTCGGTAATTTGCTGGATGTCGGTCAGAGCCGTCAGGGCGCGGCTCATCTCGTTGAGGATGGTCAACTCTTCGGCGCGCGCTTGGGCCTCGCGGAACAGTTTCGTGTTCTGGATGCTGATGGCGGTTTGGCGGGCGATGGAGGTGAGAAGTTCCAGATGGTGAGGGGTATAGAGATTGGCAGTGGTCGTGCTTTGCAGCCCCAGCGCGCCCAATACTTCGTCGCCAATCATGAGAGGCACGCCCATCCAGCATTGAGGCATCAAGCCCTGACCGATGACAATTTTCTCGATGCCCAGGGCCTCCATTTGCTCTTCGACGTGGTCGGGCATAAAGATAGGCTTGCGGTTGATGAGCATGTAATCGGTCAGGCCCTGGCGCAGCGGCCGGGTCATGCCGGATGTATCGGCTTGTCGCTGGCCGTCCTGGAAATAGAAGGGATAGGTGATGATTTTGGCCTGGGGGTCGTACAGGGCGACAAAGAAACTGTGGATGGGCATCAGCCGGGCGATGTACTTGTGAACGGTGGTGACGATGCCCTCGATATCCAGTTGGGCGGAAAGTTCCTGGCCCATTTCGTTCAGGATGGCCAGTTCCTGGGCCTGGCGCTGGGTTTGCTGGAACAGGCGGGCGTTTTCCAGGGCCAGAGAGAGTTGGTCGGTCACCTGCCTGACCAGAGCCTGCTCGTCGGCCGTCCAGACGCGCTCGTGCGGGCTGACGATTTCGATGACGCTCCATTGCTCTGCTTCCAGGCGGAAGGGCAGGGCCAGGCTGGTCGGGGTGGTGATGACGGTCATTTCGGCGGAGGCGCCGCCGACCGGTCGGGTTGGCGCCGGCGCGGCGGACGAAGCCGGCCGTTCGCCGGCGGGCCGGGGCGCAGCCGTCTCTTCGGCGGGCGGCCGGGGGCGAGTCCGCAGAAGAGGCGTTTTCTCGACGGCGGGAGGTCCGCCCTCGGCTTGCTTGATATCGCTAAAGAGTTGGTCAAGCCGTTTCTGAAGGCGTTTGTTCGACATAAGCAATCAACTCCTCAGCCAGGCTGCGGTATTGCATGGCGCCCCGGCTGTTGGGCTTGTACTGCGTGATGGGCAAGCCCAGAATCGGGCTTTCGCGCAATTTGGTGTCCACTTCGATAATGGTTTTGAACAGGCCTTCTCCGAAGGTGCGTTCCAGTTGTTCGAGGATGTTGCGGTGGGTGCGGTTGCGCTGGTCGAGCAGGGTGACCAGGATGCGATAGGCCAGGTCGGGGTTGTCATCGGCGCGCACCTGCCGGACGATGGTCATCATGTCGCGCAGGGCGTAGGCGGAGAAATATTCGGCTTGGGTGGGGATGATGAGCAGGTTCGAGGCGCTCAGGGCGTTGATGGTGATGGCGCCGAGGGAGGGCGGGCAGTCCATGACGATGAAGTCATAGGGCAGGGGGGCGGCGTTTTCGATGGCGCGGCGCAGGCGCGAGGTGTAGTCGAGATAGATGGGCAGCACTTGCTCGGCGTGTTCGAGGCTCAGGTTGGCGGGGATGAGTTCCAGTCCGCTGAAGTTGGTCGCCAGCCGCGCTTCGAGCAGGGGGGCGGCGTCGAGCAGGATTTCGCCGCTGGTGTGTTCGACTTTTGCGGGTTCGAATCCGAGGGCGAGGGTCAGGTTGGCTTGCGGATCGAGGTCGATCAGCAGGACGCGGCGGCCGAGTTCGCCCAGGGCGGCGCCCAGTGAAAGGGTGGTGGTCGTTTTGGCCACGCCGCCTTTTTCGTTACTGATGGCAATCACATGAGTCATGGCGTCCTCTCAATCTAAAAGGGGCGCAGGTTATTTTTTGCCGCTTTGCCTGGCGGCCGCTTTTTTCTGTGCGGGAGCGGTTGACGGCGGAGATAGGGGCGGCTGATAGGGCCGGACGATGACTTCGCTGGCGCCCAGGGCGCGTTTGAGTTCTTCGAGGGCCATTTCCAGCATGGTTTGTGGGTCGGAGGTGGTGCGGATTTTGGTGCTGATTTCGGAGACGGTTCGCTCGCGCTCGGCGCGGCGGGTGGTTTCCTCGAACAGACGGGCGTTTTCGAGCGCCAGGGCAACCCGCTCGGCGACGGCGCGAATCAAGGTCAATTGGCTTTCCGAGAATTTGCGGCCCGGTTCGCGGCTGCGCACGTCGAGCACGCCGATGATTTGGTCGCGCAGTTTGAGCGGCACGGCGAAGACCGAGCCGGAAGTCTCCTGCGTCACCGGCGTGCCACTTTGCAGGGCGGTCTGGATTTCGGGCAGGTCGAGCGGCTTTTCGAGAGGGTTGGGTTCTCCGCCGCGGTAGAGGAAACCGGCCAGCCGCATTTGTTGCGGAATTTGTGCCCAGCCCTGGCGCAGGGATTGGCCATAAACGGTGCGCGCCTCGTTGAGGGCCTGGGCGGTCTCGCTGAGGAGGCGGGCGCTTTCGATGGCGATGGCGATCTGATCGGCCAGGATGGTCAGCACTTCGATGTCTTCGGCTGGAAAGGCGTCTGGCGCTTCGTTCTGAATGTCGAGGGCGCCGATGACGCGGTTGCCGGCGCGCAGCGGCAGGACGGCCTCTGAGCGCGTGCGCGGCAGGTCGGGGTAGTCGAAGTCGGCGCTGCTGGCGAGGCGCGGCTGCCCGCTGGCGATGACCAGGCCGACCAGGTCGGCGTCGGCAATGTTGATGCGGAAGTTCTCCGCCAGCATTTTCTGCCCTTCGGGGCTGCTGGCGGCTTGCAGGCTGGCCGTCAGCCCGCTTTCGTCCAGCAGGAAGATGGCGGTGTGATAGTGGCCGAATTGTTCGGAGATCAGGCGGGTCGCTTCAGACAGCAAGGCGGCGGGGTCACGCTGAGCGGTGGCGGCGCGGGCAATTTCGGCTACCGCCTGGAATTGCCTGGCGCGCCGCTGGCTGAATTGGGAGGTTTTCTCCAGTTCGGCGGTGCGTTCCCGGACTTGCTGTTCCAGGTTGACCCGCAGGGTGTTCAGTTCCTCGTTGCTGGCTTTGAGACTGGCCTCGCTGCGGGCGGCGCGTTCCAGCGACCGGTTTAGGTTATGGACGGAGAGATAGGCGAACAGGCCGACGGTGAGGAAGACGACGGTCATATAAACAGCGGTGTTGATGGGCGCGTCGGGGGTGGCAGCGATGAGGCCGTTGATTTCGGCGTAGGCCAATCCCCAGCCGGTCAGGGCGCTGATGACGGACATCACGATGGTGCCTCTCGCTCCCAAAAAGACGCTGGCCAGCAGGATGAGCGCCGTCAGGCCGATGAAGGCGGTATCGCGCACCCCGGCTTCGATCCAGGCGACGTAGGTGAAACCGAGGTAGCAGATGGTCAGAAAGACGATGGCCGATGAACGCAGGTGGCCGCGGCGCATCCAGCCAAGCAGGGCGAGGATAAACAGCGCCAGCCCAGAGAATATCCAGTAGCCTGGGGTGGAGAGCGGGTAGCCCAGCAGGACAAACGAGACGACCAGCGAAACGAACGCCAGAATGGTGACCAGGAAAATCCCGTTTAACTGGCGCGCCAGGCGCGTCTTTTCCTCGCTTTCGAATTCTCGGACGGTCAGGATGGTACGAAGCCGGTTACGCATAGACAGCCTCTCTCAAGATGCGTTCTATCCCTGGTCGCTCTGGAATTGCAGGATGATTTCCGAATCTGGCAGGACGCGTCCCAGTTCCCGGACGGTCGTCTGCAGCACGTTTTGCAGGTTGACGGAACCGCTGATTTTGGCGGTGATTTCACCGATCAGGCGCTCGGTATCGGCCCGCAGGCGCGACTCTTCGAGCAGGAGGGCATTTTCGATGGCCAGCGAGAGGCGGGCGGCGACTGCCTCGGCGATGTCGATATTGTCCTGTTCCCACTCCCAGCCCTCGGCCTGGGGGACAAGCACGTTCATCACGCCAATCACCTCGCCGCGCAGACGCAGGGGGACAGCCAGGCTGGCCGGGGAGCGGCCTCCGCCGCGGGCGGCGATTACCTTGCCGCCGGCGATTGCCTCCTCGATTTGACGGTTGCGCAGCGGCTGTTCGAGCCGTTGGACGGCGCCGCCGGCGACGCGATAACCGACCCTCGGCCTGCTGATTTGCAGCGACTTCCAGGCCGCCTGCATTTGGCTGCCGATGGCGCGCTGGGCCTCGGCGAGCAGGCGCTCGGATTGCTCGAAGGAGCGGGCGTTTTGAATGGCGATGGCAATTTGGTCGGCCAGGGTGGAGAACACGGCCGTGTCCTCTTTCGAAAAGGCGTTTTGTTCCTTGCTCTGGATGTCCAGCACGCCGATGGTTTGGCGGCCGATCTTGAGCGGCAGTGCCATTTCTGCCTGGGTATCGGGAAGGTCGGGGTTCTTGAAGTGGACGGCATCGGCCCCGACGTTCTCGGCGATGCGCGGGTTGCCCGTCGCTGCCACATAGCCGACGATGCCGACCTTGCCGACCTGCAGGCGATGGCCGCGCGCAACCATCCGCCGGCCGCCCTCGCTGTTGGCGGCCAGCAGGTAGGCGTATTCGCCGTGCTCGTCCACCAGGAAGATGCCCACATGATAGAAACCGAACAGATTGCTGATGAGGACGACGAGACGGTCGAGCAGGGTGTTCAGGTCCTGGATGGAGGTGACCGTCTTCGAGACCTGGGCGATGGCCTCGAACTGGGCAGCCCGGCGGGCCAGTTGGAGCGAGGCAGAGGTCAATTCCTCGGTGCGGCTGGCGACGCGGGCCTCCAGAGTGGCCAGCATTTCTTTCAATTGCCGGGCCATGGTTTCGAAAGAGGCATCCAGGGTGCGCAGTTCGGGGACGTTCGTCCGGATTTTTGCCTGATAGTCCAGGTCGCCGGCGGCGATCCGGGCGGTGGCCTCGGTCAGTGCCTGGATGGGGTTGGCGAGCAGGCGGCCAAGCAGCCAGCCGGCCAGGCCGAGCAGCGGCAAAAGGGCGGCAAAGATGGCCAGATTGGTGAGCAGGAAGGTGCGTTCGGCTTGCAGGACTTTGTCGACCGTGAAGTCAATGCCGATGATGCCGACCAGTTCGCCCTGGCTGTTGTTGATGGGGGCGTAGGCGGAGAGGAAGGTGCCGTAGACGTCGGTGTAGAAATCCTCGTCCACGATGGGTTCGGTCAGGGTGCGGTAGTTTGCGGCCAGGGCAGGGCTGGGGTCTTCGTAGCGTTCGCCGTAGGCGGCGATGCCCTCCTCGCCGGGTTCGCCGGCATCCACGACGAAGTACAATCCCTGCTCGTCGAAGCGGGCCGTGAAGACGTAGCGGATATCGGGGCTGGAGCGGCGGATGGCCAGGTTTTGAAGCCGGAGGCGCTCGAATTCGGGGTCGAGCGGCGAGCGGATGGTGTCGAAGGCGTCGCCATCTTGCTGCAGGGCGGCCAGCGTGACCAGGTCGAGCAGGCGCTGACGAAACACGGCTCGCGATTCGCGGCGGAAGTTGAGGTAAGAGATGGTCAGGGTGACGGCCGACGATAGGGCAGCCAGGACGACGAAAGCCAGGGCCAGACGGGTGGCAAAGTGGAGGCGGCTCAAAGGCTGTTGAACGGCAGCGGTTTCCATCCGATTTCTCCTTACCCTTTCTGGTGGAACTGGATGACGACTTCTGCGCCGGGCAGGTTGCGGCTCATTTCCTGAGCGGCGGTTTGCAGCAGGTTGTCAATGTCGACGAGGGCGCCGAGGCGGGCGGAGACTTCGGCGATGGTGCGCTCCTTGGCCGCCCGGCGGGAACTTTCCTCGAACAGACGGGCGTTTTCGGCGGAAAGGGCGATTCGCTCGGCAACCGCGTTCAGGACGTCCATATCGTCATCGGTCCATTTCCCTTCCGGGGCGCTGACGTTGACGACGCCCACCACGCGATTGCGCAGGATGATAGGTACAATCAGGCGCGCCGGTTCGCCTTTCTTGCCGGCCGGCTTGATGAGCGGCTTGCCGCTCTTGATGACGCTGCGGATGTCGGCGTCCTCGACGGGGCGGTCGAGTAAGACCGTCCCGTCCTGCGAGTGACGGAAGCCGGCCAGTTTTTGTTCACGGGCCAGGCGACCCCATTCGGCCCGCAGGAATTGCTGGTAAAGGGCCTCGGTCTGGGACAGGGCGCGGCGGGTTTCCTCGAACAGGCGGGCGTTTTCGATAGCGATGCTGACCTGATCGGCCAGGATGGAGAGGGTTTCGGCGTCGCTCTCCGAAAAGGCGTTGGGTTCGCTGCTTTGCACGTCCAGGACGCCGATCACCTGGCCGCCGGACTTGAGCGGCAATGCAATTTCGGAACGCGTCTGGGGCAGGTCGGGGTTCTCGAAGAAGACGGCATCCGCGCCGGTGTCGAGGGCGATGCGCGTCCGCCCGGTGCCGGCAACGTAACCGACGATACCTACCTCGCCGACTTTGAGGCGGTGGCCGCGCGTCAGCATGCGTTGACCGCCTTCACTGCTGGCCGCTTGCAAGACGGCGTATTCTTCGTTCTCATCCAACAGGAAAATGCCGGCGTGGTAAACGCCGAAGTGCTCGGCAATTTGGACGGCGATCTGGGCCAGCAATTCGGACGGCTCTTTGATGCTGGCGATGGCGCGCGAGACCTCGGCAATGGCCTGGAACTGGGAGGCGCGCCTTTCCAGGTCGGTCGTGCGCTGGCGGACGCGTTCTTCCAGGGTGGTGACCATTTCGCGGATGCGGGCGGCCATCAGGTTGAAGGTCGAGGCCAGTTGCCCCATCTCGTCTTTTCGTTCGACGGGCACTTGCTGGTCCAGGTTACCTTGTTCGATGCGCGCCGCCGCATCTGTCAGACGGGTGAGGGGGGTGATCAGGCGGTTGCCAAAGTACCACGAGGCGATGCCCGCAAACGCCAGAGAGACCGCCACCGTGACGACGGTGGTCCAGATGGCACGGCTGACGACGCGGTTCAGGTTGGCGGTCAGGGTTTGGGTGGGGGCAGAGAATTCGTCAATGTAGGTGGTAGCCGCCACCATCAGGTCGGTGCCCGGCACGGGGACGATGACCATGTATTTCTGGCGGATGGTGACGCCGTCGGGTTCGAGCCAGTCGTAATAGCCCTCGACCGACACGCCGCGCATCGAGATGGCGATCAGATTCCAGAATTGCGGCAACCGCTCGGAGAGGTTGCTCAGGTCGGTGCCGACCAGCGAAGGATTGACATGAAAGTGGTTGATGCCGCGCCGATCGTGGACGGCGGTGTAACCGGTCCTGCCAACCGGCTGGACGGCGATGGCGATCAGGTCGGGGTTGGTCTCGATGGCCGGATAGTCGCGCGGGTCGAGTTCCGGGTGGTAGGCAAAGTACATGGCAATCTCTCTGGCGACTGATTCGGCTTTTTCGCGAATCGCCTGTCGGCCGGCGGCCTCGAGCGCCTGTTGACTGCGGGTAATCGAAAGGGTGCGGACGTTGAAGATGGCCCAGGAAAGGCCTCCGGCCACCAAGAGCAACGGCAGGAAACCCATCAGGACCAGGCTGAGGACAAGGCGGGTGCGGATTTTCATCGTTCACTCCCAGGCGCCGGCCAGGGCAAGAGATTTTTCAGCGGGCAGGTGCTCATTCTTCTTCCTCTTTGTGCAGTTGGACGATCACTTCGGAGCCGGGGAAGGCGCGCCCGATTTCCTGGGCGGCGGTTTCGAAGACGCTGCGCACATCGACCGAGGCGCTGATGCGGGTGGTCATCTCGCCGATGGCGCGTTCTTTCATCGCCCGCCGGTTGATGTCGGTGAAGAGGCGGGCGCTTTCGAGCGAGGTGCTCAACTGATCGACCAGAGCGTTGGCCGAGACGATGTCATCCTGCGACCAGGCGCCGGCTTCGGCTGGCCGGTCGAGGCGGATGGCGCCGATGGTCAGGTCGCGGCTGGTGATGGGCAGATAGACCGTCAGCCCTTCGTTCGAAAGGACGGGTTTGCCGGTCTTGATGGCCTGAAGGTATTCGGGTTCCGGCTCGCCCGAAACGGGGGTCAGGATGCCGTTGGCCAGGCTCAGGTAGCCGGTGCTGCCCTCCTCGCTGAGGAGCAATCGCCTCCAGGCGGTTTGGCTGACTGCCCCGTAGGCGCGGCGCGCCGATTCGAGGGCGGATTGGCTTTCCTGGAGCAGGCGGGCGTTATCGAAGGCGATGGCAATCTGGTCGGCCATGATTTGCAGGGCAGACACATCTTCGCTGGTGAAGGCGGCCTCCTCGGTGCTTTGCACGTCCAGGGCGCCGATGACTTTGCCGGCCACGATGAGCGGCAGACACAACTCGGAGCGGGTTTCGGGCAAATCGGGGTTCCTGAAGAAGGCGGCGTCCTCGCCGACGTCGAGGGCGATGCGGGGTTGGCCGCTCTGGGTCACCTGGCCGACGATGCCGACCTGGCCAACCCGCAGGCGGTGGCCGCGGGCAAGCATGCGCTGTCCGCCCTCGCTGTTGGAGGCGCGCAGGACGGCGTATTCGCCGCGCTCGTCGAGCAGGAAGATGCCGACGTGGTAGAAGCCGAAGCGCTGGCTGATGAGTTTGGCCACCTGGGCAAACAGGGCGTCCAGGTTGCGCAGGCGGGTGGCGGCACTGCCGACGTCGGCGGCAGCCCGGATTTGCTCGGCGCGGCGGGCGAGGGCGCGGGTGCGCTCTTCGACGCGTGCCTCCAGGGAACTGATGAGGTCGCGCAGGCGGGCGGTCATGTTGTTGAGGGTTTGGGCCAGTTCGCCGACCTCGTCACGTTCGGCGACTTCCGCTTGGGCGTTCAGGTCGCCCTGTTCAATGCGCCGGGCGGTCGTGCTCAGTTTTTCCAACGGATTCGAGAGGCGCTGAGCCAGCAGCCAGGAACTGACCGTTGCGAAGAGCATGACGCCAGCCACCATCAGCAAAAGCGAATCGCTTTCGGTTTCGAGGGGCTGCAGGAAGAGACGTTCGGGCTGGAAGAAGATGACTGTCCAGTTGACGGCATCTACTCTGGAGGCGGCGGCCGCCAAACGATCGGCGCCCGGCACTCCCGGTCCCATGGGTGGGCCGCCGGGGATGGGCACGTAGAACAATTCTCCCCGTTGCATGTTCAGGCCGGCGATGATGTCCGGCTGATTGAGGGACAGTTGTTCGGGGCTGCCGGGCGGCAGACGGTTCCAGTTTTGCAACGAAGTGAGTGTACCGGCTTCGAGCGGCAGGGGGGTGCGCAGAACGAGGTCGGGGTTCAAGCCGTTGGCCAGGTAGACGTTGTAATTGTCCAACACGACCGCATAGGAGCCTTCGCCCAGCAGACCGCTTTTCTTGCGGACGATGTTCTGGATGGCGAGGGCGCGATAGCGGGCGCGCAGAATGCCGATGACGCGGTCGGCTTCATCGCGAATGGCGGCGCTGAAGGTGATGGCCGGGACACCCTCTGGGCCAATCATCACGGGAGAAATGTAGGGCGTGCCGGCTCGGAATGGATGGGTGAAATACTCCTGGGTCGATTCGTTGCGGCCGATGCCGTTGGGATTGGTATCGTAGATGTTGACACCCCGTACATTGAGAATGGCATAGGAAAGCAACATGCCGGGGTCTTTGGTCGCCAGGGTATCGAGGTAAGCGCGGGCTTCCACAAAGGCATCGGGGTCATCCGAATAGCCCAGGCGAAAGGCCTCGACGTAGTCGGTCAGGATGGGCACCTGGGCTTCGAGAAAGACGGCGTCGCGGGTTTGTGTCAGGAAATCGTTGACTTCGCTGGCGGTCTGGTCGGCGGCATTTCGCAGCGAGGTGCGGGCGCTCAGAGTCAGCGCGATTCGTGAAGTGTTGAAGTTGATGAGGCCGACGATGATGGCCGGAATGGCGGCTGCCAGATTGAAGGCGACGAGCAATTTGGTGTGCAGGCTGAAGGAACGGTAGCGCCGCACGACAAAGATGAGCAGGCCGAGTACGATGACGGCGACCAGGATGTTGCTTGCCAGCGGAATCGAGGCGATCGAGGCGGGGAGGCGCTCGAACGGCCAGTAGGCCTCGAGAATCAGGATGATCGCCGCCAGGATGATGCTCAAGGAGATGGCGCGGTTGGACAAGCGGGGCGGCAGATACAGGAAGCCGACCACCGACATGAAGCCGATTCCAATCAGGCTGCCAACGACTCCGACGCCGGAAGTCGAAAGCGTTTTGTTGAGCAGTGCAATGGAGATGCCCAGGATAAGCATCCAGACGCCGCGTTCCTGCCGGCCGCGGCGGTCCATGTTCAGCGCGCCGACGGCGAGCGAGACGAGGGTCAGCATGCCGGCGGCATTCAGATAGGCTTGCCAGGCGCCGCGGCTCAGGATGGCAGAGAGGGCCAGGATGAGATCTGCGCCGGCTACCAGGATGGCAATGGCTGCCGGCCAGACCAGGCTGCGGCGGGGGGCCGCCCCGGTGGCAGGGGAGGAAGATGCGGGAAAGGATGGCGCTTCGCTCATGGGTTACTCTCAGCGGCAGGTTTACGGGCTTTTGTTTCGGCGGGGGTCAGGCCAAGGCGCACTTCGGCGGCTTGCAGGTTCAAGGCCTGACGCAGTTCCTCGGCGGCCGTCTTGAGGACGGTATCCAGGTCGAGGGTCTGGCGGATGCGGTTGCTGACTTTGCCGATGACCTGTTCGCGTTGGGCGCGTTTCTCCGAGTCGGCCAACAGGCGGGCGCTTTCCAGCGCCAGGGCGGCACGCTCGGCAACTCTCTGAACCGCTTCGATGTCGGCGGCGCTCCAGGCACGGCTGGAATCGGGACTCTTGATGTGCAGGACGCCGATAGTCTCACCGCGTACCCGCAGCGGCACGGCCAGGGTGGGCGATTCGGCGCTCCCACTGACCGGTTTGCCGGAGCGCAGGGCGGTTTGGATTTCCGGGTAATCCAGTTCTTTTTCCAGGGGTTGGATTCCGGCTGGCGTGGTGCGATAGCCGGCGCGTTGTCTTTCGAGGGCGATGTGGGTCCATTCGCGGGAGATGAAACGGTTATAGACGATTTCGGCCTCTTGCAGGGCGCGGCGGGTTTCACCGAAGAGGCGGGCGTTCTCGATGGCGACGGCGATTTGGTCGGCCAGGGTGTGCATGACCTCGATGTCGTCGTCGCTGAAGGCGGCCGGTTCGGTGCTTTGTACGTCGAGGACGCCGATGATGCGGCCGGCAACGATCAGGGGCAGGGCCATTTCGGAGCGCGTTTCCGGCAAGTCGGGGTTGTCGAAGAAGATGGCGTCCGTACCGACATCCAGGGCGACGCGCGCTTCTCCTTGGGCGGCGACGTAACCGACGATGCCCGCCTCGCCGATTTTCAGTTTGTGGCCGCGAGCGAGCATACGCTGGCCGCCCTCGCTGTTGGAGGCCCGCAAAACGGTAAATTCCTGCGCCTCGTCGTTGAGGAAGATGCCGATGTGGTAGAAACCGAAGCGTTCGCTCAACAGGGCGCAGACTGCCCGTAACAGTTCGTCGAGCTCGCTGACCAGCGAAACGGTGTGCGCCACCTCGGCGATGGTTTGCAACTGGCTGGCGTGACGGGCGGCCCGGAAGGTGGCGGTGCGCAGTTCGTCAGTGCGCTCCTCGACACGTTGCTCGAGGGTCATTTGAATCTGGCGCAGTTCCTGGTTGACCATGTCCAGTTCGGTCAGGCGTTGCCGCTCCAGGCCGTTGCGGAAAGCGGCACTGATGGCCAGCAGGGTGCCGGTTGTCATGAAGACACCAATAAGGGCGCCGATTTGGGAAGCCGACATCCCTGGCACGCCAAAGAGAGCCAAAATGATGATGCTGACCGCCATCAGGCTCAACATTTCCCAGAGCGGGAGCAGGAGACTGGCAAGAATGTAAGCAGGGATGAGGCTGACCTCCAGCGCAATGGCGGGGTTGTTGGAGCCGGCCGCCAGGGAGAAGAAGCCGATTGTGCCATAGCCCCAGATTTGGAGCGAAATGCCGATGCGGTAGTTGCGGCTGCGAATCAGGCTGTAAGTGACCAGCAGGAAAACCGCCATGCCAATGAGAGGGTATTCGATAGGGGCAAACTGGCCGCGGCGCGCAAACAAAGTGCTGACAATGGCCACAAGGATTAACAGGATTAAAACCAGATTGATTGCTGAAGCAAATTCGACCTGGCGGCGCGTGACTGCGTCCTGTACCGAGGCGTGGGGGCTGATCAATTGCTGCCAGAAGCGCTGCCATTCAGACGGCGGGCGTGGCGGCTTTTGGACGGTTCCAGGGAGGGGTTGCATCGTCATCGGATGACCTCTATTGGCTCTTAGCGGACGGCGTCAATTGAACGGCGATCTCGGCCTCGCCAACCAGGCGGCGCATTTCTCTGACGGTGGCTTGCAGAATGGACTCGATGTCCACCTGACCGGCAATGCGGCCGACGATTTCCGAGATGGTCGCTTCGCGTTCGGCGCGTTGCTGGGCTTCGGCTACCAGGCGGCTGTTCTCGAGGGCCAGGCTCACTTGCGAGGAGATGGTTTCGAGCAGGATTCTTTCGTTTTCCTGCCAGTCGCGGCCGGGGTCGGTGTCTTCATAACCCAGGATGCCGATCACCTGTTCGCGCAGGATGAGCGGTGCAATCAGGCGCGAGCGGGGTTCTTCGCCCTGGCTCACATAAGCGACCGATTTACCTTTTGATAGTTGTTCCAGCACATCGGGCGGCAATTTTTCATCGGCGGGCAGGAGTTGCAGGCGGTCGTAGGCATAGCCAATCGTCGCGCCGCGGCGCACCTCCTCCCAGGCCTGGCGCATGGTTTTGCCCACCAGGGTACTGATTTCGTTCAGACGCTCCTGTAATTGAGCCACCAGGCGGATGTTTTCCAACATCAGAGCCAGTTGGTCGGCAAAGGTGTGCAAAATTTCCTGTTCTTCGCGGTCGGGGGCGGCGCCGCTGGTCTGAATGTTCAGGAGGCCGATGAGGCGTTTTTCGGAGACGAGCGGGAAGGAGAGATTCGCCTGGACGCCGGTGACGGGGACGGGGCCGGCCAGGCGGAAGATTTGGTTCCCAATCCGATAGCGCAGCAATTCTGTGCCGGTTGCCAGGAAAGCCAGTTCGCCGCGGGCCATGCGCAGTTGATAGTTGTCGTCCATCAGGGCCTGGCCGGCTTCGCTGTTGGTGGCGCGCAGGACGAGCGCTTCGCCGGTGGCTTCGGCCAGAAAGATGCCGACATGCAGATAACCCAGCCGTTCGGCAATCAACCTGGCAGCCTCGTCGAGCAGCGACTTCTCGTCGGCGGTTCGGGTAGAGAGGCGCACCAAGTCGGCGGCGGTTTGCAGGGCGGCATCACGGCGCCGGAGAGCCAGATCGCGCTGCTGTAACAGGGTCTCGCTTTCGGCGAGTCTTTGGCGGCTATCTTGATACGCGCTTCGGTTTTCCACAGCCAGTTGGGAGATTGAGATAATGCCGCGCACCGCCAGGTAGAGAACCAATTGAATCATGACAAAGGTGGCCAGGTAAACGAAGAAAATGAATGAAAGCGGCGCGGGCGGCGAGGGGGGCAGTGCGCCGTTTTGCTCGGCGATGACGAAGCCGGCTCCCGCCAGGATAGAAAGAGTCGTGAAAATGATGCCCGCCCGCAGCCCCAGCGTCAGGGTCGCAATGGCGATGACGATGGCGAAGGTTGCAAAAGCGCTGCCGCGAATGCCGCCATAGGTGATTTCCTGGAAAAAGATCGTGACCCAAAACAACGAGGCCAGGATAGCCCCCACGAGTTCGATTCGCCCCTGCCGGAGCATTTGCTGAAGCCAGATTTCGGCGGCGATGAAGGCGAGTGCTATCAGTGCCTGGATGAGCGGCTCTGTCGCCTGGTCGACGATGGCCGTCACGATGGCAAAGATGAGGTAGGCCAGGCTCAGGCAGAACAGAGCGGCCAGGATGGTAAATACATTCCGGGCCTGAATGTTTCTGGCCGGGTCGTCGAAGGTGGGCAG
This sequence comes from Anaerolineales bacterium, assembly GCA_041287425.1. GTDB lineage: Bacteria > Chloroflexota > Anaerolineae > Anaerolineales > Villigracilaceae > JAFGSI01. The sequence goes on along the minus strand of JBEULG010000006.1, from coordinate 29,647 downwards.
TTGGAGGAATTGACGGATACGCTCGATCATAGCGGTTCTCCGATCAGCCTTGGGAGGCTTCTTCTTCGGTGGGCATCAGGCCGATCTGGATGAAGGTGCGCGGCACGCCCAGCGCATTTCCCAGTTCTCGAATGGTGTTCTTGAGGACGGCCTCCAGGTCGGTGGCCTGCTGAACGCGCGAAGTGATGAGGTTAATCTGTTGTTCCCGGGTGGCCAGCCGCTGGGCGTCTTGAACCAGGCGGGCGTTTTCCAGCGCCAGAGCCAGGCGGTTGGCGGCCTCTTCGACCAGGAGAGTGGTCTCGGCCGGGACTTCGTGGCCCTGGAAGCGCAGGTTGAGGGTCCCGATGGTTTGGCTGCGCAGCCGGATCGGCACGGCCAGGATGCTGCCACCTTTTGTTTCCTCAGCGCGCAGGATGACCGATGAGCCTTTTTGCAGGGCCTCCAGGCTTTCGGGGGGAGGCGCGCTGAGGGGTTCGGGGGCGATTCCATCGTAGCGGTAACCGGCTGTTTGGGCCGCCTGTTGCAGGAAGGCGCGCCAGGTGCGGGTGGTGTACTCGCGGTACGAGCGTTCCATCTCGGCAACGCTGCGCTCGACTTCTTGCAGCAGGTTGGCCTTCTCGATGGCGACTGCCAGTTGGTCGGCCATGACTTGCATGATGGTGATGTCGTTTTGATCGAAGGCGTTGATCTTATCGCTTTGGACATCCAGCGCGCCGATGATGCGCTCGCCTATCCGCAGCGGCAGTGCCATTTCGGAGTGCGTGTAGGGGAGGAGCGGGTTGCGGAAGTGGATGGCGTCGGCGCCGGTGTCGAGGGCGATGCGCGGCTCGCCCGTCTTGGTCACGTAGCCGACGATGCCGACCTCACCGACGCGCAGTTTGTGCTTGCTGGCCAACATCAGTTGACCGGCCTCGCCGCCGGCCGCCCGCAGAACGGCGTAATCGTTGTTTTCGTCCACCAGGAAGATGCCTACGTGGTAGAAGCCAAAGCGTTCGCGAATCAGACGGGCGGCGCGGTTGAGCAGTTCGTCCAGGTTTTCGGCAATGGAGGCGTCACGGGCGACTTCGGCGGCGGTTTGCAGTTCGACCGTGCGGCGTTCCAGGTCACGGGTTCGTTCGGCCACCCGCTGTTCCAATTCGCCGATGAGGGCCTGGAGTTGGGAGGTCATGTCGTTCATGGCCTGACCCAGGATGCCCAGTTCGTCTTCGCGCTGTATCTGAGCGCGCACATTCAGGTTGCCGGCGGCGACATGGCGGGCCACCTCGCCCAGATGGGTGAGCGGTTCGTCCAGGTTACGGATGGTAAAGTAGGCGCCCAGCACGGCGATGATGGCCGAGACGAGACTCAGGCCGATGTTCGTGCGGAGCAAAGCGCCTACATTGGCATAGGCGATGACTTGAGGCAGTTCTGCGATCAGGACCGAATCGAGAGCGGGCATCCAGCGATAGACGCTGAAGACCGGGGTGCCGCGGTAGTTCTGGTAGGCCATGACGCCGCTGCGGCGGCTCAGAATGGCTTCCCGGATGGCGTCGTCTTGGACGGTGGCCGGCGCGCCGATGGCGGAAGTCGTCAGCAGGCGGTAATTGGATTCGACCAGGTAGAAGTTGACGTTGCTTGCATCCGGGTCGGTGGCCGCCACCATCATGTTGAACTGGCGCATATTGGCCCGCCCCGCTACGACGCCGATCACCCGGCCGGTGCGGTCGAGGACGGGATAAGAAATGACGATGGTGATTTCGTTGGGGTCACGGAAGTAAAACGGCGGATTGATGAACAGCCCCTCCAGACCGCGCTGGAAGAATTCCCGGTCGCTGTAATCGGCGCCTTTGTAGGTGGAAATCGTGTCAATGACGACGATCCCGTCCAGGTTCATGAGGAACAATTCCTGCAGGCGGGGCGACTGATAGAGCAGGGTGTAAAAGCGTTCGGTGGTCTGCCCTTCGAGTGTGGCCGGATTGTCGCCCGGCGAGAGGGTGAGCAGTTCGCGCATGTATCCCAGGGTTTGCACATCACGCGCCGTCAGGATGACATCACCCTGGAAGCCTTGCATCCAGATGTTGATGGCGTTTTCCTTCTTTTCGATTGCGTTTTCCAACTGGTCGATTGCGTACTGACGGTCGGTCTGGATGCGCTCGATGGTGACGGCGCTGCCCAGGGCCGCGACCGGGATAAAGGCGATGAGCAGGAAGGAGATCAACAGACGGGCGAAGAGGCGGCCGCTGGCGACGCCGCGGATGAGCAGGAGCAGGGAGAGGGCGCCTGCCAGCAAGATGACCAACGGCAGCAGCCAGCGCAGGAGGTTGAGTTCGGTGATGACCAGACGGTCGAGCGTTAGATTGTCGAAAACGATGATAATCGTGGAGGCTACGATGCTGATGACTGGTCCGATCAGCCGTCGGCGGCCGGGCGGGACCCCCATCATGGCGACTACGTTGACGGCTGCCCACGTTCCAATCAACAGTATGGGCGTCACTGCCGTCCCCGTCCAGAAGGCGGCGAACATAATGAAGAGGCTTGCTACCGCGGCCATTATGACGATGGCCGCCGGCCACAGGCGCCCTTTTCTGAGCAACGCGCCTCCGAGCACAAATACCAGAGGCCCGACCAGCGAGGCGATTGCCACAGCCAACATTTGCCAGTATCCAAAGAACAGATACATGGCCGCATAGGCGAGCGTCGACAGCAGGCCGATGACGGGTACGAATGTGGCCAGGGCGTTCAGGAAGAGAGCGTAGCGTTTTTCTTCGGTTGGGCGAGCAGGCGTTTCCACGTCGCAATCCTTTGGGCTGAAAGATCAGGCAGACGGCGTTTTGGGTGCTTTGATTTGGGGCGGGTTGAGGTACACCGAAACCTCGGTCACGCTGGGCAGTTGACGCAGTTCGCGCACCGCGATTTGCATAATCGTATCGGGGTCGAGCGACTGACTTAGGTGGGCAGTCAGTTCGCTCAAGGCCTGTTCCTGGGCGGCTCGATATTGGGCCAATTCCAGCAGGCGTACGTTTTCGATGGCCAGCGCCACCTGATTGGCGACCTCGGCGGCCAGCAGGCGTTCGGCTTCGGGCCAGGGGGTGTTGTCGCGCCGGCGGAAGACCAGCGAACCGATTTTTTGGTTGCGGAGGGTGATGGGAACTTCGAGGCGGTTGGGGGCCTGATGGTCTTCCTGGTCCTCGGCGGGGGTGTAGGCGGCGGTGCCAAGCGGGGTGTAACGATAGGCGCGCCTTTGCTGGCCGATTCGTTCTCTCCAGGCCTTGCGCACGCCTTCGCTCGTCAGCGCCTGCAGACGCTGCACGGCTTCCTGGCTTTCGGTCAGCAGGCGGGCGTTTTGGATGGCCAGCGCAATCTGGTCGGCCATGGCCTGCAGCAGTTCGATGGTCTCAGGAGGAAAAGCGTTGATTTCGACGGACTGAATATCCAGGACGCCGATCACCCGTCCGCGCACGCTGAGGGGCAGGGCGGCCTCCGAGCGAGTTGCCGGCAAATCGGGATTATCGAAGAAGACCGCGTCTTCGCCCACATTGGTGGCGATTCTGGCGCGGTTGAAGTAGGCGGCGTTGCCGACGATGCCCTGTCGTCCAACAGCCAGACGGTGGCCGCGTTCGAGCATCCTTTTGCCACCCTCCGAAGAGGCGGCATACAGGATGGCGTATTCGCCGCGCTCGTCGAGCAGGAAAATGCCGGTGTGGTAGTAGTTGAAGCGCTCGCTGATCAGGTTGACGGTTTCGTTGAGCAGGACGTTCAGGTCCTGCGAGGCGACGGCTTGGCGGGCAACGCTGGTAGCGGCCTGCAACATGACGGCCCGGCGGCTGAGTTCCGCCGTGCGTTCGGCGACCCGCTTTTCCAGATCGGTTTGGGCAATCTGAAGTTGGTCGAGCATTTGATTGAGTCGCAGGGTAAGTTCGGCGGTTTCATCAGAACTCGCCAGCGCGGCGCGCCGGCTCAAGTGTCCCTGTTCGATCTCTCTCATGACCTCGATGATATTTTTGATCGGCGAGGCGATGATGACGGCCTGGAGCGTTGCCACTCCCAAGGTGATGAGAAGCCCTACTCCACTGACGAGCGACACCTGAAGGATAAAATTGCTCAGCACTTCTGTTTGTGCGCTGGCCGCTACCGTCTGGCGCAGTTTTTCGTAGGCAAGTGGCGCAATCATCAGGATGTTGATGAGCAGAATCATGGCCACCGTGATTTGAAGGCGGTTTTGCAGGCTGACTCCGCCGCTGATGGTCTGTTTTTCTCGGCTGGCAGGGAGCAGTGCGTTTCGGACGGGCGCCAGGGTGCGGTCGAGCATCATCGTGTTTTGCATCGAGAAGCCTATGGCGAAGATCAGGCTGGCAATGAGAAGGTGGACTGTTTGATCTTGCGCGATCTCGACCACATTGTTCATGTAAACGGCGACGCTCAGGGCGACCGGCGCACAGAGGGTCAGGAAGGCGGCCGGCATGACGCGCCAGGGCAGGCGGACGGCATCTAGCCAGGCGGCCTCCTCGTCGGCCGGCTGGGGGGAAGCGGTGATGCCGCGCCCCAGTTCGTATAGCCGCTTGCGGGCCCGACTGCTGGCGAAGGCCGTATAGGACGCCAACAGGAAGTTGGCGAACAGCATGGAGAAGAGCGTGCTGAAGACCAGGTGCGCCACTTGCAGACGGCTCAGGTGAACGTTGAGCCAGATGTAGAGGATGGCCGGCAACGTCGAGACCAGCGCGATTTGTTGGGCCAGAACCTGGATACGTAGGATGTATTTGTCCTGCCAGCGCTCGAACAAGCGGTCGAGGGGAGATGCTTTTGGAATCATGCGGTGCGCTCCTGAAGATGTCAATCCAGTTTCAATTCGACCGTGGCTTCATCGGCTCGCAGAGCGCGGCCGAGTTCTTTGACCGCTGTTTGGAGGATGAGGTCTGTGTTCGGCGAGGACCAAATTTTGCTGGTGATCTCGGCGATCAATCTTTCTTGCAGAGCCATTTGCTGGCTCTCCTCGAGCAGACGGGCGTTTTCAAGGGCCAGGGCTGCCTGGGTGGCAATCGATTCGATTAGAGCGCGCTCTTCGGGCGTCCACTCGCTTCTTCCTTCGAGCATCAGTTGGCCGATGATTTGTTCGCGCAAGGTCAGGGGGATTTCTACGGGGGTCAGTTCCTCCGTCTCGTCGGCACTCAGACGAAACTCGGCTTCCTGAGGCCCCCCGCTCCGCTGCGACCAGACTTCTTGCAAATATTGCCCGTGCAGGCGGCGGATTTCTTCCAGATTGCTTTCCAGTTCGGTGAACAGGCGGGCGTTTTCGAGGGCGATAGCCAGGGTGTCGCTGATGTTTTGCAGAATGATGATGTCGTCCTCGTCGAAGGCTTCAGGAAGTTCCGATTGGATGGTCAGGGCGCCCAGGACGCGCTCTCCTGAGATGAGCGGCAGGGCCAGTTCTGAGTGTGTGTTGGGCAGGTATGGATTGGCAAAACGGACGGCGTCTTTGCCGACATCCAGGGCGATGCGTGCCTGACGGTTAAGGATTGTCCATCCGACCATGGACGATTCGCCGATGGGGAGTTTGTGGCCGGCCTGGATCATGGCCTGGCCTTCTTCGCCTGTTCCGGCCCGCAAGACGGCGAAACGCTTTTGCTCATCCACCAGAAAGACGCCGGCATAATACAGACCAAAACGTTCCTTAATGAGGTCAACCACCTCTTGCAACAATGCCTGCGGGTTGAGAACGCCCGTAATCGAGCGCGAGATTTCTGCCGCCGTCCGGATTTGTCGGGAGCGCCGTTCCAGGTTGGCCGAATGCTCGCGCAGGCGCGCTCGATCCTGCTCCATGAGAGTGGCGAACTGTAGCGTCTTTTGCAGATTGTCTTGCAGGCCGCGTAGCATGGTCGCCAATGAAGCGGAAATGACCGTTCCCAAAAGCAGAATGACCACGATGCGGTTGATCCAGGCCGAGAGGTAATCGTAGGCAAAAATTTGAGTGGGGACGATGATGTGCCGGCTCATGGCAACGGCCAGGCCGGCGACGGTGACAACCCCAATCCCCAGTGCGTACACCGAACCGCGTCCACCGAGCAGGATGGCCGCCATAAAGATGAACCCCACCATGAAGACGGCGCCGTCGGTGGTCACGCCTGATTGGATATAACTGGTCACGCTGAGCAGGTATACCAGAACGGTGAGGCTGACGGCGCGCACCTCGAACTTCATCCGCCTCATCAGGGCGACGATAATCATCCATATAACTACCACCGTGTAGACTGCGGCTGCCGCCGGGGGCGTTTCTTCGATTGAGCGGATGACGACCAGGAAATAAGACAAGACGCCGACAATGGCCGCCACGACGCTGACGTTGTTGAGAATCCGCAGCCGAATCGTCAGGAGCGTATCCGTGACGGGGAAAGATGAGGTCTCCCGGGAATCGGGTTTTGTGCTATCGGATGGCATCATGTGATTTTTCTCCACACAACGGCCGGTTCATTGAGAGGTGTTGGAGCCGCTATCGTTCGGTTTCAGACCGACCTGGATGCGCGCCCGCCGCGCCCCGAGCGCCTTGCTGAGTTCACTGACGGTGGTCTCCATGATTGTGCGCGTGTCGGTCGAGCGGCGGATGCGGCTGGTGACCTCGTAGAGCAGACGTTCGCGGTCCACCTGGCGGCGGATTTGCTCGAGCAGGCGGGCGTTGGCGATGATGGCCGCCAGGCTGCCGCCCAGCGTGCCCAGCATTTCCTCGTCGTTCTCGCTGTAAGCGCCGACCCGTTCGCTTTCCACGTTCAGCACGCCCAGCAGTTCGCCGCGGTAAACGAGCGGAATGGCCAGTTCCGAGCGGGTATCGCCGCTGACCTGCACGTAGCGAGAATCTTTGGTGACATCGTCAATGCGCAGCGGCTGGAGATGGGCGGCGACCCAGCCGGTAATCCCCGAACCGATGGGAATCGAAAGATTTCTGACCTCTTCCGAATAGCCGGTGAAGGCTTTGATTTCCAGGGCGCGGGTTTCTTTGTTGAGCAACAGAATCGCTACCCGGTCGCCGCCCAGCGTCACTTGCAGGCCCTGGGCCGCGCTGTTGAGGGCCTCCTCCAGGGTTGTCCCGGAGGCGGCCGCCGTAGTCACATGATGCAGCAGACGGTGCTGGGAAAGATGTTCCTGCGTCTCCGAGAACAGTTCCGAGTTCAGGACGGCGACTGCCAGTTGGTCGGCGAGGATGCGCAAAACGTTGACATCTTCCTCGCCGAAGGCATAGGGCTCGGTGCTTTGGACGTCCAGCACGCCCAAAATGCGCGGCCCGACACGTAGAGGCAGGGCCACCTCGGAACGGGTTTCGGGAAGCAGGGGGTTGGCGTAGTAGGTCGCGTCCTTGGTGGTATCGGGCACCACCAGCGGTTCGCCGCTGCCGCTGACATAACCAACGATGGATTTGGAGCCCACTGCCAGTTTGTGGCCGGCGCGTTTCATCTGAATGCCCGCTTCGCCTGTCGCCTCGCGGATGACCGCATATTCGCCGCTGGCATCGATCAGGAAGACGGCCGCATGGTAGAAGTTGAAGCGCTCGCGAATGAGTGAGACGGCGCGTATCAGCAGTTCGTTCACGTCGAGGGAGCCGGAGATGTCGCGTGCGATCTCGGCCGCGGTTTGCAGTTGCAGAGCGCGCTTGCGAGTCTCTTCCAGCAGACGGATGTTGTAGATGGCGCCCGCCACCTGCGAGGCCAGCGTGGAAACGAAATGCAGGTCGCCCTCGTCGAATGCTTTTTCGCGTTCGGTGTCCTGGACGACGATGGCGCCGATGGCCTCGCCCGCCACCAGGAGCGGGACGCCCATCCAGGACTGAGCCGGCTTGCCGGTCACCTTGGCGCCCAGGGCGGCCAGGCGGCGTTCGGTATCTTCCACGACCATCAACGGCTGGCGGGTGCGAATCAGAATCGAGGTCAGCCCCTCGCCCAGGGGGAAGGGTTCATAGGAGACGATTTCTCCGCCGTTGGGCGAGGCTTCGTACATGTAGGGGATGTGAATCGAGTCGGTCGAAGATTCATAGAGGGCAAGCATGAAGGAGACCTCGCCCATGGCGAGGCGAATCTGTTCGTGCAGCGCCTCGTACAATTCTTGCAGGCTGGAGGCCGAGGCAATTGCCCGGCTGGCGACCGTGATCGCCTCCAATTCGCTCAGGCGGTGTTCGGTGGTTTTTTGCGCTCTGATTCTTTCGACCGAGGCGGTCACCAGTTCGGCCAGACTGATGTAAGGCTCGACTGCCGCCGGCAGGATGGGAGTCGGTTCGCGGTTGCCGAGAATCAGCAACGTTTCCAATTCTTCGCCGCGAAAAACCGGGACGAATGCCAGGTTGCGCAATTCCATCTGGCGCAACAATTTCCACAGGGCGGCCGGCAAAGCCGTGGTCAGTTCATCAATTTCGCCAATCATGATGCCGGCGCGCAATCGCTCGGTCAACGGCGCGCTGGGGATGAGGGTGGTTTCGGGGACGACCAGGTTGCGCAGGGGATCGTTGACGGCGGTCACCTTCAGCCCATTTTCGCCCGCTTGAAGCAGGAGGGAGACGAAGGGGGTTTGGCGCAGGGTGAGGGCGGCCGCTTCGATGACTCCGGCCTCGGTTTGGGACTGGGCAATTTGATAACTGAAGTGCAGAATTTCCATCATCCCTTGCACGTTGGCGCGGCCGGCCTCCATCAGGCGGATATTTTCCAGGTTGGCGGCAATCTGTCCGGCGATGGTGCGCAGGGTGACCAGAGCATCCTCGTTTAACTCGCCTTCTCTCTTGCTGTGGATATCGATTGCACCGAGCACCCGATTGCCGGTGAGAATGGGAATGCCGGCTTCGGCCACCGCCTCGGGGAGCAATTCGTTGCGAATATAGAGGGGATTTTGTGTCAGGTCGGTGATCACCGCTGCCTGCCGGGTAACGATGACCTGGCCAATGAGGCTGTTGACGTCAACGGGGAGGCGGTGGGACTGAGCCAGCAGGGTTTCGGCGGCCGGTCCATGGGCGGCGCGCAGCACGGCGAAACGTTCCGTCTCGTCCAGCAAATAGATGGCCGCCTGGTAGAAATCGAAGCGCTCTTTCAGCAGACCGATGGTCTGTTCGAGCAGTTCCTCGCGTGTCAAGACCGAGGCGATGCTCTGAGTCATCTCGGCGGCCGTGCGCACCTGACGGGTGCGCTCTTCCACTTTCTGCTCCAGGGATTGCTGCAGGGCCAGCAGGTTTGCGTTGGCCTCTCGAATTTCCCGGATGCGCCGCCTTTCGAGCGTGTTTCTGGCGACGGTGACGATCATGATGGCGCTGCCCAGGGTGACGAATTGAACGGCAAGCAGATACGCGCTCAAGCGCGGAAAGTTCGGAATGAAGAAATTGCCCAAGGCGGTCGCAATAATGACAACTGCCATGAGGCCGCCGGCGGCATAGATTGGCAAAATGATCGCCGCCAGCAGCATGGTAAGAGGAACGGTAAAGAACAGGGCGGCGAAAATCGATAGAGGATAGTTGGCTGCCAGATAAAAACCGATCAGGCTGGGAGTAATTGTCAGCAATAACGCTCCCAGCATAGGAATGCGGCTGCGGCTGAGCAACAGCGAGACGAGCGCCGTCCCGGCGATGATCAGGAAGCCGTAGATGAGAGGCAGGATGTAGCGGCGGTCGTAATACAACAGTGCGGCGATATACAGACTCAGAACGAATATGGCTATTGCCAGCGAGGCAGAGAGTTCTGCCTGCTGACGAGCGGCAACATTTTGTTGGATGGATGGATGGGCCAGGACGAGACTTTGCAGCAAACGGGCGATTTTCGACGGGCGCTTGTTCTCGGATGACATGCCGGTCTCCTCAATGGGGGACGAGCCAGGAAAATGGATTGGCGCGAAGCCGAAGCGGATTCAACTCATCTCCCAAACCGGTTCCCCCGCCAGGATGCGGCGAATCTGGTCGGGGAATCGATCTGGATCGAGCGGTTTGCCCAGAAAACCGTCGAATCCGGCATCGCGGGCTTTGTTCATCTGCTCCAGGCTGGCTTCGGCGGTCACGGCCACGATGGGGATGCTTTTCAGCCGTTCGGAGGAGCGAATTTTTCGCAGCGCGCCGTAACCATCTTCGTAGGGCAGGCGGATGTCCATCAGAATCAGGTCCAGGCGCGGCAGCGTGTCGGCATACTCGACCACTTCGTAGCCGGACGTTTTCCATTCGCAATGGATTCCCAGAAAGCCCAGCATACGGGCGATCAGGACGAAATTGGCCACGTTGTCTTCCACGACCAGCACGGTGGCGTCTTTGGGAATGGTGGCTTTGCGGCCGGTCTGGGTTTCAGCGTTGGGATTTTGGGCGGTATCTTGAGGGTCGTTGGCGCTCATCTTTTCCTCATGTATCGTTCGATTTGCTGAGGCAGCATGTCGATATCCACCGGCTTTTGGATATAGCCGTCACAGCCTGCCTCCAGAGACTTCTCGCGGTCGCCGCGCATCACGTTGGCCGTCAAGGCTACGATGGGGGTGTTTTCGAATCCCGGCGTGGCGCGTATGCGGGCGGTCAATGTGTAACCGTCCATATCCGGCATGTTGATGTCCATCAGAATCAAGTCGGGCTTGAGTTGTTTGAGTTTCTCCTGGGCCTGGGTGGCATTCTCTGCCTCCACAACCTCGTAGCCCTCGGCCATCAAGATGCGGCGGATGAGAGTTCGGTTATCGAGATTGTCTTCGACATAGAGAATAGTTCCATTGCTCATGGTTGTATTCGTCCTCCGATATCTCATTATATTCGCCCCTTTCGCTTGTCACATAACAGCATCCTTGCAATCCGTTTTGAGCGGTCCGTTTTGAGCGGTCCGTTTTGAGCCATCCGCTTTGAGCCATCCGTTTTGAGCAATCCGTTTTGACTCGGATTTGCCTTTCGTTTCTGATACAATCCAAGCCGTTCTCGACAGCCGAATTTCCCGAGGAGCATCTTTTTATGTCGGACACCGCCGATTTGCAGACCCGCGCCATTCACACCCTGCGTTTTCTCTCCGCCGACGCCATCCAGCAGGCCAATTCCGGCCATCCCGGCCTGCCGATGGGTTGCGCTGCGATCGCGTACACGGTCTGGACCCGCCATCTGCGCCACAATCCGCGCAACCCCCTCTGGCCAGACCGCGACCGCTTCATCCTCTCCGGCGGCCATGGCAGCATGCTGCTCTATGCTTTGCTGCACCTGACCGGCTACGACTTGTCTCTGGATGAATTGAAACAATTCCGTCAGTGGAGCAGTCGCACGCCTGGTCACCCCGAATACGGCCTGACCCCTGGTGTGGAGGCCACCACCGGCCCCCTCGGTCAGGGTTTTGCCAATGGCGTCGGGATGGCCATTGCCGAGGCCCATCTGGCAGCGACGTTCAACCGCCCCGGCCATGTCCTCGTGAATCATTTCGTCTATGCTATCGTCACCGACGGCGACCTGATGGAGGGAATCACCGCCGAGGCGGCCTCCCTGGCCGGACATTTGCGCCTGGGCAAGTTGATTTATCTCTACGATGACAATCGCATCTCCATTGATGGCTCTACCGACCTGGCTTTTACCGAAGACCGCGCTGCCCGCTTCGCGGCCTATGGCTGGCATGTGCAGCATGTTGCCGACGGCAATGACGTCGATGCCATCGACGCCGCCATCCGCACCGCCAGGGCCGACCCTCGCCCATCGCTCATCGTTTGCCGGACCACCATCGGCTACGGTGCGCCGACCAAACAGGGGACGAACAAGGTCCATGGCGAGCCGCTCGGCGAGGAAGAATTGAATGCTGCCAAGCAGGCCCTCGGCTGGCCGCTGACGCCGCGCTTCTTCATCCCCGAGGATGTCCTGACTTTTTACCGTCAGGCGCTCCAACGCGGCGCGGCGCTGGAAGCCGAATGGCAGGAAAGGCTGGCCGCCTATCGGGCCGCTTTTCCTGCCGAGGCGGCCGAACTGGAGCGCCGTTTGAGCCGCCGGCTGCCCCAAGGATGGCAGGCAGATTTGCCGGTTTTCCCGCCCGACGCCAAAGGAATGGGGACGCGGGCCGCCTCCGGCAAAACCATCAACGCTCTGGCGCCTCGCCTGCCCGAATTGTTTGGCGGTTCGGCCGATTTAGCCCCCTCCACCAAAACCTGGATCGAAGGCCAGCCGGCTTTTCAGGCCGATGCCCCTCTGGGCCGCAATTTTCACTTTGGCGTGCGCGAACATGCCATGGGGGCGATTGTCAACGGCCTGGCTTTGCACGGTGGGCTGATTCCATACGGGGCAACTTTCCTCGTCTTTGCCGATTACATGCGACCGGCCCTGCGCCTCTCGGCCCTCTCTCATTACCCGGCCATTTGGGTTTTTACGCACGACAGCATCGGAGTGGGGGAGGACGGCCCCACCCATCAGCCGGTCGAACATCTGGCTGCCTTGCGCGCCATCCCTGGCCTGGTCGTCATCCGCCCGGCAGACGCCAACGAGACCGTGGTCGCCTGGAAAGTGGCCGTCGAGCGGCGTGCCGGACCGACGGCCCTGATCCTGACCCGCCAGAACGTCCCCACTCTCGATCGCAGCCTGTATGCGCCGGCCGACGGCCTGGCGCGCGGCGCCTATGTGCTGGCCGACCTCGGCGACGGCGAACCAGACCTGATTCTGATGGCCTCCGGCTCTGAAGTTCAATTGATTGTCGAGGCGGGCTTGCGTTTGGCGGCCGAGGCCAGAAATGTGCGCCTGGTCTCTTTCCCCTCCTGGGAATTGTTCGCCGCCCAAGAAGAATCCTACCGCGAACTCGTCCTGCCGCGGCGCATCAGGAAACGCCTGGCCGTGGAAGCCGGCGTCCGCCTGGGCTGGGAGCGCTGGGTAGGCGCCGCAGGCGCGGTGCTTGGGGTCGACCGCTTTGGCGTCTCTGCTCCGTTCGAGAAAATCTACCAACAGTTTGGCCTGACGGTCGAAAATATCCTGGCTGCGGTGCAACGCCTGGAAGGTTGATGGGTCTGCTGGCGAGTCCGCCAAGCCTTCTTGGCGTCTTTATACGAACCTTGGTGTCCTCAGCGCCTTGGCGGTTTATTTTGTGCAAGTCCTGTTCTACTTTTCCTTTGTCAGCACGGCGGCGCTGTAGGGCGGCAGGCTGAACGTTCCCCTCGCCGCCTGTTTGTGGATATGCTCGTAAGCGTTCCACGGCAGGCGGAGTTTCACTTCGCTGCGATTGTGGTTGATGACGATGTAAATTTCCGTGCCGTCGAAGCGCAGGCGGGTGCGGATTTCTACCCCCGGCGGCGATTCAATTTGCCGAATACCGGCCGCCTCTACAATGCGGGCCACCAGTTTGTCTTGGGCGGCCGAATCCAGGTTGACGCCCACGTACCATACCCGGCCGGCCCCGCTGTCTGTCTCGGTGATGGCGGGATGTTCATCCAGCCAGCCGTTGCAGGCCCCGTAACGGGCGATGACCCGGCAGTGCGGCGCCAGCAGCCCGAGTCTCTCGGCCCACAGCAGGCTGCTGCCCCGCAGCCATTCCCCCTGTACCGGAACGGGGACTTCCAGAGCGTAATACTCCTCGACCTCGACCCCCGCCAGGTCGGCAAGCGGCCCCGGCGGACGGGAGGGCAAGAGAGCATTGTATTCATCCTTGACGCCCGTTCGAATGGTCAAAACGAGATGCCCGCCGCTTTCGACGAAGGCTTTGAGTTGCCGAACGCGTTTCTCGTTGAGGACGGTCAGCGCCGGCGCGATGACCAGGCGGTAGCCGTCGAGCGCCTCGTCGGCGTGGAGGATGTCCACGTTGACGTTGCGGGCCGCCAGCGGGCGGTAATAGTGCGTGAAATGCTCTACGTAATCGAAGTCGCGGTGATGGGGCTGCGCTTCGAGCGACCAACGGCTGTCGTAATCGTTGAGCATGGCCACCGGGGCGCGGACCTCGGAGCCGGCCAGCAAATCCGAGACGGCGGCGAACTCTCGCGCCAGCCACTGCACTTCCTGGTAGAACGGTCGCGGCCGACCGGACGGATCCACGAGTGTGCCGTGATATTGTTCCTGCCCGCCCAGTGCCGACCGCCATTGCCAGTACAAAACGGCTTCGGCCCCGTGAGCGACGGCGTGCCAGGCCATGGCGTGGGCTTCGCCCATGTACAGCGAGTTGTTGACACCCGCCCAGTTCACGTTGCCGGGCTGGGTTTCCATCAGCCAGAAGTTCTTGCGCTTGAAGCCGCGCGTCAGGTCGTGGATGGCGCCCTTGACGAGCGGATCGTTGTGCCCGCTGCCGATATACCAGTCCCAGGCGGCCAGATCGAGGTCGGCGGCAAGTTCGTAGTGATCGAAGCCGCCGAACCAGCCCATGAAGTTGTGCGTCACCCAATCGGACGGCTTCAGGTGCGGGCGCAGGGCCTCCAGTTGGAGTTTCTGGAAGCGGCGGTAACTGGCGCTGACGAAACGCCGAAATTCGAGCATCAGGCCGGGGTTGTGCGGCCCGCTGGGGAGGGGAATCTGCTCCCAGGCCGAATACGTCTGGCTCCAGTAGGCCGTCGTCCAGCGGGCGTTTAAATTGTCCAGCGAGCCGTATCGTCGGCGCAGGAATTTCTGGAATTCCAGCCGACAGGTCTCGCAATAGCAGACGCGGTTGTATTCATTGTCGATCTGCCAGCCGATGACATACGGATTGGGGCCGAATTGCTTCGCCATGGCCTGCACGAGACGCCCGACTGCGGCGTGGAATTCAGGCGAATTGACGCAGTAGTGGCAGCGGTTGCCGAATTGTACCCGCCGGCCGCTCTCGTCCACGGCCAGGCTGGCGGGATATTTCGTCACCAGCCAGGCGGGCGGGGCGGCGGTCGGCGTGCCGAGGACGGTCAGGATGCCGTTTTTGGCCAACAGGGCGATGGCGCGTTCGAGCCAATCGAAGTTGTATTTGCCTTGAGCGGGTTCCAGCGTTGACCAGGCGAATTCGGCCATGCGCACGACCGTCAGCCCGGCCTCTTTCATCAGGCGGATGTCTTCCGGCCAGCGTTCTTCCGGCCAGTGCTCAGGGTAATACGCCGCGCCGATGTGCAGACGGGGAGAAGGCTCGTTCATGACTTACTCCTTGATTTCGTATAGCCACTATCTGGACGGTCTCGCCGGCTGTTTCCCCCATATACAGGCTGTCCGGCCGCCGCCGGCCGGACGTGAAAGCGGGCGATGGGATTCGAACCCACGATATCATGCTTGGGAAGCATGCGTTCTACCACTGAACTACGCCCGCGGGCAGGGCCGATTATACCAAATTTTTTCCTGCTCATGCTTGCCGGCCAAGCAGTTGCCGGGTCAGTTCGAAGAGCGCCTCGCCGGCTTCGCCCTGCGGATCGGCGGTGCGCAGGGCGGCCAGGGCCAGGTCGGTCATCTGGTCGGCGGTTTCCTGGGTCAGCAGTTTGATTCCCTCGGCGGCCAGCCGCTCGGCCAGGGCAGGGACTTCCTCCGGCCGAATGGGTCCCTCGGCCCAGCGTCGGGCGAAGTCGCCGCCTTTTGCCAGCCCGGCCAGGACGGGGAAAGATTTCTTGCCCGTCACCAGGTCAGATTCGGCTGACTTGCCGGTCAGGGCGCTGTCGCCCCAGATGCCCAGATAATCATCCTGCACCTGGAAGGCCAACCCCAGATAATTGCCGAAACTCTTGTAGGAGGCCTGGACGGCTTCGTCGGCGCCGCCCAACAGGGCCCCGATTTCGCAGCAGGCGGCCAACAGAGCGGCGGTTTTGCCGGCAATCATCGGCCAGTAGGCCTCCAGGTTCAAGTCGGTGCGGCTTTCGTAGGCGATGTCGAGGAACTGGCCGCGGGTCAGGTCGAGGCAGGTTTCATCGAGGCGGCGGAAGATTTTCAGGAGGGTTTCGGGCGGGAATGTTCCCTCGAGGGCGGTCAGCGCCAGGTGGGCGAGGGCGAACAGCCCATCGCCGGCATTGATGGCCTGCGGCATGCCCCAGCGCTTCCAGACTGTCGGCCGGCCGCGGCGCAGGTCGCTGTTGTCCTGAATATCGTCGTGGACGAGGGAGAAGTTGTGGATGAGTTCGACGGCAGCGGCAGCCGGAACTGCGTGTAGCCAATTACCCCCAGAAGCCTGACAAGTCAAAAGAACCAACAAAGGCCGTATGCGCTTGCCGGTCGCTTCGGGGCCGGCGCCCTCGCCGCTCCAGCCCAGGTGGTAGGTGAGCATCTCGTAATAGGGGCGGGTGTGCGGCTCATCCAGCCGGGCGACGACGCCCTGCAGGGCCGTCTCGATGGCGGGCAGCAATTCGGCGGTCAATGTGTTCAGGCTCATCGCTTCCTCCAAGGGGATTAGCACCAGATGAGGCGAATGGTATCCAAATATTCGAGCGGTGTCAACCATAAATCCCAGGAGAGGGCCAGTCCGTCGGCGGCGCGGCTGGCCTCGAGTTCGGCCCGAATCTGGGCTTCCGTCGAGGTGTGGACGCCCGGCATCTCGACCAACGCCAGCCCGGCCAGGAGTTGCCGGACGCCCATCTGACGGCCGCGCTCAATTTCGATTTGCATCGTCTCGGACCCCAGGCCTGTTTGCCGCAGGTCGTCGGGCGCGGCGGGCAGAGGCAGGCGGATGCTTTCGGCAAGGGCCGCCAGCGCCTCGGCGGGCGCGATGCCCCGGCCGGTCAGCCAATCCAGCAAAGCGGCCAATTCGAATGACAGGCCGGCCGGGCCGAAGACGCGCGGGTAAGTCATCACCTTAATCCAGTCACAGACGGCGTCCAGGTCGGCCAAGTGTTGCCCGACCATGCGGGTCAGGGCGGGCGAAAAGCAATCCAGGCCGACTTCCAGGCCGGCCTGTGCGGCTTGCCGGGCGGCGGTCTTCACCAGGCGGGTGATGCTGCGCTGACGGAAGTCCAGCAGGGCGGCCAGCGGCGGGTCGCAGGCCGCGCCGAGCAGGGCGCGCGCCAGTTCGAGGGGGTTGGTGTCCAGAGCGCGGCGGGCGGTTTCCAGGTCCAGGCCAGAGTCGGCGGCCAGGCGGGTGCAGGCGCGGCAGAAGCAGCCCAGGTGCGTGGTCGGGTTGGGGGCGGGGGAGGGGAATCGGATGCGGTCGAGGAACACCCCATCGAACAAGCCGCGGGCGGCGACGGTTTCGATTCGCTCGGCGACGAATTCGGCGACGGCCGAACGGTTGGGGCAGATGAATGTGAATTCGGCCTGGCCGCCGTGACCGGGGACGGGCGCGCCGTCGGCGCCGATGACGGCCCATTCGGGCGGCAGGGCGAGACGGCGCGTGCCGGTCAGCAGCGGCTGCCAGCGGAAGAGGCGCGCCCCGGCGCGGCGCGTCTCGGCGGCGACCGCCTCCTCGAAGGCGGGCGGCAAGTCCCAGCCGAGCAAGACTGCTTCGATGGGCAGGCGGTCGAAGGCCTGGCGCAAACGGGCGCGCGCCTCGGCCGGAACAAGGCCGGCTGGTCGGTTTTCCAGGTATTGGACGGCGAAACGCGGCGCGCTCATGGCGCAGGCAGCATTTCCTGCGGCGGGAAGACGCGCAGGACGGTGAAGTCCACCCAGAACAGAGCCTGTGTGTTCGGGACGGCCTCCAGGATGGCGCGGCCGATGTCGCCTGGTGGGTCTTGCAACTGGCTCCACCAGGGCGTGTCGGATGGATAGCCGAACTGGTAGCCGACCGGAGCGGGGGCGAAGTGCTGGCCCCAGGCTTCGAAGGAGGCCAGCATCGCATCGAGACTTTCGAATTGCTGGCGGTCGTTGATGAAGACCAGGCCGTCGCGGTAGGTGGGCGGCATCCAGGCGATGTCCCAGTGCTTGAGGAACAGGCGGTAGTCGCGGTCGTGAGCGCGCACGGCACGCACCCAGGCCGCGGCGACCTCGTCGCTGATGGGGACGCCCTCCGAGCCAAGCGGGGTCTGATACCATTCTACATCCACGCCGAAGCCGATGACGCAGCGATGATGGCGATATTGTCTCAAAACCAGGTCGATGACCTCAAGCATATCGGCCTTGCCCGGCTCGACCTGCAGCCAGACCTGGAAGCCGCGTTCGTCGAAGAGGTCGAGATAGGCTTCGTTCATGTCAATGACGCCGCAGTGAATGAGCGGGTCCTCGGCCTGGCAGGGGAAGTTGAGGTAGGTGCCGTCTCCGTAGATGCCGCCGATGATCCAGACGGCCTGCGGCGTGGCGCCGGGGAAGCGGGCGGCCATCGCCTCGCCGACGGCGGCCCAGTAGTCCGGGCCGGGATTCATGCCCGGGCCGGTGGTCGAGTAGCGGAAGCCCGCTCCCAGGCCGGGTTCGGCAGGCTGACAGGCGCTGAGCAGGAAAAGTAGAGCGAGGAGGCTGAGCAGGCGTTTCATGGAAGTCGTCCTTTTCATCATCACGGGTTGGGCGGAAACACATCCAGGGCTGTGAAATCGACCCAGAAGAGGGCGCTCGTATTGGGCACCTCGGCCAGGATGGCGCGGCCGATGTCGCCGGGCGGGTCGGCCAGTTGGCTCCACCATGGCCGGTCGGCGGGATAGCCATATTGGAAGGCGACCGGCGCGGGGGCGAAGGTCTCACCCCAGACGGCGAATTCGGCGCTCATCTCCTCGAGCGATTCGAACTGCTGGCTGTCATCCACGAAGACGAGGCCGTCGCGGTAGGTGGGCGGCATCCAGTTGATGTCCCAGTGCTTGAGGAACAGGCGGTAATTGCGGTTGTGGGCGCGCACAGCGCGCACCCAATGGCGGGCTTCTTCGTCTGTGACCGGCGTTCCCTGGGCCGAGCCGTCCGATTTGTACCATTCCACATCCACGCCGAAGCCGATGACACAGGGATGGTGGCTGTAGCGGCCGAGGACCAGGTCGATGAGTTCGACCATATCGGCGCTGCCCGGCTCGACTTGCAGCCAGACCTGGATGCCGCGCTGGTCGAACAGGTCGAGGGCCGCCTCGTTCATATCGGCGTAGGTGAAGGTGATGTGGGGGTCGTCGGTCTCGACCGGGAAGTTGAGGAAGACGCCCGGGCCAGTGAAATTGCCGACAATCCAGATGGCCTGCGGTGTGCTGCCGGGGAAGCGGGCGGCCATCGCCTCGCCGACGGCGGCCCAGTAATCCGGGCCGGGGTTGGTGGGCGGGCCGTAGGTCGAGAAGCGGAAGCCCGCTCCCAGGCCGGCTTCGGCCGATTGGGCGGTACAGGCGGTCAACAGCAAGGCGAGCGGAAAGAGAAAAAAGCGAGATTTCACAAGGTTCCTCCCTGACGGTGTGTAACCGGTTACATTCCCCGGCGAAAAGAGCGCCTCAGAGCAAGAGGCGTAGCGGTTGACAGCCCGATTGTATCACATCATCGGGCGGGTGTTAGCGGGCTTCGAGACGCACGAGTTTGCCGGGCAATTCGGCCAGGCGTCCGGCGCCGGCCGCGAACATGGCGACCCGAATCTGCTGGCGGGTTAGGGCGAGCGTTTCCAGCGCTTTTTCTGGCGAGATGGCCGCCGCTTTGAGGAAGGGCGCGGCCATGCCGCCCAGCGTTGCGCCGAGGGCGATGCACTTGGCGATGTCCAGGCCGTCTTTCAGGCCGCCGCTGGCGAAGATGGGCATCTCCGGGGCGGCTTTTTTGACGTTCAGGATGGACTCGGCGGTCGGGATGCCCCAGCCGACGAACGTCGCGGCCAGTTGACGGGTGAACTCGTCGGGGGCGCGGTGCATCTCGACCTGTGACCAACTCGTCCCGCCTGCGCCGGCCACGTCGATGGCGGCCGCGCCGCACTCGGCCAGCCATTTGGCGGCCTGCTCCGAAATTCCCCAGCCTACCTCTTTGACGATGACCGGCACCTCCAGTCTTTTGCAGACCGCCTCGATTTTCTTTACCAGGCCGGCGAAGTTCGTGTCGCCGCCCGCCTGAACGGCTTCCTGGAGGGGATTCAGGTGCAGGATGAGGGCATCGGCCTGAATCATGTCCACCGCCCGGCGGCACTCGTCGAGGCCGTAGCCGTAATTCAACTGGACTGCGCCCAGGTTGGCGAAGAGCAAAAGGCCGGGCGCGGCCTGGCGGGCGACGGCAAAGGTGGCGGCCTGTTCGGGGTGCTCGAGGGCGGCGCGTTGACTGCCGACGCCCATCGCCGCGCCGACGGCCTGGGCGGCGGCTGCCAGTCGGCGGTTGATCTCGCCCGCTTCCGGCGTTCCGCCGGTCATCGAGGAGACGAGAATCGGGGCTGCCAGTTTCTTGCCGAACAGCGTCAGGGAGGTGTCAACCGCCGCCAGGTCCAGTTCGGGCAGTGCCTGATGGACGAAGCGGTAATCTTCCAGGCCGCTGCTCAGGGCCGAGCGCACATCCTGTTCGAGGTTGATTTTGATATGGTCGGCCTTGCGCTGATCGATGGGCGCAACTTTTGACATCATTTTGTGTTCCTGTCTGTGAGTATTATACCGGCAGTTTCCCGTCATGGGTTGACAGACGGGGCGGAATGATTACAATATGCTCGTCAAATTCAAAGGAGGAAGTTATGGCAGATACTTTCGAAGAAGTCAAGGCTGTGATTGTCGATTTGTTGGGCGTGGACGCCTCGAAGGTGACCCCGGAGGCCCGCTTCCGCGAGGACCTGGAGGCCGACTCCCTCGACCTGGTCGAATTGATCATGAAGTTCGAGGACGTGTTCGGGGCCGAAATCTCCGACGAAGACGCCCAGAAGATCGTCACGGTCGGGGACGCGGTTGCCTACATCGACTCGCACCGATAATCCTCCGCGCGAAGAAAGTGTTGCAATCGAAAGAGTCGCCCAGGCGGGCGACTCTTTTTTGTGGAGGAGGAAGTTATTTTAGCAGGTCGGGAATTTCCTCGGGGTGGCGGGCGACTTTGACGCCGGCTGCTTCGAGGGCCTTGATTTTTTCGGCTGCCGTGCCGGAGCCGCCCTCGATGATAGCGCCGGCGTGGCCCATGCGTTTGCCGGGAGGGGCAGTCTGACCGGCGATGAAGGAGACGACCGGCTTGGTCATGTGCTTGGCGATGAAATCGGCCGCTTTTTCCTCGTCCGTGCCGCCGATTTCGCCAATCATGACGACCTTTTCGGTGTGCGGATCGTCCTCGAACATGCGCAGGCAGTCGATGAAGTTGGTGCCGTTGATGGGGTCGCCGCCGATGCCGACGCAGGTGGTGGCGCCCATGCCGACCAGTTTGAGGGCATACAGCACTTCATAGGTCAGCGTGCCGGAGCGCGAGACGCAGCCGATGTTGCCGGGGATGGCGATGTCGCCGGGGATGATGCCGACTTTGGCCTCGCCGGGGGTCAGCAGGCCGGGGCAGTTCGGGCCGAGCAGACGGGTGCCTTTCTGGTCGAGGTATTCGCGCACCCGCATCATATCTTGGACCGGGATGCCCTCGGTGATGCAGACGATGAAGGGGATGCCGGCGTCGGCGGCTTCGAAGATGGCGTCGGGGGCGAAGCGGGCCGAGACGAAGATGATGGAAGCATTGGCGCCGGTGGCGTTGACGGCGGCCTTGCATGAATCGAAAACCGGCACTTTGCCATCCAGCACCCATTCGCCGCCCTTGCCGGGGGTCACGCCGGCGACGATTTTGGTGCCGTAGGCCAGCATTTGTTTCGAGTGGAAGAGGCCCTCATTGCCGGTGATGCCTTGCACCAGCAGGCGGGTGTTTTTGTCAACGAGGATGCTCATTTTGGCCTCCTTATGCTTGGGCAGCCGCAACGGCCTTGCGGGCCGCGTCGGCCAGGGTTTCGGCGGTGATCATCTGGGCGTCGGCTAGCAGGCGGCGGCCCTCTTCGGCATTGGTGCCGACCAGGCGGACAACCATCGGGATGTCGGGTTTGACTTCGGCCATGGCGCTCAGAATGCCTTTGGCCACCTCGTCACAGCGGGTGATGCCGCCGAAGACATTGAACAGGATGGCTTTGACGTTCTTATCGGACAGGATGATGCGCATGGCGGCGGCTACTTTGTCGGCGCTGGCGCCTCCGCCGATGTCGAGGAAGTTGGCCGGTTCGCCGCCGAACAGCTTGACGATGTCCATGGTGGTCATGGCCAGGCCGGCGCCGTTGACCATGCAGCCGATGTTGCCGTCCAGTTTGATGAAGGAGAGGCCGTATTTGCGGGCTTCGGTCTCGGCCGGGGCCTCCTCGTCTACGTCGCGCATTTCGGCCAAATCGGGGTGGCGGAAGAGGGCGTTGTCGTCAATCAGCATCTTGCCATCCAGGGCCATCAGGCTCTTTTCCTTCAGGATGACGAGGGGGTTGATTTCGGCCAGGGTGGCATCGCATTCGACGTAGGCGCGCCACAGGCCGTGACAGATTTCGCCGAACTGCTTCCAGTATTCCTTGGGCAGGTCAATGCCGACGGCGATATCGCGCGCCTGGTAGTCGCGCAGCCCAAGCAGCGGGTCGATGTGAACTTTGATGATTTTCTCAGGCTGCGTGCGGGCGACCTCTTCGATGTCTACGCCGCCAGCGGCAGAGGCCATCAGCACGGGGCGGCGGGCAGCGCGGTCATTGGTGATGCCCAGGTAGATTTCCTGTTCGATGTTGGCGGCCGGGTCGACCAGCACCTTGCGCACCGGCAGGCCTTTGATTTCCATTCCCAGAATCTGGGTGGCTACTTCTTCGGCTTCTTTGGGGCTCTTGGCCAATCGGATGCCGCCGGCCTTGCCGCGCCCGCCGACCAGCACCTGCGATTTGACGACCACGCGGCCTCCGAGTTCCTCGGCGATTTGCCGCGCTTCGCTGGCGGTCGAGGCGACCCGCCCTTTCGGAATCGGGACACCGTACCTGGCGAAGATTTGTTTCGACTGATATTCGTGAAGTTTCATGGGTGTGATCTCCCAACAGGGTTTCCAAGCGGCGTGATTATACCACCCCCCTCAGGGCCGGTCATCTGTCATTCTACATGCTGAGAAGGTGAGAAAATTACCCAATCTGAGGCCGGCGGCCTTCAGGGCGATGGAAGTGCAGGAATGGAGAAGCGCAGAATCAGGTTGTTGCCGGCATCGGAGACCCAGACGCGCCCCCGGGCATCGACTGCTATGCCAGCGGCGACGCCAATCCGGCCGCCGCCCAGCAGGTCTTCGCCCCAGCCGCGCACGAACAAACCTTGGGGGTCGAATTGCAGCACGCGCCCGGCGTCGGGGTCGGTGACATAGACGTTGCCCTGAGCGTCCACGGCCAGATAAGGCTTGTTGTCGAGCGATTGACCGTACCAGCCGGAGAAATCCCACAGGGCGGTGGCGTAGAAGGCCGGCGCCAGCGGGTCGAGGCCGGGGAGGAAAATCTGAATGCGTTGATTCCAGGTGTCGGCGATATAGACCTGCCCGGCCGAATCGATGGCAATCCCGACCGGCTCGTTGAATTGACCGGCCAGAGTCCCGCCGCTGCCGAACGTGCTCAGGAAGGCGCCGTTCTCGTCATAGACCAGGACGCGCTTGTTGCCGGTATCCACCACATAGACGCGTCCCAGGCTGTCCACGGCGATGCCGCGCGGCCCCCAGTAGCCGTAGGGATCGCTGCTCTGGCCGAAGCCGGGTTGACCCCATTGAGTGATGAATACGCCCTCCGCGGTAAAGACCTGAATGCGGTGGTTCCAGGTGTCGGCGACGTAGACGCGGCGGCCGTCGGGCGAAACGGCCACGTCCCAGGGTTCGTTGAACGTTCCCGGGGCGGTGGGGTCGGGGCTGAGTCCGCCCCAGGTGTGGAGGAGTTCGCCCTCGGCGCTGAAATGCTGAACGCGGTGGTTGCGCGAATCGGCCACGTACAGGCTGCCATCGGGGGCGATGGCCAGGCCGCGCGGGGCGTTCAGCAAGCCGCCGCCCAGGCGCAGGTCGGGAGGCAGAGCGAGGAGGCCGCCGGCGTAGGGGTCGGGCTGGAGGACGACCGGCGTGGCGGCGCCGTATTCCCAAATTTGCTCGGCCAGGTCTTTGCGGATATAGAGGCGCATCCGGGCCGATGGCTCCCAGTCCTCGGCCGTCAGGTTCGTGCGGCCGGTGTAGGCAGCGTAAGCGCGGAAATCGCGGTTCAACCAGATATCGAGCAGGGCCTGGCGCAGGGCGGGCGTGGTAACGGCCTCCTTCAGGCGCGCCCAGGTCAGGTTGTAATAGTCCATGTCGGGCCAGACCATGCGAATGTACTCGAAGGCGTGGTAATCGCTTGCGAGGAGGCTGTCCATCTCGCCGAAGTGACTCTCGTCCACCAGGAGGATGGGCAGGCCGCGCAGGGAGGCGTCGGGCGTTGAGAAGACTTGCAGGCTGGAATAGTGCCGCAGGTACCAGGTGAACGGCCAGGAAGTGCCGTAGCCGGTGCCGGCGTTGTCGTAGGCGATGGGGATGCTGTGGTCAGCGCCGTAAAGGCGATAGGAAATTGTCTCGATTTGTGCCATGGCCTGCCGGACTCCGCCCGCCCCATGAGCGTAGACGAGATACTCATTGGCCTGATCGAAATTGAGATAGGCGGCGCGGAAGGCGGCGCGCCCCGTCTGAGCGGCCAGCAGGGCGAAGACGGCCAGCACCCCCAGACGCAGACTCCCCCCCGCCTGCCAGCCGCGCCCCAGGCGGATGACTCCCGCCGCGCCGAGGCCGGTGGTTAGGACGGCGGCCAGGAAGCGGCCGGTGGCCTGTAACTGGAGCAATTCTTTTCCCTGGAAGGGCGGCTCCGCGCCGAGCCACTGGAACAAGGCGCGGCACAAGCCGAGGAGCAGTACCAGCCAGGCGGCCAGGAGCCAGCCGGCGCCGCGGCGGCGCAGAGAGGCGCTTTCGACGACTCGTCCCAGCGCCCAGCCGCTCAGCAGAATCATCGGCAGAGCGATGTGATAGGTCAGCCAGGGCATCTTTTCGCCCGCCAGAGTATAAGCAGCGAAACTGCTTGCCGCCCACCAGAACAGTAGCGGCAGGAAGGGGGCGGTTTCGGACGGAAGAGAGGCGTTTTCGGCAGCGGGAATGGAGGCGGAACGCCTCGACCGGAGGGCCAGAAAAACGGCCAGGAGAGAGCCGAGGGCGGGGAGAAATTCGTAGAGCGGAATCTGAATCAGTCCGTAGTAATACCAGGGCTGGCCGCCGCGCCGCACCCCCTGCTGGGCCAGCCAGTGACCAAGCGAACCGACCACGCCGGTGAAGAATCCATCGAGGTTGGTGAACAGACTGGTGTAGAAGAGGGCGTAAATGCCCCAAAAGAGCAGGGCGTGTTTCCACCAGCGGCGCGCATCCCAGGCCAGGCCGAGAGCGACGGCGAGAAGGACGAATAGGATGAAAAATCGGCCGGTCACAGTCATGTCGCTCACTTGCCAGTCGAAGAGAGTGAAGACCTGGCGCAGATAGGCGGACAAGTTCCAATCGGGCCGGAGCATGTCGTAGTAGTTCATCGGATTGCGGCCGAGCATCCGCACCGGGAAGGGGGCCAGTTGCGGCAGGACGAAGGTGCCGAGCAAAACAAGCATGTCGAAGGCGCGTTCGCGGCGCAGATTTGCCCAGCCGAAACCGGCGGCCAGCAGCAGGGCGGCAGCCAGCAGAGCGCCTCCGGCCGCCAGCCACAGAAGATTCGAGGTCGAGAGACCAACCGCGCCCGGCGCGGCCTCCTCGCCCGTTTCGCCGGGGATGACGGTCTCGGCCTGGGCGGGTTCGGCGGCCGCAGCGGTCTTCTCGGCGACGGCCGCCCCCAGCGCGCCGCCGATCAGCAGAATGCCCGCCGCCAGGACGAGCAGGAAGGCGAGGCGCAGCCCCGCTTTCGGCCAGGCCGGCCGGGTGACGCGCTCGATGAGAAAGGCGGCCAGAAAGAGCATGGCCTGGGCGGTGTAAATGAAAGCGGTTTCTTTGGCGGTGAAGTGCAGGACGGTGGCGGCGGTCAGGAGGTACAGGTATCGCTGGCGGCCGGTCTCCAGATAGCGCAGGATGGCGTAGAGGGTCAGCACGCCGAACAGGCCGACGAAGGCCTCGTTGCGGGCATAACGTCCGTAGTAGAGCAGGTAGGGGGAGATGACCATCAGGCCGGCGGTGAGCAGCGCCCCGCTGCGGCCGAGATAGCGCCGCCATTTCCAGACGACCAGCACGGTCAGGACGCTGGCCAGGGCGTGGGGCAGACGGGCGGTGAAATCGCTATCGCCGAGCAGGAGATAGACGGCGGCGATTAGATGAAATTGAAGCGGCCCATGCGTGCCGGGAGAATGGCTGTAGCCCTGGCCCTGGGCGAATTTCCAGGCGTAATAGACGTGCAGGCCCTCGTCGTGGCTGATGACGCGCTCGCCGAGGCGGTAGAAACGGGTGAAGATGGCCGCCAGGACGAGCAGGGCGAACAGGACGATTTCCCGCCGCAGGCGGGGGAAGCGGCTGGCGACAGGCTGGTCAAACCAGGAGGCAGGGGAGGGGGACTCGGTCATCATGGCGGGAAATGCGGACTGACTATACTGCAAAGCGGCCGTTCTGACAAGCCGAGTCAAAAGAATTCATCCAATCGAGGGGGGATATGCAAACTTGCATTGGCCGGAAGAGAATTTTCGCATAGCCAATTACCCACGCCTTAACACATCCAAAAATCACCCCAAAAAAACCAACTGCCCGCAGCCGGCCTGAATCTCGATGCCGCGCCGCAGACGAATCGTGCACGGAACCCCGGCCTGTTCCAGCGTTTCTTTGAATTTTTCCGCCCGCTGACGGCTGCTCGCCGCGCCGCCGTATCCGGCGGTGGGGTTGAGGGGGATGGCGTTGACGTGGCACAGCATGCCCTTGACTTTAGAGGCCAGCAGACGCGCCTGTTCGGGCGTGTCGTTAACGCCCTCGATGAGCGCCCACTCGAAGGTGACGCGCCGGCCGGTGGTCTGGGCGTAGTCGCGGCAGGCGGCGAGCAATTCATCGAGGGGATAGGCTTTGGCAACCGGCAGCATGGAGGCGCGCAGGGCGTCATCGGCGGCGTGGAGGGAGATGGCCAGGTTCACCTGCCGCCGCTCCTGGGTGAAACGCCGAATGGCCGGGACCAGGCCGACGGTCGAGATGGTGATGCGCCGCGCCCCAAAGTTGTAGCCTGCCGGGTCGTTCAGGCGGTCAACGGCGGCCAGCGTGTTGTCGTAGTTGTGGAAGGGTTCGCCCATGCCCATGATAACGATGTTGGTGACGCGGGAGGCTTCGGTCTGTTGCAACAGGCGGGCGTAATACATCACCTGGGCGACGATTTCCCCGCTCGTCAGGTGGCGCTTGAAGCCCATTTGTCCGGTGGCGCAGAAGACGCAGCCCATGGCGCAGCCGGCCTGGGTGGAGATGCACAGCGTGCGGCGGCGGTCGTATTTCATCAGCACGGCTTCGATGTGCAGGCCGTCGGGCAGGCGGAAGAGGGTCTTGACCGTCTGGCCGTCCTGAGAGGCAACCTGGGCGGCAGGGGTGAGGGGGGCGAAGTCGAAGGTCTCGGCCAGGCGCCGTCGCAGAGCCTTGGGCAGGGCGGTGAATTCTTCGGCCGAGGCGTAGAAGTGCCGGTAGAGGCCCTCCCAGATTTGACGGGCGCGGTAGACGGGTTCGCCCCAGTCGGCGAGCAGAGCGGTGAGTTCAGAGAGGGAGAAATCGCTAATGATGGGCATGGGCGTTAGTCGTTAGTCGTTAGTCGTCAGCCGTTAGTCGTCGGTGTTCAGTGTTCAGTGTTCGGTGTTCAGTGTGCGGTGGGGATTCTATCACGCAAGCGGGGCAGCGATAGAAAGTCATCATGTTCTTTGCGCCTTGGCGTCTTTGCGTTGAAATATGTCTGCAGGGATTGCGCGCTGACGGGATTTATCGGATAATGGGGGCAGCATTTGGGTCACAGAGAGGGCACTTATGAAGCGCTACTGGTGGGCTTTCGTTCTGGGTTGGGCGGTTTTGACTGCCGCAGTGATTGCCGTCAGTTGGTTTGCCTTTCCGGTCTGGCAGGAACGCACGGGCGGCTTTTGGGAATTGACCGGCCTCGCCGCTGGCGGGACGTTGACGTTTGTGGGCGCGCTGGCCGGTCTGCTGGAAAAACTGGGCGTCTTCAAGGAAGAGAAACCCAGCCCCCCGCCTGCACCGAATTTGAACATTCAACAAACCGGGACGACCAACATCGCCGGGGGAACGGTGAACATTGGCCAGGTCATCCAGCCGCCGCCCCCGCCGCCGGAAACGCACGAGAGCATCGGCTATGTCCCGGCCTACCGCGCCTACACCTACGTCCACCGCGGAGCCATCGAGGACGAGGTGCGCGGCTTTCTGCGCGCCGGCAACGGGGCGGGGGCCATCGTCGGCCTGAACGCCCCGGGCGGGCTGGGCAAGACCGAACTGGCCAAACACGCCGCCGAAGACCTGAAGGGCGAATTCGAGGGCCTGGTGTGGCTGGAGGTGGGCGCGCAGACCCCGGAACAGGTAGTGGCCGCCATGCTGGTCAAACTGGGGCTGCAACTGCCGCCGGGGACGCCCTACGAAGTCCAAAAGAACGAACTGCGCGCCCGCCTGCAGGGATGCCGCTATCTCGTTATCTTTGACGACGTGCGCGAGAAGGCCCTGGCCGGATTGCACGATTTCCTGCCCGCCAAACCCTGCGCGGCGCTGCTCACCAGCCGCATCCAGCAAATCCCCGGCGTCCAGCGCACCTTCGGCCTCGACCGGATGACGCCGGAGCAGGCCGGGGAACTGCTGGAAGCCATCCTCGGCCCGGAGGTCGTTGCCGCCGAGCAGGAGGCGGCCGGGAAACTGGCCGCCCGCTGCGGTTACAACCCGCTGGCGCTGGAGATTGCCGCCCGCCGGGTGCGCCAGTTGCAGGGACTGCGCCGCCCGATTCAGCACTACTTCGAACTGGCCGCCGGGCGCTTCGCCGAACTCAAGATGGACGGCGACGCCCGCTGGGACCTGGAAAAGGTCTTCGACCTGAGTTACCTCGACCTGAGCGAAGCCGACCGCGCCCGCTTCCGCGCCCTGGGCGTTTTTCACCCGACCGGCTTCGCCCCCGAAGCCGCAGCATACGTGTGGGGCCTGAACCCCGACCGCCCCGAAGACCTGGCCGAAGCGCGCCGCACGCTCTCACGCTTTATCAACCTGTCGCTGGTCAAGGTGGTGGCGGGGGAGCGCGAACGCTACCGCCTGCACGACCTGCTGGATGAATACGCCAGCCAGAAATTGCACGCGAGCAAAGGCGAAGAAGCCGAAAAGCGCAACGCCCTGGCGGAGTGGATTCTCGACCTGTTTTCCAAGCATTTCACCGAGGATCGCAGCACCGCCCCGCAGGTGTATGAGGAGCGTCATAACCTGCTTCAGGCCTGCGCCTGGGCGCGCGGACAGAAAAACGCCGAATTGCTTGCCCGCCTGGTCACCCAGAGCCGCAACTGGTTCTATAACATTTTCAGGGAAGATTGGCCCTCCTGGTACGCCTGGCTGGAAGCCTGCCTGAAACTCGGTTTAAGCGACAAGCAATTGAAAGCCAACATGCTGAAAGCCATCGGCGACGTGCAGCAGTTCCGCGCTGAAAGGGATGAAGCGCTCAAGAGTTACGGTCAGGCGCTGGCGCTCTTCCGCGAGATCGGCGACCGTTTGGGCGAAGCCAACGTGCTGCAAGCCATCGGCGACGCGCAGCAGTTCCGCGCTGAAAGGGAGGAAGCGCTCAAGAGTTACGGTCAGGCGCTGGCGCTCTTCCGCGAGATCGGCGACCGTTTGGGCGAAGCCAACGTGCTGAAAGCCATCGGCGACGTGCACCGAGACTTGTCGGAACTGCCCGAAGCCCGCGCCCGCTACGAAGAAGCCCTGCCGATTTACCGCGCCATCGGCGACAAACTCGGCGAAGCCAACTGCATCCAGTCGCTCGGCGAC
>JBEULG010000005.1:0-40416 GCA_041287425.1 Anaerolineales bacterium | reverse complement strand
GCCCTGGCGGCAGGGCGGGATCGCAGACTTCCTCCTGGACGACGACGGTGAAGTAAGCGCCCAGCGTGGGCGTCGGGGTGGGGGTGGGCCGCGGCGTGGGGGAGAAGACGGCCGTCGGCGTGGTGGTCGGGCGGCGGGTGGGGGTTGGGCGTCCGCCGGGGAGGGCGGTGGCGGCCGCCGAGGGGGTGGGCGTATCGGCCGCAGTCGGATAGACGACCGATTCGCCGAGCGCCTCGGCCAGCGCCAGCAAGACGGCCGCCGCATCGTCGGGGTCGCCGGCGACGAGCAGACGGTCGGCCTGTTCGAGGAGGGCTGCTCCAGGGTCCGCATCGCCGAGCAGGGCCAGGCGGCTTTGGGCGCGGCCCAGGTCGCCGCTGGCCTGGTAGGCGCGGGCGATCATCAGCCGGTACTCGTCTTTGAATTGGGCCTGCAGCGAGATGGGGGCGGTGTCGGTGTAAGTGACCGGGGCGATGACCCACGAAATCAGCAGGCCGAGGCCCAGGCCGATGGCCAGTCCGAACAGGAGATACCAGGGACCGCGTCGGCTCTTATCCTCGTCGGGAGCGCTCATGGCTGTCCGCCTCCGGCGGAGGGCTGCCAGGTTTGCAGGTCGGTGGCGAGTTGTTGCAGCAGGGCGAGGTCGAGGGGAGGATAACCGGCGCTCAGGCCGAAGTCGAGGGCCTCGGCGGCGATCTGGACCGGCGGCTGGCTGCCGAGCAGGGCCAGGCGGCGGGCGGCCAGGTCGAGGTCGCCTTCGCGGTGATAGACCTCGGCGACCATCAGGACGTAGTCGCTGCGGTAATCGGCCCGCAGGGTTTCGGGGGTGGTGTCGATGTATTCGACCGGGCTGATCAGCCAGCCATAGACCAGGCCGAGGGCCAGGCCGGCGGCGATGACGAGCAGAAATTTGATCCAGCGATCCATGACGTTATTTTGCCACAAATTCGCGCTTTTGTAGAGCGCCGGCGGACGGCTGCTGCGCCCGGCGAGTCAAAAACCCAGGCAGGAGACCGGCGGCACCCAGAGACACCTCCTTACCGTTGCTGCCTCTCGGCCCTGGCGGGGTTCGCAGGGCTCTGCCGCGCCGGGCCTGCCCGGGCAGGGCGAGGATACCCGAAGAGGGCGGGGCTGTCAACGGGGTTTGGGCCGATGATTGCCCATATAAAAAGGCTCGCCAGGGCGCTTGACTTGTTTGCCAGATTGTGTCTATACTTGACAGCAGAGGCGCTTGTGAGCAAGACGTGTCGTCTTCTTCCTCCTATCGTGAGCAACCCGCGCTTTCAGCAATTCAAAAGCGTGCTGACCGCCAGCGTGGCTCAGACTCTGCAGAACATTCCCCCGCACCAGCAGAACCGCCAGGCGGTGCGTCAGTGGTTGAGCGAAGCGCTCGAACGTTTGCCCGGCAATGTGCCGGCCGAGATTCGCGAACAACTCATCGACAGCGCCCTGGCCGACCTGGTCGGTTATGGTCCGTTGGAATGGCTGCTCAGAGAGGCAGATATCAGCGAAATCATGGTCAATGGCCCCAAAGAGGTCTTTATCGAGCGGGGCGGCGAACTCTACGAAACGGACATCACCTTCGAGGACGATGCCCATGTGATGCGCATCATTGACCGTATCGTCAACCCGCTTGGCCGCCAGGTCAACGCCGACAACCCCACCGCCGACGCCCGCTTGCCCGACGGTTCGCGCGTCCACATTGTCATTCCGCCGGTCGCCATTGATGGCCCGCACATCACCATTCGCAAATTCCTGAAGACCAAGATGGAGATGAGTGATTTAATCCAGTTGGGTGCGCTCACTCCTTATATGGCCACTTTTCTGGAAGCCTGCGTGGTGGCCCGCTTGAACCTTCTGGTCAGCGGCAATACCAGTTCGGGCAAGACGACTATTCTGAATGTCCTCTCGAGTTACATTCCCCAAGATGAGCGAATCATCACCATCGAAGACGCTGTCGAACTGCAACTCAAGCAGAAACACGTCGTGCGCCTGGAAACGCGTCTGCCCAATGTGGACGGCCTGGGAGCGGTTGGCGTGCGCGACCTGGTGCGCAACGCACTGCGCATGCGCCCCGACCGCATTGTCGTCGGCGAGGTGCGCGGCGCCGAGGCAATGGACATGCTGCAGGCGATGAACACCGGCCACACCGGTTCGCTGACCACCCTGCATGCCAACGGGCCGCGCGACGCCACCTCGCGCCTGGAAACGATGGCGATGATGGCCGGCCTGGATATGCCGCTGGTGGCCATCCGCAAGCAAATTGCCTCGGCCATCGACCTCATCGTCCATCTGACCCGTCTGCAGGATGGCTCTCGCAAGGTCACCCACATCACCGAAGTGGTGGGAATGGAAGGCGATGTCATCACCCTGATGGACATTTTCAAATTCGAACAGACCGGCCTCTCGCCGGACGGCAAAGTGATCGGCCAGATTCGCCCGACCGGCATTCGCCCCCAGTTCAATCCGCGCCTGGAGGCTGCCGGCTTCAAACTCGGCGGCGAAATCTTCGGGGCGGGTTTTTAGCCTCTCATGATATAATCCCCTCACTCGCACTCTGATTCGGAGGCCAAATGGAAGTCACCACTCAGTATTTCAAACACTGCGCTTTGTTGACCGTCACGGGCCGGGTCGACTCATACACGGCCCCTAAATTGTCCGAGGCCATTGAGGCCGTCAACAAAAACAACGTCTTCAAAATTGTCCTCGATTTGGGCGAACTCGAATACATGTCCAGCGCCGGTTTCCGTGCTCTCCTGGTCGGACAGCGCACCTGCAGGCGCTATAACCGCGGCGAAATCGTCCTGGCGCGCGTGCCGAAGAAAATCTATGAGGCCTTCGAGTTGACGGGCTTCACGCCCCTCTTCAAGATGTTCGACGACGTGACGGCCGCCGTCGGCAGTTTCTAACCACAGAGCGACAGGTTCGAGGCTCTGAGGCCGCCTCTTTGCAGGCTGTGGGGCGGCCTCCACTTGTTCCCATGCGCACGATTGTCTTTCCGGCCTCGTTCGAACAACTGGACGCCATTCGCGAATTCGTCGGGCAGGCGGCGCGCGACGCCGAAATGTCCGAGACCGAAATCTGCGCGGTCCAGATGGCTGTGGACGAGGCCTGTTCGAATATCATCGAACACGCCTATCATGGCCGGTCGGGGGAAATCGAGGTCACCAGCGACTTTCGCGACGAAACCCTGACCATCGTCCTGCGCGATTACGGCGATTCTTTCGACCCCCGCAGCGTGCCTCAGCCAGACCTGACCTCCGACCTCGAAGAGCGGCAGGTCGGCGGCCTGGGCATCTACTTGATGCGCCAGTTGATGGACGAGGTCCGTTACGAGCAGCACGCTGGGGCGGGCAACGTCCTCTTCCTGGTCAAGCGGCGCAGGAGGCAGCCATGAAAAGGCATCGTCCGGCTGCCTCGCCGCTGCAACAAATCATTGCCTTGGGGGAGCGGCTCCTGCAGGCGCCCGATCTGGCGGCGCGGCGCGATTGCCTCACCGAGACGGCCGCCGCCCTCTTGAACGGCCAGGTGGATTTGTGGCTGGATGAACGCCTGGCTCATCTGCCGGGCGGCGGGCCGGCGCCTGTTTTCCCGCCGCGTCTGCCTTCCCCGTCCATGGCCCAGGCTTTCGAGACGGGCCGGCGCTGCATCTCGGAAGAAGGCCATCTCGTTGCCGTTCCCCTGCGCTATCAAACGCTGCTGCTGGGCGTGCTCCAGGTCCGCCGTCCGCCGGGACAGCCGTGGCGCAAACCCGAACTCGACCTTTTGGACGCCCTGGCGGCGCATGCCTCGCTGGCGTTCTATGCCAGCCATCGCGTGGCGGTCGAACAGTGGCGTCTTGAGCAATTGAGCCTGGTGCGTCAGGTCAGCGCCCAGGTGGCCAACGTCCTCCAACTGGACGAACTGGCGCGGCGGGTCACCGACCTGATTCTGCACACCTTTCGCTACTACTTCGTTGCGATTTTTACGCTCGAACCCGGCCAGAAAGTGTTGCATTTCCGTTCCAGTGCCGGGCCGCTGGGCCGGCGCAGACGGCGTCCGGCGCGTCTGGGCCCGATCGAATTGGGCCAGGGTCTGATCGGGAGCGCCGCCCAAAGCGGGGAAGAAATCGTCGTCAACGATGTGCGCGGCGAGCCGCGTTTCCGCTTCATCACCAGCCTGCCGGAGACGGAGTCGGAGGTCGTCCTGCCGCTCAAGATCGGCGACCAGATTCTGGGCGTCCTCGATATCCAGAGCGATCAGCGCGATGCCTTTCATCCCAACGATTTGCTCGTCCTGCGCGCCCTGGCCGACAACATTGCCATTGCCGTCAATCACGCCCACCTGTACAGCGACTTGCAAAAGCGCCTCGAGCAACTGGCCGTGGTGGCGGAAGTCGGCGATGACATCACCTCCATTCTCGACCTGGACGAGTTGTTGCAGCGGGTGGCGGCCCTCATTTACGAACGCCTGGGCTACCCTTATGTTCACCTGTACACCGTTCACCCCAACCGGCGGCAGATTATCTTCGAGGCCGGCAGCGGGGCGCGCAGCCAGGCGCTCAAGGGATACGTCATCAGCCTCGATCACGGCGAAGGCCTCATCCCCTGGGCGGCGCGTAACGCCCAGACGGTGCTGGCCAACGACGTCAGCCTGGAACCCCGCTACCGGCCCTCTCCCTTCCCGCCCGAAGATACGCGCTCCGAATTGACCGTCCCCCTGGTCTATGACAACCAGGTGGTCGGCGTGCTCGACTTGCAGAGCGATCAAACGAACGCCTTCAGCGAATCGGACCTTTATCTGTTCGAGGCCCTGGCCAATACGATTGCCGTTGCCATCCACAACGCCGACCTGTATCGCACCGAACGCTGGCGGCGGCAGGTGGCCGACAGCCTGCGCGAGGTGGCCGGCCTCATCTCGGCCGATGCCAGCGTGGACGATGTCCTTGACGCCATCCTGCGCGAGTTGGAGCGCAACCTGCCGTGCGACGTCGCCGCCGTCTGGCTGCTGGAGGGCGATTCGCTCTACCTGGCCCACATCCACGGCGCCGACCCCCTGGAAGTGCAGGCGGTGGCGCAGCGCTGGCCGGAAGCGTACGAATACCTGGCCAGCACCATGCGGGCCGAGACGCCGGTCATCCGTCAGCCGACTGACCCCTTCGGCCCGACCGGCACGGCGATGGGATACGCCGCCGACTATTCGTCCATTGCCGCCTCGCTGCGGGTGGGCGACCGCTTGCTGGGCATTCTGACCCTCTCTCACCATACCGCTGGCCGCTACGGTCACGAGGCCCAGGCCATTACGGCCACCTTTGCCAGTTACGCTGCCGTAGCCATCGAAAACGCCCGCCTTTACGATGCCGCCCAGGAACAGGCCTACGCCTCGGCCGCCCTCTTGCAGGTGGCGCAGACGGCGGTCAACGCCAATACGCTGGACGAGGCCATCCAGGCGATTGTGCGCATCCTGCCGATTCTGGTCGGCGTGCGCGGCTGCGCCATCTATCTCTTCACACCCCAGGGGTATCAGACCTGTCACGCCTACGGACTTTCGCCCGATTTGCGTTTCATCGTCTTGGAGAAGGAATTCGAGCCCGGGCGTTTCCCGCTCCTGGATGCGGTGCGGGCGGGCGCCCCCATGGCGGTGGGACTGATCGAGGAGAACCCGGAGCCCGATTGCCCCGGCCCCGAACTGGCGCTGACCGAAGAGGAGATTCTCTACGCCTTGCAGGCGGGAGACCGCCTCCTGATCGCCATCCCTTTGAGCCTGCGCGCCGAAGTCTATGGGGCGCTGCTGGTCGAGGAAACCGCCGAGAGCAGGCGCTTCCGTAACAAGCGCGTTGAAATCATCCAGGGCGTTGCCCAGCAGGTAGCGCTGGCCATCCAGAACGAACACTTTCAGCGCGAGATGGTCCTGCGCGAACGGCTGGAGCAGGAAGTCCAGGTGGCGCGCCAGATTCAGGAAACCTTCCTGCCCGACCGCCTCCCCGAAATTCCAGGCTGGGACCTGGCGGCCAGTTGGCGCACTGCCCGCGAGGTCGGCGGCGATTTCTACGACGTCTTCGAATTGCCCGGCGGACGGCTGGGGTTGTTCATCGCCGACGTCTCCGACAAGGGCGTGCCGGCCGCCCTGTTCATGGCCCTGACGCGCACCCTCGTCCGGGCGGTCGTCTATGACCTCCCCTCGCCGGCCGAGGCCTTGCGGCGGGTCAATGCCCTCATTTTGCCGGACAATGAACAAGAGATGTTCGTGACCGCTTTTTACGCTGTGGTGGACTTGCAGAGCGGCCGCCTGACCTACGCGAATGCCGGTCACAACCCGCCGCTGCTGCGCCGCGCCGAAACGACTGACCTCGCCAGCCTGGAGCGCACCGGTGCTGCCCTGGGCATCTTGCCCGACTTGCCGTTAGAGGACAGGTCCCTCGAGATGCAGCCCGGCGACTGTTTGCTGTTGTACACCGACGGGCTTTCGGAGGCCTTTTCGCCGACGGGGGAACAATTTGGGGTGGAGCGCCTGCTCGCGCACTTCCAGGCCCACGCTTGCGATTCGCCGCGCCAGTTGCTGAACTTGCTCGAGGCCGCGGCAGAGACCTTTATGGAATCGCCGACGCCGGCCGATGATATGACCCTCCTGGCGCTCAAGCGGCTGATTCAGCCCCCGGCAGGCGGCTGACCTCGGCCAAATTTCGTGTTCCATTTCACAAACTGCTCATAACCCTCATGGTATAATTATTTTCATCATATTCTTTGTCGAGGAGCACTGTCGCTTTGGCTTTCAATCCCTTCAACTGGCTTCTGGGTCTGCTTTCCCTGGATATTGGGATCGACCTGGGAACGGCCAACACACTCGTCCACGTGCGCGGACGAGGTATTGTCATTAACGAGCCTTCGTGGGTGGCGATAGACAAACGGACGCGCGACCCCTTGAAGGTGGGGCTGGAGGCCAAAGAAATGGTGGGGCGGACTTCGGGTTCGATTGTCGTCATCCGTCCGCTGCGCGATGGAGTCATCTCGGAGTTCGAAATCACCGAGTACATGCTCGAATATTTCATCGGGAAAGTGCATGAACAGGCGGTGGCGCCCATTCCCCGGCCGCGAGTGGTCATTGGTATTCCCAGCGGCGTGACGGAGGTGGAAAAGCGCGCCGTCTATGACGCGGCCATTTCGGCGGGCGCCCGGCAGGCGCACCTGGTAGAAGAACCGATTGCGGCCGCCCTGGGGGCCGGTTTGCCCATCAATGAGACGCGCGGCAGCATGATCGTGGATATCGGCGGCGGCACGACCGAGGTGGCGGTCATGTCAATGGGAGGGGTGGTCGTTTCCCGTTCGCTGCGCGTCGCCGGCGATGAGATGGATCAGGCAATCGTCAAATACGTGCGCGACAAGTACAACGTCCTCATCGGCGAGCGGGTGGCCGAACAGGTCAAGTGGAGCATCGGCTCGGCCTTCCCCTTGCCGGTCGAGAAGACCATCGAGGTGCGCGGCCGCAGTTTGATCAACGGCCTGCCCGAGTCGGTCGAGATTTCCTCGGTCGAGGTGCGCGAGGCCCTTTCCGGTTCGGTGCAGGTCATCGTTGACACGATCAAGGATGCCCTCGACGAAGCCCCCCCTGAAATCGTAGCGGACCTGATGGATATTGGCATTTGTCTGGCCGGGGGTGGGGCGCTCTTGCAAGGCCTGGCCGACCGCTTGAGCGATGAACTCAATCTGCGGGTTTGGGTGGCCGAAGACCCGCTGACGTGCGTGGTGCGCGGCACGGGCATGATCCTGGACGATTTCGAGGGCCTGAAAAGGTACCTGGTTGGCCTGGAACGCGGCAGCACGCGGCACAACTAGAGACGCCGCCGCGAACCGGCGCGGCGCTCTATCCTCCCATGAAAAGACTAACCCCCCGTTCTCTGCAAACTGTCATTATTGTGCTGATTGCCGTCGGATTGGTGCTGATGGCACTCGGCGGCTACTTCAATGTGGCCACCCGCCAGGCAGGACGGGCGGCGGTCAGCGCCCAGGCCTGGCTTTCGCAGCGTTACCTGGCTCTGGTGGACTTCCTGACCGTGCCGCGTGACCTGATTTCCCTGCGCCGCGAGAACGCCCAACTGCGGGCGGAAGTCGCCCGCCTGCAGGGGCAAATCGTCCAACTCCAACAGCAGGTGACCGAGACCGAGATTCTGGCGGCACTGGTCAATTTTGCCCGCACCAATCCGGAAAGCGATTACCGGATGGCCAACGTCATCGGGCGGGATCCCAGCCCGTTCCTGCATTATGTCATCATTGATGTCGGCTCAAGCCAGGGCATTCGGCCGGGTATGCCGGTCGTCACCGAGCAAGGGCTGGTCGGGCGGGTCGAAGCGGTCGCGGCCGAGGCGGCGCGCGTTCGCCTGATCACCGACCCGGCCTCGCAGGTCAATGTCCGCCTGCAGGGATCGGAAACGGAGGCCTTGCTGATCGGCTCAATCACCGGCGAACTTTCCCTGGAGATGATTCCGCAGGATGTCACCGTGCAGGCCGGAGACGTGGTCCTGACATCCGGCCTGGGCGGAGGCTATCCGCCCAATCTGCTGGTTGGGCAGGTCGTGACCGTCCGCAAATTCGACTACGAATTGTTCCAACAGGCCGTCATCCAGCCGACGGTGGATTTCAGCCGCCTGTACTACGTCCTGGTGATTACCAACTTCCGGCCGGTGGATATTTCGCCGCTTGTGCCCTCCCCCTGAACGCCTATGTGGGAAATTCTGCTTTCTCTGCCCGTGCTGGGATTGGCCCTGATGCTGCAATTGGCCATGGTCGGCCGCGTCAACCTGTTGTTTGGCAGCGCCGACCTGCCGATGCTGATTCTGATTGCCTGGGGATTGCAGGAACGCGTGCGCTGGGCCTGGGTATGGGGGTTGCTGGGAGGCCTGCTGGTCGGTTACGTTTCTGGCCTGGCCTGGTACGTACCTCTGCTGGGCTATCTGGGCGCAGTTGGTTTGGCGCAATCGTTGCGGCGGCGAATCTGGCAGGCACCTTTCCTGGCGATGTTTCTGGTGACCCTGACCAGCACGCTGTGGATGCATGGACTGTCGTTCATATCTCTCCGCTTGGCCGGTAATCCTTTGTTGTTGGGCGATTCGTTTGATTTGATTACTCTGCCGAGCGTGTTTTTGAATCTGGCGCTTGGCGTGCTCATCTACCCTCTCATCCGCGACCTGGCGGCCTGGCTCTATCCATCGGAGGTGGAGGCATGAGGACGGCCGCTTCGCTTTCGCCGCTGCGCTTTTGGCGCTTCCTGAGCGTCTATCTTGTGATGGGAATCGTGCTCATCGTTTTCACAGCGCGCCTGATTCGCCTTCAATTCATCGAGGCTCAGGAATGGATGCTCCAGGCCGAAGACAATCGCACCGAGGAAATCAGCGTGCCGCCTCAACGCGGCATCATCTACGACCGGCGCGGCTATATTCTGGCGCGCAACATCGCCTCCTACAACATTGTCATCACGCCCGCCTATCTGCCCGACGACCCCGCCGATGTCGAACGCATCTACCGCGAACTCTCGGCCCTGACCGGCATGCCGACCGGTTTCCCGCTCACCGAGGAGAGCGTCGAACAGGCCAAATTGCTGCGCGCCTGCACGCCCGGCCCCGGCATCGCCCAGTGGGTGGCGCTGGGCGAATCGAACGCTCCCTACGATCCGGTCCAAATCCAGTGCAACGTCAGCCAGGAAATTGCGATGATCGTGCGCGAGCGCTCGGCCGAATGGCCGGGAGTGGGCATCCAGATCGAACCGGTGCGCGA
Organism: Anaerolineales bacterium; assembly: GCA_041287425.1. Lineage (GTDB taxonomy): Bacteria > Chloroflexota > Anaerolineae > Anaerolineales > Villigracilaceae > JAFGSI01. The sequence continues at coordinate 30,673 of JBEULG010000005.1, read as the reverse complement.
CTATCCGACCGGTTACCTGACCGCCAACGTGGTCGGCTTTCTGGGGCCGATTCCGGCCAGCGTAGCCGAGGAGTACCGCGCCCAGGGTTTCGACCCCGACCGCGATAAGGTCGGTTACGCCGGCATCGAATTAGCGATGGACGAGGAACTGATCGGCGTGCCCGGCCGGCGGGTGGTCGAGGTGGATGTGGCCGGTCAGGAACTGCGCAACCTCCAGCCGCCCGTGCCGGCCACGCCGGGCAACAACGTCGTGCTGACCATCGACACCCGTCTGCAGGCTGCCGCCCAGGCCGCCCTGGAGACCGAAATCCAGTCCTGGAACAATTACTACGGCTACATCCGCATTTCGAGCGGCGTCGTGATTGCCATGAATCCCCAGACGGGGGAAATTCTGGCCATGGCGCAGTATCCCACTTACGAAAACAACCGCCTGGCGCGCATCATCCCTGAATACTACTATCGCCAACTGGAACAGGACCCGCGTCACCCGTTGATCAACTCGGCCATCTCAGCCGAATTCCCGCCCGGTTCAACCTTCAAATTGTCCACTGCGACCGGCGCTCTGAACGAAGGGGTGGTGACGCTGACTCAAATCATTGACGCTCCCGGCGAACTTCTGCTCACCGAGCGCTTCTCGCCCACCGACCCCGGCAATGTGCGCCCCTTCCGCGACTGGATTTACGACCAGAACCCCGAAGGTTTCGGCCAAATTGATTTTCTGCACTGCATAGCCTATTCGAGCAACGTCTGTTTCTACAAATTGGGCGGCGGTTACCCCGGCGAGATCGAAAACGGCCTGGAAATCTGGCGTCTGCAGCAATATGCCCGCAGCCTGGGCTATGACCAGCCGTCGGGCATCGAATTGCCGGGCGAGGCCTCGGGCCTCATCCCCGACCCTACCTGGAAACGCATCAACCGCGGCGAGAACTGGTCAACCGGCGATACGTATATCGCCTCCGTCGGCCAGGGCTACGTTCTGGCGACGCCCTTGCAGGTGTTGATGTCTGGAGCGACCATCGCCAACGATGGCGCCCTGATGCAGCCCACCATCATCCGCGAAATTCGCGACGGCCAGGGCAATGTCCTGACGCGCTATTGGAATCCGGTTGCCCATACCGTTACCGCCCAGCCGCTGGAGGCGGGCAGTTACCAAATTTCGCCCTTTGTCCCGACTGTGCGCTGGGACATCACCACCGACCCGGTCATCGAGGATTTCCGCTGCGAGGGCGGCTATTGCACCAGCACCGGCCTGTTCAAGACGGTCGAGCCGTGGGTGGTCGAGAGCGTCCAGCGTGGCATGCGCATGGCCGTCACCGAGCCGCTGGGCACGCTCAACCGCTCCTACTCCTTCAGCAACTATCCGATTGCGGTGGCCGGCAAGACCGGCACGGCCGAATACTGCGACGATGTGGCCCTGGCCCAGAACCGTTGCTCCTTCGGCAACTGGCCGACTCACTCCTGGACGCTGGCCTACGCGCCTTACGACAACCCGGAAATTATCATCATCGCTTTCATGTACAACGGCGGAGAGGGCGGCGTAGTGGCTGCGCCGGTCGTTCGCATGGTGATGGACGCCTATTTCGAAATCAAATCCATTGACATTGCCGAGGGCGCGACTCCCTGACGAGAGAAAGTATCCGGCGAACTTCATGCTATAATCACGGGAAAATGAGCGCGACCTCTGGCCCGATTCAAATCAAAGGTTTGCGAGATGGCTTGCTCGTGACATTGGGGGATGCCCCCTGGGCTGAGTTGCAGGAATTGTTGCTGCGGCAGATTGACGAGCAGCCGGCTTTCTTTCAGGGAGGGCGCCTGGTCTTGGATGTGGGCGCGCACGCCTTGCGTGTAGCCGAATTGTCGTCCCTGCGCGATCTGCTCTCGGAACGCGGCCTCAGTTTGTGGGCAGTCTTGAGCGAATCGCCGCTCACCGAGCAGACGGCGCAAAACCTGGGCCTGGCCACCCGCCTCTCGAAGCCGCATCCCGAAGAACCGCGCCCGCTCGAAGCGCCGCCCGAAAACATGGCCCTATGGATCAGGCAGACGGTTCGCTCAGGCATGCGGGTCGAATACCCCGGCCCGGTGGTGGTGTTCGGCGATGTCAACCCCGGCGGGGAGGTGATCGCCGGCGGTTCGGTCATCGTCTGGGGCCGGCTGCGCGGCGTCGTCCATGCCGGCGCGGCGGGCGACGAACAGGCGGTCGTCTGCGCCCTGGAACTGGCCCCCACCCAGTTGCGCATTGCGGGCGAGATCGCCGTTTCGCCCAAAAAGAAGGGCGACATAGGGCCGGAGGTGGCTCGACTCAAGGACGGCCGTTTGGTGGCCGAACCCTGGCAATGAATGGATAGCGAGGATGGTAGCATGACAGCAAAAGTGGTCACGATTACTTCGGGAAAGGGCGGCGTTGGCAAGACGACCGCGGTCGCCAATATTGCCGTTGCCCTGGCCTCGCGCGCTCAAAAGGTGGTCTGCATTGACGGCGACATCGGCCTGCGCAATCTCGATGTGGTGATGGGATTGGAAAACCGCATCGTCTACGACCTGGTGGATGTGGTCGAGGGACGCTGCCGTCTGCGCCAGGCCATGATTCACGACAAACGCCTGCCCGAACTCTACCTCATCCCTGCCGCCCAGACGCGCGACAAAAGCGCCGTTTCGCCGAGTGACATGGTGCGTTTGTGCGATGAATTGCGCCCCGAATGTGACTGGATTTTGATCGACTCGCCAGCCGGCATCGAGCGCGGCTTCCGCAACGCCATCGCCCCGGCCGATAAAGTGCTGGTCATGACCAACCCCGAGGTCTCGGCGGTGCGCGACGCCGACCGGGTGGTCGGCCTGCTGGACGCCGAAGAGAAAGGGCCGGCCGCGCTCATCATCAACCGCCTCAACCCGGCCATGGTCAAGCGCGGCGACATGCTTTCGGTGGAAGACGTGCTCGATTTGCTGGCCATCGAATTGATCGGCATCGTGCCGGAGGACGAGAATGTTCTGGTCGCCTCCAACCGGGGGACGCCGCTGGCCCTGGATGGCAAGAGCCGCGCCGGCCTGGCCTTCCAGAATATTGCCCGGCGTTTGTTGGGCGAGAATGTGCCTTTCCTGGACTTGGAGACCCAAAATCTTTTGCAGCGCATCTTCGCCGGGAGGAAATAATATGTCGCCTCTCTTTGGACGCCGTCGCAGCGCCAGCAGCGCTAAGGAACGCCTGCAACTGGTGCTGATTCATGACCGCACCGACCTGACGCCGGCCGAACTGGATCTCCTCAAAGACGATTTGATCGCTACCATTTCCCGCCATGTGGAAATTGACGCCTCCGCCGTTGATATTCGCGTAGCCCAGGAGGGGCGTTCCCAGCGCCTGGTGGCCGACATTCCCTTGCGCAGCAACGCCCGGCGCAGAGCCTATTGAGTCGAGCCGCGCCGAGAGCATCTGTTCCGGGTTCGTCCCAGCGGGCGATGAGCAGAGTGCCAGGCCGCCGACTATAGCGGTCGCGGGCAGACTGTTGCGCCACCGGCGGCGAAATGAAACTTCGCCCCGCGTTTGGGACGGCCTCGGGGAGAGAGAGTATGTTTCGCACCGAGAACTGGCGTCATTTCGATTTCTGGCTGTTGGGCATGGTCGTTCTGACCATGATCTTCGGCGTAGCGATGATTCGCTCGGCGATCGCCGGCAACGAGACGCTGGCCGAATTGCCCAGCCGCCAAATTACTTGGGCCAGTTTGGGTTTTCTGGTCATTTTGATTGTGTCCGCCGTTGATTACCGCCTGTGGGGCGGCGCCGTTCGCTGGATGTATCTGGCCGTCGTCCTGTTCTTGCTGCTCCTGTATTTCGTCGGCGGCCAACGCTTTGGGGCGGCCCGCTGGATCGAGACCGGCCTGGTGTCCATCCAGCCGACCGAACTGGCCAAGATTGTGGTGATTATCTCGTTGGCCTATTATTTTTCTCGCACCATCGAACAACCCCGTTCCTGGTGGTGGTTGCTCAAAAGCCTGCTCATCGCGGTCGGCATCGCCGGTTTCATTTACATCCAGCCCAATCTGAGCAATGTCATCGTCATCATGGTCATCTGGGCGGCTATGGCCTGGCTGGCCGGGCTGGAGGTCCGGCAAATGATTGTAATCGGCGTCGCCGGTTTTGCTTTGTTCGTGCTGGCCTTTTTCTTTTTCATGGAACCCTATCAGCAGGCGCGCATCTACAATTTTCTTTTCCCTGACCCGACCGCCAGTTACGGCGCGACGTACAACGTCCAGCAAGCGCTGATTGCGATTGGCTCCGGGGGTCTGACGGGCAAAGGCTACGGTCACGGCACTCAGACCCAACTGCGCTTCATGAAAGTCCGTCATACCGATTTCATCTTCTCGGTCATTGCCGAGGAGTTCGGTTTCGTCGGCGCTTTGCTGGTCATTGTCTTGCTGGGCTTTATCATCTATCGCTGCCTGCGGGCGGCGCGCATGGCGCGCGAGCCCTTTGGGGCATTTCTGGCCTACGGCGTCGCCATTCTCATTTTCTTCCAGTCAGCCGTGAACATCGCCGTCAACCTGAATCTGATTCCGGTGACCGGCCTGCCGCTGCCTTTCATTAGTTACGGCGGCAGCGGGCTGCTTTCACTGATGATCGGCGTGGGGCTGGTCGAAAGCGTGGTCATGCGTCACAAACCCCTGGATTTCTGACGGAGGCTGTGTTTGGACCTGCAACCTGTTCGCACCCGTTTCGCCCCCTCCCCGACCGGCCGCATGCACCTCGGCTCGGCACGCTCGGCGCTTTATCCCTTTCTCCTGGCGCGCCGCACGGGAGGGACCTTCATCCTGCGCATCGAAGACACCGACCGCAAGCGCTTCGTCCCCGGCGCGGAGGAGGAGTTGATCGAGGGGCTGCGCTGGCTGGGCATCGAGTACGACGAAGGCCCCGATATCGGCGGTCCGTGTGGCCCCTATCGCCAGAGCGAGCGGCGCGAAATCTATCACGAACACGCCTGGAAACTGGTCGAGCGCGGCCATGCCTTCCCCTGTTTCTGTTCGCCGGAACGCCTGGAACAGGTGCGCAAGCAGCAAATGGCCAACAAGCAAAACCCGCGCTACGATGGCGCTTGCCGCGGCCTCGATCCGGATGAGGCCCGTCGGCGCGTCCGGGCGGGCGAGAAATACGTCATTCGGTTCAAGATGCCGAAGGAGGGCACTATTACGGTCACCGACCTGCTCCGAGGTCCAATCACGACCGAGAACGCCGCCCTGGACGATTCGATTCTACTCAAGTCTGACGGCTTGCCCACCTATCACCTGGCGGCGATGGTGGACGACCACTTGATGGGAATTACCCATGTGATTCGCGGCTCGGAATGGCTGCCCTCTTTGCCGCTCCACGCTCATGTGCTGCGCGGCTTTGGCTGGGAGGAACCGGTTTTCGTTCACCTGTCGGTTTTCCTCAAGCCGTCGGGCAAGGGCAAGATGAGCAAGCGCGAGGCCGCCGAGGCGCTCAAGGATGGACATTCTATCTTCATCACCGATATGAAAGACCTGGGCTACATTCCCGAAGGCGTGCTGAACTGGATTGTGCTGATGGGCTGGGGCGTGCCGGAAGACGATATCATGACCCTGGATGAGATGATCGCCCGCTTCGACATCCACCACCTGACTGCCTCGCCGGCGGCGGTCAATTTTGCCAAACTCGACCACTTCAACGGCGCCCACATCCGCCGCCTGCCGAACGAAGACCTGGCTGCCCGCCTGAAGCCGTATTTCCTGGGGGCCGGCCTGGCGGTGGACGAGGTCGTTTTGCTCCGCATCGTTCCTCTCATTCGCGACCGCCTGGTGACGCTGGACGATTGTCTGCCTTTTGCTGCCTGGTTCTTTCGCGAGACGGTGACTCCGAAGCCGGAGGACCTGGTCGCCAAGGGGCTGACGGCGGCCCAATCGGCGCAGGTGGCCCGCCGCGCCTACGCTATCCTGGATGCCTTGCCCGAAATCACGCCGGCCCTGGCCGAGCCGCCGCTGCGCCGCCTGATCGAGGAGATGGGGCTGAGCGCCGGTCAGGTGTTCGGCATCTTGCGCGTGGCCGTGACGGGGCAAACCGTCAGCCCGCCGTTGTTCGAGAGCATGGAGATTGTGGGGAAGGAGAAAGTCCTGGCTCGCCTGCGGGCGGCCATCGAGGTTCTGGAAGCGATGAAATAAACGCCGGCCGTTCCCCCAGCGCCGGCGGAGGCGGCGAAGGGGAGTTTCAGCCCGCTTTTGGGGCGCCCCTCGCCTGCAACGCAAAACAAACAGACAGGTCGGATTGCCCATCTATCCGACCTGTCCATTTTGGGCGGCGTCTGTCTCTCGTTCAGCCGAGTTTCTTTTCGATTTTTGCCCAGGTGTCTTTGAGCGTCACCGTGCGGTTGAAGACCGGCCTGCCGGGGGCAGAATCCGGGTCCATGCAGAAGTAGCCGAGGCGCTCGAACTGGAACTTGTCGCCAGGGTTGGCCTCGGCAAGCGACGGCTCGACCATGCATCCTGTCAGCACTTCGAGCGAGCGGGGGTTGATGATGCGGTCGAGGTCTTCGACATCGTCCGGTCGTTCGACGGTGAAGAGTTGCTCGTAGAGGCGTACTTCTGCTTTAACCGCATGTTCGGCCGAGACCCAGTGGATGGTGGCTTTGACTTTCCGGCCGTCGGGGGCGTCGCCGCCGCGCGTCGCCGGGTCGTAGGTGCAGTGGACTTCGGTCACCGCGCCCGTTTGCGGGTCTTTGACCACGCCGGTGCAGGTGACCAGGTAGGCATAGCGCAGACGGACCTCGTTGCCGGGGTAGAGACGGAAATATTTGGGCGGCGGCGTTTCGCGGAAGTCGTCCTGTTCGATGTACAGCACTTTCGAGAACGGCACCCGGCGAGTCCCGGCCGACGGGTCTTCGGGGTTGTTGAGCGCCTCCATTTCCTCGACCTGACCCTCGGGGTAATTGTCAATGACCAGTTTGAGCGGTCTGAGGACGGCCATGCGGCGCAGAGCGCGCCGGTTGAGGTCGTCGCGGATGACGGCCTCGAACTGGGCCATATCTACCCAACTGTCGTTGCGGGTTTCACCGGTTCCCAAGACGAATTGGATGATGGCCTCGGGGGTGACGCCGCGCCGGCGCAGACCGCGCAGGGTGGTCAGGCGCGGGTCGTCCCAGCCGCGCACCACGCCCATTTCGACCAGTTTGCGCAGTTTGCGCTTGCTCATCATGGCGTAGGTCAGGTTGAGGCGCGAGAATTCGATCTGACGCGAGCGGAACTCGTCCAGTTGTTCCAGGAACCATTCGTAGAGCGGGCGATGGATGATGTATTCCTGCGAACAAAGCGAGTGGGTGATGCCCTCCATCGAGTCGTTCTGACCGTGCGACCAGTCATAGAGAGGATAGATGCACCATTTATCGCCAGTGCGGTGGTGGCGGATTTTCATGATGCGGTACATCACGGGGTCGCGCATGACGATGTTGGGATGCGCCATGTCGATTTTGGCGCGCAGGACGCGGCTGCCTTCGGGGAACTCGCCGTTCTTCATGCGCTCGAGCAGGTCGAGGTTCTCCTCCACCGAGCGGTTGCGGTAGGGGGATTCTTTGCCGGGCTCGGTCAGCGTGCCGCGCGTCGCGCTGACCTCCTCGGGCGATTGGTCATCCACGTAGGCCAGCCCTTTCTTGACCAACCGGATGGCCCATTCGTAGAGGCGGTCGAAGTAATCGGAGGCGTAGGTTTCCTTGACCCACTCGATGCCCAGCCAGCGGGCGTCTTCTTTGATGGCTTCTACGTATTCGGTCTCTTCTTTGGCGGGGTTGGTGTCGTCGAAACGCAGATAGAGTTCGCCGTTGAAGGCTTTGGCCGTGTAATAGTCAATGAGAAAGGCTTTACAGTGGCCGATGTGCAGGTAACCGTTGGGTTCGGGGGGCAGGCGGGTGCGCACGTAGGTGAAGCGCCCGCTGCGCAGGTCTTTTTCCACCTCTTCCAAAATGAAACTGCCGGCCAGGGGAGTTTCGACGATTTCCATAAAAAACCAACATCCTTTCAAGGGATAATTTTCTGGAATTCTTTGGTCTGGGCTGCCTTATTATAGTCTAAAAGGGTAACTACCTGCCCGTCTTGGCCGGGGATTGAAAATCCTGGCTCAGGCCATGGAAGTCCGCTCTAAAAGGTTTCTATTCCTTTTCGCGGCGGCCCTTGACGATGATGCGGATGGGGGTGCCGAGGAAGCCATACGTTTCGCGAAAGCGATTCTCCAGGTAGCGCAGGTAGGAGAAGTGGGCCAGTTTGGGATCGTTGACGTGCAGTACGAAGGTCGGCGGGTCGTTGCGCACCTGTGAGCCGTAGTAGATTTTGAGTTGCCGGCCGGCGCGGGTCGGCGGGGGTTGACGGTCTTGGGCTTCGCGCAAGACGCGGTTGAGCATGGCCGTGGTGATGCGCGCCAGGCGCTCTTCCTGAACGCGCAACGCCAGCGGCAGCACCTGACCGACGCGTTGCCCGGTCTTGGCCGAGATAAAGAGAATCGGGACGTAGTCCATGAAATTGAGCGCCTGCCGCACCTGATGCGTGTAGGCATCCAGCGTATAGGTATCCTTCTCGACCGCGTCCCATTTGTTGACCAGCACTACGCATGATTTCCAGGCGTCCAGGATAAAGCCGGCGATGTGTTCGTCCTGGGCGGTGATGCCTTCGACGGCGTCAATCAGCAGGAGGACGACATCGGCCCGTTCGATGGCCTTGAAGGAGCGCAGGACGCTGTAGCGCTCGACCCCCGGCTGGATTTTGCCGCGCTTGCGGATGCCGGCGGTGTCGATCAGGGTGACCGGCAGGCCGTTGACGACCAGGCGGGTGTCGATGGCGTCGCGGGTTGTCCCCGGAATGGGGCTGACGATGGCGCGCTCCTCGCCGACCAGGCGGTTGAGCAGGCTGGATTTGCCGGCGTTGGGCTTGCCGACGATGGCAATCTTGACCGAGTCATCTGCTTCGCCGGGGGTGGCCGGTGGAAAAGCGGCGACCAGGGCATCGAGCAGATCGCCGGTGCCGGTGCCGTGCAGGGCCGAAATGGGATACGGCTCGCCCAGACCGAGTTCGTAGAATTCAGCCGCGGCCTGGCGAGATTGGGCGCTCTCGCATTTGTTGACCACCACGAAGATGGGCGGCCAGGGGCGGCCCTCGACCGTCTTCTGGCGGCGGCGCAGGATATCGGCGACTTCGCGGTCGGCGGGCGTGACGCCGGCCTGCCCGTCGGTCAGAAACAGGACGGCGTCGGCATCTTGGACGGCCATCAGCGCCTGGGCGCGAATCTGTTCGATGAACTCGGCCGAACCCACCGAAAGAGGGGTCTTGCCGCCGTGGGTGGGGTCAATGCCGCCCGTGTCAACGATGTCGAAATACACGTCCGTCCACTCGGCCTCGGCCACCAGGCGGTCGCGGGTGGTGCCGGGAGTCTCGTCAACGATGGCCAGGCGTTCGCCTGCCAGGCGGTTGAACAGCGTGCTTTTGCCCACGTTGGGGCGGCCGACAAGGGCAACGACCGGTTTGACAGCCATGGCTCAGGGGGTGGGGGTGCTCAAACTGGTGATGGTGACCTGGACGGTGGCCGGCAGGACCGATTCGACGGTCACGTCGGGGGCCAGGATTTCGATGAGAGGGGCAATCTGGTAAACGCCGGGGCCGAGTCCATTCAGGTTGACGGTGACGCGGATGTCGCTGGTTTGCAAACTGTCGAGGGCCGGCAGCGGGCCGGAGAGAATCACGTCCACTGTGGCCGGGGAGACCTGCGCCTGCAGTCCGCTGCCCAGCCCGGCAATCGCGATGGGCCGGTAAGAGAGCGTCAGCCCACCCTGGATGGGGGCAATCCCGACCTGCACCAGGACGGTTTGTTCCCCCACCAGGGTAACGCCGCTCGGCAAGACCAGATTCAGACGGGTTTCCAGGTCGTCCCGCATGCCGCTCAGGTCGAGCGGCATGGTCTCCACGTAGCCGGGCAGCGAGTTGATCAGGTCGAGGTTGGCAGAATAGACCGTTACCACCAGGGGAGAGGGGGAGATGTTGGTCAGGCGGTAACCGCTGGCGGGCTGGCCGCGCGTGACCACTTTGACGACCAGGTCGCGGTAGCCGCCGATTTGCGTCACCGGCAGGCTGATTTGGACGCTGGCCGGTTGGATGGTGACGCCCGTCACCGGCGCACCGTTCTGGTCGATGGCCTGGAGGGCGACTGTCCTTTCGATGGGTTCGCGGGCGCTGCTCAATTCCAGGCTGGCCTGCAGGCGGGCGACGCGTTCGACGGCTGATTGGGGGCCGGAGATGGCGGCCTGGGCGGGGTCTAGTCTCAGTTCGCCGACCTGGTAACCGATGGCCGGTTCGCCGACCAGGTCCACCTCGACGGGCAGGCTGCGGGTGGCGAGCGGTTCAAGGCTCAGGTAAATGGTGGCCGGCGTGACTTCCAGGACGCGCACCGGCTGCGGCCGGACCTGAACCTGGAGCGTCACGGCGTTCTGACCGGCATCCAGCCCCGACAGGTCGGCCACCACCCGAATCGCCTCGTTGTTGGCCAGCAACTGATTCCAGACCGAGCGAGGCGCCCGCAGGGTCAGTTGGACGCTTTGCGGCACCTGCCCGATGACGACCAGACCGGGGTCCTGGCCGATATATTCGATGGGGACGGCGCCCGGATAGGTGCGCGTCTCGTCCGGGTCGGCCGAGGTGACGGCCGAAACCCAAACGGCGAGCGCCAGGGCAAAGGCGAGCAGGAACAGGCGCAGGTTGGTGTTCAGCCAGCGAAGCATGGGTCACTCGTCCTTGCGAGGGAACAGATACGGAAAGTGACGGCGGAAGAAATTTTCGCGCTCGGGCTTTTCAGGGTTGTAAAAGGCAATCAGGATGTTTTCCAGCCGTTCGGGGTCGAGGCGGCGAATCATGCGCCCGGCGTGGGCAATCGAGATGGCGCCGGTCTCTTCGGAGACGACGACCGCGATGGCATCGGAGGCTTCGGAGATGCCCAGGGCGGCGCGGTGGCGCAATCCCATCTGGCGTTCTGGGGTGCGGGCCAGGATGTCGCTGGCCGAAAGCGGCATGACGCAGGCGGCTGCCACAATTTGGTCTCCCGAAATGACGACCGCTCCATCGTGCAGGGGAGTGTTCGGGTAGAAAATTTGAATCAACAGGTCGGGGGTGACCTGCCCGCGAATGACGACGCCGCTGCGGATGTACTCGTCCAGCCGGTCGAAGCGCTGCAGGATGATGAGCGCCCCATGTTGGCGGGCCGAAAGCCGCGCCGCGGCGCCGACGACGGCCTGGATGGTCGTTTGCATGGCCAGGCCGCTTTTCTTGCCGCCGCCGGTCTGGAAGGTGCCGGCGCGGCCAATTCGTTCGAGGGCGCGGCGGATTTCGGGGGCGAAAATGACCGGAATGGCAAACAGCAGCGCCGGAAGGGCGGTGCGCACCAGCCACGAGAACGCCGGCAGATCGGCCAGGCTGGTCAACAGGACCGTGACGATGAGCAGGAAGATCACGCCGCGCAGCAAGACCATCGCCTGGGTGTCGCGCACCAGGTAGAGAATGCCGAACAGAATCAGCGTGACCAGCAGGATGTCCACCATCCCCAGCCAGTCGAGGCGCTGGAAAATAAACAAGAGATCGCTCAGCAGTTCGGACACGGTGATCGAGGGAAAAGGCGTTCAGGCAAGCGGCTGGAAACGCTTGGGCTAGACGGCCATGCCTTTTGTGGGCTGCCCACAACCGCTGCCTAGATGGGACGCAGGACGCGGTCCTGGCGCAGTTGTTTGAAGAGCAGGATGGTATTCGGCGGCTGGGATTCCAGGGCGGCATCCTGCCAGGCCTGAACGCCCAGCGTTTGCGGCGAGCGGCGTTCGTAGCCAAGGTCTTTCCAGATGGACTCCTGGGCGGCCAGTTGCGGCGGGACGAAGACGAGCGAGGCCTCGCACTGCAGGTCCTGGGAGGCGCGTTCGACTTCCTTGATCAGAGTCTGGATGGCCTGGTCGAGCGGGATGAGGGGGTCAATGTACATATCGGTGGTGCGCGCCACCAGGTTTTCGACTTGCCAGCCGGCCAGCCCTACCAGTTGGTCGCCGCTCATCAGCAGCAGGAAGGCTTTTTCGCCAAAGGCGGCCATGACATCTTCCTGCGTCTGCGGACGGGCGCCCCCGCTCAGGCGGGTGATCAAATTGGCGATGTTGGACGAATCGCGCGGCCGCCCGCGCTGGACGGCCAGTTCGCCTACTTTCGCCTTTCTCATGACCACCGGGCTGGTGTCGGTGATCGGCGAGATGACTTTCCAGGCGGCGGTGACCTGTTTCCAGGTGTCCTCGAACGAGCCGACGTTTTGAATGACGACGTTGGCCGCGGCGGTCTTGATTTCCTGCGCCCCCTGGGCTTCGATGCGCTGGAGGGCCTCGGCCTCGCTCATACCGCGCTTGCTCATCAGGCGTTCCTTTTGAAGATGGGGCGGGGCAAACGTGACCCAGATGGTGTCGCAGGCGGCTGCCAGCGGGCCTTCGAGCAATTTGATGGCCTCGATGACGATGATGCGCTGGCTGGCGCGCTGGACGAGGAGGTCAATGGCCTGTTCTACCAGCGGGTGGATGATTTTTTCGAGCGCCCTCAGGCTTTCGGGGTCGGCAAAGACGATGCGCCCCAGTTTGGCGCGGTCGATCTCGCCGCTGCTGTCGAGGATGATTTTGCCAAAGGTGTCGAGGACCGGTTGATAGCCGGGGGCGCCTTTGGCCATAGCGCGGTGAGCCAGGGCGTCGGCGTCAATCCCGTAGGCGCCGAGGTGCTCCAGCATTTTGCGGACGACGCTTTTGCCGGTGGCGATGTTGCCCGTCAGACCAATGATGTATTTCCCAGGCCACTTGCTCACGGGGGGTGCTCCTTAGAACTGTGCTTGGCGAAGATTTTCATTCATTTTAGTCGCACGGGCTTCAAATGTCAAAGGGATTGCAGCACAAAGTCGGGGTTTTCCGGCCGCGGCCCCGCGCCGTCCCCCGCCCGGTTTCGGGAATTCCACAATTGTCCCCCTCCGGCGCGGCGAGAGTAGACCATTTGTGCTATAATGAATCTATCTATGCCCATCACACGCGCCAAGAGGCGTTCTTCCAGACGTTCGGCCGGCACGAGAGGCGCAACGGCGAGGCGCAAACCGTCAGCGCGCCGCGCCGGCGGCGGGTCGAGGCGGCGCACCTCGCCGCCGACCTCCCGCCGGGAGGAGAAAAATCCCGTTCTGTTGAGCGGCCTGTCGGCCGAGCGCAAAATGGACCTGATCGGGGCTGTTCTGGCCCTGATCGGCCTGCTGACTCTCCTCAGCCTGTTCTCGGCAGGCGGCGGTTTGCTGGGATTGTGGGTCAGGGGGCTGAAAGCGCTGTTCGGCTGGGGAGTGTACCTTTTGCCTTTTGGGCTGATCGGACTGGGGGCCTGGTTGATCGCCCGGCGGGTCGAGCGCCTGCCGACTCTTTCGGCGGCGCGCATCACCGGTTTGATTCTGCTGTTCGTCAACCTGACCATCGTTTTTCACGGCCTGAGCGGCCCGGCTGAAACCGCTCTCGAACGCGCCCGTCAGGGGACGGGCGGCGGCTATCTGGGCGCCTTGTTCCAGCAAAGTTTGGTCGGCGCGATCGGCGGCGCCGGGACGGCCGTCCTGCTGCTGGCCTGGCTGCTGATTGCCCTGGCCCTGAGCCTCGATGTGAGCCTGCAGGAGATGTTCGCCTGGGTGGGGCCGCTGCTCGAAGAGATGCGTCGGGTGCGGCCGCGCCCCACGCCCTCGAATCCGGCCGAAGCGACTCCGCCCGCACCGGCGGAGGAGTTGACGCCTTTCCGGCGGCCCGCCGGAACGCCGCCGACCGTCTCTGTTCCCCCGGCTGCGCCGCGCCTCGGCGTCCCTGCCGTCCAGCCCATGCAGTGGGTTTTGCCACAGGTCGGCGACATCCTGGAAAAACCGCAGGCCCCGGCGGTGAACGAGGAATTCATCGAGAAGCGCGCCCGCCTGATCGAAGAGACTCTGGCCTCCTTCGGCGCGCCGGCTCAGGTGGTCGAAATCAGCCGCGGCCCGACGGTGACGATGTTCGGGGTCGAGCCGCTGTTCATCGAGACCCGCACCGGCCAGACGCGTGTGCGGGTCGGCAAGATTGCCTCGCTGGCCGACGACCTGGCGCTGGCGCTGGCTGCCCCGCGCATCCGCATCCAGGCCCCGGTGCCGGGGCGCGGCTATGTCGGCATCGAGGTGCCAAACGAGGAAATGTCGCTGGTCTCCCTGCGTGAGGTGGTCGAGAGCGAGATTTTCCAGCGCCTGCGCTCACCGCTGCGCTTTGCTCTCGGCAAAGATGTGGCCGGTCACCCGAAAGCGACCACCCTGGAGAACATGCCGCACCTGCTCATCGCCGGGACGACCGGTTCGGGCAAGTCGGTGTGCGTCAATGCCATCCTGACCTGTTTCCTGTTGCACAACACCCCCGATGACCTGCGCCTGATTCTGGTGGATCCCAAACGAGTCGAATTGACCGGCTACAATGGCGTGCCGCACCTGCTGGCGCCGGTGGTGGTCGAGATCGAGCGCGTGGTCGGCGCGCTGCAATGGATGACCCGCGAGATGGACAACCGTTACCATAAATTTGCCGAAATCGGAGCGCGCAACATTCAGGATTACAACGCCCGCATGGCGGCTCAGGGCGGCAAGCGTTTGCCGCAACTGGTGGTGGTCATTGACGAATTGGCCGACCTGATGATGATTGCTCCCGATGAAACCGAGCGCACCATCACCCGCCTGGCGCAACTGGCGCGCGCCACCGGCATCCACGTGGTGATTGCGACTCAACGTCCCTCGGTGGACGTGGTCACCGGCCTCATCAAGGCCAATTTCCCGGCCCGCATCGCTTTTGCCGTGGCTTCCAACACCGACAGCCGCGTCATCCTCGACCAACCGGGGGCGGAACGCCTGCTTGGGCGCGGCGACATGCTCTTCCAGGCCCCCGACGCCCCCGCGCCGGTGCGCCTGCAAGGCGTCTTCGTCTCGGATATCGAAATCGCCCGTTTGGTGGATTACTGGCGGGCGCAGGCCGGCGCCTCCAGCCCTTACGCCGCGGCCGGGACGCCCGGCATTGTGGACGTTCCCGTCGCCGGCGGTGTGCCGCTGCGCCAGGTGCCGATGTTCGAGATGGAACCCGAAATGAGAGGCGACCCGCTCCTGGCCGAGGCCACCGATCTGGTGCGCCGCGAAGGCCGGGCCTCGGTTTCGATGCTCCAGCGCCGGCTGCGTATCGGCTACACCCGCGCCGCCCGGCTGATCGACACCCTGGAGGAACAGGGAATTGTAGGCCCGCCCGAACCAGGGACAGGCGTGCGCGATGTGCTGGATTACGGCCCGGCCGCGCCTCCTGCCGAGCGGGAATCGTAAATAGAGCATCCTGCCGTTGCAGTCCAAAAAGTATAGAGACCGCCGGTTGGGCGGTCTCTATTGTTCACTTTACGGCCTTTGGAAGCAGGCCGGAAATTCATTTGGCTTTATTCTCGACAGATTGAGAAGCCGCCAAAGACTTTCCCTGGCACTTTTCGTCTCGCGGCGGTCGTGTCCGATGCGGTCTATTGCCGGAAAGGGTCCACATCGGGGTTCGTGCCGGCCCATTTGCAGGCGGCTTGCTGCATCTGATTACAGTACACGCCCTGCGAACAGCGCAACGCCCGCACGCGCGGCGGATCGGGCAGATAATCAATGGGGTAGATGACCTCCGCCTCCAGCGCGACCTGCTTGCCGACATGCTCGCAGAAACAAACTTTGGTCACTTCCCATGTCTTGTGAGCCATTCGAACCTCCGTCACTACTTGCAGTGTACTGCCGTGCCGGTTGACTTGCCAGTGACAAGCATCCCCATTTTACCCGATTAATCGCGCATATTGGATGACATAAGTCGGATATAGGCTATTCATCGTCCGATTCGGATGGCTCCGCCGCGACGATTTCGGTGCTTGGGGGAGCGTCTCGCCAGGCGCCGGTGATGACTTTGCGCAGGCTGTTCAGGTGTTCCTGAACCACTTCCTCCGGGCAGAGACTGACGAACAGGGTCGAACCCACCCAGAGCACGGCGGCATCGTCCAGCGCGCCGATGACCGGCAGGCTGATGGCGTCGATGGGCCAGAACAAGTAAACCAGCGAGGCAACCGGCAGGATTTTCAGCAGGAAGTTGACCCGCCGGTCACCCATCAGCCGCCAAATCAGTTTCAGGCGCAAAATCAGCTCCTGAAAGAAACCGCTGTTTTCTGGGATTAACAAGTCGTTTCGTTTCCGAGTCATGGATACTCCTTTGTGTATCGGCCAGCACAACGTTGGCGTTCCCGCCGAACGTGCCTTATTATAGCCGGATTGGGGACTTTTTTGCCGAAAGGCGGTAAAATGGACACCAAATTGTCTTCCAGGAGGTTGGCATGCCTTTGCACGTTTCCCGCATCCGCGCCCTGTGCTTCGATGTTGACGGCACGTTGAGCGACACGGACGATGTTCTGGTGCAGCGGCTGGTCCGCCTGTTGCG
The DNA here is from genome assembly GCA_041287425.1 of Anaerolineales bacterium. GTDB lineage: Bacteria > Chloroflexota > Anaerolineae > Anaerolineales > Villigracilaceae > JAFGSI01. The sequence goes on along the minus strand of JBEULG010000005.1, from coordinate 14,174 downwards.
GCCGTTCCATTTTCTTTTTCCTCGCAAAGACTTGCTGCGCCTTGCCCGCCGTCTGGTGATGGCCAGCGAAGCGCCGGCCAACGTCCTGATCGGCATCCCCGACCGCCTTGGCCTGGACGATGAGATTTTTGCCCTGGCGGACTGGGTCGCGCGCCTCGGCCGCAGGCAGCCGAAACATTTCCAACTCATCCCTGGCGTGCGGGAAATGCTGGCGCGCCTCGCCCCCCGCTATCCGCTGGCGGTGGTCAGCGCCCGCGACAGCCGCACCACGATGGCTTTCCTGGAGCGCTTCGACCTGACGCCGTTCTTTCGCTGCATCGCTGCGGCTCAAACTTGCCCTCACACCAAGCCTTATCCCGACCCTATCTTGTGGGCGGCCGAACAGATGGGCGTGCCGGTCGAGGCTTGCTTGATGATTGGCGATACCACCGTGGACATCCGCGCCGGCCGGGCCGCCGGTTGCCAGACGGTCGGCGTGTTGTGCGGTTTTGGGGAGGAAGCCGAACTGCGCCAGCGAGGCGCCGACATGATTCTAGCGACTACCCCGGAGGTGGCCGAAGTGCTGGAAGCCTAGTCGCTCGCTTTTCGAGTTCACTTATCTCCCAGGCTGTGAATGTTCCCGACGCCCGACTGCGCGGAGCTGACCTGCGGGTGGCCGTAATATTCGACTCGGCCGGCGCCGTTGGTCTCGACCGTCAGGCTGTCGCTGACCCAGACGGTGGCCTGTCCGGTGCCGGTGATAGAGACGCTGGCGGTCTCGCTTTGCAGGTCGCCGGCCTGATACCTGCCGGCTCCGCTGATGCTCACCTCTTGGGTAACGACCCGGCCGGCGATTTCCATCTGACCGGCGCCGCTGATTTCGGCGCTCAGCGCCTCGGCCTGGAGGTCGTCCAACTGGAGGCTGCCCGCGCCGCTGATTTCGACCTCCAGGCGCTCCGTTTCCAGCGAGGCGCAGGTAATCTCCCATGCCCCGGCAACGGCAATTCGTTCCAGGCTGCGGACGTGCAGGGTGACGTGCACCTCTCTCGGCGCGAACGAGATGGAAGTGTCGAAGCCCAGGTAAAGGCTGCCGTCGCGCACTTCGGTGGTAATGAGTTCCATCGTATCTTCGTCGGTTTCGATGAGGAGCGATTCGCTTCCGTCCTGGATGATGTCCAGTTGCCCGGCGCCGGTCAATACCAGCGCCTCGAAACCGCTGACGGAGCGCGTTTCGGTGACGAGGCGCCTCGAGCCGGAGGGCGGCAAAGCGATGCAGGCGCCGACCAGGAACAGAACGAGCGCGGCCGCAGAGATGAGTTTGAGATTCTTGAGATTCATTCGTGATTTTCTCCTTGGGAAAATTTTCATTACTATCTACGGTGAGCGTTTGGAAAGAGGCGCGATTCGACACGCCCCCCTGAATCTGGACAAAGTTTCGAACAGGAAAGAAGCCTTCCTGAACAACGGGCGTACAGGTCAGGCAAGGTATAATCGGGAGCATGAACAAACGCTTGTTGCTAGGCGTCCTGACGTTGGGCGTCCTGGCGGGCGTCGGCCTGTATTTCTACCGCGCCTTCCGGCCGGCTGCCGCTCAATTGACGCGCCTGCGCGCCTGGCTCCAGAGTCCTCAGTCCCATCCGGAATGGCGCATGCGCGCCGGCGTCCGCTGCGGCGAGGCGCCTTTTCTCTTCCCGACCGACGGCTATATCGGCTTTCTGTGGGACGATTCGTTCCGATCCGGTCATCGCCACCAGGGCATTGATATTTTTGCCGGGACGGAGGCCGGCGTGACGCCGGTCTTCGCCGTCTATCCCGGCTACCTGACCCGTCTGCCGGAGTGGAAATCTTCGCTCATCGTGCGCCTCCCCAGCGACCCGCTCCAGCCGGGCCGTCAGATTTGGGTCTATTACACTCACATGGCCGACGCCGACGGTCATTCCTATATTTCCGAGGCCTTCCCGCCCGGCACGTATGAACAGCCCATCGAGGCCGGGACTCTGTTGGGTTATCAGGGCAACTATTCAGGCGATCCCAACAACCCGACCGGCGTGCATCTGCACTTGTCCATTGTCCTCGATGACGGCCGCGGCCATTTTCGCAACGAATTGGACATTCGCAACACGCTTGACCCCTCTCCCTATCTGGGTTTGCCGCTCAACGCCAACACCAGCGATGGCGGCGTACCGGTCTGCGAGGCAGGCGATGACTGACGCGCTGGCCGGCAAGGTGGTTCTGATCACGGGCGCGGGCAAGGGCACGGGCCGAAGGCTGGCAGAGACGTTGGCCGCTGCCGGCGCCTGGGTGGCCGCCAATGACCTGACGCCGGTCAACCTGGACGAGACGGCGCGGCGCATCGCGGCGGCCGGCGGAAGGGTACAAACCTACGTCCAGGATGTGACCCGCACGATGCCCGTTCAGGCGCTCGTTCAGATGGTGCTGGCCGATTTTGGCCGCGTGGACATCCTCATTTGCTGCGCCGAGGTCGAGCCGGTCAAATCGCTGTTCGAGATGGACGAATGGGATTGGCAGCGCACGCTGGATGTCAACCTGAACGGCGTCTTCCTGCTGATTCAGGCTGCGGGTCGGGCGATGGAGAGGCAGGAGGCCGGCGGCCTCATTATTCTGATGGGAGCGCGGCCCAAAGGGCAAGAGCGCCGCGCCGCTTATTTCGTCAGCAAGGCCGGGCTGGAAAAACTGGCCGAAACCGCCGGCCGCGAACTGGCCTCCAGCCGCATTCGGGTTTGCCTGGCGCGGACGGCCGCCGAGGCTTTGGAGGCCTGTCGCTCATGAGCCTCAGCCTGCAAGACCTGAAGGACGGCTTGCGCAGCCTGAGCCTCGGCCAAACGCCGCTGGTTGTCCATGCTTCGCTCAAGGCTTTCGGCGAGGTGGATGGCGGCGCCGAGACGGTTGTGGCGGCCCTCTTGCAAACTTTTGAGACCATTCTTGTTCCGGCTTTTACCTACAAGACCATGGTCACACCGTTGACCGGCCCGCCGGAGAATGGCATCACCTATGGCGGCGACGGCGACCGCAATCGGATGGCCGAGTTCTTTCATCCGCAGATGCCGGTTGACCGCCTGATTGGCATCATTCCGGAGACGTTGCGCCGCCAGCCGGGCGCCCGCCGCTCGAGTCACCCCATCCTTTCCTTTGCCGGCGTTCGGGCCGAGCCGCTGCTGGCTGCCCAAACCCTGGCCGAGCCGCTGGCCCCTCTGCGGGCGCTGGCCGAGGCCGATGGGTGGGTGCTCCTGCTTGGCGTGGATCACACCGTTAACACCAGCATCCACTGCGCCGAGAGACTGGCCGGCCGGCGAACCTTCATCCGTTGGGCGCTGACTCCCCAGGGGGTGGTCGAATGCCCCGGCTTCCCCGGCTGTTCGGCCGGTTTCCAGGCGATTGCTCCTTTGGTCGAGAAGGAGACCCGCCAGATGACCCTCGGGGCGGCGCGCGTGCAGGCCCTGTCCCTCCGCCTGCTCTTCGAGACGGTCATCGCCTGCCTGCGGCAGAATCCGCTGTCCCTGCTGTGCGAGCAAGAGGACTGCGAGCGCTGCCTCCAGATTCGCAGGTGGTTTTCTCCCCGCTGACAGTTGGCTTTTGTCCGCTATTTCCCTTTGTACGCCAGGATGAGCACGACTTGGCTGCCCGCCCGCTCGACGATTTCGCTGCGGACCTCGAAGCCGGCGGCGACGAAGCGCGCTTCGATCAGCGGCCGCCCGCTGCGCGCTGCCAGGTCCAGGCCGGCGAGACGTAGCAGCCAGGCCGCGCCCCGTTCGAGCAGACGGCCGCCCGTGATCCAGGCGGCCGGCACGACCACCAGACTGCCGCCTGGGACGAGGAGGCGGTAGATTTCGGCCAGGGTGGAGGCGTCGAAAATGTAGTCGGAGGGGAAGGTGGCGGCGATATGCTCGAACGAGTTGGCCGGGAAGGGCAGGGCTTGGGCGCGGCCGCGCACCAGACGGACGGGAAGGCCGGCGCAGGCGAGGCGGCGCTCCGCCTGACGCAGCATTTGCCGCGATTCGTCCAATCCAAAGGCCAGAGCGCCCTTTTTGTGCAGAGCGGCTTGCAAATGGCCGGGGCCGAAACCGAGTTCCAGAACCCGCCCGTCCAGATGGGGCAAGGCGGTCAGGACCCAGTCTTGCCAGCGGCCGAGCGAGACGACCGCCGCCACCAAATCGTAGCACCAGGCAAATTGATGATAGAGGAGCGCAAAGATGAAACGAAACAGGGGAACGAGAATGCGCATGCGCTGAGCCGATATGAATCAAGGGTTTGGCGGTCCGCCAAACCCTTGATACGCGTACTTAAACCTTTATGCGCCGGCTTCTGGCTCGGCCGGGCGTTTCTTCGCAATAGCCTTCTTCACGCCCTCGATGGCTTCCTTGCCGCGCGTCTTGGCTTCGCTGGCCAGGGTTTCCGCTTTGGCGAGAGCGGCTTCGGCCTCCTGGGCGGCCTTGTCGCGCAGTTCGATGCTCTTTTCTTTGATGAGGGTGCGGGTCTCTTCGCCCGACTGCGGGGCAAAGAGCAGGGCGACCACCGCGCCGGTCAAACCGCCGACCACGAAACCAACCAGGAATGCTCCGAAATCATCACGATCAGCCATTGTATCTCTCCTTTCCAAAAGATGACGGGAATAGTTATTTTTTGCGCAGGCCGAACATCTCGAAGAGACGCCGCATGCCGGCCAGCGAACTGTTGAGTTTGATTACCGGCTCTACCAGGTTTTCGCTCAGGAATTCGGTCGTGCCGCGCAGGGTGTTGACCGTTTCGCTGGTGGCGTTGAGAATCGGCCGCACCTCGTTCTGAATCAGGTTAATCAGGCTGGCCATCTGGAGAATCAGGATAATCAGCGCTGCCCCAATGATGAGCGACTCGAAGGCCATGAAGATAATGAAGATGTCGCGGATATTGGCTGTGGTTTCGCTGTCGCGGCTCAGGAAGATGACCGCCGCCACGATGCCGGCAACCAACAGCAGAACCGCGGCGACAATGCCTGCTATCAGCCAGCCTCGGCGCCGTTCTTCGGCGGCCGCCTGGTCATCGGAGGACGGCAAGTTCTCGGCAACGCTCTCACTCATACGAAATCATTATAGCACATTTTATTTTTTGCTTTTGTGAAAAAGGGGGCAGGTTTTGGCGAGGCAGTTGCCCTGTTTGGGCGGGAAGATGCTCTCAACTCCGCCGAAATGCTGTATAATTACGCTCATGGACCCCTTCTCTCGTTTTGTGGGCTATTATCCTCTGTCTCGTTAGCCGCCGCTGCGGAGAAGTGCCACGCGCCTGCCGCAGCGGGCGCGTTTTTGTTTTCATCCCCTACTTTCGGAGTTTCCCATGTCCACGATGACCATTGACGAACAAGTCGCCCTGCTCATGCAAGGCACCGAATACGGCGACGAAGAACTCAAGCAGAACATGGCCCGCGAGTTGAAAGAACGCCTGCTCGAAGCCCAGAAGGAAGGCCGCCCGCTGCGTGTCTACTGCGGCTTCGACCCGCGCACCTCTGACCTGCACCTCGGCCACACCGTCCCGATGCGCAAACAGCGCCAGTTCCAGGAACTCGGCCACGAGGTCACCTTCGTCGTCGGCGACTACACCTCCCTCATCGGCGACCCGTCCGACAAGGACAAACTCCGCCCGCGGCTGACCCCCGAGGAGGTGCAGCACAACGCCGCCACCTACGCCGAACAGGCCTACAAAATCCTCGACCGTGAGAAAACCCGCATCCGTTTCAACTCCGAGTGGCTCTCCGAGTTGACCTTCGCCGAACTCATCAACCTGGCCTCCAACTTCACCCTCCAGCAGTTCGTGCGCGAGCGCGAAAACTTCCGCCTGCGCTGGGAAAACAACGACCCCATCTACCTCCACGAGACCTTCTATGCCCTCATGCAGGGCTACGATGCCTACATGCTCCAGGCCGATGTGCAAATCGGCGGCACCGACCAGATGTTCAACATCATGACCGCCGCCCGTAAAATCATGACCGCCCTCGGCGCCAAGCCCAACATCGCCATCATCCTCGGCATCCTGCCCGGCACCGACGGCGAAGTCAAGATGAGCAAATCGCTCGGCAACCACATCCCGCTGCTGGCGACGCCCGAGGACATGTACGGCAAGGTGATGTCCGTGCCCGACAAGGCGATGGGGCAGTACATGCGCCTCGTCACGCGCTGGACCCCCGACCGGATTGCCGAAATCGAGGCTGCTCTCCGCTCCGGCGCGCTGCACCCGCGCGACGCCAAGATGGCGATTGCCCGCGAAATCGTCGCCATCTTCCACGACGAAGCCGCCGCGGCGGCTGCCGAGGAGACCTTCAAGAAGGTCTTTCAGCAAAAGGACATCCCCGATGAAATGCCCGAATACGCCCTCCAGCCCGGCCAGAGCGTGCTGGACGTGCTGACCGCCGCCGGCCTGGTGGCCAGCAAATCGGAGGGGCGGCGGCTGATTGACCAGAAAGGCGTCCGCCTGGATGGCGAAGTGCTGGAAAAATTTGACGCCCCCTTCCCGCATGCCGGCGTCCTGCAGGTGGGCAAACGGCGCTTCGTGCGCGTCAAATGAGAGTTTGGGGCTGCCTCACCGTGTTCACAGCCTGGTCGAGGGGCCTCTGAGGCCGATTTGCGTTTTTGAACACCCCTTAGGGGCGGAGGGCCTCTTCCAGCAGCCGCCGCCCCAGATAGGTGGCTAAGGAGGGGTTTTCCTCTTCCAGCAGGATGACCACCGTCAGCGGCGTGGCCTGCCAATCGGGCAGGGTGCCGCCCACGTACCAGGTCAGGCGGCTGCCGTTTCGAGAGTCGTGGCCGAGCCATTCCCAATAGGGTTCTCCGGCCACGATTCGTTCATCGGTGATTTGCCGAATCGCTTCGGGCGGCAGGGCCTGGACGGGTTCGCTCAGCGGCGGCAGGATGATCCAGCCTTGCGCCGGGGTGTTGACGGCCATCGCCAGGCGCGGCGCCGGGCGGAGGCCGCCGTTGCTGTAGGCGGCCGCCGCCAAAGCGGCTTGCAGCGGACTGATGAGCGGCAGTTCGTCCGGCGATGAGGCCGCCGCGACAGGAAGAGACAGGGCTGGGGCCTGATACAGGCCGAGGGCATCCAACAGTTCGACGGCGGAGGTGTCGGGTGGGGAGGTGGTGCGGAGGCTCAGGCCGACGCTCGGAGCGAACAAGCCGGTCAGCATGCTTGTGCAGGGGTAGCGTCCCTGGGCGGCCCGGTTGAGCAGAGGAGAGCGGGGGTCCTGGGCGAGGCTGGCAGCCTGCTCGTCCAGGCGGGCGGGGTCGTAGGTCGGATGAGAGGCCATCACCAGGATTTCGCCGCTCGAGGCGTTCAACAGGACGACCGCCCCGGCGTGGTTGCCCAGGATTTGATCGGCCTGTTGTTGGAGGCGCAGGTCGAGACTGAGGCGGACATCCAGGCCGGGGGGCGGCTGGCCGTACAGGAGGTGAGACCACCAGATGAGTTTGGCGGGGTTGCCTTGCAGGCCGCGCAGGTAGGGGTCGAGGCTGGCCTCGAGGCCGGCCTGGCCGTAGACGGGGTGCGTGTAGCCAATTATAGGGGCGAGGGCGGGGTACAGGTAGACGCGTTCGTATTGACCAGGGCGGCCCAGCGTAGCGTTGATTTGGCGGCCGGCGCGGTCGAGCAGCGCGCCGCGTTGGACATAGCGGTCGGCGATGGCGCGGCGGGCGTTGTCGGTGCGGGTGAGCAAATCGGGGCCGCGCCCAATCGCCCACCAGGTATTGGTCAGGGCGGCGGCTGTTAGAGCCAGGCCGAACAGGGCTGCCAGGATGAGGTAGGGCTGGGACTGGCGCAGCGGCGCCGGTTCGTCCTCGGGCTGGCTGGAGATGAGCAGCAGGAGCAGGAGGGCGGCAAAGGAGGTCAGCAGGGAGGAGCCGCCGTAGGAGATGAACGGCAGGGTCACACCGGTCAGCGGCAGCAGGCGCAGGTTGCCGCCGATGATGAGCAGGCTTTGGATGCCCAGGTAGGCGCTCAGACCGACCGCCAGCAGACGGCGGAATTGGTCGGGGGCGCGCAGGGCGATGCGCAGGCCGCGGGCGAAGAGCAGGCCGATGGCAGCCAGCAGGCCAACCGTCCCCACCAGGCCGGTTTCCTCGGCGATGGCGGCGAAGATGAAGTCGGAATGGGTTACCGGCACCAGACCGGGGTTGCCCAGGCCGGGGCCGCGTCCGCCCAGGCCGCCGTTGGCGACGGCCAGCAAGGATTGCACGATTTGATAGGAGCGCCCGGCCGGGTCGCTCCAGGGGTTCAGCCAGGCGTCGACGCGCAGCCGGATGACATCGAAGAGGAAATAGCCGGCGACGCCGGTCAGGGCCAGGCCGAGCAGGCTGACCACCAGGACGCGTTTGCGCCCCGAGGCGATGAACAGCATGACGGTGTAAAGCACGATGAAGAGGGAGGCGGTGCCCAGGTCGCGCTGGGCTACAAGCAGAATCAGCGCCAGGCCGGTCACCAGGGCGGTTGGCCTCAGGAGAGGCAGGAGGCGGGTGTTGAGGGGCAGGTGGTCGGCAAAGTAGGCGGCCAGGTAGATGATGAGCAGCAGTTTGAGCGGTTCGGAGGGCTGGAGGTAGATGCCGCAGCAACCCAGCCACAGACGCGGTCCGCTGCCCAGCGGGTTGGCGCCGAAGATCAGGGTCAGGGCGGTCAGCAGCAGGCCGCTGGTCAGGGCGAGGTACTTGTAGCGGCGCAGGAAGCGCAATTCTGGAGTCAGCCGCAGGCCGAAGAGGAACAAAATCCCCAGGGCGGTCAGCCAGAGCACCTGACGCATGCCGAAGGCAGTCGTCAGGCGGAAGATGGTCATCAGTCCCCAGCCGCTCAACAGGGCGGCCAGAGGAAGGAGGTAGGGGTCGGCGTCGGGGAGCAGGCGTCTGCTTTGCCGATGGACGAAGTAGAAGATGCCAGCCCAGGCGGCGAAGCCTGTCCAGTGGATGAGGCGATAGTTGACGTCCCAGGTGCGTTCGCGGGCGGCGGGGGAGAGGCTGAGAGCCAGGGCATAGAGAAAGACGAAGATGAACGCCAGGACGAACAGGCGGCCTTCGATTTTGACTGGAGCGAGGAAGCGGGCGAGTTGATGGCGCACGGGATCATCCCTGCTGACGGCCGGCCAGGTCAGGGGAGATATTTTTTGACCAGGAGGTCGAGTTTCTGGCGGGCGGCGGCCGGGATGACGGAGGGGTCGGTGATGAGGGCCGAGGCCAGGGCGTGGCCGCAGGGGCAGGTGCGTGTATCCGGCAGGTCGGCCAGCAGGTGAGTGATGGCACGGCGGGCGATTTCGGTATTCTGGTTGAGAATTTGGATGACCATCTCGACCGTCACCGGGGCCTCGCTGACATGCCAAACGTCGTAGTCGGTCACGTGGGCCATGATGGCGTAGCACATCTCGGCCTCGCGAGCCAGGAAGGCTTCCGGCGCGGCGGTCATGCCGATCAGGTCCATGCCCCATGAGCGGAAGACGTTCGATTCGGCTTTGGTCGAGAAGCGCGGCCCCTCGACGACGATCAACGTCCCGCCGCGATGGACGACGGCCTGCGTCTTTTGGACGGCTGCGGCGAGTTGCTCGGAGAGTTGCGGGCAGAAGGGGTCGGCAACGCCGATGTGGGCGACCAGTCCCTCGCCGAAGAAGGTGCGCGCCCGGCCGCGGGTGTGGTCGAAGATCTGGCCGGGGATGACGAGGTGGCCGGGGGCGTAGTCCTCACGCAGCGAGCCAACCGCGCTAATGCTGAGGAGGCGTTCCACGCCCAGCATTTTCAGGGCGTAGAGGTTGGCGCGGCTGTTGACCTCGGATGGCAGGATGTGGTGGCCGATGCCGTGCCGGGCCAGGAAAGCCAGGCGGCGTCCATGCAGCGAGCCGACCACGATGGGGGCGCTGGGTTTGCCGAAGGGAGTTTGGAGGTCGTATTCTCTGGTGTCGGTCAGGCCGGGCATGTGGTACAGGCCAGAGCCGCCGATGACGCCAAGGCAGATTTCTTCTTTCATGCGGATTTCTCCTGCGGGGGCAGTTTCTGGGTGGGCGGCATCAAGTTGTCGCCGGCCATCAGCACGGTCAATCGGGCTTTGCCGCAGCCAATTTCATCGTTCGAAATGATGACGGTCGGTGTGGAGAGCGGTTCGTTGTTGAGCAGTGTGCCGTTGGTGGAATTCAGGTCTTCCAGCCACCATTGGTTGTGGTGATAGGAGAGCCGGGCGTGCCGGGCGGAGACGGTATCTTCTTTGATGGGGCATTCGCAGGCCGGGTCGCGGCCGATGGTGATTTCGGGCTGGCTGAAGTGCCGGATTTGCGCCGGGCTGTCTGGGCGCTGAATCACCAGGCTGAGAGGGGGGACTTTGCGCAGGGTCAGCAAGGTGGCTTGCTGACGGATGTCTTGCCAGAGCAGGAGGAAAGCCCAGAGCAGGAAGGCGTACAGGCCAACCGTCAGGAGGAGGCGCAGGATGAGAAAAAGGATGCCGCTCATTGGGCCGGGTTGTCCGGGTCAGTTTTCAGGACGGCCGTTGGGCGGTCGGCGGAGGCGGGGGTCCCCGGTTGGGTGTCGGGTTGGCGGCGGGCGTGGGAGGCGGCGGGCAGGTCTTGGCCGAAGATGAGCGTCACGCCTGCCAGGGAAATTACATCGCCGGGGTAGAGGATGGTCTGGTTGATGGGTTGGCCGTTGACGAGCGTCCCGCCGGTGGAGTTCAGGTCGAACAGCACGAAGCGGCCTTTGACGGCGCGCAACTGGGCGTGGTTGCGGGAGACGCGCGGGTCGTCGATGACGATGTGATTATCGAGGCGGCGGCCGATGTTGATGACGGCCTGGGTGAGGGGGATGATCTTGGTGCCGTGCAGGATGAGAAAGGCGTTGCCGGGGACGGCTTCTGCGGAGGCTTCGGCTGGGGGTGCGGCGGCCAGGCCGTCGGTCTCCTCTTCGGGGTTGTCTTCGCCGAAGGAGGTCAGCAGGCGGATTTCGCCGTCGGGCAGGCTGGTGTCGGCGGTGGTGGTGATTTTGGGCGGGCGGGCGAACGTCAGGCCGGTTTCTTTGGCTACCGATTGGATGGCCTCCAGCAATTTTTCCGGCAGGGCCGCATCTTGCCGCCAGTCCGTCAACGTGGCGGGGTTGGCCGCCAGGATGTAGATATCGGGAGCGAGAGGGGCGCCGCCGGCATCCTTTTTCAGGTTGGCCTGCATGGCGGTCGCCAATTGGCGCGCCAGGTGCGCCTCGGTCTTTTGGCCGGGGAGGAGGCGCATCAGGTGGTCTTCGAAGAGCGCCTGCAGACGGGATTCGAGGGCGTCCAGTTTGGGCATATCGTGGTTCGGTTCGATTGGAGTTGCTGGCAATTATAGAGGCGAGGCAATAAATGTGCAAGTCTGAGAGGGGGCGCTGTGGGCTGCGCGTAGCCACAAATTGGGGCGAGGGCCGGCGGCCCTAAAGTGGCTGTGTGCAGTTCGGACAGATGGTTTCCCCCTGGGTGAGGACGAAGCCACAGTGGACGCAGGTGCGAGGCTGGACCTTGCCCAGCGGTGCGCCGCAGGCGACGCATTTCGACTCGCCGACCGGATTGGCGCTGCCGCAGTACTCGCAGAGGACGCGGTTCAGGCGCTCGGATAACTGATGGCTGGCCCCGGCGGCGCGCACCACATTGCCGATGACCAGCCAGATTTTTTCGCGCAGTTGCAGGTTGCTGAGGTCCTGGGCGATGTCGTCGAGGCGGCCGAGCAGGTTGAGGGGGTTGACCAGCGCCGAGAGGGCCGACTGGCCCAGGCTGGCGGCGATTCCCAGCCATTGTTGTTCGCCGACCTGCACCAGTACGCCGTCTTCTACTTGTTGGATGTTGATGGAGAGGGCGGTCTTGCCGCCAGAGCGCGCCCATTGGGAAGATGCAATTTGGACGGTCAGGTTTTCGTTGTTGCCGAGCAGTTGGGTTTGCAGGTTGCCCTGATTGAATTCGGCCATCAGGGCCTGGGCCACGTCTGTGGGGGTGATTTGACCGTGATAGACTCGTCTTTCCATAAGATGGATTATAATCGCTTTGCTTTTCGCCGGAAATGTTCGTTTTCGATTTTGTCTACGGAGTTTTTTTCTGGGAAGTTTCGCGATGCGCAGCAGTTCGAAAGTCTTTTTGTGGATTGTGTTGATATTGATGGGGGCGGGGGCGCTTGTCTGGGGGCCGGCGGCCGCTCCGGCGGCTGCTCAACAGCCCACCGGTTCGATTCCGACCGTCACCGGCACACCGACCGGCGTCTTTGCCACCGTCACCTATGAGGAGCCTATCAACGTGCGGGCCGGTCCGAGTTCGGTGTATTATCCGCGCATCGGGGCCTCGCTCTATCCCGGCCAGGTGGTGCCGGTGCTGGGGCGGACGGCAGGCGGCGAGTGGATTCAGATTTATTATCCGGGCGTGCCGGGGAACGTCGGCTGGGTCTACGCGCCGCTGGTGACGCTCTCGCCGGGTTTTGTGCCGATTGTCGAGCCGCCGCCGACGGCCACGCCGCGCACGACGCCGACCATCGACCCGACTCTGCAAGCGGCCTTCCAGGCGCCCCTGACTCCCACCCGCCTGCCGACGTTCACGCCGCCGCCGGCGCTGGTGATTCCGACGTTCGAGGCCGGCGCGGGGGAGAGGGGAGCGGTGCCAATGGGGTTGATTATTTTCGGTCTGATTGGGGTCGGTTTGTTTGGGGCGCTGATTTCTTTCCTGCGCGGCCGCTGATTCGTTCCGGCAACAAAAACGAGGCCGGCTTGTCTTTTGCCCGGCCTCGTTTTCTTTTTGGGGGGTAGGTCAAAGCCCGCAGGACCCGCTTTCGCAACTGCAGGAGGGCAGGGCGTTCGGGTTTTCGACCAGGAATCCTTTGCCGCGCGCGTCGTCGATGAAATCCACCTGCGCGCCGCGCAGGTATTCGATGGACTGGTCATCGACCAGGAGTTTGATGCCTTCGCATTCGAAGATCAAATCGGTTGACGAGGGGTTGTTGTCGAGCGCCATGCCGTATTGCAGGCCGGAGCAGGTGCGGCCGGCGATGTAGAGGCGGAGGGCATAACTTTCGTCCAGGTTGCGTTCTTTCAGCAACTGACGCACTACCTCGGCGGCGGCGGGGGTCAGTTGGACAAGGGCGGTTTCGGTTGGAAGGGTCATTCGTTCTCCTGAGCGTAAAATTTGACTTATGCTATCAGTATTGAGAGGTTTTGTCAATCGGTCTTTTTCTGGTGATTACCCACATCGGCGCATTCTGATTCGGCGGACTAAAGTCCTGCCTCAGAGCCTGAGAGTCGGCTTCGAGCCGACTCTGAGTCCGCTGGAGCGGACTTCGATCTATCGAGGCTGGCTTTTCGAAAACACTTTTTTGCCACAGATTGCATGAATAGGCACAGAATATGGTGATTGCTCAGAGTTTTGTGCAGTCGGCCTCGGCCGAGACTCATCCCCTGCGGGGTGCTTGGCGAAGTCTCGTCTCTGCCGCGAAGGAAGATATGGGTATTGCCGGGTCTTTTTTAGTTGCGGGGGTGGCAATGTTGCCGCCGGCGGGGAATATGGGGCGGCAGATCAGGGTTTTTCGGGAGGGCGATTTTGGTCGAGGGGGGAGCGGACGGCGAGGCCGCCGCGCTGGAGGACGTGGGTGTAGATCATGGTGGTGCGGACGTCTTTATGCCCCAGGAGTTCCTGCACGGTGCGGATGTCGTAGCCGGCCTGGAGGAGGTGGGTGGCAAAGGAGTGGCGGAAGGTGTGGGCGGTGACGCGTTTGGTCAGGCCGCTCTGACGGACGGCGGCTTTGATTGCGCGCTGGAGGGCGGAGGGGTCGAGGTGGTGGCGGCGGATCTCGCCTACGGCCTCGCGGGGCGGCGGAGAGGAGGTGAGTTCATTCGAGAGACGGCCGCCAGCGGAGGGGGGACGGGGGTCGCGGGAGCGCTGGGAGGCGGGGAAGAGGTATTGCCAGGCGAGTTCTTTGGAGGCGTTGGGGTATTTTTCGGCCAGGGCGTAGGGGAGATAAACGTCGCCGTAGCCGGCGGCGAGGTCGAGGCCGTCGGCGAAGAAGTAGTCGAGGTCGGGACGCTGGCGGAAGCTCTCCGCGATCCAACCGCTCGGGGTCTTCACCGAGATGCCGATGCCGTTGTCCTCGCACACGTACAGCACCGGCGCCGGCAGCTGCTGGTAGGCGGTCCAGCTGGCCGCGTTGAACGCGGTCTGCGCGGTGGCGTGGTTGGCGGAAGCATCGCCGAACGAGC
>JBEULG010000045.1:0-47317 GCA_041287425.1 Anaerolineales bacterium | reverse complement strand
ACGAAGTTGGTCTTTTAGCATCGAATGGCGCGAATGGAACGAAGTTGGTCTTTTAGCATCGAATAGCGCGAATGGAACGAATGAATTTTGTTTCGATAGCATCGAATGACGCGAATGGAACGAAGTTAGTCTTTTGGCAACATGGGCTAGAAATTGAGATTGTTTCGCTCCGCTCGCAATGACATTCAAAAAAAGCAAGATGGGACAGAGGCATGCTCTGTCCCATCTTTTTATCATCAGGCGTTCTCGCCGTAGTGCATGGCGGCCATCTGGGAGTAGAAGTTCCAGCGCGCCCTGGCGTCTTCGCGCGCCAGTTTGAGCAGTTGCTCGGCGCGGGCTTCGTCGCTTTGGGTGAGCATGCGGAAGCGGGTTTCGTTGTACATGTACTGTTCGACCGGCACGCTCGGTTCCTTGCAGTCAATCTGGAGCGGGTTCTTGCCCTCGGCAGCCAGGCGCGGGTCGTAGCGGTAGAGCGGCCAGAGTCCGGATTGGACGGCCAGTTTCTGCTGCTCGAGGCCCTTGGCCATGTCAATGCCGTGGGCGATGCAGTGACTGTAGGCGATGATGAGCGACGGGCCCGGATAGGACTCGGCTTCCAGGAAGGCTTTCAGCGTGTGGGCGTCGCTGTAGCCCATGGCGACGCGGGCGACGTAAACGTAGCCGTAGGCAATCGCCATCAGGCCGAGGTCTTTCTTGGAAAGACCCTTGCCCTGGGCGGCGAAGCGCGCCACCGCGCCGCGCGGCGTGGACTTGGAGGCCTGGCCGCCGGTGTTGGAGTAAACCTCGGTATCCAGGACGAGCAGGTTGACGTCGCGGCCGGTCGAGAGGACGTGGTCGAGGCCGCCGTAGCCGATGTCGTAGGCCCAGCCGTCGCCGCCCACAATCCAGACCGATTTCTTGACCAGCGAGTCGGCCACCGCGGCCAGGTTGGCGGCCTGCGGGTGCTTGGACTGCGCCAGTTTCTGCTTGAGGAGGGCGACGCGTTCGCGCTGCTGCTTGATGCCCAGGTCGGTGCTTTGGTCGGCCTTCAGGAGTTCATCCACCAGTTGCTCGCCGACTTCGGCAGCAAATTGCGGCAGGAGTTCGCGGGCGAATTCCATCTGCTTGTCGAGCGTCAGACGGAAGCCCAGGCCGAACTCGGCGTTGTCCTCGAACAGGCTGTTCGACCAGGTCGGGCCGCGGCCTTCCTTGTTCGGCGCGTAGGGGGTGGTCGGCAGGTTGCCGCCGTAGATGGACGAACAGCCGGTGGCGTTGGCGATGATGGCGCGGTCGCCGAAGAGTTGCGTCATCAGTTTCACGTAGGGGGTCTCGCCGCAGCCGGCGCAGGCGCCGGAGAACTCGAAGAGCGGTTCGAGCAGTTGCGAGTTCTTGATGGTCGTCAGGCTGATGGCGGTGCGGTCCACTTCGGGCAGGCCGAGGAAGAATTCCCAGTTGACGGCTTCGCTCTCGCGCAGCGGCGGCTGCGGGGCCATGTTGATGGCCTTGCGGGCCGGGTTGGTCTTGTCCTTGGCCGGGCAGGCTTCCACACACAGCGTGCAGCCGGTGCAGTCTTCGGGTGCAATTTGAACGGTGTAGGCCATGCCGGGGAATTCCTTGAACTTCGACTCCATGTGCTTGAAGGTCGCCGGGGCCTGCTCGAGGAATTTCTTGTCGTACACCTTGTGGCGGATGACGGCGTGCGGGCAGACGAAGACGCACTTGCCGCACTGGATGCACAAATCGGGCTCCCAGACCGGGATTTCGAGGGCGATGTTGCGCTTCTCCCACTGGGTCGTGCCGGTCGGGAAGGTGCCGTCCACCGGCAGGGCCGAGACGGGGAGCGAATCGCCATCCGCGGCAATCATCGGGCCGAGGACGTGCTTGACGAAGTCGGGGGCTGCCTCCGGGACCGGCGGGCGGCGGGTCAGTTTGCTCGTCACCCGGTCCGGCACCCGCACCTCGTGCAGGTTGGCCAGGGTTTGGTCCACGGCGGCGTAGTTCTTCTGGACGACGGCCTCGCCGCGCTTGCCGTAGGTCTTCTGGATGGCCTTCTTGATTTGGGCAATCGCCTCGTCGCGCGGCAGGATGCCGGAGATGGCAAAGAAGCAGGTCTGCATGATGGTGTTGATGCGCCCGCCCATGCCGGTCTTCTCGGCCACCTCGTAGGCGTTGATGACGTAAAACTTGAGTTTCTTCTCGATGATGTCGCGCTGCACTTCCTGCGGCAGGTGGTCCCAAACTTCCTCCGGCCCGTAGATGCTGTTGAGCAGGAAGACCGCCCCCGGCTGAGCGTACTTGGTGATGTCGTAGCGCTCCAGGAAGGTGAACTGGTGGCAGGCGACGAAGTTGGCCGTGTTGGGGGTGATGAGGTAAGGAGCCTGAATCGGCTTGGGGCCGAAGCGCAGGTGCGAGATGGTCATCGAACCGGATTTCTTCGAGTCGTAGACGAAGTAGCCCTGGGCGTTGTTGTCGGTCTCCTCGCCGATGATTTTGATGGAGTTCTTGTTGGCGCCCACCGTGCCGTCGGCGCCGAGGCCGAAGAAGACGCAGCGCACCGTTTCGGGGTGTTCGACCGAGAAGGACGGGTCGTATTCCAGGCTGGAGCCGGTCACGTCGTCGGTGATGCCGACCGTGAAGTGGTTCTTGGGTTCGGGCTTCTGGAGTTCGTCCAGCACGGCCTTGACCATGGCCGGGGTGAATTCCTTCGAGGACAGGCCGTAGCGCCCGCCGATGACCTTGACCTCCGGGCGGCCGCCTTCGACCAGGGCGTTGATGACGTCCTGATAGAGCGGCTCGCCGATCGCACCCGGTTCCTTGGTGCGGTCGAGGACGGCGATGGATTTGACCGTCTGGGGCAGGGCGGCCAGGAAGTGTTCGACCGAGAACGGACGGTAGAGGCGGACGCGGATGACGCCGACCTTCTCGCCCTTTTCCACCAGGTAGCGGACGGTGGCTTCGGCCGTCTCGCCGCCGGAGGCCATCAGGATGACGACCCGCTCGGCATCCGGCGCGCCGATGTAATCGAAGAGGTGATACTGGCGGCCGGTCAGTTTGGCGAATTTGTCCATCACTTTCTGGGTGATGGCCGGGGTCTTGGCGTAGAACGGGTTGACGGTCTCGCGCGCCTGGAAGAAGACGTCCGGGTTCTGGGCCGTGCCGCGGATGATGGGGCGGTCGGGCGAGAGGGCGCGGGCGCGGTGGGCGCGGACGAGGTCGTCGTCAATCATGGCGCGCAGGTCATCATCGCTCAATTGCTCGATTTTCTCCACCTGGTGCGAGGTGCGGAAGCCGTCGAAGAAGTGCAGGAAGGGGACGCGCGCCTCGAGCGTGGCAGCCTGGGCGATGCAGGCGAAGTCGTGCGCTTCCTGCACCGAGCCGGAGGCAATCATCGCCCAGCCGGTCTGGCGGCAGGCCATCACGTCCGAGTGATCGCCGAAGATGGAGAGGGCATGAGTGGCGACCGTGCGGGCCGAGACGTGGAAGACGGTGCTGGTCAGTTCGCCGGCGATTTTGTACATATTCGGAATCATGAGCAGCAGGCCCTGCGCGGCGGTGAAGGTGGTGGTCAGCGCGCCGGTCTGCAGGGCGCCGTGTACCGCGCCGGCCGCGCCGCCCTCGGATTGCATCTCAATCACCAGCGGGACGGTGCCCCAGATGTTCTTCTTTCCCATCGCCGACCAATCATCGGCCCATTCGCCCATGTTGGAGGAGGGGGTAATCGGGTAAATTGCGCAAATCTCATTCGTGCGGTGGGCAACCGAGGCGGTGGCCTCGTTGCCGTCAATGGTAACCATTTTTCTTGCCATAATCAGGCTCCTTCCGTGAAATTCAGAGAGATAATCTCTGCTTTGGTCGAATACACCAATTGATAAGTTTAGTCCCGCCGAGAGGGCAGGGATAGTAATTTAATACACAAATTGCCCTGCGAGTTGTCACATTGCCTTGTTTGGGAGAACCCCCGGTTTTTTTTAGAAAAGCCCGGCCTCGCGGGTCAACCGCTCGCGGGCCAGCAGGAGCGCCGCCAGCGACTTGGCATCGGGCAGCAGGCCGCGGGCGGGCAGGCTCAGCGCCTCGGCGAGGGGGACTTTCTCGACGGCCAGGAATTCATCGGCGTCGGCGGCGAGCGGCGCGGGGTAGAGGGCGGCGGCAAGATAGACGTGCATGTACTCGGTTGAGTAGCCGGGAGCCAGGTAGAAGCCACCCAAATGCTCCAGCCGGCCGGCGGCCATGCCGGTCTCTTCGCGGACCTCGCGCCGGGCGCACGCTTCGGGGGCCTCACCCGCCTCCAGGGTTCCGGCGGGCAGTTCCAGCAGGTCCAGGCCGGCGGCATGCCGGTACTGGCGGACGAAGAGCAGGTTGCCCTCGTCATCGAGCGGCAGGACGACCACCGAGCCGACATGTTCGACGATGTCGAGGGTCGTCTGGCGGCCATCGGGCAGGCGGACGCGGTCGCGGCGGATGGTGAAGGCGCGGCCGGAGTAAACAATTTCGGAGTGCAGCAGTTCGAAGGGCATGTTTTCTATTCAAAAAAAACCAGGCGATAGTCCGCCTGGTTCATCGGTTCTGGCAACGTTCAGGGAATGGATAAAGTCTGTCCGACTTGCAAGGTGTAAGGGGATGTCAGGTTGTTGACCGCCGCGATTTGAGCGGGATCCACATCCCCGTAGTAGCAGGCAATGCGATAGATCGTGTCCTGGCTGCTGCTGACGGTGTAGGTGGCCGGATGAGGGCGCAGGGAGCGTTCGCCAGGGAAGGGGTTGCCGGTTTGCGGGATTTGCAACGTCAGGCCGGGATAGTACACTTCACCATCGGTCAGGCCGTTGAGGGCCAGGAGTTCCTGCGGATCGATATTGAAGCGGCGGGCGATGCAGTAGGGGAATTCACCGGGCTGGAGCGCATAGGTCGTTGGCCGGCCCACGATGGGGGTAATAGCAGGGTTGGGCGTGACCGCCACCACAACGGGGGTGCCCGGCACGCCGGTCGGCGGCAGGACAGGCGTTTCTGTGGGGGTGATGGGTATGATTTCGAGCGGGGTAGGGGTAGGCGTCTCGGTTACAACCAGCGGTTCGGGTGTGTTGACCATGGCCGTTTGGGTGGCGTAAGCCCACAGGAGGGCCATTTGGTCCTCGGTAGCCGTCTCCCCGCCTGCTGGCGGTTCGAGCGGCATGGTTGCGGTGGGCAAAGAAGAAGGCGCGGAGGCCGAGCGTTCACACCCCGCCAGGACAAAGACGGCCATCAGCGCCACCACCAGAATGAAATAGATATTCTTGGGCATTCCTTCCTCCTCACAGGGAGCCGCATGGCGCGGCTCTGCAACGATAAGGTGATACTAGCACAACCTGCTTAAAGCGTCAAGCGGGCAATTTTTCCCTTTATTAGGACTCACACAGAACGATATTTTCTCACCGCCGAGTCGCCAAGACGCCAGTTTCTTAGCGAGTCCGCCAAGCCTTATTGGCGTCTTTATACGAATCTTGGTGTTCTCAGCGCCTTGGTGCTTTATTTTGCCTAAGTCCTGTTCATGTTCTGTCTCTTCCGGCTCCAGGCGGGTATAATGGGCGGGTTGTATCTTGCAGGAGGCCCATGTTTCAAGCATTGCTTTTCGATTTCGATGGGTTGATTCTCGACACCGAGACGCCCGAAGTGGTGGCTTGGGGAGAAATTTACAGCCGCTATGGGGTCGAATTTCCGGTCGACTTGTGGGGCCAGATCGTCGGCGGCAACGGAGCAGCCGACTTCGACCCGGTCGCTTACCTGGCCGAAAAGAGCGGCCAGCCCATCGACGCCGATCTGATGCGCGCCGACAAGCGCGTCCGCGACCGTCAACTCATCGCCTATCAGGACGTTTTGCCCGGCGTGCGCGACTATCTCGCCTCGGCCCGCCTGCTTGGTTTGCAAACGGCCATCGTCTCCAGTTCGACCCATGAGTGGGTGGACAATCAACTCCGCCGGCTGGGCTTGTTCGCCGCCTTCGACCGCATCATCTGCCGCGAGGACGCCGCCCGTCCCAAGCCCAACCCCGATTTGTTCCTCAAGGCGCTCGAATGGCTGCACGTGCGGCCCGATGAGGCGCTCGTCTTCGAAGATTCGCCCAACGGGGTGAAAGCGGGCAAGGCGGCCGGCATACGCGTCGTCGCTGTCCCCAACCCGGTCACCATCCGGCTGGGTCTGAACCAGGCCGACCTGACCTTGGCCTCCCTGACCGACCTGCCGCTGCCCGCTCTTCTGGCCCACTTCGGCGAGCGGTTGACCATCCGTCCTGAGACGCCTGCCGACCGGGCCGCCATCCGCCGCATCCACGAACGGGCGTTTGGGCGGCCCAACGAGGCTGAGGCGGTGGACCTCATCCGCCGGCGCGGCCAGGCCGTCCTGTCACTCGTCGCCGCGCGGGGGAGACATCGCCTGGGGCATGTGCTCTTCTCGCCGGTGACGGTGGATGGACAGCCGGCTTTGGACGGCCTGGGACTGGGGCCGATCGCCGTCCTGCCGCAGGTACAGCGGACGGGCATCGGGTCACGCTTGGTGCGCGCCGGGCTGGCGCTTGCCCGTCAGGCGGGGTTTGGCTTTGTCGTAGTGGTTGGGGATGCGGCCTATTACTCTCGCTTCGGATTCCGGCCAGCGCGCCGTTTCGGGCTGACCTGCCCCTATGGCGACGGCGATTTTTTCATGGCGCTCGAACTCGAGCCGGGCGCTCTGGCAGACGCTGCGGGCAGGTTGCGCTATGTCGCTGCTTTCGACGAAGCAGGGTCTTGAAGGATGCTTCTGCCGTCTCAAGGGGGCAAAAATGCAAAGCCATTCTTTGTGCCTCCCTGGCGCGGGCGTGATTCCAAGCCCCCTGACTGCTGCCGCTGTTTCTCTCAGATGGGGCCGCTCTCCCAAAGAGACCGGGCTTTTCCAAATCTTGGCAATTCATGTTGCCTTGGGTGATTACCCACATCGGCGCATTCCGATTCGGCGGACTAAAGTCCTGCCTCAGAGCCTGAAAGTCGGCTCGAAGCCGACTCTGAGTCCGCTTGAGCGGACTTCCATCTACGCGGCAGGCGGCTTCAGCACTGCGATTCGACTTGTGGGGAATCACCAGATGTTGCCTCCCTTGACACCTCCCCATCGCGGGGGTATATTCGCCCCGTTCGTCATCATGGAATCGCACAGTTCGACCGACCCTCTCCGTACCTTCCCACCCATCCCGGTTCGACGCGCCCGGGCAGGCGATTAGCCCTGCCCGTTTGACAGCAGTCTCCTGCCCCGCGCTCGAACCGGCGCGGGGTTTTTGGATGTAAGACGAAATGAATTTCGTCTTACATCCAAACCAGGAGACAGCATGGGTCTCTTCGAAAACATCCTCCCACCCAAAGAACGCATGCAGCGCCTCTTCACCTGGGGCGATGCAGTTGTTTTGCTGCTCCTCGCCGTCCTGCTCTACGGCGGCGTGCGCCTGGCTTTCAACGCCCCGGCCGAGATTCAGGGGCCGACCATCCGCCTGGAACCGCGTCTCCTGCCTTGGTACGCCCTGCTCTCGGTGGGGCGGATGACCGCCGCCTATGTCCTTTCGGTGCTATTCACCATCTTCTATGGCCGCGCCGCCGCCTACAACCGCCGCGCCGAACGCGTCCTGATGCCCCTGCTGGATGTGCTGCAGAGCGTCCCCATCCTTTCCTTCCTGCCGGTCGTCCTGCTCAGTTTGAGCGCCATCCTGCCCCAGGCTGTGGCGGCTGAACTGGCCTCCATCGTCCTCATCTTCACCAGCCAGGCCTGGAACATGACCTTCGGCTGGTACCAGTCTCTCACCACCATCCCGGTCGAACTGCGCGAGGCCAGCAGCATCTTCCGCCTGAACACCTGGCTGCGCTTCAAACGCTTGGAATTTCCCTACGGGACGATTAGTTTCATTTGGAACAGCATGATGTCCTGGGCCGGCGGCTGGTTTTTCCTGATGGCCGCCGAGATTTTCACCGTCGGCAGCCGCGACTTCCGCCTGCCGGGGTTGGGTGCCTACCTGCAGGAGGCCGCTAACCAGGGCAACACGACCGCCATCCTGTGGGGGCTGTCGGCGCTCATCCTGACCATCATCGCCCTCGACCAGTTCGTCTGGCGGCCGCTGCTGGCCTGGGCCGACCGCTTCAAACTGGAGATGGTGGAAAGCGACCAGCCGCCGACCTCCTGGTTCTACGACCTGCTGCACAACTCGGCGCTCGCGCGCGCCCTGAGTCGTCTCTTCGCCCCCCTGGCTGAGCGCCTCGACCTGTGGCTGGTCCGCCGCGCCCCGATGCGTGAGACGCAGGAAGAGAAGCAGAAGCGCAACTGGCCGGCCCTCCTGCTGAGCCTCGCCCTGGCCGGGCTGCTGCTCTACGGCGGTCTGCGCGCCGCCCACATGCTGACCTCGCTGCCCGCCGCGCAGTGGGGGCGGATTCTGGTCGGCGTGCTGGCCACCCTGCTGCGGGTGGTCGTCTCGCTGGTCATCGCCCTGGCATGGACCATCCCCGTCGGGGTCGCCATCGGGACGAACCGGCGTGTGGCCGCGGTGCTCCAGCCCATCGTCCAGGTGACCGCCTCGGTGCCGGCCACGGCCATCTTCCCGGTCTTCCTGCTGCTGGTCGTCAACCTGGCCGGCGGCCTGGACGTGGCAGCCGTCTTCCTGATGCTGATGGGCACGCAATGGTACCTGCTCTTCAACGTCATCGCCGGGGCGAGCGCTATCCCGCAGGACCTCAAGTACACCTCGGCGCTGATGGGGCTGAAGGGCTGGGCGCGCTGGCGGACGTTGATTCTGCCGGCGCTTTTCCCCTACATCATCACCGGCGCCATCACGGCCAGCGGCGGCGCCTGGAACGCCAGCGTGGTGGCCGAGTACGAACAATTTGGCGGCCAAACGCTGACCACTACCGGCATCGGCGCGCTCATCTCGCAAGCCACGGCCGGCGGCGATTATCCTCTCTTGTTAGCGGCCACCCTGAGCATGGTGCTGGCCGTGGTGCTGGTCAACCGTCTCTTCTGGCGGCCGCTCTACCGCCTGGCCGAAGAAAAATACCGCATGGAGTAGGACAGGCTTTTAGCCTGTCCCAGACGGACTGAAAGGCCGTCCTACAAGCGGCCGCTCTACCGCCTGGAGTAGGGCAGGGCTTTTCGCCTGTCCCAGACGGACTGAAAGTCCGTCCCACGAGCGGCCGCTCTACCGCCTGGAGTAGAGCAAGGCTTTTCGCCTGTCCCAGACGGACTGAAAGTCCGTCCTACAAATCGCCGCTACCGCAGTCCGCTTCCGGCGGACTTCCATAACCTGAGCCGTGGATTTGAATCCACGGCGGCCAAGGGAGCCCCTTATGCCCAACGGAACGCCTCTTCTCGAACTCAAGCACATTTACCAGATTTACACCAGCGGCGCGCGCAAGTTCACCGCCGTGGAAGATGTCAACCTGACCGTCAACGAGGGCGAGTACGTCGCTCTGCTGGGACCTTCGGGCTGCGGCAAAAGTACCCTGCTGCGCATCCTGACCGGCCTGCAGAAGCCCTCCGAAGGCGAGGTGCTCTATCGCGGCCAGCCGCTGCGCGGTGTCAACCCGCACGCCACCATCGTCTTCCAGACCTTTGCCCTCTTCCCCTGGCTGACCGTGCTGGAGAACGTGGAACTGGCGCTCAAGGCGCGCGGCGTCGCGGCCGGAGTGCGCCTCCCGCGCGCCCTCGACCTGATTGACCGCGTCGGTCTGGACGGTTTCGAGAACGCCTACCCGCGCGAACTTTCCGGCGGCATGCGGCAGAAGGTGGGCTTTGCGCGCGCCATGGCCGTCGAGCCGGAACTCCTGTGCCTGGACGAACCCTTCTCGGCCCTGGACGTGCTCTCGGCCGAATCGCTGCGCGGCGAACTGCTGGAACTGTGGACGAGCGGCAACATCCCCACCAAAGCCATCCTCATGGTCAGCCACAACATCGAGGAGGCCGTCTTCATGGCCGACCGCATCGTGGTCATGGACAAGGAGCCGGGGCGCATCATCGCCGAGATGAAAGTGCCGCTGCCACACCCCCGCCAGCGCCAATCGGACGAGTTCCGCGCCCTGATTGACGAGGTCTATGCCCTGCTGGCCGGGCAGACGCGACCCGAGAGCGAAGAACTGGGCGCCGCGCCAGGCGAGGCCGGGCGCGTCCGCCGCCTGCCCGATGTCCACATCGGTGACTTGGCCGGCCTGCTCGAACGAGTGGCCGAGAAACCGGATGATCGGGACGACATCTACCGCCTGACCGAGGAACTCACCCTCGACTCCGACC
Source organism: Anaerolineales bacterium (assembly GCA_041287425.1). Taxonomy (GTDB): domain Bacteria; phylum Chloroflexota; class Anaerolineae; order Anaerolineales; family Villigracilaceae; genus JAFGSI01. The sequence continues at coordinate 37,081 of JBEULG010000045.1, read as the reverse complement.
ATGTCCTGCGTCTGGCCGAGGCCGCCGAACTCCTGGGCTTCGCCACCATCGCCAAAGGCGACATCCAACTGACGCCCCTCGGCGAGACCTTTGCCGAGGCCAGCATCCTGGCGCGCAAGGAAATCTTCGCCACGCGCATCCGCCGCCTGCCGCTGGTGCGCTGGCTGACCGGCATGCTGCAGCGCGCCGAGAAGCACGCCCTCAAGGACGAAGTGGTCAAGATGGCGCTCGAACTGGAATTCCCGCCGGAGGAGGCCGAAAAGCAACTCGATACGCTCATCAACTGGGGCCGCTACGCCGAAATCTTCGCCTACGACGACGGGAGCGAGGAGATTTACCTGGAGAGCGCGCCGGAGAAGGTGACGGTGTAGAATGCCGGGCAACTCATCACGAGTTGCCCTCTTTATTTATAAAAAGACATTCAAAAAGACGAATATCATCTCTTTCTCGTGACATCCTGCCCTTCCGCTCACAGGATTTGCGGCTATAATCACATTCAGAAATCCGAATACAATTTCAAGCCATGAGCGACTATCACCAAGAAATCACCCTCCTCAAAGCCCTTGCCCACCCGGCGCGGCTGGCGATTCTGGAAGCCCTGCGCGGGGGCGAGGCGTGTGTCTGTCACCTCGAGGCGCTCTTCGGTTGGCGGCAGGCGTACCTCTCGCAGCAGTTGATGGTGCTGCGCGCTGCCGGACTGGCTGCCGACCGGCGCGAGGGCTGGAACGTGTACTACCGCGTCATCCGGCCGGAGGTCTATGCCGTGTTGGACGCCCTGCGGCAGGCCGTCCCCGCCGAGGCGCCGCTCGACCTGCCCACCTTCGTTTCTGCCTGCACCTGCCCGCGCTGCCAGGAGAAATCCGGGCGCAGCGTGAAATCTTTTCATCTCGGAGAAATAGAAACTACACCATGAACCCCATCCTCGAATTCCTCACAACCCTCTTGCGCGGCGGACTGGGCAACCTGGCCGCCTATCTCGCCGCTCATGTCCTGCTCTGTCTCCTGCCGGCCTTCTACATCGCCGGCGCGATGACCGCCCTCATCCCGAAGGAATCGGTTACCCGCTTTTTGGGGCGCAACACGCCCAAGTTCATCGCCTATCCGGCCGCGGCGCTGGCCGGCTCGGTGCTGGCGGTCTGTTCCTGCACCATCGTCCCGCTCTTCGCCGGGATTTACAAGAAAGGCGCCGGGCTGGGGCCGGCCATCACCTTCCTCTTCTTCGCCCCGGCCGCCAACGTCCTGGCGCTGGTCTACACGGGCGGCGTCATCGGCCTCGACCTGGCGTTCGCCCGCCTGTTCCTCTCGCTGGCCTTCGGCATCGGCATCGGCCTCATCATGGCGCTCATTTTCCGCAAGGCCGACATCGCCCACGACAAGGCCACCGACGCCCTCTTCGCCGGGCAGGGGCGGATGAAGCGCGCCGCGCTGGCCTTCCTGCTCATCCTGGTCGTCCTGCTCCTGGCCGGCACGTTCAAAATCGACTTGTTGACCCACTCCTACGCCCAGGCCACCCTGCCCATCGCCGGCATGGACCGCTTCCAGGATGCGCTCTACCGCCTCGTCCCCTACGATGCCAGCAAAGGGCAGGAGGGTGTCACCGCGCAGGGTGCCATTCTCATCGGCCTGTTGCTGCTCATCGGGCTGGCCTCGTGGAAGGGCATTGACAACATCCACGAGGGCGCCAACGCCTGGACGTGGGCCGCCCTCGGCCTGGTCGCACTGACGCTGCTCACCGCCGCCCTGGGCATGACGCCGCGCCCCGACGGGCTGGAGATTCAGTTCACCGGCCGCTTCTTCGGCGTCCTGCTCGCCCTCGCCGCGCTGACCGTCCTGCTGGCGCGCGGCCTGGACGAGGACGAACGCCGCGACTGGCTGTGGGAATCCTGGCGCTTCATCAAGCAAATCTTCCCCTTGCTCGTGGTCGGCGTGTTCGTGGTCGGGATGCTGCGCGTGCTCATCCAGCCGGAGTGGATCGAAGCCCTGGCCGGGCGCAACACGTTGCTTGGCAACCTGGCGGGCGTGGTCTTCGGCGTCTTCATGTACTTCCCGACGCTGGTCGAAGTGCCGATTGCCAACATGTTCCTCAGCCTGGGCATGCATCGCGGTCCGCTGCTGGCCTATCTCATGGCCGACCCCGAACTGAGCCTGCAGAGCATCCTGATGATTTCGGCCATCATCGGGCGGCTGAAGGCCTGGGTCTACGTCTTCTGGGTGGCGCTCTTCAGCACGCTGGCGGGCCTCATTTACGGGGCCTGGGTGGACGGGGCCTCCCTCGGGCTGGTGGTGCTCTACCTCGCCCTGTTCCTGGCCGCCCTGGCTGTTGCCCTGTGGTGGGTGAGCCGCAATCAGAAGAAGGTAGCGGCCGCAGAGGTGGCGGCGGATTGAGTGCTCTTGTCAGGGAGCGTGCCATGGATGACAAACAGAACCCCAAACCCGTCTGCACCTGCGTTCAGGACCCCTACGCCGACCTGCCGCCCGAACTGCGCCCCAAGCCGGTGCAGAAAATCGGCGGCCTGCGCAAGGTGACCTGTCCCGGCTGCGGGCTGGTCTACTGGACGAACCGCCCGACCGACTTGTGCGTGAACTGCGAGAAGAAGGGCGTCAAAATCGAGAACACAGGAGGCTGACCATGCTGAACATCAAAGTCCTGGGCCCCGGCTGCGCCAAATGCTACTCGTTAGAGCGAACTGCTGCCGCAGCGCTGGAAGCCATGCTTGCCGAGAACCCCGACCTGGAGGCCACCCTCGAACACATCGAGGACATGCTGGAAATCGAACGTTACCCGGTGCTGTTCACCCCGGCGCTGGTCATCAACGAGAAAGTCGTCTGCGCCGGGCGTGTGCCGAAGAAGGAAGAGGTCATTGCCTGGTATCGCGAAGCGTTGAATCACTCGGCTTGAACCATAGAGGCTTCAATGAATGTGATGCTCATCATCATCGGTGGCTTGTTCATTCTTTCCATTCTTTCGGGCATGTTGGGATTGGGGGTAGCCTTTGCCGCAGTCCCTTTCCTGTCCCTGTTCCTGCCCGATTTAGTCCATCAGGTGCAGCCGCTGACCTTGCTCCTGAACGGCCTGACCGCTTTGTTCGTCACGTTTGGCTTCGCACGCAGCGGCTTTGTCGCGTGGAAGAAGGCTCTCATCCTGGCCTGCATCACCACCCTCTCGGCGCCGCTGGGTGCCTGGATGGCGCAATTCATTCCTCAAACGGTCATTCTGACCGTCTACTTTATCTCCGTCAGTTATCTGGCATACAGCCTCTTCCGTCCGGTGAAAAGCAGGGAGGGCAAGGCCGAGAATTTCGCGCTGGCCGCTGGGCTGGCGATTCCCATCTCCATCCTAAGCGGCCTGCTGGGCGTGGGGCCGGGCTTCCTGCTCATGCCGACCCTGATTTTGGTGGGCTTTGAGCCGAAGAAAGCCGCCGGCATTAATGCTTTTGCCGTCACGCCGCCTTCGTTTTCTGCGTTGATTCCTCACCTGAGCACGGCGATATGGGATTGGAATCTGGCGATTCCGTTGCTGGTCGTCGGGGCAGGAGGTGCCTTTCTGGGTGCGCGCATCACCAGCCTGTATCTTCCCAGCCAGCGGCTCAAACAACTCTTCGGCGTGGTCATTGTGCTGATGACCGCCTACAAACTATACACGTTGTTCTTCTGAAACCTTGAACTTGAGACCACCTGCGTAGTGCGGAATTCGTTCCGCAAGCAGCCGGCCTTTGTGATTGACGACCCGTGAACCCCACTCCTTTCGCGAGGAGGAAACAAGATGCCGACGTACACCTACCTTTGCGAACACTGCCAGACCCGCTTCGAAGCCTTTGCCTCCATCCAGAAGAAGGAATCCGGCTGGAAGCCGAATTGTCCGCGCTGCGGCAGTCCGCAGGTGCGGCAGACCTTCGAATCGGTCGGGCTGATTAGCCTGAGCCATTCCTCGGCTTCCGAGAGCGGGAGCGGCTGCGCCTGCTCGCTGCGCAGGGATTGACTTCCCCATGAGGCCCTGCGGTCGTCCCAAGAATCGCTGTCTGTGCATGGGTGCCTGCGCGCCCTGGGAATCGCGCCCCCCGCCTCAGGGCATGCAAGTTGGCCAAGGATGACTACGGAGCCCGCTTCCAGCGGGCTTCCAGGACCCTGAGCCGTGGATTTTCAATCCACGGCGAAGGCGGAAGGCTTCTCTTGAATCATTTCGCGTTATGGAGGCGAACTATGACAACAGAAAGCAAACCCGCTCCCTGGTGGAAGGGACAAATTCCTACCGCTGTGCTGCTGCTCGTCATCGTGGCGCTGGCGGCCTGGGCGCTGATCAGCCAAACCGGCGCGGCGGAGGGCGTCTCGCCGATGACCTTCGTCAAAGGCCTGCTGCTGACTGTGGTCGGCTTCCTGGCCGGCCTGCTCGGCGGCCTGATCGGCACCGGCGGATGCAGCGTCATGCTGCCGGTCATCCACTTCTGGATGGGCTATCCGGCGCAGATTGCCGTCGGCACCACGCTCTTCGCGGTGATTTTCACCGCCATTTCCGGCGCCTATGGTCACCTCGTGCGCCGCAACGTGGACAAGCGCGCCTTTTGGTGGCTGGGCGGCGGCGGCATCCTGGGCGTCCTGCTCGGCTCGTGGCTGTTCACCCTGCTCTCGGCCCACACGGCCCTGCTCGGCCTGATTCTCGGCCTGATTTTCCTCTGGCCGGCCATCCGCATGGTCTGGGAGGGCGTGAAGCAGCAATCCATGCCCAAGCGTGAAGGGAACGTCATCACCGGCTCCGGCTGGGGGATGGGCGTCTTCGGCTTCGTCGTCGGCATCGCCACCGGCTTGGCCGGGGTCGGCGGCGGCTATGCCCTGGTGCCGGGATTGATTTACCTGTTCGGCGCGCCGGTCTACATCACCATGGGCACCTCGCTGGCGACGATGATTCCGCTGGCGGCGGTCGGCGGCGGCATCAAACTGGCGCAGGGCTTCGTGGACCTGCCCACCGGTCTGCTGCTGGCAGCCGGCACCATCGTCGGCGCGCAGGTCGGCGCGGCCATCATCAAGCGCATCAAACCGGCCACGCTCAAACTCATCTTCGGCCTGTACTTCCTATATGTGGCCGTCAAGTTCATCACCGCCTTCTTCGGCATCCGCATCTGGTAATGGCCCGTGAGGGGCGAGCCTGCCGACTTGCCCCTCACAGACTGTAGCATCAAAAAACTTTCAATTTAGGAGAGAACCACAATGAGCAACAACGAAACCCAATCCACCAAGCCCATCTTTGTCATGTGCTACTGCACCGGCGAATGTCCGGGCTTCCAGTCGCTGAACCTGTGGCAACTGGTCAACCGCGTCCGCAATGAGATGGACGTGGAATTTGCCATCGTCCACCCTCAACTGTGCGTGGATGACGGCGAGCGCTTCTGGAAGAATTTTGCCAAACCCGGCCAGAAGTATCTCGTCGGCGGCTGCGACCCGCGCATGCAGCGCAAGATGTACAAGGACGCCCTGACCGAGGTCGGCGCGGACTTCGATAGCCAGGTCACGGCTGTGGACCTGCGCAACATGGAAACCGAGGCCGCCATCGAAAAGGTGAGCGAAACCCTCGCCAAGATGGGCGCCTGAGGAGGTCGGTTATGCCGGAAGTGAAGATGTGGCAAGGCATTCCGCGCCACGAAATCCCCTGGTATCCCACCATCAACGAAGACCTGTGCAGCGGCTGCCGCGCCTGCGTGGATTTTTGCGCCAGCCAAGTCTTCGACTTTGACGACACCTTGGGCCATGCCGTGGTTGCTCAGCCATACAATTGCGTGGTTTACTGCACCGGCTGCGTCAACACCTGTCCCTCCGACGCCATCACCTTCCCCAAGAAGGAAGAGGTCGTTGCCCTGGTCAAGGAATTGCGCCTCAAGTACAACGCCCTGCCGGAGCCCATCCGTATCACAGACTTGCCGATTCGGTAAAAGGACGGGCCGCGATGAGTCTGGTCACCGACATTTTGCGCAAGAACCGCACCTTTGCCGTGGTCGGCGTCTCGCAGGACCCGGCCAAGTACGGCCACGAAATCTTCGAGACGCTGTTGGACAAAGGCTACCGCGCCCTGCCGGTCAACCCCAAGTACGAACAGGTGGACGGGCATCCCTGCTACCCCTCGCTGGAAGCCCTGCCCGAAAAGCCCGAGGTGGTTGTGGCCGTCGTCCCGCCGGCCGTGACCGAAACGGTCGTCGAGACGGCGGCCCGCCTCGGCGTCCGAACGGTCTGGATGCCGCCGGGGGCCTGGTCCGACCGGGCAGTGGAACTCTGCGAACAGGCCGGCATCACGGAAGTCCATGACGTCTGTCTGGTATTCGCCCTGCGCTCGCTGAAGGAGTGAGAGAATGGAAGACGCCGTCCGCCAGGCGAAAGAAATCGTCATTTTGCCTGCGCCGCGCTGCCGCCGCAGCCGCAGGATTCTGGAATACCTGACCGGGCGGGGCATCCCTTTTCGGCGCGTCGAACTCGACTCGCCCGAAGGACAGCAACTGGCCGCGCGTTACGATTTCCGCGCCTCGCCCGGCATCCTGGTGGACGGCGTCAGCGTCAACCCGTACGACCTGCTCCTCACCCCTGCCTGCCGCGTGGACGAGGTCCGCGCCGCGCAAATCTTTGGCGCGGAGGGGCGGAAGTAGCCTCGCAGAGCAGCCACTGTAACCTTTTGCGATTCAATGGAAAGGAATGTTTATGAACCAACCCACACCCGAAACCACGCCCGTGCAGACGGCCGACCCCTTCCAGGCGGCGCGTGCCCTGGGCGAACTCCTGCGCCAGACGCCCGAATACGCCGCCTTTCTCGAAGCGCTGACCGCCGTCAACGCCGACCCGCAGGTGCGGAAACTCTCCGAGCAACTGCGCGCCTGCCAGTCGGCCCTCCAGTGGGGGCGCGACGTGGTGCAAAACGCGGCCGAGATGGAACGTCTGGAGGCCGAACTCGAATCCCTGTCCATTGTGCAAGCCTACCGTCAGGCCGAAGCCGCCGTGCGCGAGACCTTCCTGGCAGTGGATGAACTCATCAGCCGCGAGGCCGGCGTGGACTTCGCCGCCAACGCCCGGCGCAGTTGCTGCGGATAGGAGGCCGGCATGACGACCCTTTCTCCCGAAATCGAACAGGCCGCCCGCGCCCTGGGCCAAGCCCTGCGCGCCAACCCGGCGACGCAGGCCTACCTGGAAGTCCAGCAGCGGGTCGCCGCGGACCCCGAAACGGCCGCGCTGGAAAAGGAGTTATACGCCACCTACGAGGCGCTCATCGCCCGTCAGCAGAAGGGCGAACAGATTCCGCGTGAAGAGGTGAAAGCCTTCTACGCCCTGCGCGACCGCTTCTTCGGCCACCCGCTGGTGCAGGAACGCGAGAACGCCCTCCAGCCGGTCAAGAGCCTCTTCATCGAAGCGGCGGTCGAACTCAGCGCTCCGCTCGGCTTCGATTACACCAAACTGGCCCAGAAAGGATGAATCTCCCTATGAAAATCGCGGCGGTTTCTGAAGACGGCGTGACCATCAGCCAGCACTTTGGCCGCGCCCCCTTCTACATCGTCCTGACCATCGAGGGCGGGAAAATCCTCGCCCGTGAACAACGCGACAAGATGGGCCACGCCCAATTCGCCGCCGAGCCGCACGAGGAAGCGCACGGCGCCGACCGGCGCGGTCACGGCTTCGACCCGGCGGCGCAGAGCCGTCACGCCCGCATGGCCGCCGCCATTGCCGATTGCGACATCCTGCTGGTGCGCGGCATGGGCGCCGGCGCCTACGAGAGCATGAAGCAGGCCGGCATCCGTCCCATCGTCACCGACCTCGCTGACATCGAGGCGGCGGCTCTGGCCGCGGCCCGCGGCGAGTTGACCGACCACGCGGAGCGTCTGCATTGAGCGGCAAGCCCAGCATCAAGGTCCTCGGCGCGAACTGCGGCGCCTGCCGCAACATGTACAACGCCGTCACCTGCTTCGTCGCCCGCGAAGGCCTGGATGTGGACGTGGAATACGTCCACGACCCTGAGCGCATCCTCGCCTACAACGTGATGACCATCCCCGTGCTGGTGGTCAACGAGCAGGTGGTGATGGTCGGCTTTCGCGGCGCGCCGAAAATCGAGCAGGCAATCCGCGAGCGATTGTAGGACAGCCTTTCAGGCTGTCATGTAGGACGGCTTTTCCAAGCCGTCATGTAGGACAGCCTTTCCAGGCTGTCACGTAGGACGGCTTTTCCAAGCCGTCATGTAGGATAGCCTTTCCAGGCTGTCATCTTTTGGAGACCAACATGTCGAACGACACCTTTTCCCAATGGCTGAGCGGACTCGACTTCGAGTACTGGAGCACCGGTCAGCACAAGATTGAACCCGCCGCCTTCTTCGAGAAGTGGGCGAAGGGCGAAGCCGTCCTGCTGGATGTGCGCGCCCCCGAAGAACGCGGCTTTATGTCCTTCCCGTTCGCGTTGGAGATTCCCATCAACGAACTGCCGGCGCGCCTGAACGAGATTCCGCGCGACAAAATCGTGGCGACCCTCTGCACCGCCGGCGACCGCTCCAACGTCGCCTTTGCTTACCTGCACACGCAGGGCTTCGACAACGTCCGCATCATTTCGGGCGGCTACGCCAGCCTGATTCCGGAAATCTGGCCCGGCAAAGTCCGCAAGACCTTGCAGGCGAAGAACGGCTAACCCGCCGCCAAGACTTCAAGACTTCCGAAGTCTTTCAGACTTCGGAAGTCTCCTTGATTAGGTAACTATGACCCTTTACATCGTCAGCGCGATTCTGGTTTTCATCTTCTCTGGTCTGATGGCAATGGCTGGACTGGGCGCGGCGTTCCTGTTCGTGCCGCTGTTCTACTATCTCGGTGTGCCGCTGGCGGAAGCCACCCCCGCCGCGCTGCTGCTGAACGTGGTCAGCCTGATGTTTGCGGCGTTCAACTACTGGCGCGGGAAACTGGTCAACTGGCGCGTGGGACTTCCCGTGTTGATAACCGCCGTCATCCTTTCGCCGTTTGGGGCACGCCTGACGCCTTACGTGGATAAAAAACTCCTGCTCGGACTGTTCGCCGCTTTCCTGGTCTTTGCCGGATTCATGATGCTGTTCTACCGCGCCGGGAAACGCGAACAGGCCCTCAGCCGCGGCGCGGAAATCGGCACGGGAGCAGGCGTGGGCGCGACGGCGGGATTTCTCGGCGGGCTGCTCGGCGTCGGCGGCGGGAACTTTATCCTGCCGGTCCTCAATTGGATTGGGCTGGACGCGAAAGTCGCGGCGGGGACGACTGCCGTTGTGGTTGTGTTCTCATCGCTTTCGGGATTTCTCGGTCACGCCACGATGGGCGGGCTGGACCCCGTGTTCGTGGGCGTCACCGCCGTTTCAGCGGCGCTCGGCTCGATTGTCGGCTCACAGTTGATGAAGACCAAAGTATCCAGCGCGCAACTCAAAAAAATTATCGGCGTTCTGCTCTGGCTCATCGCCGCAAAAATGATTTTCGATTTGGTGAAGTAAGGCGGCATTCATGTCGCACTTGCGAGATAAATCTCGCGGTGCAAAATTAGGAGATTTCACATGACCACAAAATACATTCCCCCTGAATGGGCCTTCGAATTCCACGGCCACGAATGTCCCTTTATGCCGATTGGCTACCGTATGGGCAAACTTGCCCTGGAATTTCTCAGCGCGGAAAAAGAACCCGACCACGGATTTTTCATCTTCCCCGAACTGGGGGAAGGACACCCGCAGACCTGTATGATGGACGGAATGCAGATCGCCACCGGCGCGACCTACGGCAAATTGATGATTGCCAAGACCTTCTACGGCAAACTAGCGGCAACTTTCTACCATCCGCAAAAAGGCGCGGTGCGCTATTCGCTTCTGCCCGATTTCATCGACGCGCTGGGCAAGTTCGAGTTTTTCGTCTATCGCAAGAAGGGCATCGAACCGTCACAGATTCCGCTTGCAGTGCGCCGCGAAGTCATCCAGTGGGTCTATGACCAGCCCGATGAAGCCATCTTCAAAGTGGAGGCCAAACCTGATTTCACCTACAAGCCTGTCAAAGGTTCATTCAACAAAACCAAATGCAGCGTCTGCGGCGAGTACGTCTTTGACCGCTACGTCCGCATGAAAGACGGGCAGCCGGTTTGTATTCCGTGTTCGGGATACGAGAAGCCTGTTTTGATTGAACGATAAAATCACAGGCTTCCGAAGTATTTGAGACTTCAGAAGCCTCCAAAGCCTGCGGGCAGGGCAAGCATCTTTCTATCAGTAAAGGAGGTACCATGAATCATCTGACTTACGCCCTCTTTGGCATGGGCAACATCGGGCGTATCCTGGCTGCCCGGCTGAAAGCGGCCGGCGTCCCCGGAGAGCGGCTGCTGCTCTGCGACGCCGAGGCGGCGCGGGCGGAGGCCGCGGCGGCCGAGTTCGGGGCGCGGCCGGTGACCCCGGAGGACGAATCCGCCTGCCGGGCCGACGTCCTCCTGCTGGCTCCGCCGCCCAAAGCCGTCCCCGGACTGTTGCGTCAACTGGCCCCGCATCTGACCCCCACGCAGGTGGTCGTCTCGTTTGCGGCGGCCCTGCCGCTCGAAAAATTGCAGGCGCTCATCCCCGGCATCCCGCTGGCGCGCGTCATGCCCAATGCGCCCTCGCTGGTCGGCCAGGGCATGAACCCGGTCGCTTGGGGGCCGGCGGTCACGCCCTCGGCGCGGGAGCGGGTCCAATTCGTCTTGGACGCCCTCGGCCAAAGCCTGGAGACGCCGGATGAACGCATGAACTGGTGCGTGGGGCTGACGGGCGCGGCGATGCGCTCGCTCCTGCCCGCGCTGGAGGGAATGACCCGCGCCGGGGTCGAGGCCGGATTCGCCGAAGCGGAGGCGCGGCGCATGGCGGCGCAGGTGATGCTCGGCACAGCCGCGCTCGTCCTGGAGACAGATTTGTCCTTCGACGAAATCAAGTCGCTGACGCCGATGCAGACGCTGGACGAAGCTGCCCTGGCCCAGACCCTGCTGGAGGCGGCCCGCGCCGCCCGCGACAAAACCGAGGCCAATCAGCAGAAACTGCTGGAAATGACCGGCCTGTGAACGAGGCAGCCATGCTGTATGTCCTGCAAGCCCTGATTTCTGACCTGCAAGCCAACCGCCCGGCGGCCCTGGCGACCATCGCCCAGGTGCAGGGCGCCTCGCCTGCCGCGCTGGGGATGAAAATCCTCGTCCGCCCTGATGGCAGCGCCGTCGGCAACGTGGGCGGCGGGCTGCTGGAGCAAACCATCATCCGCGATGCGCTCGAGGCGCTCCGCACGGGTCAATCCCGCCTCGCTCATTACGCTCTGCGCGAAGAAGGCGAAAACGCCGTCGGCCTGATGTGCGGCGGCGAAGTGCAAGTCCTCATCGAGGTGTTCATGCCCAAGCCCACCCTGCTCATCGTCGGCGGCGGACACGTCGGGCGTCCGCTGGCCGAAATGGCGCGCCTGCTCGAGTACGAAGTCCGCCTGGCGGACGTGCGCCCCGAGCGCGGCCAGCCCTTCGACCCCGCCGTCATCACCGCCAACACCTTCGTCGTCATTATGACCGAAGACGCCGTCAGCGACGAAGCCGTCCTGCGCGCTGCGCTGCCCACCCCCGCGCCCTACCTCGGCATGATTGGCAGCCGCCGCAAGTGCCGCATCGTCTTCGAACACCTGCGCGCCGACGGCATCGGCGAGGAGCAACTCGCCCGCGTCCACGCGCCGGTCGGTCTCGACCTGGGCGGACGCCAGCCCGCCGAAGTCGCGCTGGCCATCCTGGCCGAAATCGAGATGACCCGCCACCGCGGCCGCGCTGAAGCCAAGTCCGCGCCGCGGCAGGAGACCCGCTGAAGCGCCGCGCTGGAGGGGATGCTGTAGCGTTCTCGATATTTTCTGACAAAGTGTCACTTGTACCCATTGACATTCATCCTTGACAATAGTTCCTTTCCCAATATAATTCAACGCATGTTGAACTATCTTTCGAATACCATCAAACCTCCCCCTGTAAATTTGGAATTGCTGGCGGAGCGACTCAAAGTCCTTGCCGAGCCGAAGCGCCTGCTCATCCTCAATTTGCTGATGGAGGGCGTGCAGTGCAACTGCGAAATTGGCGAAGCCCTGCAAATACCGCCCAACCTGATTTCGCATCACCTGAGCAAATTGCGCGCCGTTGGGCTGGTGGATGTGGAACGCGACGCGGTGGACTCGCGCTGGATTTACTACTCGGTCAACCGCGCCGCGCTGGAGGAACTCAACGCCGCCTTCGGGGCCTTCTTCGACCCGAACCGCATCCAGCCGAGACGCCCCAATTGCGGTCCACAAAATTTGATTTGTCTGTAAGTACTGCGACCTTCATTCATGTCGCGCCACAAAAACATCTTGGAGAAAACCGCTTATGTCCGAAGTCATCCCCTTGCTGAATACCTTGCCGACCTCCATCGCCCCCGCGGACGTGGAGTTCTTCGACCCGCCGATGTGCTGTCCAACGGGTTTGTGCGGTCCCACCCTCGACCAGACTTTACTGGATGTGAACGAGATGGTCATGGCGCTTCAGCGCGAGAACCTGCGCGTGGAGCGTTACCAGATGACCAGTCATCCCAACGCCTTTTTGAGCAACGCCGAAGTGATGAAACTCGTCCGCGAAAAACAACTGGAAGCCCTGCCCATCACCGTCGTGCGCGGCAAAATCATCAAGGTTGGCGCATATCCGAGCGCTGAAGAAGTCCGTGCTGCGCTCAATGGAGCAAACGTAAAATGACCACACCTTCCAGCGACTATTCGACTATTCGACCATCCGACCATCCGACTACCTTCATCTTCTTCTCTGGCAAGGGCGGCGTGGGCAAGACCAGCATGGCTTGCACGCACGCCGTCCGCTACGCCGATGAAGGCAAACGCACCCTCATCGTCACCACCGACCCCGCCTCCAATCTTGCCGATGTCTTCGAGCAGGAAATCGGGCATCAAATCACGCCGATTGCAAGCGTCCCCAACCTGTGGGCGATGGAAATTGACCCCGATAAAGCCACCCAGGAATACATTGACCGTGCCATGGCGCCCATCCGCGCCGCCTTCCCCCCTCAGATTGTTCAGGTGATGGAAGAGCAGATGAGCGGTCCCTGCACGGCAGAGGTCGCCGCCTTCGACCGCTTCACTGACTTTCTGGATGTTCCCGCCAACAACGGCGCGACCTTCGACGTGGTTATCTTCGACACCGCCCCGACAGGTCACACCATCCGCCTGCTGGAATTGCCCGCCGAGTGGAGCGCATCCATTGACGCGGCGAGCGCGGGCAGCGGGCAGACCTGCCTGGGTCCTGCCGCCGCGATTCAGGACGCCAAACGCAAGTACGAGCGCGCCCTGGCTGCCATGCGCCAATCGGCGCAGACTCAATTCATCTTCGTTCTCCATCCCGAAGCGATTTCCATCAAGGAGACCCGCCGCGCCATTGACGAACTGAGCAAACTGGACATCCACAACTTCCGCTTGATTATCAACGGAATCATCCCGCCCGATGGAGCGCAAAATCCGCTCTTCGCGGCGCGCGCCGAAATGCAGGCGCGTTACCTGGAGCAAATCGAGCGCGAGTTCGACTATCCCAAACAGCGCATGATTCTGCTGGCAGATGAAATTCGTGGCGCGGCAAAACTGCGCAGGGTGGGGAAAATTTTCTTTGATGGCGAACCTGCTTCGAGGTCGGATGAAGCGGCGAGCGTCCCGTTGCAGAACGCGGCGTTCGCATCCTCCCTCGACGATGTGCGGGCGCGGCTTTCTCCGAACGGTCATCGGCGGACGGTTTTCTTCGCGGGCAAGGGCGGCGTCGGCAAGACGGTCGCCTCGTGCATTACGGCGGTTTGGCTGGCGCGGCAGGGATTCAAGACCCTGCTCCTGACCACCGACCCCGCCGCGCACCTGGGCGATGTGCTGGACACGCCCGTCGGCGATGAAGTTGCCCCCGTGAGCGGACAGCCCAACCTGTGGGCGGCGAAGATTGACCCGAAAGCCGCGGCAGAAACGTACAAGGCGCGCATTCTCGACGACGCGCGAAAACGCGGACGCCCCGAATCGGCGATCAAGGTGATGGAAGAGGAACTCAACTCGCCCTGCACCGAAGAGATGGCGGCGTTCGATAAATTCATCGAATATGCTTCGCAGGACGACTGGCAGGCGGTGGTCTTCGACACCGCGCCGACGGGTCACACCCTGCGCCTGCTGGAACTGCCTGTGGATTGGAGCAAGCAGATTGACGTGAAGGTCTTCGCTTCGGTGGACGCCACCGCCGCCGATGACGTGGCGAAAGCGCGCTTTGGCAAAGTGATTCAGATGATGTCCGACCCTGAGCAAAGCACCTTTGCTTTTGTGATGTATCCCGAAGCGACGCCGATTCTCGAAGCCTGGCGCGCCGCGCAGGAACTCGGGACGGTCGGCGTTCAGCCTGGCTTGGTGGTCGCCAACATGGTCATCCCGCCCGAACAAGCCACCACGCCTTTTGTGCAATCGCGCCGCGCCATGCAGGAGAAATATCTGGCGGAAATTGCCAAACGCTTCGGCGTGCCGCTGGTGCAAATTCCGCTTTTGCCGCGCGAGGTCAAGGGGCTGGAGATGCTGGCGGAGTTGGGCGAGCAGGTTTACGGGGAGAAAGTAATAGCATGAGTCAGCCTGTTCTTGTTCAAATCATCGGAGCGCCGATTGCCTGCGCGGACGGCGTGAAAGACACGTGGCGCGACGTTGCCAAATGGGCGGCGGGACAGTTGAAGGCAAAATTTGGCGATGATGTGGAAGTGAAATACTACGATTTGTTCGACGCCGACTGCCCTTCCATGCCCGCTGGCGCGCAGTTGCCGATGGTGCTGGTCAATGGCGAAGTGACGGTCAATGGTGGGAAGATTGCCATTCCCGTCATTCGGCGTAAAATTGAAGAAGTTGTACTGCGAGATTCATCTCGCAGTATGGCGACATGAATGTCGCGGCACGGGAGAAACCATGAAAAAAGTTTTATTCTTATGCACGGGAAATTCCTGCCGCTCGCAAATGGCGGAGGCGATTGTCAACGCGCGGATGGGCGATACGTGGCAAGCCGTCAGCGCGGGGACGAAGCCCGCGGGCTACGTCCACCCCAAGGCGATTGCCGCGCTCGCCGAAATTGGGATTCAGCACGAGGGTCGGTCGAAGCAGGCGGACGAATTTCGCGGCGAAGACTTCGACCTGGTCGTCACCGTCTGCGATTCGGCGGCGGAGGAATGTCCCGTCTGGCTGGGGAAGGGGAAGCGCGTCCATCACAGTTTCTTCGACCCCGCCAAAACCGATGATATGGCCGACTTCCGCCGCGTGCGCGATGAGATTGCGCAAATCATTCCGCAGATTTTGGCGCAACATGAAAATTGAGTTGTTTTACTTCGACGGCTGCCCTTCGTGGGAAGGGGCGCTGGAAAATCTGAAAGCCGCCCTGCAGGCCGAAGGCCTGGAGGCCGAAATCCGCCTCGTCAAAGTGGAGGATGACGAACAAGCGGCGCGGTTGAAGTTCGCCGGCTCGCCCTCCTTCCGCGCCGACGGCGTGGACTGGTGGCCGGAGCCGCGCAGCCGTTACAATTTGAGTTGCCGCGTCTACAACACGCCGCAGGGCCTGCGCGGCGCGCCGACCGTTGAAATGTTCCGTGAACAAGCGCGCAAGATGCGCACATCAAACCCTTAACTCTGGAGGTTTTTCATGTCTGAAGTTGCTGTAACCCAAGCCCCCGCCGCGAGTGCGACGAAACGACTCTCTTTCCTCGACCGCTACCTGACGCTGTGGATTTTCCTGGCGATGGCGGTGGGGGTGGGCCTTGGCTTTTTGTTTCCTGAGGCCATTTCGAATTTCAACGCCGCGGTCTCGGTGGGGACAACCAACATCCCCATCGCCATCGGCCTGATTTTGATGATGTATCCACCGCTGACGAAGGTCAAGTACGAAGAGATGGGACGCGTGCTGAAAGCCCCGAAACTGCTGGTTTTTGCGCTGATTCAAAACTGGATTGTCGGTCCGGTGGTGATGTTCGGGCTGGCTATCCTGTTCCTGCGCGACAAGCCCGAATACATGATTGGCCTCATCCTGGTGGGGCTGGCGCGCTGTATCGCCATGGTCATCGTCTGGAACGACCTCTCGGACGGTGACCGCGAACTGGCGGTGGGCATGGTGGCGTTCAACGCCGTGTTCCAGGTGTTGTTCTACGCCGTCTATATCTGGTTCTTCATCAGTTTCCTGCTACCCGCGCTGGGACTCGCCCAGGGATTGAATGTGCACGTCTCGATGGGCGAGGCGGCCAGGACGGTGTTCTTCTATCTCGGCACGCCCTTCCTCGGCGGGTTGATTACCCGCTTTGCGCTGCTGCGCTGGAAGGGACGCGAATGGTTCGAGACGGTCTTCGCGCCGCGCATCAGCCCGTTGACGCTCATCGCCCTGCTCTTTACCATCGTGGTGATGTTCTCCCTGCAAGGCGAGAAGATTATCCAACTGCCGCTGGATGTGGTGCGCATCGCCATCCCGCTGGTGTTGTACTTCGCAGGGATGTGGCTCATCTCGTTCTTCATTTCCAAACGTCTGGTGAACCGCTATTCGCCGACGGTCTCGGTCTCCTTCACCGCTGCCAGCAACGACTTCGAACTGGCAATTGCGGTGGCGGTTGCCATCTTCGGCATCGGTTCAGGCGTGGCGTTTGCCACCGTCATCGGGCCGCTCATTGAAGTGCCTGTGATGATTGGGCTGGTCAACCTGGCGATGGCGTTCCGCAAGCGTTACTTCGGCGGGGAATTGGCGGCTTCTCCGCAGACGGTGACGGAGGCGCTACCCCAGAAGTAAACGATGTTTGCCCGCGTCCTTTTCCCGACCGACCTTTCTGCCTACGCCGATTGTGTCCTCGCCTGCCTGCCGGACTTGAAATCTGCTGGCTTGCGTGAGGTGGTGCTGTTAAGCGTCATCCGTCCCAGCGACGTGCCGCTGCCCGAAACGCTCAATCGCGACAGTCTCGAATACTGGCGCTGGATGATAGATGAAAAACTGAACATCGCCAAAATGGCGCTGGAAGGGAAAGGCCTGCAAGTTTGGACACGGATCGAATATGGCAACCCTGTGGAGCAAATCGTGCGTGTGGCCGAAGACGAGCGCGTGGCACTGATTGTCCTGGGCGCGCAGGGCATGACTGCTGCCCAGGAATTACTGATTGGCAGTACCGCCTACGAAGTGATGCGCCGCGCTACTGCGCCGGTGTTTTTGCAAAAGGTTGAAGTTGTCCGCGAGTTGGGGCATATGACATGCCAGCAGGTGTGCGCACATGCCTTTGAGCGGGTCTTGCATCCCACCGATTTTTCCGAGTGCGCCGATGCTGCCTTCCAGGTGGTCAAACGTCTGAAGGCCGCCGGCACAAACGAAGTCATCGTTCTGCACGTGCAAGATGAGCGAGTGATGAAACTGCGTTCGCCCGAACAATTGGCCCAATTTGACCGGCGCGACACTGAAAGGCTGGAAGCCTTGTGCAAATCTTTGAGCATGTTCGGCTTGCAGTCCCGACCCATCCTGCGGCATGGGATTCCCTTCAAAGAGGTATTGGCCGTCGCCGATGAAATGGATGTCTCCCTCATCGTGCTTGGTTCACAGGGACGCAGCGCCGTCCGCGAAATACTGGCGGGCAGTACCTTCGAGAACGTGGCGCGTCTCAGCCGTCAGCCCGTACTGGTCGTGCGCTCAAGACAAGAGGCGATGAGATAAGATAAACTTTCGGAGGTGAGTCCCAACTTGCCGCGGGGGCAAATCTCTGACTTGCCCTGATGCGAAGCATGACTCATCCCGAAGTTAATCTTTGGATCAAAGGGGGTGGATGAGTAAGCCAAAGGCGACTGAGGGCTGAACGCAAACGATACAGTGGCGCCTTGACCTTGAGGCGCCACTGTCCTGTTCGATGGCACCAAAATTGCAAGAGCCAATTGAGCAAGTCGTGGAAATTGAGCAGGGAGAGCAAGAAGGCATAAGCCAGGGTGGCGATCAAGAGCAGGCGACGTTGGGTTTCCCATTGGTGTAGGCGCGGGCTTTCAAAGGCGAGTTCGCATTTATCAAAGCGGATAGACATTTCGATATTCCAGCGGCGGGCATAGGCCAGAACGATTTGCCAAGCCTCTTGAGCTGTACGGATCGGTTCGTTGGTCAGGAGATACCAGGGTTCGCGACCTGCTCCGGGGCGAGCCACCACCAACCAAAGGGGTTGCCGATAGGTTTTGTCATAGACCCGGACAGCCAGGATGCCTGTTTTGCGGTAGCAGCGGCGCCGGGCATCCCACAACAAGCGATATTCCCAGGAACGCTTGCCGCGTGTGAGTTGCCAAGCCGCCCGTTCCTGCCCGCACTCATCGAGTAGTCCATACCGCTTGGGCCAACGCAGGACAAAGCGCACGGCATGGACATAGGCCAAGCTCAACCAGGGAGCGCCTGCAAAACCGCGATCCCAGACATGCAATACCTGGCTGCCCCACCTGTCAGTGACTTCTCGGAGAACCTGGGCTTCCAGGCTGCGCTTGTCGGTGGCGTGGGGGCCACGCGTCGTCCACCATTGAAACGTGGCAATTTGAGGAGCACCGCTCATCCCAGCCACCAGGACTTGTAACCAGTGATAGCCGGGCACGAAGATCGGCCGGCCTCCGGGAGGATTGAAAAAGCCGGGCTTGATGCGCTTGAGCCGCTGGGCTTTGCTGGAACGCACTGCACACAATCCTTCCAACTGCAGGCTCTCCGGCTTTTCCACCACGCTTTCATCCCAGATCACCAGCACCGTCTCCCCAGCAGCTAACCAAGTCTCCACCTGGCGCTCGGCTTGCACCCACAGATAGGTCTCAATGAATTCAGCACTCCACCCCTTTGAGTGTAAGAGATTGCTAATGTATCCGCCCAACTCACTCAACAACAGCCCCTGCGGTCGATTGCGGTGCATGATAATCGCTAACACCACCGCTAGAAACGTCTCCACCAGCCGCCGATTCAAATTCGCATCCAGGCTCGCTAATAACCCAAACAGAAATTCGTAGCACCTTTTCTCCAACTCCCCCGATTTCTTTTGATGCTCTTGCTTTATTGCCCACTTCTGAGTATCCTTATTCATAGGTAGACCTCCTCTGTTGCGTCGGTTTCTCACCTTTAGCATACAGCAGGAGGTCTACTTTTATCAAGCCACATGACCCATCCTTAAATTCGGGATGAGTCATGTATGGCGGCGAGATAAATCTCACGGTACGGAGGAAAACTTGAAGCGCAAAGTTTTATTCTTATGCACGGGAAATTCCTGCCGCTCGCAAATGGCGGAAGCAATCGTCAACGCGCGGATGGGGGATGAGTGGCAAGCCGTCAGCGCGGGGACGAAGCCCGCGGGCTACGTTCACCCCAAGGCGATTGCCGCGCTCGCCGAAATTGGGATTCAGCACGAGGGTCGGTCGAAGCAGGCGGACGAATTTCGCGGCGAAGAGTTCGACCTGGTCGTCACCGTCTGCGATTCGGCGGCGGAAGAATGTCCCGTCTGGCTGGGGAAGGGGAAGCGCGTCCATCACAGTTTCTTCGCCCCCGCCAAAACCGATGACATGGCCGACTTCCGCCGCGTGGGCGATGAGATGGTGGAGGTGATTCCGGGTATACTATGTGGTGCAATCTCTGATTTGTGGCGCAAATCTCTGGTTTGCGCCTTACCAGTCAAAGACCTGCGCTACGGCCTGCGCCACAAAATTTCCCATGCGATTCCCCTCTTTCCTTTCCCGCTTTTCTTCCCAATCCCTCGAACTGGGCGGATGGGCAGCGCTGCTCGGCCTGATGAGTGCTGCGGCCATCTGGCTCTTCAAGTGGTTGATTGAGGCGCTGCGTCACCTGACCTTCGGCACAGTCAGCGGCTGGATAGTGGTCTTCATCCCCATCCTGGGCGGCTTGCTGGTGGGCGGACTGGCGCACCGCTTCCTGCGCGGCGAGTCGCTGCACGGCACGGCCGCGGCGATGCAGGCCGTGGCCCTCACCGGCGGACGGCTGCCCTATCGTCGGTTGCCCGCCAAGACCGCCGCCTCCATCCTTTCCATCGGGATGGGGGCCTCGGTCGGGCCGGAGGACCCCTCGGTGCAAATCGGCGCCAACCTGGGTTCAATGTTGGGGCAGGTCTTACGCTTCTCGGAGGAGCGCATGCGCACGCTGGTGGCCGCCGGGGCGGCATCGGCCATCGCCGCCGCCTTCAACGCCCCCATTGCCGGAGTCTTCTTTGCCCTGGAAATCATCCTGGGCGAGGTGAGCGGCGCGGCAGTGGGGATGATTCTGGTCGCCGCCGTGACCTCCTCCGTCTTCACCCAGGCCGTTTCGGGGACTTCACCGGCTTTTCCCGTGCCGTCCTACGCGCTGCACTCCGTATGGGAACTGCCGCTCTACTTGCTGCTCGGCCTGCTGGCGGGGCCGCTGGCCGCGCTCTACGTGCGGCTGGTTTATCGGATGCAGGATTTCTTCGGGACCTGGAAACTGCCGCGCCCGCTGCAGACGGCCGCGGCCGGGGCCGCCGTCGGCCTGACCGGGCTGCTCCTCTCCCAGGTCTTCGGGGTCGGCTATGAGGCCATCGGCGAGGTACTCAATCGCGGCGATTTCAGCATTGGGCTGCTGCTGGCGCTGATGCTCGCCAAACTCATCCTGACGCCGCTCAGCCTGGGCGGGGGCTTCTTCGGCGGGGTGTTTGCGCCCTCGCTTTTCGTCGGGGCGATGCTGGGGGGTGCGTTCGGCCTGGGAGCGGCGCGCCTGTTTCCGGGTCTGGGAATCGAACCGGCGGCCTTCGCCCTGGTGGGCATGGCGGCGGTGCTGGCGGGCGCCGTCCACGCCCCGCTGACGGCCATCCTGCTGCTCTTCGAGATGACCGGCGATTACCGCATCATCCTGCCGCTGATGTTCAGCGTAGCGGTCTCCCTGGTTGTCTCTCAACGCATCTCGCGTGACTCGGTCTACACCCTCGGCCTGGCGCGGCACGGCATCCGCCTGGAGCGCGGCCGCGTGGTGGACGTAATGCGTGCCCTGACGGTGGGCGAGGTGATGGAGCGCGATTGCCCCACCCTGCCCGTCTCCATGCCGCTCGCAGAGGCCGCT
Organism: Anaerolineales bacterium; assembly: GCA_041287425.1. Lineage (GTDB taxonomy): Bacteria > Chloroflexota > Anaerolineae > Anaerolineales > Villigracilaceae > JAFGSI01. Next base: position 16,015 of record JBEULG010000045.1, on the reverse strand, counting down.
GACCTGATGGCGCGCCTGCGCCGCCAGGGACTGCCGGTGTTGGACGAGGCCGGTCGTCTGGCCGGCATCCTGGCTACCCAGGATTTGACCCGCCCGGCGCAGACGGTGGGCGAAGCCTGCACGCGGCAGGTGGAGGTGGCCCACCCCGACGAGACCCTGGATGAGGCGTTGCGCCGCATGAGCCGCCTGGACGTGGGGCGGCTGCCGGTCACCCCGCGCGAAGACCGCACGCGGTTGCTCGGCCTGTTGCGCCGCACAGACATTATCCGCGCCTATGAACTGGCCTTGACCCGCCGCGTGGCCGGAGGTCTGCGCGAGAGCGCCATCCGCCTGGATGCCCTGACCCCGCCCCAGGTGGAGGTGCTGGAATTGCAGGTGGCCCCCGGCGCGCCCGCCGACGGTCATCTGCTGCGCGAACTGAACCTGCCGCCCGGCTGCGTGATCGCCAGCCTGCGGCGTGGACGGCGCGTCCTCGTCCCGCGCGGCGACACGCCCCTGCGCGCCGGCGACGTGCTGGTGGTGACCCTGGACAGCGCAACCGGGGAGCAGGGGAGGGAGGAGTTGCTGAGGGTGATCGGCGGCGGATGAAGAACCCGTTTTCTTATCAGGGAGCGGGTTCTTCATTTTCACATGAGGCGCCCTGCTGGCCAGCAGTGATTCCCAAGCCGTCCTCTCAAGCCAAAAAACACGCCATCGAAGAAGCAAAATCTGATAGAATAAATGTGCTATGAAAACCATCCGCGCCTCTGAAATAGGCACTTACCTCTACTGCGCCCGCGCCTGGTGGTATCAGCAGCAAGGCGCACCGTCCTCCCACCAGGCCGAGATGCATGCCGGCACCGAACTGCACCGCCAGCACGGCCGGGCGGTCGTCGCCGCCGGTCTGACGCAAACGCTGGCATTCATTTTCTTCCTCGCCGCTCTACTCCTGATGGTCGCTTACTGCACGGCCCGCCTTCTCTGAGCGAGCAACCGATGACCTCCCTCTACGTCGCCCTCTCTCTCCTCCTCCTGGCGCTGCTCTTATGGCTGATTTCGGGCCGTCAACGCCGCCTCGCCAGACTCCCCGGCGGACGAATCATCTACACCGACACGCGCGCCTGGGGCAAACTGGAAAAACCGCTCTACGATCCCCTCCTCGGCCTGACCGGCAAACCCGATTACCTCATCGAACAGGACGGCCGTCTCATCCCGGTCGAGGTCAAAACCGGACGGACGCCCGCCGCGCCCTACGACTCGCACATTTTTCAACTGGCGGCCTATTGTCTGCTGGTCGAGAAGACCTACGGTAAACGCCCGGCCTACGGAATCATCCATTACCCCGACCGCGATTTTGCTGTGGACTACACCCCCGCCCTCGAATCGGCCCTGCTCGACTTGTTGGCCGAACTGCGCCGCGACCAGACCCGCGGCCAGGTCCACCGCTCGCACGAGGACGAGCGCCGCTGCCGCGGCTGCGGCTTTCGCGGCGTTTGCGAGGAACGCCTGACATAAAAACGTGTTCAGACCTTCTGAGAGAAGCGCTCAACCCGTCAGCCGCGACAAAGGTATAATTATCCAAGTGTCCTCTACTTCCCACCCTCCCCGTCGTGTCATCGTCGCCGCCCACCCTAAGATGCCGGAGGCTCTGCCCGAGGCCGAACATATCGCTGCTTACCTGCAGGAGCGCGGCCTGGACGCCGCCCCCGGCACACTGGATTCCGCGGACCTGCGCAAGCGCGTCCGCACCGGCGAATTCGACCTGCTGATCGCCGTCGGCGGCGACGGAACCATGCTGCGCGCCGGCCACCTGTGTGCCCCGGTGAACATCCCCATCCTGGGCGTCAACCTGGGGCGGCTGGGATTCCTCATCCAAGTCGGGCGCGAGGAATGGCCCGCCTACCTGGATCAATTGCTGGAGGGCCGGCACTGGCTCGAAGAACGCATGATGCTGCGCGTCGAACATGTGCGCTCCGGCGAATCGCTCGGCGTCTGGCAGGCGCTCAACGAGGCGGTCGTCTCGCGCGACGCCTCCGTCCGCCCGGTGCGCGTCGTCGCCACGGTGGACGGTCAACTGCTGACCACCTACGTCGCCGACGGCCTGATCGCCGCCACCCCAACCGGCTCGACCGCCTACGCCCTGGCCGCCGGCGGCCCCATCTTGCCGCCGGAACTGCGCAACATCCTGCTCATCCCCATCGCCCCGCATCTGTCGGTGGACCGCGCCGTCGTCTTGGCCGAAGGCTCCTCGGTACGCATGACCCTCCAGCAGGGGAACGCCGTCCTGTGCGTGGACGGCCAAATCCCCCTCGGCCTGGCCGAAAACGACGAAGTGGACGTCCGCGCTGGGGAGCATACCGTCAAATTCGTCCGCTTCGGCGACCCCGGCTACTTCTACCGCAACCTGACCGCCCACATGAACCAAAATCCGACCATAGGCCTGCCGCGATGAACGATTTGCCAACTCTGACCTGCGCCAATCATCCGAACGTCGCCACCACCCTGCGCTGCAACAAGTGCGACAAGCCCATCTGCGCCAAATGCGCCGTCCGCACCCCCACCGGCTACCGCTGCAAAGAATGCGTGCGCCGCCATCAGCAGTCTTTCGACGCCACCTTCAACACCGCCCGCTGGTACGACTACCTCATCGCGCTGATGCTCCCGGCCCTCCTCTCGCTGGCCGTCAGCATCGGTGTCGCCTTCCTGACCCTCTTCGTCTGGGGGCTGATCGTCTTGATCCTCGCCCCCTCGGCGGGCGAACTCATCGCCCGCCTGACCCAGGCGGCCCTGCGGAGGCACCGCTCGCGCCCCCTCTACCGCCTGGTCGCCGCCGGCGTCATCCTCGGCGCCCTGCCGGTCAGCCTCTTCCTGCTGCTCACCGGCGGCTGGTTCATCCTCGTCTGGGAAATCATCTATCTGGTGATTGCCGTTCCGGTCGTCTATTACCGCATCTCCGGCATCCGATTGAGTTGACATGCTGACCGAACTGCGCATCCACAATTTCGCCATCATCGAGTCCCTCGAACTGGAACTCGGCCCCGGCCTGCTCGTCTTCACCGGCGAGACCGGGGCGGGCAAATCCATCATCATGGACGCCGTCGAAATGCTTCTCGGCGGCCGCGCCGATGCTACCCTCATCCGCGCCGAAGCCGACCTGGCGCGGGTCGAGGCGACCTTCGAACTCGCCGGCCCCGAAAAGGAGGCCGTCCATGCCATCCTGCGACGCGAGGACCTGCTCGACGACCCGCGCTTCCTCACCCTCAGCCGCGAGATTCGCCGCGAGGGCCGTCACACCGCCCGCGTCAACGGCCGGACCGTCAACCTGGCCCTGCTCAAGGAACTGGGCGGCTTGCTGGTTGACATCCATGGCCAGTCGGAGCACCTCTCCCTGCTCGACACCCGCGCCCATCTCGGCCTGCTCGACCGCTACGCCGGCGTCGAAGCCTTGCTGGCCGATTACCACAAAGCCTACCAAAACCTCCAGGCCGTCCGCCGCGAACTGAACGAACTGCGTGCCGCCCAGGCCGATGCCGACCGCCGCATCGAACTGCTCACCTACCAGGCCGAGGAAATCGAGTCCGCCCGCCTGCGCCCCGGCGAGGACGAAACCCTGCGCCAGGAACGCGACCGCCTGGCCAATGCCGAGTCCCTGGCCGCCCTGGCCCAGCAGGCCCTGACCGCCCTGGACGAAGGCACCCCCGATTCGCCCGCCGCCACCGACCTGGTAGGCGAGGCCTCCCAGGCGCTGGCCAAACTGGCCGGCATCGACGCCAGCCGCGCTCCCCTGGCCGAGCAGGCCGCCGCCCTCGAAGAGAACCTGGCCGACCTGGCCCGCAGCCTGCGCGACTACCTGGAAAGCATCGAGTACAACCCCAAGCGGCTGGAAGAGACCGAAGAACGCCTGGATTTGATTCACCGCCTGACGCGCAAATACGGCGGCTCCATTGAAGCCGTCTTGGCCTTCGCCGCCGAGGCGCGCCGCCAACTGGAGACCATCACCAGCGCCGCCGAACGCATCGCCGAACTGGAAGCGGCCGAATCCGCCGCCCTGAACGAACTGGCCGAGCGCGGCCTGGCCCTCTCCGAAAAACGCCGCCAGGCCGCCGACCAGATGAGCCGGGCTATCGAAGCCGAACTGGACGACCTGCGCATGGCCTCCGCCCGCTTTGCAGTTGACTTCCAGCGCCGCCCCGACCCGGCCGGCCTCCCTCTGCCCGATGGCGAACGCCTCGCCTTCGACGCCAGTGGCCTCGAACGAGTCGAATTCCTGGTCGCCCCCAACCCCGGCGAGGGACTCAAGCCTCTCGCCCGCATCGCCTCCGGCGGCGAAACCTCGCGCCTGATGCTGGCCCTCAAGAACGTCCTGGCCCGCGCCGATCAGGTGCCCACCCTCATCTTCGACGAAATCGACCAGGGCATCGGCGGACGCGTCGGCGGGACGGTCGGCGAAAAACTGTGGAATCTGGGGCGCGCCCATCAGGTGCTGGTCATCACCCACCTGCCGCAACTGGCCGTCTACGGCGACAGCCACTTCCAGGTCCAGAAAATCGTCCAGTCCGGTCGCACCCTGACGCGGGTCGAAAAGTTGGAAGGCGAGCCGCGCACCCTCGAACTGGCCCAGATGCTCGGCGAGGTCACCGAAGGCACCATCCGCTCGGCCCACGACATTCTCCAATCTGCTCAGGCGTTCAAAGCCGGCAAACACTGACCCCCGGAACGATGCCATGCTGTCCATCCGTCTTCTGGGTCCCCCCCTCATTGAGTACGATGGCCAGCCGTTACGCATCCAGCGGCGCATTCCGCGCGCCCTGCTCTTCTACCTGGCTGCCGTTGGCAGGCCGGTTGGGCGCGGCGAACTGCTCTTCCTGTTCTGGCCGGAGGAAAACGAAGAGAAAGCCCGCGAACACCTGCGCGACAACCTGGCGAAACTGCGCGCCGCCCTGCCCGACCCCAGCCTGGTGCAAACCTCGCCTGAAACCGTCGGCCTGGACTTCTCGCGCCTGACGGTTGATGTGCTCGATTTCCGCCGCCTGACCGAACAGGCCGGCCCCCTGAACCGCAAATCCCCCGGCCGCGCCCTCCTTTCCGCCTCGGCTTACTACGCCCTTTCCGAAGCCGTCCGTCTCTGGCGCTCGCCCAATTTCATGGCGGGCGCCGATTTGTCCATCTCCCCGCCCTTCGACGAGTGGCTCTCGCGCACCGACCACTCCCTGCAACTGACCTACCGCCGCGCCCTCCAGCGCCTGGCCGAACAAGAAACCGCCACCGGCAATCAAGAGAAAGCCATCGGTTGGCTGCGCCGCGCCATCGAACTCGATCCCTACAACGAAGACCTGCATCATCAATTGCTCAGTCTGCTCATCGAAACCGGAGCGCGCAACGAGGCTGCGCTTCACCTCACCGCTCTCAAGAACTTGCTCGACCGCGACCTGGGAGTGACCCCCTCCGAAAAAATCCTGAGCCTGGAAAAGCGTTTGAACAAACTCGCCGCCCCCTCCACCGGCTCGCTCAAAGCCGTCTGGCCGCTGCGCCCGACCGTCCAGGTGCCTTTCGTGGGGCAAAACCAGAACCTGGAGCGCCTACAAAACGCCTACCGACGGGGCGGCGGCGTCCTCATCTTCGGCGAGGCCGGCGCCGGCAAGACCCGCCTGGTGCAGGAATTCTACCAGCGCCTGCCGGCCACGCCGCGCCTGCTGATTGGCGCCTGCCGCCCCACCGAATCCAGCCTGCCCTTCCAGCCCTGGATCGAATTGCTGCGTCACAGCCTGCGCCAGCAGGAATGGCTGCAACTGCCGGCCACCTGGGCCGGCCACCTCTCACTCCTCTTGCCCGAACTGGTCAACCTGCGCCCCGACCTGACAGCCGTCCCCGACGCCCATTCCGACCAGATGCAGGCAGCGCTGTTCGAGGTCATCCGCGCCCTGCTCACCGACCAGGCGCGTCAATGGCCGTTGCTGCTCTTCTTCGACAACATCCATTGGGGAGACGAAGCCAGCCTCAACGTCCTGGCCTACTTGCTCGAGCACGGCGTCTTTGGGGCCGGCAACGGCCTGCTGGTCATGACCGCCCGCACCGAAGAGAATAATCCCTTCCTCGACCGCTTCCTGCTCTCCGCCTCGCCCGCCTTCCGCCTCGAATCGATTGAGGTCACCCGCCTCGAAGCGCCCGAAATCGCCGAACTGGCCTATCATGTTCTGGGCAGGCAGCCTCCCCTGCGGCTGGTCGAACGCCTCGCCCAGGATACGGGCGGAAACCCCTTCTTCCTGCTCGAAACGCTGCAGGCGCTGCTCGACTCCCAAGTTGACCTCGAAGCGGTCGACACCCTGCCGCTGGCCAGCAGCGTGCATCAACTGATTCAATCCCGCCTCCAGCGCCTCTCCGCCTCGACCCGCGAACTGCTGATGGCCGCCGCCGTGCTGGGCAGCGAATTCCAGGTGACGCTGCTGGAGAAGGTCGCCGGCTCCCCGCCCGAAAAAGTCGCCCAGGCGCTGGAGGAACTGGAAAACGCCCGCCTTCTGCACCTCGCCAGCGATGAAGAGTCGCTGAGTTACGCCTTCAGCCATGAAAAGATTCGCGAGAGCCTGCTCCAGGAACTCAGCCCGGCACGCAAACGCATCCTGCACCTGCGCGTCGCCCGCGCCCTGGCCGAACATTTCGGCACCGAACGGGAGCGCTTCGCCGCCGTGCTGGCCGCCCATTACGAAAACGCCCTGGCCTTCCCCGAAGCCTTCGACGCCTGGGTCGAGGCCGGTCAATACGCCCAGCGCCTGGCCTCCTTCACCGACGCTTCAGCCGCCTTTCAGCGCGCCGAGCGCCTGATTCCGCGCACCAGCACCCTCAGCGACGCACAAATCTACCACTTGTACATGGAATGGGGGGCCATGCTCAGTGAAATCAACGACACCGTCACCCTGCGCCGCATCTACCAGACCTTGATGCGCCTGGCCGCCGACCGCGCCAGCCACCTGTTGACCGGCAAAGCCCTCGACGGTCTCTCGGAGGCCTGCTTCACCGTCAACGACTTTGAAGAAGCCTTGCAATACAACACACAGGCGCTGCCCTACTTGAAAAAAAGCGGCCACCTCTTTAGCCAAATGGAAGCCCTGACCCACCGCGGCCTGTACCTCTACATGCTCAACCAGATCGAGGAGGCTCAGGAGGTCTTCCGCGAAGCCCTCGACATTGCCCCTCATGCCGAAGACCCGCTGCTCCTGCAGGCCCGCGGCCACGCCAATTACCGCATGGCCATCACCTACGTCCTCGCCGGCTGGCCGCGCGAAGCCTTGCGCCATGCCGAGCAATCCTTGCGCGATTACAGCCGCACCAGCCGCACGCATGGACAGGTGATGACGCACGTCGTCTTGAGCATGGCCAATCACCTCCTGGGCGACTTCGCCATCGGACGCACCATCGCCCAGGCCGGCATCGAACTGGCCGAACGTTTCGCCGGCTGGCGCATGCTCGGCGACCTGCACGTGTGCAGCGCCTTCAACGAACTCGAACTGGGCGAACTCGGCGCTGCCTGGCAATCGGCCCAGAAGGCGCTCGTTCTCGGCACCAAACACGGTCATCACGACATCACCGCCGCTGCCTACCGCGCCTGCGGCGACATCTACCGTCATCTGGGCGCCTTCAACCAGGCCGTCAGCATGTACAAACGCGGCCTGGAGGCCGGCGGTCAGCACTTTGCCGCCCTCGAAAACCTGCTGCGCATGGGCTTTGCACTGCTCCAAAAAGGCGATGCCATCGGCGAAACCTATTTCCAGCAAGCCGTCCGGCGCGCCTCCGAAATGCGCCTCGGCATGATCACCTTCTACGCTCGCGGCTGTCAACTGCTCATCCTGGCCAGACAGCAAAAATACGCTCTGCTGAAACCCCAACTGGAAACCTACCGCCAAGAAGCCGAGCAGCGCGGCTGGAACCTTGCCCTGATTATGGAAAAATACCTGCAAGCCACCCTGGCTCAGGCCGAAGGCAATCTGCCCGAGGCCGAGTCCCTCTGCCAGGAGGTGATCGCCGCCGGCAACGAAATCGGCTGTCGGCGCGCCGAACTGCGCGGCCTGGTCCTCCTGCATGAGGTCCTCAAAAACATGGGCCATCCCACTGCCGAGGTGGACGGACGCATCCTTGCCATCCTGGAGGCCATGCAGGCCGGCCTCGGCGATGCCCCTCTCCAAGAGACTTGGGAAGAATACCGCCAGAAGGTCCTGGCCGCCCTGCACTAAAAATTTGTCTACATTTTGTCCACGCCTGGATGATAGAATGATGGCATAAGAGGACATCCAGGGCGCGGCGTTAGGGGTGTCGCGCAATTGCAGAAGCCGGACGTTCGGGGGAGACGGCGACCGGCTTCTGCATTTTTTATGTCAGAGCCTCCAAAGTTTGCTTGTCAATCCATTCGAGTCGGGGTAAGATAACTCCATGCAACGAATGTCCATTCCCTGGCGCTCCATTCTGGTGGTGGCCGGCCTGATTCTCCTCATCCTGCTGGTGATGAACTTCAATCAACGCATGGCCGAATACCATCGCATGAGCAGCCAACTGGCTACCGTCCGCATGGAAGCGACAGCCGTCATCCAGACCCAGGCGGCATTGCTGACCCAGGTGGCTTATGCCTCCTCCACCGAGGCTGTCGAGGAATGGGCCTATGAAGACAGCCACTGGGTGCGGCCCGGCGAGACCTTGATTCTCCTGGTCCCCGCCGGCCAGCCAACTCCCACCCCCCTCCCGACTCCTGCGCCCCTCACGGCCGCTCCCCCTCCCTGGCGAATCTGGTGGGAATTGTTCTTTGGGGATCATTGATTCCCCGCAAAAGGTGCACCCGCCCGCTTGGTTTCTACTTCCTCCTGCTCTGCGCCTGCCTCGTCCACCCGGTGATGACCGGCTGAACAGGCAGTGACGATAGACACTTCCCCCCTCTCCTTGTCCATATGAAAATAGAATACGAGTGAGGCATCGCCATGTTCAAAACTTTCGCACAAGCAAGCCGGTACGTCAAAGATTACAACGTGGACATGATTGACCTGAAATTCTGCGACCTGTGGGGCCGCTGGCATCATCTCACCATCCCTAGCAGCCAGTTCCTGCCCGAATTGATGGAAAAGGGCATCGGATTCGACGGCTCGGCGGTCGGCCTCAAATCGGTCAAGGCAGGCGATATGGTCCTGGTCCCCGACCTGGGAACGGCTTTCATGGACCCCTTCTGGGACACACCTACCCTGTCGTTCATCTGCACCACCCTCGAAGCAGACACCCACACCATCTTCGCCAACGACCCGCGCAACATCGCCATCCGCGCCGAGGAATACATGAAATCGACCGGCATCGCTGACGAAAGCCGCTGGGGACCGGAATTCGAGTTCTATGTCTTCGACAGCGTCTCCTACGAATACGGCGTCAACCGCGCCAGTTATACCATCTTCTCAAGCGAGGCCGACTGGAACAGCGCCCAGGGCGGCCACGGACATTACATCCCCTTGCATGGCGGCTACCATGCCATTCCTCCCAAAGACCAGTTGTACCGCCTGCGCACCGAGATGGTCCGTCACCTGGAGAAGATGGGCGTGCCGGTCAAATATCACCACCACGAGGTCGGCGGGCCAGGCCAATCGGAGATCGAGACGCCGATGATGGGCCTTCTCCAGGCGGGCGACGCGACCATGATCATCAAGTACGTCACCAAGATGACCGCCCATGCCCACGGCCAGACGGCCACTTTTATGCCCAAGCCGCTCTACGGCGAGGCCGGCTCGGGTATGCACTTCCACCAGCACTTGTTCAAAAAAGGCAAGAACATCTTCTACGACCCGCAGGGCTACGGCTGCCTGTCGCGCGAGGCGCATTACTACATCGGCGGCCTGCTCCAGCACGGTCCGGCCCTGCTGGCCCTCACCAACCCCAGCACCAACTCCTACCGCCGCCTGGTGCCGGGCTACGAAGCGCCGGTCAATGCGTTCTTCTCGCTCGGCAACCGCAGCGCGGCGGTGCGCATCCCCAAGTACGCCAACCAGCCGGAGTCCGCCCGCCTGGAATTCCGCCCCCCCGACGCGACCGGCAACGTCTATCTGATGCTGGCCGCCATGCTGATGGCCGGCCTGGACGGCATCCGCAACCGAATCGACCCGACCAAGGCCGGCTTCGGGCCAATCGACCAGAACATCTTCGCCTGGAGCGAGGAACAGCGCGCCAGCATCAAGTCGCTGCCCTCCTCGCTGAACGAGGCCCTGCGGGCGCTGGAAACAGACCACGACTTCCTGACCGCCGGCGGCGTCTTCCACGAAGACCTGATTCGGCAATGGATTGACTACAAACGCAATCAGGAATACTTTGCCGTCCGCAACCGCCCCCACCCCTACGAAATGAGCCTGTACTTCGACGCCTGACCCATGCCTGCCCGCCGCTTTCATCTGCTTCTCCTCGCCCTGATCGCCGGCCTCCTGCCCGGCCTGGCGGCCTGCAGCACCTCTGCCCGCCTGGAGGCGGGGCAAAACCTGCCCCTGGCTGCCTTCAGCCAGAATCAGGTCGAGGTGGAAATTTTCCTGGAGATAGACGCCGCCGGCGGAACCTGCCTGGCTGCCACCTTCACGCCGCTCGAGGACGGCGCTCACCTCTACGCCCTCGACCTGCCGCGCCGCGGCGTGGACGGCGTCGGCAGACCGACCCTGCTCGAACTCCCGCCCGATTCGCCGCTGCAAGCCCTCGGGCCGCTGACGGCCTCGGCCGTCGCCTCCGCCGAAGACGCATCCTCTCCAGACCTGCGCACTTATCCCCCCGGCCCGGTGACCCTGCACCTGCCGGTGGCCCTGCCGCCCGGCGCCGCCTGGACGGAGACGCAAGTCTCGGTCACCTACATGGTCTGCAAGGGCGGCAATTGCCGTCCGCCCGTCGAGAACCGCCTGGTCACGGTACGCCTGCCGGGCGCCTCGGCGATCGCCAGTCCCTGATTGCCCGGCCGCGCGGGCCTCACCTCTTCTTTTGGAAAAGCCATGTCGAAAAAATCCCTTCTGTTGCTGCTGACCGTTCCCTTGCTGTTGGCCTGCCGGCTGAGTTCGCAGCCGCCCCGCCCGACCAAAACCCCCGCTCCCTCGCCGACGCCTTCTCCCCCGCCAACCGCCACCTCCCACCCTGCTCAGCAGACAAACGCTTACACCCTCGTTTACATCCACCGCAGCGAGGGCGGCCTCGGCGACCTGCTGGCCGAGCATGCCCGTCTGGCCGCCGGCCTGGGGCAGGAGCCGGTTGCCTACTTCACGGCCCCCTGGTGACCGGCCTGCGCGGCAATATCAGACGGTCTGTCTGATCAACACCCCGCCATGCTGGAAGCCTTCGCCGGCATTTACCTGATTGCCATGAATGTGGACGAGTGGGGTTGGTCTCACCCGGGTTTCCCAGCCCTGGCCGAGGGCATCCCCCTCTTCTACCGCCTGGACGCCGGCGGCCAGCCCACCGGCGACTGGATCAACGGCAACGCCTGGGGGGAAAACACCCCCGAAAACATCGCCGCGGCCATGCGTCCGTGGCTGCAACGCTAGCCACCGGCCCGCCTGCCAGGGATGGCGGGGTCGCCTCGAAAACCGCACAGGGCGGAATGGCCTCCGCCCTGTTTTCTTTCCCCTAGTGCAAGAAGGTTCCCCACTTATCCCCGCCCTGCAGCCAGAGGCCGCCTTCCATCTGGAAGGCCGGATTCCAGACCGCCGGGCCGCTGCATTCGACCAGCAGGATGGACGGCGGCAGGGCCAAATCCGAGAGCGGGCAGGGGGAGACCGCCGGGGAGGCAGACGGCGTCCCCAGGTCGGCTGCCGGGACGTTGGGGCGGCCGGGGGTCGGGCGGCAGGAAAAGGTCCACAGGCCGCTGCCGTCCGGCAGGCGGCACCAGGCGCGGTCGAAGATGGTTGCGACGGGGTAGTTGAAGATGTCGGCCGTCTGACCGCCGGGCCGCAGCAGGCGGACGCTGTCGCCGCTGTCGTTGAGCAGGATGCCCGTCTGGGAGCCGAAGAAACGCATGATTTGCCGCGGCTGGATGGTCACATCGGGCAGCGAAAAGGGGCTGGAGCCGCCCAGGTCGTCATCGAGTTTCCAGTTACGCAGGTTGACGCTCTGCGTGCCGACGTTCATGATCTCGATATATTCGTCGCCCACGTCGGCGCGGCCGTCGGCGTTCCAGTCGGTGCTGGCGTGGGGCAGGAATTCGTTGATGACCACCACGCCGGGGACGGGGGTGATGGTGCGGGTGGGCGTGCGGGTGAAGGTTGGCGTGGCCGTAGATGTGGCGGTGGAGAGGCTCACGCCGGCGCACATCACGGCCGGAGCGGCCCGGTTCTGGGGCTGAGAAGGGGAGAGGAACTGAAAATCGGCAGCGTTGTCGTCGGTGTCGTAGCAGCCGGTCGCGCCGCCCGGCAGGCGCTCATAGCCTTGATCGGCGTTCTGGGTGAGGGCCGCCAGCGTCTGGCCCTCGCGGTAGGCGGTCGAGGCGCACAGCCCGACCTGATCCACCATCACGCCGGCAGCGGTGAAGAGGGCCACCCCGCCGTCGTCGGCGATGCCGCTCGAATAGTTTTGATCGGCAATCCCGGCCAGGCCGGAGGCGGCGTGGGCCAGCAGGTAGTGCTGGCCCGGTTCGAGAATCACGCCGGCAGGGATGGTAGCCAGGCTCGATGTGCTGGTGCTGCAGCCGCTCGACTTGCGCACCTGCCAGCCGCCGATGTTGACCGCCGCGCCGGTCGGGTTGTAGAGTTCGACGAATTCATCGCCGGCGCCGAGCGGCCCGCGAAAGCGCAATTCGCTGATGACCAGGTGGGTGGGGGCGATCGGCGTGGCGGTGAAGGTCAGGCTGGGGGTGAAGGTGTGGGTGAAGGTAGGGGTGAGGGTTTCGGTGAAAGTGGGGGTTTCGGTGAAAGTGGTTGTGGGCGTGGGGGGGACAGCACTATTGGGTTGACGGGGCGTGCCATTCAAGGGATTGTTGTTTGCATCCAAGCCATTCCTGGTTACCCCATCATTGCTTGCCCATGCCGCCGGGGTATCGGGCAGCATGCCTTTGCGTTCCATGCTGTAATAATTTGGGCTACCCGTGCCGGCAGGCCAAGAGGCGAGCCCCGCGCCGGCTGTATCCACCACATGACCGTTGCTGTCACGCAGTTCCAGCCATTGATTGGTGTTTTGCAATTCACCCGTGAAGATCTGATTGGCCGCGAGATCCGATATCGTATTGTCGTCCGAGCGCTCCAGGAGGTAGAAACTGTGCGCCGCCAGGATTCCGGTCAAGGTGATGTCCGGAGAGCCGTCGCTTGCTACCAGCCGCCAGCCGTTCAAATCAACGTCAGTGTCGTTGCCATTATAGAGTTCAATCCATTCGTCCGAGGCGGATGCGGCGGTCCCTCCCCATGCCACCTCGTTGATGATCACCGTCATGGTCGCCTGCCTGGGCGGGGCGGCGCGGACGGCGTTCTGCCAGAGGGCCGGCAATCCACCCATCAACCACAGCAAGACAAGCACCCAGCCGGAAAGGCGGCGGGAAAAGCGAGAGGCCATCTCCACTCCAAGAATCGGAAACCGGCTTCGCGAGGCGGGCTCGCGGAGCAACCCTTACACGGCCAGCCTGGAAATCTTAGCGGGGATCGATGACCAGTTTGATGGCTGTGCGCACCTTGCCGTCGATTTCCACGTCCACGAATTCCGGGACGCAAACGATGTCAATACCATCGTTCTTCAAGTAGCCGGTGGCCAGCACCAATGCCTTGATTGCCTGATTGACCGCCCCTGCCCCAATGGCTTGCACTTCCGCATGCTTATGTTCGCGGATAACGCCCGCGATTGCCCCAGCCACAGCGGAGGTACGGGAGGTAGCAGACACCTTAATCATCTCCATGGCATTTCTCCCTTTTGAATGTCGTTCAATCGAACGGGGCAACTTGCTCTCATGACAGATTGTACAGTATTTACGTCAGACTTTCAAGGCATCGCTTTCCATCAAAAATCTGCTGCCTAACCGCCAACCTGGGGTAAACTTGGCTTTAAATGAATTCTGCTTTGCTCCCCACTTTTTATCTTGGCTGCCTGCCGGTCTATGGAGACGCTCTCCTGGCCCCGATGGACGGCTTCTCCGATTGGCCCTATCGCTCCATCTGCCGTCCAATGGGCGCAGCGCTGTGTTACACCGAATTCGTCAAGGCCGAGTTCGTGGTGACGGCCTTCGAGCGTATGCAGGCGCGGATGGCTTTTGAGGAGAACGAGCGGCCGGTCGTGATCCAACTCTACGGCGCCGAGCCCGATGAATTGCTGCGCGCTGCCCTGCTCGTCCAGCAAAAACGGCCGGACGCCATCGACCTCAACCTGGGCTGCCCGGATCGACGCGTGAACCAGGGCGGAGCAGGCGTGGCCTTGATGCGCCAGCCGCTCAAGGTAGCGCGCCTCGTCCGCCGCTTGAGCGCCGCGCTGGAAGTGCCGCTGACGGCCAAGATTCGCCTGGGCTGGGCGGATTGCCGCAATTACCGCCTGATCGCCCGCCTCCTGGAGGAAAACGGCGCGGCGGCAATCGCCGTCCACGCCCGGACGCGCCAACAAGGCTACAGCGGCGCGGCCGACTGGGATGCCATCGGCGAGGTCAAGGCGGCCGTCAAAATCCCGGTCATCGGCAACGGCGACGTGCGCACCGTCGCCGACATCGAGCGGATGAAGGCGCACACCGGCTGCGAGGCGGTCATGATTGGCCGCGCCGCTATCGGCCACCCCTGGATCTTCGCCCGTCTCGACCGGCATCAGGTTTCGCCTGAGATAATCCGTCAGATGGTTCATCTTCACCTGCAACGCAATTTGCAATTCTACGGGGAACGCCAGGGGCTGCTTTGGTTTCGCAAACATGCTCTCCAATATCTGAAACATCTGAGCCTGCCGCACTGGCTGCGGACGCAAATCATCCAGCAGACGGACGTCCAGGCTTTCCTGAGCCTGCTCGACGCCGCCTGCTTTCAGTTGCAAGGTGACCCAACCCGCCTTGACGCGGCCGATTTTGTCGGCTAGAATCAATATTAGTGTTGGCTAATATGAATGACCCAGAACAACTGGCCTCGATGTTCAAAATATTCTCCGACCCTACCCGCCTGAGGCTTTTTCAACTCCTTCAACAGTGCGGGCGGCAGACCGAGGCAGCCTCTTGCTGTGACGGGGCGTTGTGTGTCAACGCCCTGGCCGCGAGGCTGGGGGTCACCCAGTCGGCGGTTTCGCAGCACTTGCGCATTTTGAGGCAGGCCGGGCTGGTGCGTGGCGAACGGCGGGGAGCCTTCATGCACTACGTTGTCGATGTGCAGGGATGGGCGAAGTGCAAAGGGGTTTTCCTGTCTGCCTTCGAAGCAGATACCCTGGAAGAGCAGGCTTGATTTTTTTGTGGGTCAAAACATTAGCCTATGCTAATATTCTAATAATGTAGAAAGGAGGTGAAACGATGGGCTGCAATTGCTGTCAGTGCCGGGAAGAGAACTGCTGTGGGCAAGGTCATGGCTGTCGGTGCGGGGCGCCCGCTGGTTTCGAGCGGCGCTTCTTCTCCAAAGAAGAAAGAATCGCCGAACTCGAGCAATACTTGCAAGACCTGCGGCGGGAAATCCAAGCCGTCGAAGAGCATCTTGCCGAACTCAAGGCTTCCTGACTGGAAACTGCCCACCTCCTGGTTCGCGGGGCGAAAGCCCCTGCTCAGGGCCTGAAAGCCCCCTCAAGCGGGCTTCGCCCTGATATAATCCGCGTCCAGGAGGAAAGCGATGAAACGCCTGCTGGTATTCTGCCTGCTTTTGCTCGTCCTCGCCGCCTGCGCACCCCAGACGGCAGACGGCGGACCGCAGACCGCGACCCCACCGCCCACCGTCACGCCCACCCGCACGCTCACCCCTACCGCCACCTGCATCACCTTTACCCTCTCCTCGAAAGTAAGCTTCGTGACCTCCCCAGTCGAAGAGGTGGGAAACACCCCGTGGTACCCGTCGCCGACATTTAGAAAGGAGGTGCCTCAAACCCTCGTAATTAACGCCGTCTTTAGTAAACGGCGTCACGG
>JBEULG010000044.1:0-5748 GCA_041287425.1 Anaerolineales bacterium | reverse complement strand
ACCAACTTCGTTCCATTCGCGCCATTCGATGCTAAAAGACCAACTTCGTTCCATTCGCGTCATTCGATGCTAAAAGACTGACTTCGTTCCATTCGCGCCATTCGATGCTAAAAGACTGACTTCATTCCATTCGCGCCATTCGATGCTAAAAGACCAACTTCGTTCCATTCGCGTCATTCGATGCTATAAAAGGAGACTCCATGACCGACCTGACCACCACCTACCTCGGCCTGAAACTCAAGAACCCCATCGTGGCCTCGGCCTCGCCGCTTTCGGAAAAGGTCGAGACCGCCCAGCAACTCGAAGAAGCGGGCGTTTCGGCCCTCGTCATGTACTCGCTCTTCGAGGAACAAATCATCCACGAGAGCCTCGAACTCGACCACTTCCTCTTCACCGGCACGGAAATCTCGCCCGAAATCACCTCCTTCTACCCGCAAACCGGCCGCTACAGCCTCAGGCCGGATGCTTACCTGGAGAAAGTGACCCAACTCAAGAAAGCCCTCAGCATCCCGGTCATCGGCAGTTTGAACGGCGTCTCGAGCGGCGGCTGGGTCAAGTACGCCCGCCGCATCGAGGAGGCCGGCGCCGACGCCCTCGAACTCAACCTCTACTATCTGCCGGTTGACCCCGACCTGACCGCGGCTGCCCTGGAAGACAACTACATCGCCCTGGTGAGCGAAGTCTGCAACAGTGTGCGCATTCCGGTGGCGGTCAAACTCAGCCCCTATTTCACTGCCCTGCCCAACCTGGCGCGCCGTCTCGTGGGAGTGGGAGCGAAGGGCTTGGTGCTCTTCAACCGCTTCTACCAACCCGACCTGGACATCGAGAATCTCGAAGTCAAGCACAGCCTCGACCTGAGCACTTCCACCGAACTGCGCCTGCCGCTGCGCTGGGTGGCCATCCTGTATAGCCAGGTGAACGCCGACCTGGCGCTGACGGGCGGAGTCCACACCGCCGAGGACGTGCTGAAAGCGATGATGGCCGGGGCCAAAGTCACCTTGCTGGCCTCGGCGCTGCTCAAGCATGGTCCGGCCTACGCGGCCACCCTGCTGAGCGAGATGCAGTCCTGGATGGAAGCCCACGAATACGTCTCCCTGGCGCAAATGCAGGGCAGTTTGAGCCAGGCCAAAGGTCCCGACCCGGCCGCCTACGAGCGGGCCAACTACATGAACGTGCTGCAGTCATTCAGGTGGCTGCCCTGAATCTTGCCAGAGAAGAAAAACCGCCCCGGCCTGGTTGGTCGGGGCGGTTGCTTGCTGAATAAGAGCAAACAGAAAGGCCTATCCGGTCAAATCAGATTCTTCGCTGGAACGGCGGTGGCGGTACGTGATGCGGCCGCGGGTCAAATCGTAGGGCGACATCTCGACCTTAACCCGGTCGCCGAGCAGGATGCGGATGTAATACTTGCGCATCTTGCCCGAAAGGTATGACAGAACCTCGTGGCCGTTATCGAGCCGGACCCGGAACTGAGTGCCGGGCAAGGCCTCCACAACCGTCCCCTCCACCTGGATTTTTTCTTCCTCTTTAGCCATCATGCCTCCGTTCCGTTTGCTGCGGCCAGATTTCTGTCACTCGATATCCTTGACCTGGCGGCGCTTGTAACGTCTCATGGACTTCTTGGCATCCATCCGGCGCTGTTCGCTCTTCGAGACAAACCAGCGCTTGCGGCGCACCGTGCTCAACACGCCGCTCTTGACGACTTTCTTGCGGAAGCGTTTGAGCAGGGATTCTTGCGATTCGTTATTACGCAGACTGACGCTCGGCAACTTTCTCACCTCCTTCCGTTTGGAAGGTAAAAATAAATGAAAACGGCCTCGTCACAGACTCGGCCGGATACAGCGCACCAGTAACCTACAACTGACACCAGAATCATCCTGAATCCTTCGCTGCACACTCCTTGATCGCCGAACAACTTTTTAGACGATCACACCGATCTGTGAACTGGCTTTGATTATACTATGGAAGCGCAGACGTGAAAAGAGAAAGCCGCTATTTGTGTGCGCGCAAATCTTGGTACATGAGGCGGTAAACAACTTCTAGAAGTTGTCCTACAAATAACCTGGCTCATCTTGTAAAAGAGTGCGTGTTGTTACAAGGGCTGGTGCTCTGCCGGTCCGAAGCAATCCCTCACCTGGGCGCCATTCACGTGATATACTGCCCAGAAACTTTCTTGTTCCGGCAGGGTTATTTTTTGTGCAGCCCTCCGGCGAGGCGCAAACCGTGCAGAAAAAAGAGGAAGAGCGAGACATTCTCAGACAGGCTTCCGAAGGCGACCAGGAAGCGTTTGGCGTTCTGTACGAGCGATACGTGGAACGCATTTTCAACTATGTCTATTATCGCACCGGCAACGTCCACGATGCGGAGGATTTGACGGCGCGCGTTTTTTATCGGGCCTTCCGCCACATCCAGAATTACACCGACCGCGGCGTGCCTTTTTCGGCCTGGCTGTATCGGATTGCCCACAACCTGGTCGCCAACTGGCACCGCGACCGCAGCCGCCGCCAGGAAATTCCCCTTTCCGACGCCCCCGTCCTGCAGGCTGGGGGAGAGGCTCCCGAAGCCAGCCTGGTGGTCAACCAGCAGCGCGAATCGCTCCTGCGCCTCATCCGCCGTCTGCCCGCCGAGCGCCAGCATTTGCTGATTCTGAAGTTCGTGGAGAACCTCTCGAATGCCGAAATCGGCGCCATCATGGGCCGCAGCGAAGGGGCAGTCAAGAGCCTCTACCATCGCACTTTATTGGCCTTGCGCGACGAAATCGGAAACAGCGACTTGTTCGAAGGAGAAACTTGATGTTCCATATCGTGACCGACGGCGCCGCCGACATGCCCCCCGAGTGGCACGAGCAATACGAGATTCAAATTGTCCCCATTAATATTCACTTTGGCGAACAGACCTACCTGCAAGGCGTGGACCTGTCGAACGAGGCTTTCTATCGCCTGGTGGACGAAAACGGCCAGATTCCCAAGACCTCCCAGCCGGCACCCTTCCGCTTCAAAGAACTCTATGAGCGGATTGCCCGCACCGGCGACACCATTCTGTCCATTCACGTGACCAGCCGCCTGTCGGGCACGTTCGACTCGGCGGTGGCCGCCGCCCGCGAATTGGCCGGCAAACTGCACATTATCCCCTTCGATTCGGGCGCCGGTTCGGCCGCCCTGGGGATGATGTGCCGCGAAGCGCGCCGGCTCGCACGCGCCGGCGCCAGCCTGGAAAAAATCCTCGAGCGCCTGGAATTCATCCGCCAGAACGTCAGCATCGTTCTGACCCTCGAAAACCTGCACTACGCCCGCCTCAGCGGACGGGTGGGGGCCTTGCAGGCCGCCCTGGCCTCCCTCTTAAACGTCAAGCCCATCATCGTGCTGCGCGAGGGGCTGCTGGAAATGGCCGACAAAGTGCGGACCCGCAGCCGGGCCATCGAGCGGCTGCTCGATTTGCTGCACCAGCGCTTCGGACGTCAACCGCTTCAGATGGCAGCCGTTCACGCCCGCGACCCGCAAGCAGCGGCCGCCCTGGCGGCGCGCGCCGCCAAACTTTTCAACATCCGCGAACTGATTCTGACCGAACTTTCGGTCGCCGTCGCCGCCAACCTCGGCCCGGGGACGGTGGGACTGGTGGCTTATCCGGCAGGAGAGTAAAGCATGGGAACCGGACAGAAAATCGTTGACGCCTCGAAGGCTGGGCTGCGCACGCTGGAGGAACGTTTGTCTGGCGTCCTGCGCCCAATTCACCCCCGACGCGAGTTCGTGCGCGGACTCGGCCAGCGCATCCAAGCCCCGTCGCCGGCCGCCCTGATTGACCGGCCGCCGGACCTCCGTCTCATCATTTTGGCGCTGACCGGCCTGTTTTCGCTCAGCCTCCTGGTCGCCGTGTTGATTCGCTATTTTGCGAGCCCCCGGCGTAGCAGTCAACGCCAGGCCTGATCAGGTTGCCTCGATCCCCAGTTTCGCAGCCAGTTGGGCGTTCGACGGCTCCACCAGCATAGAACCGTCGGGCCAGACCAGAGTGGGGACGCTACGAAAGCCGTTGTTGAGACGCTCGACCCGCGCCGCCGCCTCGGCGTCCTGGTCAATGTCGATCCACCGATAGGCTATCCCGTGCCGGTCCAAAAAGGCGCGCGCCCGCCGGCAGTCGCCGCACCACCGCGTGCCATACACAATTATCTCCCTTGATTCAGGCGTTGTTTTCATTGACCTTTCCAAAAAAGACCATTAAAATAAGATATGTTCAGTCTGTTTTTATCGGTAAATGATCTGCGAGAGATTCTGCGGCTGACTGTTGACCGCCGCCAATTTCAACCCAATTCTGATTCGACCACCTGATGGTGTTATGGATACCATGCTGTCTGGCCTCGATCTCGATCAGGCATCTCCAGGGGCTAGGCCGCGCGTGCTCGTCATCGATGATGATCTCGTCTATCTCGACATGATCAAGATCATCTTGCGTAAGGCCGGCTTCGATGTGGCTTCTGCCAGCCATCACCTCATGGCGCTCGAAAAGTGCAAACAGGTCAAACCGGACGTCATCCTGCTGGACTTGATGATGCCGGAGGTGGACGGGTGGGAATTGTACCACCTCTTGCGCGGCATCACCCAGGCGCCTGTCATCATGGTCACCGCCAGCGCCAACCGAGACAACGTCGTCCACAGCCTGGAACTAGGCATGGCAGAATATGTATCCAAGCCCTTCTACAACCCTGAAATGATTGCCCGCATTCAGAAAGTCCTGCGTGAGGCCGATCGCAAAGCCATCCCTGATGTCAAGGTCTTTCCAGAAGTGGGCCTGCGCATCGACTATACGAACCGCCAGGTCTTCATCCGCGGCCAGGAAGTCCGTCTGCAGCAGCGCGAATATGATTTATTGATGGTGCTGGCCAGCCAGGCGCCGCGCAGCGTGCCTTATGAAGAACTGACCCGCTGCTTGTGGGGTGAGGACAATCCAAAGAACCGCAGCCATCTCAAGACGGTTGTTTTTGCCCTGCGCCAGCGCCTCGAACTGGACCCCGCCGCACCTACCCTGATCGTCAATTACCGCGGCGTAGGTTACCAGTTGGCAGCCGAACCGGCGCAGTGAAATTCCCCTCGATAAGTTACAAATGAATAACCTGGGTTGTTGACGGGGATATCTGCTTATTGTATTATTTCGATAAATATTATCCAATTAGCAGTAATATCAGGAGACATCCAATGAAACGCTCTATCTCTCTCAAAACCGCCAGGGACTTTTCGTATATCCTTGCCGCGGCTTTCTTGCTGGCCTCGCTGGTAATCGGCCTGCTTCCTGTTGGACAGGTCTCGGCATCCAAGGGCGGGAATAGCGGCGCCATCTGGACCACCAACGGCGATTGCGGTGATGCTAGCCAGGATGTAAACCACTTTGCGATTGGGGATGTGGTTTACATCAACGGCAGCGGCTTCGATCCCAACACGTCCTACAACTGGCAAATCAAGGGCCAGCCGGGCAGCGCCAGCGCCGACCCGAATATTGTTGTCGCCTCGGGCAGTGTAACGACCGACAGTAGCGGCAGTTTCTGCTTCGCTGCCTATACGGTCGCTGCCGACGATGACGGCGAGTACTCGGTCAAGGTCGGCAACAAGGGCGACAACTACCGCGTCGAGGGCTACACCCCCCCGCCGGATGTCTGCCCCAACATCCAGGGCAACCAGGCCAGCGTCCCCGAAGGCATGGAAGTGGATAACGAGGGCAACTGTGTCCCCATCGTGGATATGTGCCCCAACATCCAGGGCAACC
>JBEULG010000043.1:0-45427 GCA_041287425.1 Anaerolineales bacterium | reverse complement strand
GGGCAAACGATTGGCCCGGGTCCTTGCCAGGGCCAGGGGGAGGGGGCCAGGGTTGGCGAGGCGGCGAGGCTGGGGGAAGGGACGGGGAACGGTGTTGCGGAGGCGGCGGCTGTCGGGGAGGGAGGAGCAGGCGGAGGGGTGGATTCGGCCGCCCTGGATGAGGCGCTGCAGGCTGCCAGGAGGAAAAGCATCGCGGAGAGGACGGATTTCGCATAGCCAGATTTCATATTTTGGGCAGCCTGTTCTTTCATGAGGCGGGTTTGTTCAATTTCCGGCCGTCTGTTCTTTCGTGAGGCGGGTTTGTTCAATTTCCGGCCGTCTGTTCTTTCATGAGGCGGCTCTGTTCAATTCCCAGATGATGCGCAGTCCTTCCAGCGTCAGCCAGGGGGCGATGACGTCAATCACGGTGGTCTCTTTGGCAACCAGGCCGGCCAGGCCGCCGGTGGCCACGACTTTCATCTCCGGCCCCAGTTCGGCGCGAAAACGGGCCACCATCCCCTCGACCATGGCGACATAGCCGAACAAAAGCCCCGACTGCATGGCATGGACGGTGTTTCGGCCGATGACCGAGGGCGGGCGCTGCAAGTCGATGCGCGGCAGTTTGGCGGCGTGAGTGAAGAGCGCCTCGGCCGCCAGGTTGACTCCGGCGGTGATGGCTCCGCCCAGGTACTCCCCCTCCTTGGTGACGGCGTTGAAGGTGGTCGCCGTGCCGAAATCAATCACGCAGGCCGGCCCGCCGTAGAGATGCAAGACGGCCACCGCATCGGCCACCCGGTCGGCCCCGACCTGACGCGGGTCATCGTAGCGGATGCGCAGGCCGGTCTTGATGCCGGCGTCGACCACCAGCGGCTCCTGCCGCAGATACTCGCGGCAGGCCTGAATCAGTCGCCCGGTCAGCGGCGGGACGACCGAGGCCAGGACGATGCCGCTCACGCAGTCGGATTCGCAGGCGGCGCGGGCCAGCAGACCGAGGATTTGCAGCCCGTATTCATCGGGCATGCGGGCGTGATCGGTCGCCAGCCGCCAGTGATGGCGCAGTTCTTTGCCGTCGTACAGGCCAATGGTCAGATTGGTGTTGCCGAGGTCGAGGGCGAGGAGCATGGGCGTTTCGCTTTCGGACGCCGGTCGTCCACGTCTATTTTACCGCTTCCACGATTTCCGCGACCAGGTCGTAGCGGCTGAATTGCGGCATCAGATAGACGCCGCGCGCCCAGGAGCGGACGGCCTCAATCAGGCCCACGGCCAGTTCGACGCCCAGGCGGGGGCCGTCCTCGCCGGCGGCTTCCATGCGCTGACGGACCTCTTCGGGGATGACCACGCCCGGCACTTCGTGGTGCAGGAAGTTGGCATGCCGGGCGCTGACCAGCGGCAGGATGCCGACCAGGACGGGTTTGTCCAGCGGGCCGTGCTGGGCCTCGTAGCGATCGAGGAAGGCGCGCGCCTTTTCGGGTTCGTAGATGGGTTGGGTGAGAAAGAAATCGGCCCCGGCCCGCAGTTTGCGGCGCAGGTTCTTGATTTCGGCTTCCACATCCTGGGCAGACAGGTTGAGCGCCGCGCCGACGAAGAAACTGGTCGGCTGGCCGATGGAGGCCCCGGCGTGATCCACGCCGACGTTGAAGCCCTGTTTGATGAGTTTGATGAGGCCCGAAGGAACCAGGTCGTAATTGTCCATCGCTTCGGGGTAATCGCCGATGGCAGTCGGGTCGCCCATGACGACGAAGATGTTGCGCAGGCCGAGGGCGTGGGCGGCCAGCAGGTCGCCCTGGACGCGCAACAGGTTGCGGCCGCGGGTGGGGAAGTGCAGGACGGTTTCCACGCCGACCTGGCGCTGAATCACTTCGCAGACCGCCCAGGCCGACATGCGCATGCGCGCCATCGGGCTGTCGGCCACGTTGATGACGTCCGCGCCGGCTTCGGCCAGGAGCGAGGCGCCGGCAATCAGTTTGTGGGTGGAGAGGCCGCGCGGCGGGTCCATCTCGACCGAGATGACGAATTTGCCCTCGGCCAGTTTCTGGGCCAGCCGGGAGGGCGATTCGGCGGCAGAGGTTTCGGCTGCCTCGGCGAGTTCGGAGGTCTCCAGGACCTGCACGCCGCAGCCTTGCGGGGCGGTATCCAGGGCGGCGCGCATGGCGGCGATGTGCTGGGGGGTTGTCCCGCAGCAGCCGCCGACGATGCTGGCGCCCGCCTCGCAGAAGGCCAGGGCGTAGTTGCCGAAGTAGTCGGGATCGGCGGGGTACATGATGCGGCCGCCGACTTGTTCGGGCCAGCCGGCGTTTGGCTTGACCCACAGGCGGGCGGACGGCGCGGCGGCGCGCATTTGACGCAGCAGGCGCAGCAACTGGGCCGGGCCGCCCGAACAGTTGACTCCAATCACGTCGGCGCCGAATTCGACCAGACGGCGGGCGACTTTTTCGGGCGAATCGCCCAGCAGGGTGCGGTCGTCGCGGGTGAAGGTGACCGAGGCGACCACCGGCAGGGCACAGGTCTGGCGCGCCGCCCGGACGGCGGCCTCGACCTCGTACAGGTCGCTCATCGTTTCGATGAGGATGAAGTCGGCGCCGGCCTCGGCCAGGGCGGCGATTTGTTCGCCGAAGGCGGCCCGCGCCTCTTCGGGCTGGACGCGCCCGAAGGGGGCCAGCCGCACGCCCAGCGGGCCGACGTCGCCGCCGATGAGGACGTCCTTGAAGGAGGCGGCTACGGCGCGGCGGGCCAGTTCGACCCCGGCGCGGTTGATTTCAGCGAGGCGGTCTTCCAGGCCGTGTTTGCCCAATTTATAGCGGTTGGCGCCGAAGGTGTTGGTGAGAATGATTTGGGCGCCGGCCTCGATGTAGGCGCGGTGGATATCGGCCACGGCGGCCGGGCTGCTCAGGTTCAGTTCGTCGAAGCAGCGGTCGAAGGCAATGCCGCGGGCGTGCAGCATCGTCCCCATGGCACCGTCGGCCAGGAGGGGGGCGGAAGAGGCCTGCAAGAGGGAGAGAAAACGGGAAGCGGACATGATTTTCCTTTGGCGAAGGAGGGGGACCTATTTGACTTCTACGACGCGGTTGTGTTCGTCTACCAGGACGATGGTCGGTTTCCAGTCGGCGGGCAGGGGTTCGGGTACTTGGGCGAAGGCCATGATGATGAGGTGGTCGCCGGGATAGACCAGGCGGGCAGCCGCTCCGTTAGGCTGGATCACGCCTGAGCCGGGTTCGCCAGCGATGAGGTAGGTATCGAGCCGGGCACCGTTCTCGACGTTGACCACCTGGACCAGTTCGAATTCGCGCAGGCCCGCCGCGGCCAGCAGGTCTGAGTCGACCGTCAGGCTGCCCTCGTAGTTGAGGTCGGCGCTGGTGACGACAGCGCGGTGGATTTTGGCTTTAAGCAAGGTGCGAAAGGTCATTTTTCCCTCAGATGTGACGGCGAAATGGAATCTCGCCCTGTTGTGGGGCAGCCCTGCCGGTTCAATTGCCCGCTCTGGTCAATTGATCGACCCGGCTGCCGCCGATGTTGAAGTAGCGGGCCTGGCTGTGATGGACGATGATGGCCGCCGTGGATTGTTCGGGGACCAGTTGATAGGCAGCGGTCAGCGACATGCCCAGTTCTTTTTCGGCGGGCAGCAGGTCGAAGACCTTGCGGTGGTCGGCCAGATCGGGGATGGCAGGGTAGCCCCATGAGTAGCGCTTGCCCTGGTCGGTGGCCAGGCCGAGTTCGCGGCGGATGTGGCGGTGCAGGTACTCGGCGGCCGCCTCGGCAGTCTGGACGGCCAGGCCGTGGACGTAGTACATTTCGGCGTACTCGCCGGCAGCCTCCAGGCGGTCGAAACGTTCGGTGGCCTCCTGGCCGACGGTCACGACCTGGAAGGCGACCAGGTCGAGTTGACCCGAGTCGAGCGGGGCGAAGTAGTCGGCCAGGCACAGGCGGTCGCCATCGGGCTGGCGCGGAAAGGTGAAGGTCATGAGCGGCCTCGGCCGCGGATTGGCGGATGAAACGGATTGAGGCTCGTAGATAATCAAATCGTCGCCGTCTGAGTTGCAGGGCCAGTACCCGTACACGCCTTGGGGTTTGAGCCAGCCTTCTTTGAGGGCTTCTTTCTGCATGCGCGCCAGGCGGGCCTCGAACTCGGCCTGCAGGCGTATCCACTCCGCGCCGTGGGCGTTCTTGGCACCCCACGAGAGGCGGAAAAGTTCGTTCTTGAACAGGCACAGGAAGACCATCTCGAGCGGCATGGACTTGACCACCCGCGGGCCGAGTTTCTGGGGGAGGGGAATCGGTTCGGGGTTCATGAAATTACCGGTAAAGGAAGGTCAAGCACATAGGGTTTTCGCGCATTCGCAGCCGCGCCTTCCTGGTCCGGAGTCCGAAGTCTCCAGACTTCGGGGAGGGCCAGGGGACAAACGCGGCGGTTTGGGGTTTTAGCCGCCGGCGCTTTGGGCTTTTTCCATTTCCGCTTCGCGGTGGATGCGGTCGAGCAGTTCCTCGCGCGCCTGGGGGTCGATGAGGGTGTCCATCGTGTCCAGGCCTTCGAAGGCGTCTTTACAATAGAAGACGCCCGGCATGTAGGGCGAGCCGTCCTCGGTGAACAGGATGCGACGGCCGAAGCGGCGGTTGATGGCTGCGCCGCCGATCAGCACCGGGAAATGCAATTTGCGGCGGTGCATTTCGTTGACAATCAGCGGCATTTGCTTGGAGGTGCTGACCAGCAGGGCGCTCAGGCCGACGGCCGTGGCCTGGGTCTCGACGGCTTTGGCGATGATGGTCTCGGCCGGCACCTGTTTGCCCAAATCGACGACGGTGTAACCGTTGTTGGCCAGGATGGTCTTGACCAGGTTCTTGCCGATGTCGTGCACGTCGCCGTAGACGGTGGCCAGGACGACCGTCCCCTTGCTGACGCCTTCTTTTTTCTCCAAATAGGTTTCCAGGTGGGCGACGGCTTTCTTCATTACCTCTGCCGATTGCAAGACGAAGGGCAGAATCAACTCGCCGGCGCCGAATCTGTCGCCGACTTCTTTCATGGCCGGCAGGAGGACATTGTTCAGGACGGCGACGGCGGCCTCGTGCTTCGAGCCGCTGGCGGCGGCGATGATTTCGTCAATGTCGGCCTCGACGCCGTCCTTGTGGCGGTGCAGGATGCGCCAGTGCAGGCGGGCGGCGGCGTCCATGCCGGCGGTGGGGTCGGCGGGGGCGGTCTCGGCGGCGGCCTGGGCTTTGGCGGCCTCGAAATAGGCGATGTAACGCTGGAGGGCGTCGGGACGGCGGTTGAAAATCAGGTCTTCGGCCAGTTGACGCGCCTCGGCGGGGATGTCGGCGTAGGGGGTGATGTGCTGAGGGTTGACGATGGCCGCGTCCAGGCCGGCCTGGACGGCGTGGTAGAGCATGACCGAGTTGAGCACCGGCCGGGCGTTGGGCGCCAGACCGAAGGACAGGTTGCTGACGCCGAGCGAGCACAACACGCCGGGCAGTTCCTTCTTGATGAGCCGGATGCCTTCCAGGGTCTGGATGGCCGAGTCGGCGTATTCGGCGTCGCCGGTGGCGAGGGTGAAGGTCAGGGCGTCGAAGAGCAGGGCGTCGGGGCGCAGGCCATGCTCGTTGACGGCGATGTCGTAGATTCGTTTGGCGACCTCCAGTTTGCGCTCGGCCGTCTTGGCCATGCCCTGCTCGTCAATGGTCAGCACGATGACGGCGGCGTTGAGTTCCTTGGCCAGGGCAAAGACCCGGTCGGCTTTGGCCCGCCCGCCCTCCAGGTGGGTGGAGTTGATGAGGCAGCGGCCGGGGGCGGTCTTGAGGGCCACTTCGAGGACGGCCGGCTCGGTGGTGTCGATGACCAGCGGCACTTCGACCCCGGCGGCCAGTTTCTTGACCACTTTGCGCATCAACTGGTCTTCGTCGGGGCGCTCGGTGACGGCGGTGGAAATATCCAAAGCGTGGGCGCCGAAGGTTACTTGACTGCGGGCGATTTCGAGGATGGCGTCGTAGTCTTCGGCCAGGAGGAGTTCCTTGAATTTCTTGCTGCCCTGGGCGTTGCAGCGTTCGCCAATCAGGAAGGGCGGCGGGTCCTGGATGAGGGGGACGGCCTGGGTAGCGGAGGCCAGGCGCGGGGTCGAGGCGGCCGGGCGCGGCGGGCGCGGACGGCGGCCGATTCGCTCGACCAGGGCCTTGAGATGGTCGGGCGTCGTCCCACAGCAGCCGCCAACGACGCTGATGTGGTTCTTCTCGACGAACTCGGCCAGGGTCTCGGCGAACGGCTGCGGTTCGAGCGGATAGACGGCCACGCCGTCCACGTTGAGGGGCAGGCCGGCGTTGGGGATGCAGGAGACCGGCAGGGTGGCGTGTTCGCCGAGGTAGCGGATGGGGTCGCGCATCAGGTCGGGGCCGGTCGAGCAGTTCAGGCCGATGACGTCGATGGGCAGGTCTTCCAGGATGGCCAGGGCGGCGGCGATGTCGGTGCCGAGCAGCATCCGGCCGGTCGTGTCGAGCGTGACCTGCACCTGGAGCGGCAGCCAGACGCCGGTCTCGGCGAAGGCTTGCTGGACGCCGACGATGGCGGCTTTGACCTCCAGGATGTCCTGCGAGGTTTCGATGAGCAGCAGGTCTACCTCGCCCTGAATCAGACCGACGGCCTGCTGGCGAAAGACGTCGGCCAGTTCGTCGAAGGAGATGTTCGACATTTCCGGGTCTTCGGCGGAGGGCAGTTTGCCGGAGGGGCCGATGGAGCCGGCGACGAAGCGCGGCTGGCCGGTCTTTTGGGCGTATTCATCGGCCAGGCGGCGGGCGAGGGCGGCGGCGGCGCGGTTGATGTCGAGCACACGCTCGGCCAGGCCGTATTCGCCCAGCGTCAGGCGGTTGGCGCGGAAGGTGTCGGTCTCGATGACGTCCACGCCGACTTCGAGGAAGGAGCGGTGAACTTTTTCGACCGCCTGAGGATAGGTGATGACCAGGTAGTCGTTGCAGCCGTTGTAGGCTTCGCCGCCGAAATGCTCGGCGGTCAGATTTTGTTTCTGCAGGCTGGTGCCCATGGCGCCGTCATAGATCAGGACGCGCTCCTGCAGGGCGTCCAGGTAGCGGCGGTTGGTGTATTTGCGAGACATGGTCTTCTCCTCTTCTGGCATTTATTTTTCGAACAAAGAAAACGCCTCTCTGGAATGGAGAGGCAGCACAAGGGGTCTGTCTCATCTTCCAGTGTGGACGCCTGGACGGGCGTCTCGCCTGCCGGATTTGGCACCTTCCACGCGCTCATGGGGTTGCCGAGGCTTCATCGGGCCGGTCCCTCCGCCTCTCTGGATGAGTGGGATTCTACCCTGAATGGTTGGGCGTGAGTTTATCACAGGCAAAGCGGGCTGTCAAATGCATCGGAAGGGCACGAATGAAACGAGAGGGCTGGTCTCGGCCGTGTTTCACGTTATGGGGTAACGCCGGTCGAGATGTATCCGGCCTGCAGGTCATCCAGCACCTGCTGGACGAGGCGCTGCTTGCCCTCGGTGAGAATTTCGGGGTTGATGTCGGTCAGGGCCAGGGGGGTCGGGAATGCCTGGCCGCCCTGACCGGCAAGCAGGGCGGGGAAGGCGGCCGCCAGGGCGTCGGCGGGACGGGCTTCGATGCTCATGACCCAGTTCGGCTGGAGGCCCGGAAAGGGCATCCGCTCGCTGATCAGCAGCATGTTGTAGGTGGCCATCCGGTCGAGCAGGTCGGGGGTGGCGACGGGCGGGTAAACGTAGGTGACCTCGACCAGATAATCGAGGATGGCTTCTCCGTAGGCGGGGTAATATTCGACGCGCTCGTCGGGGGGAATCTGGATGACGATGGGATAGTTGTACCAGGGCGGAAATTGTTGGGTGCAGAGGCCGCAATAGAAGCGGTAACCGTTTTCGAAGGCCTGGACAGCGATGGCCGCCTGCGGGTCGTCCCGCAGAGAAATCATCCCGACGCGGTAATCTTCGGCCAGCATGGCGGCGGTGTAACCGGCCAGGAAGGCTTGCTTGTCGAGGGGGGCTTCGATGCCGATGATCGAGATGTTGCCGCCGGCGGTCGCGCCGGGGAGGCCGACGGCCAGGAACTGCGCCTGGGGCGCGGCGGCGGCCAGTTCGGCCAGGCCGGGGTCGGGCGGGAAGACGATGACCACCTTCAGGGCCGGGCCTTCCAGCCGCACCTCCTCAGGGCTCAGCGTGTTGCGCACCTGGAAGCGCATCCCATTGGCTTGAGCCAGATCGTAGATGAGCGCCTGGTAGGCATCGTATTGTTCGCGCGGCAGGTCGGCGGGCATGACCAGGATGGTCAGCGGCGTGGAGGGCGTCGCCGTCGGCGTGGGGGCGGAGGGGGACGTCTCCGTGGGGGCGGCCGTTGGCGCGGTCTCTGTCTGTCCACTGCAGCCGGCCAGCAGGAAAACGGCCACCAGGAGGAAAACGAGTCGGATGCGCACGGAATTTCTCCTCAAAGTAAAATCAACCCGTGAGAGCCTGGCCACCGTCAGCGCGGCGGGGGCGTTCACCGTTCAAGTACAGGCTGTGTCCCGATTTTACCCTGATATTGCGCAAAGCGCCCCGGTCTATGACCGAGGCGCTTGCGAGGAGGGAGGAAGAATGTACCGGCAAAGCGTCTATTTGGCGCTGATTTTGATGCTCTTCGGGCGCGCCGATTCGGCTTTGGGCAGATGGAGGGTCAGGACACCATCGCGGATGCGGGCCTCGGCTTTCTCGGCCTCGATGGGAGCCGAGAAGCGCAAGGTGCGGCGGAAGGGTCCGTGCGGCAATTCGCGCAGCAGGTAATCGCTCTCTTCCTGCTTGAACTCGCCTTCGATGGTGACCAGGTTTTCGAGGATTTGGATGTTCAGGTCCTCGGCTTTCAGGCCCGGCACCAGGGCCTGGAGGCTGAAGGCGTCCTCGTCCTCGCGCACGTTGACGGCCAGGCTGAAGCCGGCAGCGGGAGTGCAATCGGCAGCCAGGCGCGCCAGGCGGCGGGCCATGCGATACGGATACGGGGCAATGAAATAGGTCATTTTCGCTCTCCTTTGCAAACGAAACCGTTGATTGATTGCCCTTATCTTACCGGCCGGATGTTAGAAATATGACAAAGACAGGTAGGATTTGTGTAAGAGGAGGTGGAGAAAATTTAAGCCAAACATACGTGCTATAATCGAATCACTTGACTGGTTTGTGACGACTGTCACCTGCATCCTGCCTGGCGCTTCCCCATGTCTTTCGTCCACCTTCACGTTCACACCACTTACTCCTTGCTGGATGGCTTCTCGAACATCAAGAGGCTGGTTGAACGCGCCCGCGCCATGGACATGCCGGCCCTGGCCATCACCGACCATGGGACGATGTTCGGGGTCATCGAGTTCTATCACGCCGCCCGCGAAGCGGGAATCAAGCCGATTATTGGGGTCGAGGCCTATCTGGCGGCGCGAACGATGAAGGAGCGCGACCCGCAGGAGGATAAGAAATCCACCCACCTGTTGCTGCTGGCCGAGAATCAGACCGGTTACCGCAACCTGCTGCACATTGCCTCGGCCGCCCAGTTGGAAGGCTACTATTACTATCCGCGCATTGACAAGGAATTTCTGGCTTCCCATGCGCAGGGGCTGATTTGCACCTCCGGCTGCATGTCGGCCGAGGTGCCGCGCCTGCTCAAGCAGAATCAGCCCGACCTGGCCCGCCGCACCCTCGACTGGTATTACGAGGTGTTCGGCCCCGACCACTTTTTCATCGAACTTCAACAACACGACATCCCCGAACTGGAGACGGTCAACAAGGGGCTGCTGGAATTGGGCCGCCGCTATCAGGCCCGCTACCTGGCCACCAATGACGTCCATTACATCAACCCGGAAGATGCCCGCCTGCAGGACATCCTGCTTGCCATCCAGACCGGCAAACTGCTCTCCGACACCGACCGGATGCGCTACGAGGACCCGTCCTACTACCTCCGCTCGCCGCATGAGATGGCGGCCCTGTTCGCCGAAATCCCTGAAGCGGTGACCAACACCCTGGCGGTGGCCGAACGCTGCAATCTCTCGCTGGACGTGGACGAGTATCGTTTGCCCCGGTTCGACGTCCCGGCCGGATATACCGCCGAGACCTATCTGCGGCTGTTGTGCGAGGAGGGGGCGGCGAGGCGGTATGGGGAACGGGCCGGCAGCCCCCAGGTCTGGCAGCGCCTGGATTACGAACTGAACGTCATCCACACGATGGGCTTCGATGCCTATTTCCTCATCGTTTGGGATTTGTGTCGTCACGCCCGTCAGCGCGGCATCTGGTACAACGCCCGCGGCTCGGCGGCCGGTTCCATCGTCGCCTATGTGTTAGACATCACGCTGGTTGACCCGCTCCAGCACGGCCTGCTCTTCGAGCGCTTTCTCAACCCCGGCCGCATTTCC
Organism: Anaerolineales bacterium; assembly: GCA_041287425.1. Taxonomy (GTDB): domain Bacteria; phylum Chloroflexota; class Anaerolineae; order Anaerolineales; family Villigracilaceae; genus JAFGSI01. The sequence continues at coordinate 35,079 of JBEULG010000043.1, read as the reverse complement.
ATGCCCGACATTGACCTGGACTTCCGCGACGACCGGCGGGCCGAGATGCTCGAATATGCCGTCCAAAAGTATGGCCAGGAACGGGTGGCCCAAATCATCACCTTCGGGACGCTGGGGGCGCGGGCCGCCCTGCGCGACGTCGGCCGTGTCATGGACATTCCCCTCTCCGAGGTCGATCGGGTTGCCAAACTGGTGCCCAACATCCCCGGCAAGCCCATCACCTTGCGCGAGGCCCTCGAGCAGGTGCCCGACCTGAAAGCGGCCTATGAATCGGCCGCTCATTTGCGCGAACTGATTGATACAGCCGCCCAAATGGAGGGGGTCGTGCGCAGCGCCGGGACGCACGCCGCCGGCGTGGTCATCTCCGACAAGCCGCTCATCGAGTACCTGCCGCTGCACCGCCCCACCTCCGGCGCCGAAGACAACCCGGTCAAAATCGTCACCCAGTTCGAGATGGGCATCCTCGAAAAACTCAAGATGCTCAAAGTGGATTTCCTCGGCCTGGCGACCCTGACCATCATGGCGCGCGCCTGCGACCTGATTCGCCAACGCCACGGCGTAGAGTACCATCTCGGCAACATCCCAACCGATGACCCTGCCACCTATGAGTTCCTCGGCCAGGGGAACACCGCCGGCGTCTTCCAACTGGAAGGTTTGGGCATGACCAAGTGGCTGGTGCAAATGAAGCCGCGCAGCCTGGAGAACGTCATCGCCATGGTGGCACTCTTCCGCCCCGGCCCGATGGAATTCATCCCCGATTACATCAGCCGCATGCACGGCGAGGCCGAGGTCGAGTATCGCCATCCGGCCATGGAAGCGATTTTCAAGGACACCTACGGCATCCCCATTTATCAGGAACAAATCATGCGGGCCGCCGTCGAACTGGCCGGCTACAGCCCCTCCGAGTCCGATGATTTGCGCAAGGCGATTTCCAAGAAGAAAAAGGAAGACATCGAACGTCACCGCGAGAAGTTCGTGGAGGGCGCCATCGCGCAGGGAATCCCCCCGGCCACGGCCGAGATGATTTTCGCCGACTGGGAGGAGTTCGCCCGCTACGGATTCAACAAGAGCCACGCCGCCGATTACGGCGTCATTGCCGTTCAGACCGCTTTCTTGAAATGTCATTACCCGCTCGAATACATGACGGCCCTGCTGACCGTCTCCAAGAACGAGACCGAGAAAGTCGCGGCCTACGTCAATGACGCCCGCAGCCTGGGGCTGGAGGTCTTGCCGCCGGATGTCAATGCCAGCGAGTGGGATTTCGTGATCGAAGAACGGGACGGCAAGGCGGCCATCCGCTTCGGGCTGGGAGCGGTCAAGAACGTTGGGCTGGGGCCGGTCGAACTGATTGTCAACGCCCGGCGGGAAGGCGGGCCGTTCAAAGACCTCAACGATTTCGCCGCTCGGGTTGACCTGCGCGCCGCCGGCAAGCGCGCCCTCGAAAGCCTCATCAAAGTCGGCGCCCTGGATTGCTTCGGGCCGCGGGCCGCCATGCTGGAGGCCCTCGACCGCATCGTGGCGGTCAGTTCCTCCTACTTCCGGGCTGCCCAGGCCGGTCAACTTTCGCTCTTCGGCGGGACGACCGGCGTACACGAGACCATCTACCTGCCCGCCGTCCCCGAAGCCGACCGGCGCGAGATGCTCAATTGGGAGCGCGAACTGGTTGGTCTCTACCTTTCCGAACACCCGCTCATGCCGTACCTGAACGATCTGCGCCGGGTGGTGACGCATGATTCCAGCAGTTTGGGCGAGGCCCGCCACGAGGAGACGGTGCGCCTGGCCGGCATGGTGGCCAGCATCCGCCCGCACCAGACCAAGACCGGCAAGATGATGGCCTGGGTCGTTCTCGAGGACCTGACAGGCGTCGTCGAACTGGTCGTCTTCCCGCGCGTGTGGGAGAAATTCCAATTCGTGCTCGAAATCGGCGGCATCCTCATTGCTGAGGGCCGGGTGGACGCCCAATCCAGCCCGCCCAAGGTGCTGGTGGACAACTTCCGCACCCAAATCCAATTGACCGAACTCGCCCACCCGCAGCCTGCTCAGATCGCCCTCCAGCCCGTCAGCGGTGAGACGCCCGCTCGGCCTCGACCGGCTGCCCGGCGCGCTGCCGAAGCGCGCCCGCCCTACCGCCGCCCCTCGCCGGGCGGCCCCTCGCACGGGGATGACGATTGGCCGGCCGACATGCCGCCTCCGCCGGAAAACCCTCCCGAATGGGAAACCTTCACCCCGGCTGCCCAGGCCGCTTTTCCCGTTCCTGACCTGCAAATCCACGACCCCGAGTTGCCGGAGAACGACGAGCCCGCTTTGGGGAGGAGCGAAGCGCGGCCGCTTGTCGATTCGAGTCGCAGCCCGCGGCCGGCCGCGAGCGCAGCCGAGCGCCTCGCTCCGCCGCCCCTGACCTCTGGACTGCAATCCGCCGGCCCGCGGCCTGAGCGCGGCGATGACCATGCGCCCCAGATGGTCACTGTCGTCCTACGGCCGAGCGGCGATTCCCAGCGCGACGTCCGCCGCATCAGCCGCCTGCATGGGACGTTCATCTCCTTTCCCGGCCGCGACCGCTTCCAATTCTATATTTTCGAAGACGGCAAAGGGCACCTGATCGATTTTCCCAACGACACCACCCGCCTGTGCCCCGAACTGCTCGAAAAAATCCAGGCGGCAGTTGGGGCAGAGAACATCCGCATCGAGCCGATCCTCTACCAGTGACGGTGCAGCCCCGGCTGGTCGGCGCAATCCATCCCCGCTCGTGCCTTGGCAGGAGCCGCCGTTCCAGGGCCCAAAAATCAACCCTTTGCTTCGCTACATCCTGTGGGCTTCAAGAAAGCCCCGACGCCGTTCCCTCTTGCATTGCGCCGCGCCTTGCGGCGTGTTAGAATAACATTACCCTGATGGGTACGGGAGGCGCCTATGGCGGAGATGGTGGAAGTGGTAATCGACAGCGTGCGCGTCAGTTTGATGTCGCCCCAGCGGGTGGTCTTGCTGCGGCAGACGGATGTCGAACGCTACCTGCCGATCTGGATTGGGCCTTACGAAGCCGAGTCCATTACGGTGGCCTTGCAAGAGGTCGAGATGATTCGGCCTCTGACCCATGATTTGCTGCGCAACGTTTTCAAGGCTTTTGGCGGCAAGATTGTGCGGGTCGAAATCGTCTCGCTAAAAGAAGACATTTTCTACGGCAACATTGTGGTCGAAAAGGACGGCCAGACGCTGGTAATCGATTCGCGTCCCTCAGATGCCCTGGCGCTGGCGGTGCGCGCCCGCGTGCCGATTCTGGTCAGCCAGGAGGTCATGGACGCGGCCGGCATCGTGCCGGAGAAAGACCTGCGCCTCGAATCGGCCGCCGAACCACCACCCGCCTCTTCCCAACCGCCCCCTCCGACAGGGGAAGAACATCTGGATGTGTTCGAAGATTTCCTGAAGAAACTGGACGATTCGGACGGTCAGGACAAACCGCCGACGACCTGAAAGGACGGCCGCTCTCTGCGCCCGGAAGACCCATGAGCGAATATTCCCCTCCCGAAGAGACTTCTTTTTCCTCCACCGCCGTCATCCCCCACAACCGCGAAGCCGAAGAGGCCGTTGTGGGGGCTGTGCTCATCAATCCCGAAGTCTATTACGATTTGGCCCAATTCCTTCAACCAGAAGACTTTTATATCCACCGTCATCGCTGGATTTGGGAGGCGTTCAACCGCCTGCACGAGCAGCGCATCCCGATAGACTTCCTGACGGTGACCGAGGAACTGGAACGTGCCGGTCAATTGGCCGAAATCGGCGGACCGGCCTATCTGACTGCCCTCCTCAACCAGGTGCCGACCTCGCTGCACGCCGAGGCCTACGGACGGATGGTCGAGGCAGCCGCCATCCGCCGCCGCCTGCTGACCGCCGCCAATCAAATCGCCACCCTCGCCTATAACGAACAGGAGACGGTCGAAAACGTCATCGAAGAGGCCGAGAAGCACCTCTTCAACGTCAGCGAGCGGCGTCTGCGGCACGATGTCCGGCCGATTGCCGGCGTCCTGAGTGAATACTTCGACCGGGTTGACGAACTGGCTCGCCGCCCCGAAGACATCTTCGGCGTCCCGACAGGTTTCATTGACCTCGACCGGATGCTGACCGGCATGCAGGCCTCTGACCTGCTCATCATCGCCGGCCGGCCGGGGCAGGGCAAGTCGGGCTTCCTGCTCTCGGTGGCCCGCAACGCTGCCCTGTTGCACAAGAAGCGGGTCGCCATCTTCTCGCTGGAAATGTCCAACGAACAGGTCGTTCAGCGCCTGCTGGCCCAAGAGACGGGCATCGACTCGCAGCGTTTGCGCAACGGCAAATTGAACGAAGATGAATGGCCGCTCCTGACCCATGCCATCGAAGTGCTTGGCGACACCCAAATTTATCTGGACGATACGCCTGCCATCACACCCTTGCAGTTGCGCACCAAGTGCCGCCGTTTGCACATGGAATTCGGCCTCGACCTGATTGTGCTCGACTATTTGCAGTTGATGGGCGGCGACACGCGCACCGAGAACCGCGTTCAGGAAGTTTCTTATATCTCGCGCAGCCTCAAAGCTCTGGCGCGCGAACTCAACGTGCCGGTGCTGGCCGCGGCGCAACTCTCCCGCGCCGTGGAGCAGCGCACCGACAAGCGCCCGGTGCTGTCGGATTTGCGAGAGTCGGGATGCCTGACAGGCGAGACGCTCATCCCGCTGGAAAACGGCCAACATGTGCCTATCCGTGACCTGGAAGGAAAAACCAACTTCAACATCTGGGCGCTCAATCCGAATACCTTGAAGTTGGAGCCCATGCCCGTCAGCCGCGCGTTTTGCACGGGGACGAAGCCCGTATTCAAGATGAGAACGCGGCTGAGCAGAGAAATCCGCGCGACGGGAAATCATAAATTCCTATCGCTTGAGGGTTGGAAGCGGCTGGATGGGTTTGGGCCAGGCGAACAGATTGCAACGCCGCAAGGGGCGGGGGATTGGAAATCCCCGCCTCAGCACATGGAAGCCCTTCGGGCTGGGCGTCTCACCGAGTCGGCCTTTAGCCGACTTTCACGAACTGAGGCGGGGGATTCATCCCCCCGCCGATTCGATGGCGAGGGTCGCGCTTGGCCATCTGAAAGCGACATCTACTGGGACAGCATCGTCTCTATCGAACCCGATGGCGAAGAGCAGGTCTATGATTTGACCGTGCCCGGTCATCACAATTTCGTCGCCAACAACATCATCGTCCACAACAGCCTCGAACAGGACGCCGACGTGGTCATGTTCATCTACCGCCCCGACCAGTACGAGAAGGATACCGCCAAGCAGAACATCGCCGAGATTATCGTCGCCAAGCACCGCAATGGTCCGACCGGCAGCATCGAACTGGTCTTCATGAGCCACCTGACCAAATTCCTCGATGCCGCCACTCGTCGCATCGATTTCATCCCCTCCTGAAGTCGTCGCTATGTTTCCCGGTTTCACCGAATCCGAAACCTTCACGCCGCTGCCCGATTCGTTCTTTCACCGCCTGCTGAACGAAATCGAAAACGCGGACGAACTGAAGGTCACGCTCCGGGCGCTGTGGCTGACGGCGAAAATGGAAGGCCGCGTCCATGTTCTGCGGGAGGCGGACTTTGCCGGTCTCGTCCCGGACCCGGCCGCGGCGCTGGCAAAAGCCGTTCGGCGCGGGACCCTGCTGCGGGTGGTGCGTGACGCGGCGGTGTACTACTTCCTCAACTCCCCGCGCGGCCGCGCCGCCGCCGAATCCCTGCGCAGCGGCCAACTGGACCCCGAGTCCCTGCCTGCCGCCCTCCCGCCTCTCGAACGCCCGAACCTCTTCAAACTCTACGAGGAGAACATCGGCCCGCTCACCCCGCTCATCGCCGATGCCCTGAAAGACGCCGAGCAGACCTACCCGCCCGAATGGGTGGCCGAGGCGCTGGAGATTGCCGTGACGCGCAACAAGCGCAACTGGCGCTATGTGGAAGCCATTTTGAAACGCTGGAAGGAAGAAGGTCATGCCCAAAAGCAGACTGGACGAGACACTCAAGAAGGTAGCCGAAAGTACACCCAAAGCGAGTTCGCCGAGTACCTCAAGCGCGACTGACTTCACGCTCGGCGACCCGAACTGCCCGCATTGCCGCGGGGCCGGGTACGTGCGCTACGATGTACCGCTGGGCGACCCGCGCTTCGGGCGGCTGGAGCCGTGCGTCTGCCGCGCCGCCGAGATCGCCGCCGGGGCGCGGGCGCGCCTCTTCGAGTTGAGCCGCCTCGACCGGCTGAGCCACCTGACCTTCGAGAACTTCGAGCCGCGCGGCAACCGGAACGCTAAGTTCATGACCCCGCAGGACATCCACAGTTTGGAAACGGCCAAAGAGGCAGCCGAGAACTTCGCCCGCAACCCGCAGGGCTGGCTGCTCTTGGAGGGCGGCTACGGCTGCGGCAAGACCCATCTGGCGGCGGCCATCGCCAACTTCGCCGTCAACAGCGGCACCCCGACCCTGTTCATCACCGTCCCCGATTTGCTCGACACCCTGCGCTTCGCCTACAGCGACCCCGAAACGACCTTCGAGGCGCGCTTCGAGGAGGTCCGCAACGCCGCCCTGCTCGTGCTGGACGACTTCGGCACGCAGAACGCCACCGGCTGGGCGCAGGAAAAACTGTTCCAAATCATCAACTACCGCTACATCAACAAACTGCCGACGGTCATCACCACCAATCTGATGCTGGACGAAATCGAGAGCCGCATCCGCTCGCGCCTGCAGGACGAGGCCTTCGTCCGCCGCGTCCAAATCACCGCCCCCGATTACCGCCGTCCCACCGAGACGAGCAATCCCGGCATTTCGATGCTCTCCCTGCCCGAAATGAAGGCCATGACCTTCAAAAACTTCGAGACGCGCGAAGACGAACTGGATAAGGAAATCGCCACCACCACCACGGTCGAGAAGCAGGACCGCTTCGGCCATCCGGTCAAGGAGAAGGTGGTCACGCGCGTCAAGGTGACGCAGGAGGATTTGAAGACGCTCCGTCAGGCAGTCAACGCCGCGGTGGCCTTCGCCGAGGAACCCGAAGGCTGGCTGGTGCTGCTGGGCGGCTCGTTCTGCGGCAAGACCCACCTGGCGGCGGCCATCGGCAACTACCGCATCGCCCTGGGCGGACAGGCCATCCTGGTGGAGGTGGCCGACCTGCTCGACTACCTGCGCCAGACCTTCCGCCCCAACTCGGACGTCTCCTTCGACCGCCGCTTCAACGAAATCAAGACCACCCCGCTGCTGATTCTCGATGACCTGAAGGAGAGCGGCACCTCCTCCATCTGGGCGGAGGACAAACTTTACCAGATTCTCAACCACCGCTACTACGCCCACCTGCCGACCGTCATCACCTCCACCCTCACGCCGGATGACTTCGCGGTCAATTACCCCGGGTTGTGGAACAAGATTCTCGACGCGGCAAAGAGCCAGGTCTATGTGATTGACATGCCGCCGTATCGCAGGGTGGCGAAGGGAAAGAAGAGGGGAAGGCAGTAAAAAGGCAGGCATCCACGCTCCTATCGGGACTGCGAAGCGCGCCGAAGGCACGCGGCCGGCGGTGAGGGCGGAGCGGCCAACGACCTGGAAAACGCCGGCTGGCGGGCCTCCGTAGGTCAGGCTTTCAGCCTGACACAACCTCAGGGCAAAGGCCTGACTACAGGAAGCCCTCGCCCTCGCCCGCCGCGCGGTCGAAATTCGCACCCGCCTGCGGTCTCCCGATTTGCCCGAAGCGCAGGAGTTGCTGGAGGAGATTGAAAGTGGGCTCGTAGCGCAAGCGCCGCGTCAGATATCAGACTTCCGAAGTCTTGAAGACTTCGGAAGTCTGAGTCAGCGGTCGAGTTCGATGCGCACCAGGACGGCGCGTACCACCTGACGGTAACGGTAGGTGTTGCTCGCCTCGTTGTAGCCGCGGCAGGTAATCAGCGTCAGCCAGGCGTAGTCTTCATGCTGCAGGACGGTCATGTTGGCCGGCAGCACCTGGCGGTTGCTGCGCACTTCGTAAATGTAGCGCTGACCGCCGCTGTGCAGGATAATCTGGTCGCCGTAACGCAGGCTGGCCAGGTTGACGAACGGGCCGGGGAGACCATCGGGGGTGTAGACATGGGCGGTCAGGACCGAGTTGCCCGAACGGCCGGGGTAGGCGCTTCCCTCCAGGTAACCGATTTGATTCCACAGCCAGGTCACATCCCAGCCGTTCTCGCCGAGCGGGACGCCGACGATGGGCAGGTTCAGGCCGAGGGCGGGAATCTCCAGGCGCAGGTCGTCGGCCTGGCTGTATTGCTGGTCGGCTGTCTGAGGCGGCAGGACCGTCACCCGCCCGGGGGCGAAACCTGTGGAGGGCAGCGCCGTGGCGCGCACCGCCGCGTCTGCCTGCACGCGGTACACATCGGCCGGGTTGAGCGGGTCATAGCGCCGCTCGTGCGAGTTCAGTTGTTCGTAGGCCGAGAGGTAGGTGGCCGGCGGGGCAGGGACCTCGCCGGGCAGGCTGGTCCACTCGACGCTGGCGATGTTGATGACCGAACCACCCGGCGGGATGTTGCCGAAGCGAGCCGTGAACTGGATGCTCGCCTCGCTGCCCAGCGGCAGCACATCCCAGACGGCGCGCAGCAGCGTGCGGCCGGTGACCGGGTCTACGATAGTGTCATCCAACGTGGTGGGAGGCACGCCCGATCCGACCACGAATTGCAGCGTGCCGGGCACATAGGTCAGGCCTTCGGGAATGAGGTCGCTGATGACGACGTCGAAGCCGTCCATCTGGCTGTTGGCGGTGTGGAAGACGCGCACGGTGAAGACCAGCGGCAGGCCGGGAGTGGCCGTCTGGCGGTTGACGGTCTTTTCCAGGTCTAGGTCTGGTTCGAGGATGTTAATCGCCGGGGCGATGGTGCGCGTCACCGAACCGACCGACCACTCGAGGCGGGCGCTGTTGTCGAGAGTCACGTTGCGAACGTTCGATGTGACGTCCAAGACGACGACCCGGTAGCGCAGGACGATGGTCTGGGTGTCGGTGGGATGGGCGTTGGTGATGGTGCCGAAGTTGAAGCGCACCGTGCGGCCTGAGTTGCTAATCAGCGGGTTGCTGCCTGCACCGGCGCCGTGATTGCAGGGTCCGAGCGGGTTGAGCGGGATTTGGCTGCTGCTCAGGTCGGGACCGGCGGAGATGTATTCGCAGTCCACGAAGGCCAGGCCGCTGGCGAGGGTGTCGGTCAGGAGGTAGGTGTCGGTGCTGTTGGCCGGGATGGTGAGGGTCAATTCGAAGGTCAGGATTTCGCCGATGGTGGCATCGGGGTTGAGTGTGCCGGGGTAACTGTCGTCCACCAGGCGTTTGACCAGGTTGCGGTCCGAGTTGAGGGCGGCACTCGCGCGGGCGGCGTAGTCGTCGAGCGGGCCGCCGGGGCCGTCGGCGCCGGTGCGTTCGTCGGGCTGCGGGCCGGGCAGGGAGGTCCAGGTGACGTCAGCGGTGTTATTGAGGGCGGTGCCGAAGGGGGCGGTGACGAGGGCCTGGTAGGTGATGGTCAGGCTGCCGCCAAGCGGGAAGGAGGCCACATCGACGCGCATCTGGTCGGCGGTCAGGTCGGAGTTGTCTACCACGCCGCTGAGGCCACCCGAGGCGCTGATGGCGACCGACAGGAGGTCGAGGCCGGCGGGCAGGTTATCGGTCACGATGACGTCGAAGGCGTCGGCGTTGCTGGTCAGGTCGTGTTCGACGGTCACGGTGAAGGTCAGAATCTGGCCGGGGGCGGGCAGGTCGTCGTCCACCGTCTTGAGAATGGTCAGGGTGGATTCGACGATGTTGGCGCTGGCGGTGTCGGTGTAGTCCACGCCGGCGATCGACATGGTGGCCGAGTTGACCAGCGGCGGCGGGGAGGCCTGGTTGCCGCTTTCGTCGAGGACGACGGCTTCGAAGGTGATGAAGAAGGTGTTGTTCGTGTCGTCGTTATCGGCGGCGACGGTGACTTGGCCGATGGTGATGAGCAGGTCGTCGCCGCTGCCGACCGGCGGGACGGTGGGGGTGACGCTCCAGGTGCTGACGACGCCGTTGAAGCCGCTGTCATCCAGGCTGGCGGAGCCAAGCACGTAGCGCAGGCCGGCCGGCAGGTCGTCGTTGATGGTGATGCCGCTGGTCGTGCCTTCGGGCAGGGTCACTTCCAGGCGGAAGGTGATGATTTCGCCGATGGCAACGGACGGGTCGACGGTGTGCGGAGCGGAGGTGTGGTCAATGGACTTGCTGAAGGCCGGGTCGGCAATATTGAAGGAGACGGTTGGGCTTTGGGCGGCGTAGTCGTTGAGTGCGCCGCCGGGGCCGTCGGAGCCGTCCCGTTCGCCGCTGACGGTGCCGCTCAGGCTGGTCCAGTCGGCGTCGCCGAGGTTGTCGATGAGTTGACCGGGGGTGACGTTGGACTGGATGACTGGGTAGAAGTCGATGGTGACGCTGGCGCCGGGGGCGACGGAGGCGATGGTGATGTCGATGTTGGAGGTTGTCGAGTTGTTGGTGATAGCGCCGACCGAGCCGCTGGGGGTGATGACCAGGTCGGGGGCGCCGGTGGAGGGCAGGAGCAGGGCGGCGGCGAGGGCGTCGGTGATGTGAACGTCCATGGTGCTGCTGACGGTGGCGCCGGTGGCATTGGCGAAGGTGATGCGGTAGTGGACGACGCCGCCGGCGTCGAGCGGGGTGGGCAGGGAGACGATGGTCTTGTTGAAGGTGATGCTGGGCTCGACGACGGTCACGTCCACGCTGTTGGAGTGGGTGACGGGGTTGGCCCCGACCTGGTTGGTGGCTTCGTTCGAGATGACGGTCCCGGCCTGATTTGCCAGGATGTTCGTCACCTGGGCGCGGAAGCGCAGCAGGATGGTGTTGTTGTTCGGGTTGTTGTCGCCGGCGGCGACCACATCGCTGAGGTTGAACTGGACGCTGCCGCCATCGCCTGGGACGAGCAGGGTGGACTGGCTGCCAATTGTGCCGTTGAAGTCGGCGGTGAGCAGGCCGCCGCTGGCGGCTGCGCTGGTGATGATCTCAGGCGAGCCGAGGACTGCTGCGAGGCCGGTCGGCAGGTCGTCGAAGACGGTATCGGCGGGGGTGGTGCCTTCGGGGAAGGTCAGCAGGATGGCGTAGGTGACCTCCTCGCCGATGGCCAGGTCGCTGCCGCTGGTGTGGGCGGCCGAGGTGGCGGCAATCTGCTTGGTGATGGTCACGCCGGGGACGGTGACATTGTCGCCAGCCTGGTCGTAGTAGTCGTTCCAGGGGCGGGCGCCGGCCGAGCCGTCGCGTTCGCCTGTATCAGTTCCGCTGGCGCCGGGGGTGTCTGAGCCGGTGACGTTGCCGGTCGTGCCGTTCGGGCCGGGCAGGCTGGTGTAGGTCAGGTCGGCGGTGTTGGCGATGACTTGTTCGGGCGTGGCGCTGGCGTTGAGGGTGGCGGTGTAGGTGACGGTGACCGAGCAGCCGGCGGGCACGACGTCGATGAGGATTTCGATGTTGGGGGCGACGGTGTTGTCGGTCACGCCGCTGGCGCAGTTGCCGGCGCTGGAGATGTTCATGCTGCCGGCGTCGTAGGTCATCTGGGCGGGGAGGGTGTCGGTCAGGCGCACGTCGAAGGCGGTGGTGTTGTTGGCACCGCCGGCGTTGGAGAAGGTCAGGGTGTAGGTAATCTGGTCGCCGGCGTCACCGCTGGCGGGGACGGCGGTCTTGAGCAGGTCGGTGATGGATGGCTCGGCGATGCGCACGGCGGCGGCAGTGGAGGTGGAGCCAATTTGCACGCCGTTGATGAAGATGTCGAAGGTGTTGGCGCGGTCTTCGCCGGCGTCATTGCTGCCGGTGCTGGTGTTGTCGACCAGGGCGTTGAATTCGATGACAACAAACTCCTGGTCGGCGTCGCTGTCGCTGTTGAGCAGGGTGCCGAGTTTGAACCAGACATCGGTGCCGGTGGCGAAGGAGTCGGGGTCGGCGACGGTGCTGTTGTCGCTGCCGACGTTCGAGTCGTCCAGAGCGCACAGCAGCGGCCGGGCAGGCGAGTTGGCGTCGGCGGTGTTGCCGCTGAAGGTGCAGCCGACCGGGATGGGCTGGACGATGCCGACGCCGCTCGAGGTGATGCCGGCTCCGTTGGAGACGAAGGTCAGGCGCGCCGTGCCGTCATCCAGGAAGGTCAGGCCATTCGGCAGATTGTCGCGCACCTGGAAGTTGGGCGAGGTGCCTTCGGGGATGGGGACGATGATGCGGAAGCGCACCACCTCGCCGATGGTCACGTACCAGGGGCTGGTGTTGTCGGCGGTGGAGGCCTCGGAGGTCAGGACGACGTACTTGTCGGTGGTGACGGTATCCACCGTGAAGCGGGCCGAAGCGGCCGGGTTGGAGGCGAGATAGTCGTTGATTCCGCCTGCGCCGGTGCGCTCGGTGGAGTTGACGTTGAAGGTCGAGCGCGGCGAGGTGAAGTCGCCGTCCAGGCTGGTCCAGCGCACGCTGGCGACGTTGTCGATGGTCTGCTGCGGGTTGGCCAGGTAGGAGACGGTGCCGGTAAAGGTCAGGGTGATGGTGCGCGGCGTCTGGCTGAGCAGCATATCCCAGGGGGTGACGGTGGAGAGGGTGTAGCCGATGGTGTTGTTGCCGGTCAGGCTGAAGTTGGCCTGGGTGACCATGCCGGCGGTATCGGTCACCGAACCCCAGGCGATATTTTCCATCAACAGCGGGAAGGAGTCGTCGAGGGTGACGTCGAAGGCGTCGGTAATGGTCGGGCCGCTGATGGTGATGGTGTAGGTGAAACTGTCGCCGGCGTCGCCCGTATTTGGGACGATGGACTTGGTGATGGTGAGGACCGGTTCACGGACTTGGACGTTGGCGGCCGAGACGGCCGGCTGGCTGCCGCCCGTCCAGGAGTAGACGGCCGAGTTGTTGACCTGGGTGTTGTGCTGATTGCCGCTGGTGTTGAGGGCGATCACCCGATAGACGATGGTGAGTGTTTCGGGGACGCTGTTGTTGCGGTCGGCGTTGGTCAAATTACCGAGGTTGAAGGTGATGCGGCGGCCTGGAGCGGTCGCCCCGCTGCCAAAAGAACTGATAAGCGGGTTGCTGCCTCCGCCCGTGCCGGGGATGCAGTTGGTGCATATGCCGCTGCCAGGGTCAAAGGTCATGACCGTGCTGGTCATGTCTGCCGGGTCAGAGACGGTGACCGAGACCAGGTCGAGGAAGGCCAGGCCGGCGTCGAGCGTGTCCACGATTTGGGCGCCGGGGACGGTGCCCTCCGGGACGGTGACGACCAGGGTGTAGATGGCATATTCGCCGATGACGACCTGGGTGGCGCTGTTGGCGGAGTTGGTAATTTCGGTGCCGGTCAGGGCTTTGGTCATCGAGGTCAGGGTAGTGGCGTTGGCGTCGTCATGGATGGGTGAGGGCGTGGGGACATGGTTCGGGCCGCCCTCATCCCCGGCGTAGTGAATAATTGTGCCGGTGTTGGTAATCGTTCCGGGCGCTATGGTGCTGCTCGCTTCCAGGTCGTAGGTGATGAGGATGACATTGTTACCCAGGTTGGGGTCGTGGGGCGAGCAGACGCCCTGGCCAACCGGGTCTACCAGGCGGATGCCGGTGCCAAACAGGTCGGCGGGAGCGGCGGGTGAGCCGTCTGGCCTGGTATAAGCAATCGGGCCGCTGCCGTCGCCGTAATAGATTTGCAGGTTCAGGCCGCCGGCCGGAATTTGGAAGCCGGCAGGCAGGGTGTCGAGGATGTCGATGTCAAACGCGCCCTTCAGGCTGGAACCCTGGTTTTCGATGACGATGGCAAAGGTGACGATGTCGCCGGCATCCACGCCGACCACATCGTGGTCAATGGTGAAGGCGCTGCCGCTGTGCAGGTTGGTCGAGTTGATGGTTCCGCTCCAGCGCGGGCTGTTGGTCGGGTCAAGGAAGGTCACCGGCGGCGCAGGGGTAGCCGGCAGGAAGGTGGCGTTGGTGTTGCTGGTCCAGATGGCCGATTTGCTGGTTACCAGCACCGGCTCGGTGAGGATGATTTGCACGATGGCGTTGGCATCCGCCGTGCCGGCGTTGGTGGAGCCTTCGAAGGCGTGCGCCTGGTTGGTCAGGTAGAGGCGGTCGGCGAAGGGGTCATCGGAGACGGTGACGGTAAAGAGGATGTCCACCGTGTACGTCTGTTCGGTGGGGCCGTCGAAGTCGCCGTAGAAGAAGTTCAGGCGGTTGTTGGTGGTATTGGAAGTAACGGTTGGCGTAATCGAAGAGTAGGCATAGAAGGTGTCGGAGGGGCCGAATTTGGCAACGCCGGCGGCCGGCGCGGCGGCGCTGACCGTCGGGTCGAAGGTCCAGGCCGGGCCGGGCAGGCCGTCCTCGTCCGGGTCGCCGACGTGGAAGACCGGCAGAGGCAGGTAGTCGTCAAATTCCATGTTCTCTACATCGCCGGTGGGGAGGGTGTAGGTCAGGCGGTAGGTGACGGTATCGCCGGGACTGACCTCCACCGGCGTGCTGAAAGAGGTGCTGCCATTGACGGCATAGATGGACTTGATCAGGTTACCGCGCCCAATCTGCGCCGAGGCAGCGGAGGTATCGGCCTCCGATTGGCCGGTGGGCGTGGAGGCGTCGCTGGTAGAGAGCAGGTTGCCGGCGATGGTCACGTTGTCCGCCAGCACATCGCCCTGGTCCACGCTGGGGTCGCCGGAGGGGTAAGTGTCGGTGAAGTCCTGCTGGATGAGGGTGCGGAAGACGATGCGGCCGGTGGTGGGGCCGTCGTCGTAACTGCCGCAGGAGGGGTCCCCGCCGCCGGTGCCGGTGGTCGGCACGCAGCCGCCGATGAGACGGCCATCCTGGCCGCGGGTGATGATTTCAGATGAGACGCGGAAGGTCAGCGTGGTGGCGCCATCATTGGCCGCCGGGTCATCCCCTGTGCATTCAGGGCCGGGGCCGCCGGTGTAGTTACAGACCACGTCATAGTTGGCCGCAGCAAAACCTGAGGCAGCGAGCGTATAGGTGTTTCCGTTGATTTGTAAGGTGGGCGTGAAAGAGGAATCAAAATGCTGGCCATCCGAGATGACATCGGTGATGACGATGTTATCGAAGGCGAAGA
Source organism: Anaerolineales bacterium (assembly GCA_041287425.1). Lineage (GTDB taxonomy): Bacteria > Chloroflexota > Anaerolineae > Anaerolineales > Villigracilaceae > JAFGSI01. The sequence continues at coordinate 20,016 of JBEULG010000043.1, read as the reverse complement.
AATCGGAGACCTGGAAGTCGAGGGTATATTCCAGATACTTGCCGGGGGCCGGGTTGCCGCCGCCGATCACATTGACGTTTTTCTGGATGGCGATGGATTTGTCGGCCAGCGTATGCTCACAGCCGGCCGGGCTCTGGGTGAACGTGCCGCCGGTGTCGCGCGGGTCAATCGGCGTCCAGGTTCCGCCGCCGCTGGCGTTGTTGCAGGAGAGGGCGTCATCGCCGCTGGTGGGGTCAATGACCGAGGCGCCGCCTGCATCGCGCAGTGGGATGTAGTATTCGAAGGTCATCGTCACCGTGCCGCTGACCGAGGCAAAGTCGCAAGAGAGCGTGCCGCCCGGCGTGGAGGTAGAAGGCGGGGTGCAGGAGGCCCCGCCCGGAGTGGTGCTGACCAGCGAGACGAATTGCATGTTGTCTGGCAGCACGTCGCTCAGGTTGAAGGAGGTCATCGTCTGGCCGGGGGCAATCTCGGCAGTGACGGTGTAGCGGCGCGGGAAGTTGGGGCCGGTGGCGGTTTCATCTTCCGGGCCGCTGTAGGTTTTGGAGAGGGTGAAGAGGGTGGGGGTGACGCCGCTGTTTGTCCAACCGCTGAAGGTCAGGCTGGGGTCGTCGCCGCAGCACCAGTCATCGAGCGGGGTGTAGCCGAACTGGTAGCCGCCGCGCGCCCTGATGGTGAGCGGCGTGCCGAGGTCGGCCAGGTTGCTCATCGAAGTGGTCACATTCACCACGACCGGCGGCTGGTCGGGCGCGAAGGAGCCAAAGGGCAGGCGCAGGGCGACGAAGGTATCGCCGGCGTTCCCGCAGACCTGCACAAAAGCGCCGGTATTGTCGCGCATATAGGGGTGACTTACGCAGGTCACGCCGCCGGAGCCGGGGAAGGTCAGGATGGTGTTCTCGACTGCAACGCCCAGATAGGTAGCGCTGACGAAGGTCAGGCCATCCAGCGGCGGGTTGGTGTTCTGGTTGCCATCGGCCCCGTTGCGCGGGATGATGAGGTCAATGAGAGGGCCATAGCCGGGGTCGCTCGGATCCGGGTTATCGAAGGTGACGGTGAAGGAGACATTCTGGCCGATGAAGGCCGTGGCCGGGACGTTGAGCGAGACTGAGGGGGCCGAAGCCGCCAGCGGTCGTTCGGCCGGGGCGGCCAGGGCGGTCGTCGGCGCGGCGGCCGGCAGGGTTGCCGTGCCGGTCAACAAGATGAGAAAAATCGAAAAGCGCAGGAGGGCGTGCAAGCGGCGAACCGGTTTGAGTTTCATCATGGTCACGCTCCTAATATATAAAGTATAAAAGCGAAACCTCCCAACGGCCGGTTTCGCTACTCGCTCCTCAGGCTCGTTTTCCCTAAACGGGAAGAGCGACCAACTTCGAGCCTGATTCATCGCTTCCGTGGCAGTTCAATTGATTTTCTAATTGCATTCTAGAGTGTTGTGCAGGAAATGTCAATCGAAAACGACTTACAATTTTTTTAGACGGCGGTTTGCGGAGGAAGGCGGGCGCGAGGGCAGATGACCGTTTCCCTGCCCGTGAGAGGGACTGCCAGCCGGACGGTCGGAGGGCGGCGGGGGAATTTGAGGTAAAATCCGGTTGCGTTCTTTGGAGGCGCCTGTGTCGGTTTCTCTCTCTCCCGATTTACTGGAGGCTATCCGCCGTGCCCTGGCCGAGGATATCGGCCCGGGGGATGTGACCACCGAGAGCATCGTCCCGGCCGAGGCCAGGATGCGCGGCCGAATCATTGCCAAGCAAGACGGCGTGGTCGCCGGCCTGGATGTGGCCCAGGCGGTTTATGAAATGGTGGATAAACGCATTGTCTTCGAGCGGCAGGCCGAGGAAGGGGCGGGTGTGACCCGCGGCCAGACGCTGGCCATCGTCAGCGGGCCGGCCCGCGGCCTGTTGACTGCCGAACGGACGGCGCTCAACTTCCTGGGGCGCATGTCGGGCATTGCCACGCTGACGCGAGCCTTCGTGGAGGCCATCGCCGGGACGCGGGCGGTTATCCTCGATACGCGCAAGACCGCGCCGGGGCTGCGCGTTGCCGACAAACTGGCCGTCCGGCGCGGCGGGGGGCAGAATCACCGCATGGGTCTCTATGACATGGTGCTCATCAAGGACAATCACATCGATTTCGCCGGTTCAATCTCTGCGGCGGTCGAGCGTGCCCGCGCCGGCGCGCCGGGACTGGAAATCGAGGTTGAGGCGCGCACGCTGGCAGACGTGCAAGAGGCCCTGGCCTTGGGCGTCGAACGCATTCTGCTCGACAACATGACGCCAGAGATGATGGCCGAGGCCGTCCGGCTGACGGCGGGGCGGGCCAGGCTGGAGGCCTCCGGCAACATCAACCTCGAGAACGTCCGCCGCGTGGCCGAGACGGGTGTGGACTACATCTCGTCCGGGGCGCTGACGCATTCGGCTAAGGTGTTCGATGTGAGTTTCGAGTATTGGATGGCAGACCGCTGACGGCGGTTTGCCTTTTCCCTGTTGACCGTTTGGAGGGTCAAATGAACCCCGAAGTGAAAGAAATGTACGAAGCGATGAAGGCCAAATTGGCCCGTTTGGTGCCCGAGCCCGAACTGCGCCTGAAGGCCGAACTGGCAGTTGAAATCAACCGGTTGAAGAAGGAGCGCAACGCGGTCATTCTCGGTCACAATTACATGGAGCCGGCGCTGTTCCATTCGGTGCCCGATTTCACCGGCGATTCGCTCGACCTGTCGCGCAAAGCCGCCCAGACCGATAAGGATGTCATCGTCTTCTGCGGCGTCAAATTCATGGCCGAGACGGCCAAGATTCTCAACCCGGCCAAGACGGTGCTGCTGCCTGCCGACAAGGCCGGCTGCTCGCTGGCCGAGTCGATTACCGCCGATGACGTGCGTCTGCTGCGCAAGCGTTTTCCGGGCGTGCCGGTGGTCAGTTATGTAAACACGTACGCCGAGGTGAAAGCCGAGAGCGACATCTGCTGCACCTCGTCGAACGCCGTCGCGGTGGTCGAATCGCTACACGCTGAGACGGTCATTTTCTTGCCCGATGAATACCTGGCCCGTAACGTGGCCCGCGAGACCGGCAAACACATCATCTTCCCGACGCCGGGGACGCGCAATTTCCCCGATGCGGCCCTCGACTATCAGTTCATCGGCTGGCGCGGCCGTTGCGAGGTCCATGAAAAGTTCACCGTGAAGGATATCGAGACGGTACGGGAGCAATTCCCCGAGGCGGTCATCTTGGCTCACCCCGAATGCAGCCCGGAGGTGGTGGCGGCCTCGGATTTTTCCGGTTCGACCAATGCCATGATTCGCTATGTCCAGCAGACTCAGGCGCGGCACTATTTGCTGCTGACCGAGTGTGCTATGGGCGACAACATCGCCGCCGCCAACCCGGAGAAGGAAATGCTGCGCCTGTGCATGGTGCGCTGTCCGCACATGAATATGATTACGATGGAAGAAACCCGCGACGCGCTGAAGTACAACCGTTATGTGATTGAGATTCCGGAGGAAATTCGCCTCCGCGCCTACCGCGCCGTCGAGCGCATGATTCAAATAGGGTAAATCCCTCGCCCTTCAACCGCTCCATGAAAACTACAGATGTCCTCATCATCGGTTCCGGCATTGCCGGGGCGACCGCCGCTCTGCAACTGGCACGCAATCCACAGCGGCGCATCATCCTCATCACGCGCGAGGCCGATCCGCACGAATCGAACACGCGCTGGGCGCAGGGGGGCATCGTCGGCCGCGGCGCGGACGATAGCCCTGAGTTGCTGATGGCCGACATCCTGGCGGCCGGGGCGGGGGCCAGTCTGCCTGCCGCGGCGCGCATCCTGGCCGAGGAGGGGCCGTCCTTGCTGGAGGAGATTCTCATCCGGCAGGCAGGCATCCGCTTCGATGCCGGTTCGGGCGGAGACATCGAATACGGCCAGGAGGCGGCCCACTCGCGGCGGCGCATCCTGCATGTCGGCGACGCCACCGGCCGGGCCATCATCGAGGGGCTGATGCGCCTGGTGGGCAGCCTGCCGAACGTCGAACTGCTGACCGACGCCACCGCCGTGGATCTCATCACCTTCCCGCACCACTCGCGCGATCCGCTGGACGCCTATCGGCCGGTCACCTGCCATGGAGCCTACGTCTTCGACCGGCGGGGCGGGGCCATCCATCGTACCCTGGCGGCGGCGACGGTCCTGGCGACCGGCGGCCTGGGGCGGCTCTTCCGCAACACGACCAACCCGCCGGGGGCGCGCGGCGACGGCCTGGCCATGGCGGCCCGGGCCGGGGCGCGCATCCTCAACGCCGAGTATATCCAGTTTCACCCGACGGCGCTGGCCGTGCCGGGGGCGGAGGGTTTTCTCATCAGCGAAGCGGTACGCGGCGAGGGCGGCATCCTGCTCACGCCGGAGGGCCGGCCGTTCATGGAAAAGTATTCTCCCGATTGGAAAGACCTGGCGCCGCGGGACGTGGTGGCGCGCGCCATCCACACCGAGATGGAGGAGCACGATTATTCTCACGTCCTGCTCGACATCGCCACCCGCCTGCCGGCTGCCAAAATCAGGCAGCGCTTCCCGACCATTTACGCCGAGTGCAAGCGCGCCGGCATCGACATCACCCGCGAACCCATCCCGGTCGTCCCGGCGGCGCATTACTCCTGCGGGGGCGTGGCGGTGGACGAATGGGGGCGCACCAACATCCAGAACCTGTATGCGGTCGGCGAGGTCGCCTGTACCGGCCTGCACGGGGCCAATCGGCTGGCCTCGACCTCGTTGCTGGAGGGGCTGGTCTGGGGCCGGCGCGCCGCGCTCGATATCGAGGCGCGCCTAAGCCAGGGGCAAATCGCCCTGCCTCCCAGCCTGGAGCGGCAAGTCCCTCCCTGGGATGAATCGGGCCTGACGCAGGACTCTGACCCGGCCCTCATCCAGGGCGATATGCAGACCATTCAAAATATTATGTGGCACTACGTGGGCCTGATTCGTTCCGGCGACCGGCTGTCGCGCGCCATCCGCGAACTGCGCCATCTGCAAAACGAAATCGAGACTTTCTACCGCGTCACCAAATTGAGCGATGGGCTGATTGGGCTGCGCAACGCGGTCGAGGCGGCGCTGGTGGTCGCCGAGGCGGCGCGTCACAACCGGCAGAGCCGTGGCTGTCACTACCGCGCCGACAGTGTGGAGGGCGGCGACCGGCTATGGTAGAGGCGGGTTTCGACTTCAGAACCCGCCTCCATTTATCTTACAGAAAGGTGACATTCGCCAGATACACATGCCTGGACAAGGGGAGTAGAATTCCAAAAAACACCCCAAGGAGGAAAGATGACGATCATCTTGGATGGCTCTTCTCTCACCATCGAAAAACTGGTTGCCATTGCGCGCCATGGCGAAAAGGTCGAACTCGACCCGGCTGCCCTGGAGCGCATCCGCGCCTGCCGGGCCATGCTGGAGGAGAAACTGGCCGCCCACGAAATCATGTACGGCACGAACACCGGCATCGGCGAGTTTTCTGAGAAGGTGCTTGATGATGAGCAGGTCAAGCAATTTCAGCGTTACCTGGTCTACAATCATGCGGCCGGTATCGGGGAGCCGATACCGGTCGAGCACGTGCGCGCTGCCCTGGCCAGCCGCATCAACGTCCATGCGCGGGGCTATTCGGGCTGCCGCCCTGAGATTACGCTGACCTATGTCGAGATGCTCAACAAGGGCGTCACGCCGGTCGTCTGCCAGAAGGGGTCGGTGGGGGCCTGCGGCGACCTGGCGCCGATGGCCCAGGCGGCGTTGCTGTTGATGGGCGAGGGCGAGGCCTTCTATCAGGGCGAACGCCTGCCGGGCGCGGAGGCGATGCGCCGCGCCGGCATCCCCGTGCCGGGTTTGCAGGCGCGCGACGGCTTGGCGGCCATCAACGGCTCCAATCTGTTGACGGCCATCAGCGCCCTGACGCTTTACGACATGGACCGCTGGCTGAAGCAGGCCGAGATTGCGGCGGCGATGTCCATCGAGGCGCTGCTGGGCAATCTCAAGCCCTATCATCCCAAATTGCATGAATTGCGCGGCTTCAAGGGGGCGATGCGGGCGGCGCGGGCCATCCGCAAGTGCATCGAAGGCTCAGACCTGACGACCGGTAAAATGAAGACCAAGGTGCAGGATGCCTACTCGATGCGCTCCACGCCGCAGGTTATCGGCGCGGCGCACGATGCCATTGACTACGCCCGCGCCCAGGTCGAAATCGAACTCAACGCCGTGGCCGACAACCCCATCTTCGTCACCGAGGACCGCCTGACCCTGACCGGCGCCAATTTCCAGGGCAGCCCGGTGGCCCTGCCGATGGACATGGCCGGCGCGGCCATCACGATGGTTTGCGTGCTCTCCGAGCGGCGGCTGAACCGCCTGACCAATCCGGCGCTTTCGCAGGGCTTGCCCGATTTCCTGGCCCATGATCCCGGCTTCTATTCCGGGCTGATGCTCAGCCAATACACGGCCGACATGCTGATTGTCGAGCAGCGCATTCTTTCGATGCCGGCCAGCATCCAATCCATCCCGGCTGCCGCCGACCAGGAAGATTTCGTCTCGATGGGCATGAACACGGCCCTCAAGAATCTGCAAATCATGGACAACGCCTACGGGGTGCTGGGAATCGAGTTCATGGCCGCCGCCCAGGCGCTCGATTTCCGTCAATTTACGCCGGGCAAGGGGACGAGCAAGGCTCGCCAGGTCATCCGCAAGTATGTGGCCCACCTCGACATTGACCGCCCGCTCTTCAACGACCACAATGCGATGAAAGCGCTCGTCCGCTCAGGGGAGATTCTCGACGAGGTCGAGAAAGTCGTCGGCCCGTTGGAATGATGGGGGAGGCGGCCGCGCCCCGACGCCTGGCCGCCGGGCGTCGGAACGAGCGAACCTCGGAGCCGGCTCGCCCCGGCTCCGAGGGATGTTTATACCCACTGGTTCGGATATTGCGGCTGGAGGATTTCGAGCGCCGCCCGCACCATTTGAGTCAATTCGCCCAGCCGCAAGGGGCGGCACAGGATAATTTCCAGGGCGTTTGTGCCGGGTACGAAGTTCATTTCCGGCAGGTCTTGAGCCGAGATGATGATGACCGGCAGGTTTTCTAAGCCCGGCTGCTGACGGATGCGCGCCAGCACTTCCCAGCCGTGGATGTCGGGCAGTTCCAAATCGAGCAGCATGGCATCCACCGGGTGAGTGCGAATCAAATCGAGGGCCTGGGCGCCGGTGAATGCGCTCAGGAGAGTGTAACGGTTGGGAGTCCTGTCGGCGCGCAGCGCCTGGGTGACGAAGCGCACCATGGCGGGGTCGTCGTCAACGATGAGCAGGTTGCGCTGACCGGGTCCGAGGGCGTGAATAGCATCCATCAGCACTTTGCGCGAAACCGGCTTGACCAGTTGACTGCGAATGTTGCCGGGGCGGGCGCTGCTGCGCGGCAGGTGAAAGCGCACTACCGGCAGGTCGTAGGGGAGTTTTTCGGCGCGTAGATCGCCCGCCTCGTCGGCTACGAGCAGGGCGCGCGGGAATAGTTTGCGGGCCTGACGGAGGGCCTCGTCGGGGCTGGAGATGGTTTTGAAGGTGTAATCTTCCATTTCGTGCTGGAGGACGTCGGCATCCTTGTCGTGCGGCGTGACGAGCAGCACGAGGCGGTTATCGGGCTGGGGGAGACGCTCGGAAGAGACGACCTCGGGAATCTCGGCTGGCGAGGGGCTAAGCGGCAGGCTGAAGTAGAAACGCGTTCCCTGCCCCGGCGTGCTCTCGACGCCCATCTGGCCGCCGTGCAATTCGATGAACTGGCGGCTGATGTAGAGACCCAGACCGCTGCCCGCCCGCCGCCGCCAGTTCTCGTCTCCCACTTGCCGAAATTCGCTGAACACTTTGGGCAGGTCTTCGGGAGCGATACCGGTGCCGGTGTCCTCGACGCTGACCAGCAGATGTTGTTCCTGCTGTTCAACGCGCAGGCTGACGCTGCCCCGGTCGGTGAAGCGCAAGCCGTTGTTGAGCAGGTTGAGCAGCACCTGCCGGATGCGGGTGGTATCCACAAAGACCGGCGGCAGGTCGGCAGGGAGGTCGAGGTGGAGGGCAATCCCTTTTTGTTCGAAAGCGCTGCGCAGCATTTCTGCCACGTCGGAGGCCATTTGGTGCAGACTGGCTTTTTCGCGGAACAGTTGCATTTGGCGGGCCTCGATTTTTCCCATATCCAGGATGTCGTTGATGAGGCGCATCAGGTGACGGCTGGAAGTGTAGATTTCCTGGATGTCGTCGTACAGGCCGGGGGGCCAGTGTGCGAGAGGGGCGTAGGTTTCAGGAGCGTTGACCATCAGGTCGCTGAAGCCGATGATGAAGTTCAGTGGACTGCGCAACTCATGGCTGACGGCCAGCATGAAGCGGTTGCGGTTCTCGCGGGCCTCTTCTGCCTGGGCGCGGGCTGCCGCCAGCATTTCGTTCATCCGCTCCAGTTGGTAGTTGACCTGGTTGCGGTCTTTGAGCATGCGGCTGATTTCGGCGCGGTGCTGGCGGGTTTCCTCCAATAAGCGCCGGGCTTCGTTGTAATGATAAGAGGCGGCGTTGAGCGCCTCGAGCAGATTGCTGGAGATTCCCCAGCCAAGCAGGGCGCTAAATCCGCCGCCGACCAGGATGACCGCCGGCAAGGTGCCGGGCAGAGGGTCGCGGGAGGCGAGCAAGGCCGTGGCCGCGGTAGAGATCAGAACGGTCAAGATCGTGACCGGCACGCCGGCGGTCACGGTGGCGAGCAGGGGCAGAATCAGCAGCAGGTAGAGGACGCCGGGGTAATGATAGAGCGAATATCCGATCAGAACCGCCGTCAGCAGCCCGCCCAGCCACAGAATCTGCGACAGAAGGTAGTGCCTTTTGCTCAGGTAGAGAGTGGCAGAGACGAGCAGGAACATGAAAATCGAAATCAACCACAGGCTGGGGCTGAACACGGAAGGGTAGCCGATGGTGGCGATGATGTGCCAGGTGAGGTAAAGCCCGGCCACCGTCCCGACGACGTTGCGGGCGGTTGAATTCATCAAATCGTTCAGTTCAGATTTGGAGGAAAGCGAGTGCAGCCAGTGCATAGAGTCAGCCCTCGAGGAGTCCGAAACGAGCCAGCGTTTCGAGCAAATCTTTTTGGAAGATGGGTTTCTTGAGACAGGCCGCCGCGCCGAGCGAATGCGCCAGGTCGGGGTCTGCCCAGGCTGAGCAAACGACCACCGGGGTGGATTGCAGGCCAGGGTCAACCTTGATGGCTTGCAGGATTTCCCAACCATCCAGGCGCGGCATCATCACATCCAGAATGATGAGCGCCGGCTGGACCTCGCGGGCGGTTTTGACCGCTTCGGCGGGCTCCTCGACGCCGATGACCTCCAGTCCCGTGCGGCTCAAATAGCGCTGGAACATTTTCAGGGCGGCGGGCTGATCGTCGATGACCAGCACGGTTTTGGCGTGCGGCGTCGGGAATAGGATGGAAATCTGGTGAGCGCCGATCTGGCCGGAGGATGGCGACTGCGCCTCACATTGCATTTGAAGGCGGCCGCTGATGTCCTGGATCAAGGCTTGCATTTTGGCTGCCTCACCCGCGCTTGCGGCGCGGCCCTCGAAGGTAATCCGCAGAAGGGGGGCGGGAGTCAGGCGGGTACACAGGTCCAGGCGGGGTTGGGTATGCAAATGGAAGAAAAGATTGAACAGGTTGAGCAGAATCTGACGCAGCAGGATGCGGTCGGCCAGGACGAGCGGCGGTTCGGGGGCGAGGTCGAGGTCAAGCCGGATGGCCTGAGCGCTCAGCCGAGGGGTGTTGAGGTCGAGCACGCCTTTCAGGACCTCGTGCAGGTCCAGCCGTTCGATGTGGATGTCGAATTCGGGCTGTTCTTCGCCGTCTGCGCTTTCAGAGAGACGGGTTTCGAAGTAGCGCTCCCAGACTCGCAGACAGAGGGCACGGGTGGCGCGGCTGTGATCGCGGCGGAACTGGCGCTCGCTGATGAAGAGGGAAACGGCGATGGCGGCCGGTTCCAGCCCTTCGATGTAGCGTCGGCGCAGGATGAGGTAAGGACGCCATTCCGGCGATTTGGGGTCGGGCGTCCCCTGTGCCGGCCGCAGTTGCTCGATTTCGGCGAAAATCAGGTTCTGGATCGTCTCGGCGCGGTGGGAGGTGGAGCGCGGCGGCGGGGGAAATTCGGCCGCCAGGGGGTGCGTTTCGACCGAGGCCCGGTCATAGAGGTGGGCGAGCAAATCTTTGAAGAGGTCGAAGAAGGTGTTTTGGTCCATGCAATTTGGCCGTTTCTTGTCCATTTTTTGGCCGGAAAGCGATTGCCTGCAAATACCCGGTCATTATAATTTATATACTGAAGAGACATCTTCTTCGTTTGCCGTTCGAATGTGTGGAAGAGGAGGTGTTACGATACTCTAGATGATCCTGGTTTGTCTTTGCCCAATTCCCAATGTTAATTCTGAAAGGAGAAAAGAGAGATGTTCAAGAAAACCCATTGGACCGTTTTGAGCCTGCTGCTGGTGCTGTCGGTCATTCTGACTGCCTGCGGCGGCGGAGCGACCGAGACGACCGCGGCTGGCACAGAAGCGGCCGAAACGACCGAGGCTGCTGGCGGGGAAACGACCGGCGGCAGCATGGATCAGGTCGAGGTGTTCTCGTGGTGGACGGGCGGCGGCGAAGCGGCCGGCCTGGAAGCCATGATCGGCGTCTTCAGCCAGCGCTATCCGGATATCGAATTCATCAACGCGGCAGTCGCTGGCGGCGCCGGGACGAACGCCCGCGCCGTGCTGGCCACCCGTCTGCAGGCTGGCGACCCGCCCGATTCCTGGCAGGGCCATGCCGGTCAGGAACTGATCGGTACCTACGTGGCTGCCGGTCAGATCGAGCCGCTGAACTTCCTGTACGAACAGGAAGGCTGGCTGGAGGTCATGCCTGAGACCCTCATCCCGCTCATCTCGCAGGATGGCAATATCTACTCGGTGCCGGTCAACATTCACCGCGCCAATGTCCTGTGGTACAACCCCACCATTCTGAGCGAGAACGGCATTGCTGTACCGACCACCCTGGACGAGTGGTTCGCGGCGATGGACGCCCTCCAAGCGGCCGGCGTGACTCCTCTGGCGATGGGCGAGCAGTGGACGGCGATGCACCTCTTCGAGACCATCTTGCTGGCCACCCTGGGCCCCGATGCCTACAATCAACTCTGGACGGGCGAACTGGGCTGGGATAGCCCCGAAGTCACCGTTGCGCTCCAGAACTTCGACCGCATTCTGAACTACACCAACAGCGACGCCTCCTCGTTGACCTGGCAGGATGCCGCTCAGTTGGTCGTCAACGGCGACGCGGCCTTCAACGTGATGGGCGACTGGGCTGCCGGTTACTTCATCGAACTTGGAAAGGTCGCCAATGTCGATTATGGCTGGGCGCCGGTTCCGGGCACGAACGGCACCTTCCAGTTCCTGTCCGACTCCTTCGTCTTGCCGGTCAACGCGCCGCATCGCGACGCCGCGATTGCCTGGCTGACCGTCGCCGGCTCGCGCGAGGGCCAGGAAGCCTTCAACCCGGTCAAGGGCTCCATCTGCGCCCGCACCGACTGCGACCGCTCGCTCTTCGGCGAGTACCTGCAATCGGCCATGGATGACTGGGCGACCAACGTCGTGGTAGGCTCCCTGACCCATGGCGTGGTGGCGAACGATTCCTGGAAGACCGAAATCAACAACGCCCTCGGCATTTTCCTGGCCGACCGGAACGTTGCCAACTTCCAGGCGGCGTTGACTCAGGCCTGCTCCACTTCTGGCCCCTGCCGCTAATTGCATCACCCTGTTGCGGGGGATACCGCCGGGTATCCCCCGCATTTTGTAGGGGCGCTGATCGCCCTGGCCGGGAAACATCCTCGCCATTTATAATGTGACGGAATGGTATCATGATGAACAAATTCAACCAGTTTCTGACTCGCATCCGAAATCAGGACACGCTGACGGCCATCGCCCTGGTCGCGCCTTCTATTGTGGCGGTTGGTGTTTTCGTCTACGGTTTCATTGGCTGGTCGTTGAGGGTATCGCTGAGCGCCTGGAAAGGGCTGCTGCCCGATTACACCTGGGTGGGGCTACAAAATTACATCGAATTATTCTCTGATCCCCGCTTTTTTGTTGACATCCGTAACACGGTGATTTTTACCATCGTTTTTGTGGCCGGTTCGATTCTGGTTGGCCTCTCCTTGGCTATCTTGCTGGATCAGAACCTGCCGGGGGAGAATTTCTTTCGCAATCTCTTTTTGTTCCCGATGGCAATTTCGTTCATCGTGACCGGCGTAGTCTGGCGCTGGTTGATGAATCCGGCTACGGGCAGCCGCATCAGCGGCTTAAATCAATTGTTTACCATGATGGGGCTGGATTTCCTGGTCAATGCCTGGCACACGACCCCCAAGTGGGGAATCGCCGCGGTGGCGCTGGCGGCCATCTGGCAAATGTCTGGTTTTACCATGGCGCTCTATCTGGGCGGGTTGCGCAGCGTGCCCGAGGAATTGCGCGAAGCCGCGCGAGTCGATGGGGCCAACGAATTCCAAATTTATCGTTATATCGTGCTGCCGATGCTCAGCCCTGTCACTCTCAGCGCCCTGATTATCCTCGGTCACATTTCCCTCAAAGTGTTCGATTTGATTATTGCGATTGCCGGCAAGCAGTTGCCGTTAGATGTCCCTGCTATTTACATGTGGCAGGCTACCTTTGACGGCTACTTCTTCGGACGCGGCGCGGCGATCGCGATTCTGCTTTTGCTGGCCGTTTCTTTACTCATCATCCCCTACATTTACTTCAACGTGAAAAACGAGGCAGACCTATGAGCGCCGTCCATCGTCACTTTCGCTTGCAGCGCCGTTATTTGCTCTATCTACCGTTGCTCTTCATGACGGTCTTCTACCTCATCCCTATGTATGTGGTGGTTGTGACAGGATTCAAAGGCTTCGAAGAAGTCAATTTGCGCACCATGTGGACCCTGCCATCGAGGATTCGCTTCGATAACTACGTTGAAGCATACCGAAACCTTGCCCCTTCCTTGTGGAACAGCATCAACATGGTCTTCCCGGCGGCCATCATTTCCTCGTTTATCGGTTCGATCAACGGTTTCGTGCTTTCACGCTGGAAATTCCGCGGCGCCGACATCATCTTCCCTCTGCTCCTGTTTGGCATGTTCATCCCGTACCAGAGCATCCTCATCCCGCTGGTTGAGTTCATGCGGATGATCAACATGTACGGCGGCCTGCCGGGCCTGATTCTGGCGCATATTATCTATGGCATTCCGATTACGACTCTGACCTTCCGGAATTATTACGCCACCATCCCCAAAGAAATTATCGAGGCAGCGCGCATTGATGGCGCCAACCTCCTCAAAACCTACCGCCACATTATTTTGCCCGTTTCGATGCCCAGTTTCGTGGTGGTCTTGATCTGGCAATTCACCTCTGCCTGGAACGATTTTCTTTTCGCGGTCGTGTTGACCAAGCCAGAATTCTGGCCGATCACGGTAGCGCTGAATAACATGGCCGGCAGTCAGATTATCGCCTGGAACGTTCAAATGGCCGGATCGTTGTTGACCGCTCTGCCTACTTTGTTGGTTTACATTTTCCTCGGCCGCTACTTCCTGCGCGGCCTGATGGCCGGTGCGCTCAAGGGTTGAATGGGTGCGAAGGGAAGTCTCCCGCCCAGACAGGCGGGAGACTTCCGTTTTCTAAAGGCGGAATGTGTTATCATCTGCCCAACTCTTGGTTGACTCGGCCGCTTCCATGAAACGTTTCTCGCATCTGACTCGCACCTCGCTCTTGTTGGGCTTCCTTTTTGCCCTCGATAAAATTGTCGCTTTCTTGCGCGCCATCATCATCGCTCGCCAGTTCCGTCTTTCGGTTGAATTGGACGTTTTCAACGTCGCCAATAATTTGCCGGACCTGCTGTTTGCGCTCATTTCGGGCGGGGCGCTGGCCATGGCCTTCATCCCACTCCTGAGCGAGTACTTGACGAACAAGGGCTACACGGCCGCCTGGGATTTGTTTTCGCGGGTGGCCAATCTGGCCTTCCTGGTGACGGCCTCGCTGGCCGTTCTGATTGCCATTTTTGCCGAACAAATCGTGCGCGCCGAGATGGGCATCGCTCCCGGCTTCGAATCCCAGCAGCAAGACCTGGTAGCGGAACTGATGCGTCTCAACCTCATCGCCACGCTGATTTTCTCAATCAGCGGGCTGGTGATGGCCGGTTTGCAGGCCAATCAACACTTCCTCCTGCCGGCCATCGCACCGTTGCTCTACAACGTTGGGCAGATTTTTGGGGCGGTGGTTCTCTCGCCGGTTGACCCATATGAAATTGGTCCGCTGCGCTTGCCTGCTTTCGGCATGGGGGTTCACGGCCTGGTCTACGGCGTCATCCTGGGGGCGGTTCTGCATCTTGCCATCCAGATACCGGGCCTGGTGCGTTACCGCTTTCGCTGGACACCGGCCCTGGATGTCCGCAACAGCGGCCTGCTTGAGGCTTTGCGTTTGATCGCGCCTCGCCTGTTGACCATGTTCGGCATTCAGTTGATGTTTATCGCTCGCGACAATCTTGCCTCCCGGTTGGATCAAGTCGGCGCGGTATCGTCGCTGACCTATGGCTGGATGATCATGCAGGTGCCGGAGACGCTGCTCGGCACGGCCATTGCTACGGCTTTGCTGCCCACCCTCTCTGAATTGGCCGCCCGCCGACAGTGGGATGCTTTCCGCCAAACGGTCGAAAAGGCGACTCGCGTCCTCATCGCGGTGACCCTGCCAATTGGAGCAGTCCTGGCTGCCGGGCTGCGTCCGTTGATTGCGGCCGTCTTTGGCTTCGACCAGGCCGGCACGGCTCTTATGACCTGGACAACCCGGGCATACATGCTCACCTTGACCGGTTATGCATTACAAGAAATCATGGCGCGCTCTTTCTATGCGCGCAAAGAACCCTGGGTTCCGTTCCGCAGCGTACTGATTCGGCTGGCGCTCTATCTGAGCGTTGGAATCCTGGCTATCGGCTGGCTGCGGGGAATTGGGGCACCGGTCATTGCGTTGGCAGAACTTGCATTGACGGCCGAGGCCTTATTCATGTTGGCCTGGTTGAACCGGCGGCTGGAAGTGCCCATTCTGGCCTGGAAAGCGCTCTGGCGCGGCGCGCTGGCGGCACTCCTCGGCGGCGCCATCGCCTACGCCCTGGCTCTCTATTTGCCGGGGCCGGGCTATGTGACCGCCCTGGCAGGTATGCTCGTCGGCGGGTTGGCCGTTTTGCCGCTCCTCTGGCCGGAACTTCGCTTGCTCTTCCGTCTTTAAACGTGGGGTATAATTGCCGCCATGTCCGATATCAACGATACTCAACCTACCCTCGTCAAGGATACCCAGCCCAACAAGGCTGAAAAGGTCGCAAAGGGCCGGGGCCGCCTGATGGCCGCTCTGGGCTTGCTCCTATTGCTCGCCCTGGGCGGCCTGGCCGGCTACGGTTCAGGCATCGGCGTCCGCCGCAGCGCACAGGCGACTCTCGTCTCTCAGCAGGTGCAGGAACAATTCCAATTGGGCCTGCAGGCGATGCAGGCCGGGCAGTACGAAGTCGCTCGCATGCACCTGGAATTTGTCATCCGCAACAATCCGGATTACCCCGGCGTGCAGGATGCCTACCGCGAATTGCTCCTGTACCTCAACATCACCCCCACCCCGACCTATACCCTGACGCCGACCATTACGCCGACCCCCGACCTGCGCGAGGCCGAAGCGATTTACGCCTCGGCTGTCGAGGCCTTGAACAGCGGCGACTGGGACGCGGCGGTCGCCCATCTCGATTCTCTGCGCCGGGTGGCCCCCACCTATCGCACGGTTGATGTCGATGGGATGTATTACATTGCGCTGCGCAACCGCGGGGTTGGCAAGATTCTCGCCTATCGCTGTCAGGACATCAACCTGGAAGGCGGCATCTACGACATCACCCTGGCGGAGCGCTTCGGGCCGCTCGATTCGACCGCCATTGCGCTGCGCGCCAACGCCCGCCTCTATCTGACGGCTGCCAGTTTCTGGCAACTCGATTGGGAGAATGCCCGCTACTACTTCGGACAGGTAGCCCTCTCTGTCCCCAACATGATGGATGCCTCCTGTCTGACCGCCAATGAACGCTGGCGCTACGCGACCGTCCAACTGGCTGCTCAAAAACAGGCCGCCGGCGATTATTGCGGAGCCTCGACTTTGTACGAAGAAGCCTTCACGGTCTATAGCGCCGAAAACGAACAACTTTATCCTGTCGCCACCCAGGTGTACTATCTCTGTTACGGCACGCCGGTCACCCCTACCCCTACCCCGCCGCTTGTTCCAACGTCCTCTGATACGCCCTCGGCCACCCCTTGAATGCTCGCACGACGCGGATGACTCTGACGACTTGCTCGTTCGTTTGAACGGGCAAGTTTCTATTGAAGGAGAAAAGATGCATCCCTATCTCGATCTGGCCCGCCTGGGCAGAAATGATTGGTGGCGCTATCTTTTGGCCGTCCTCCTGATTCTCATTTTCTGGCAATTCCTGGGCGCCATTCCCCTCGCCCTGCTGCTCGGCTGGTATCTGTTGGATGGAGACCCGGCCACGGATTTGGGCGCCTACGGCCCGACCGGCGACGAAACCAGCATCTTTGTCGCCTCGATGCTGGCGTCTGTGTTTTTCCTGGCCGGGATTTTTCTGGCCGTCCGCTATATTCACGCCCGTCCTCTGCGGACATTGATTACCCCTGCTCCTGCCCCGGACTGGCGGCGTGCCGGGCAGGGATTCCTGGTCTGGTTCGTCATCGTGGCGCTGCTGAGCCTCGCCGAGGCGCTGCTCTACCCGGGCCGTTATGTCTGGACCCTGGACCTGCGGCGCTTCGTCCCCTTCGTTTTCCTGGCCCTGATTTTGATTCCCATCCAGACTTCGGCCGAGGAACTTTTTTTCCGCGGTTATTTGTTGCAATGGGCCGGGCTGCGCCTGCGCAATATCTGGCTGTTGAGCGCTTTCTCCGGCCTGGTTTTTGGGGCCATGCACACCCCGAATCCGGAATTCCAGTTCAACCCTCTCCTGCTTTCCATTTACTACTTTTTGATGGGGGCGGTGCCAGCCTATGTGACTCTGCGGGATGGAAGGCTCGAACTGGCGCTCGGTTTCCATGCTGCCAACAATCTCTTTGCGGCTCTGTTTGCCAATTACGAGGTCACGGTGATGCCTTCTCCGTCTCTGTTCACCATCCAGACTCAAGATGTGATTTTTGCCGTGCTGGCCACCTGCCTCGGTCTGCTGGCTTTCGTGCTGATTTTTGTCGGTCCGCTGGGCGGTCAAAGGCGGGAAAACGCCGGAGCGGCGGGAGAAAACGGCTGACGGCCGTCATGCCGCCGGCACGCCGGTCAGGTCGTAGGTCAACGCCCCGGTGACGCGGACGGGCAACAAAGTCCCCGGCGGAAACAAGCCCTCGACCAGCACCACCCCGTCCACTTCGGGCGCGTCGCGATAAGAGCGGCCAATCGAAAATCGTTTTTTCCTGTCGTTGCCATCAATGAGGACCTGGAGCGTCTGCCCGACCAGCGCCTGATTCTTTTGCAGGGAAATCGTCTGTTGCAACTCCATCAGGCGCTGGTAGCGCTCCTCTTTGACTTCGGCCGGGATGGGGTCGCCCAGCGCTTCGGCGGGCGTCCCCGGCTCGAACGAGTACTGGAACGCTCCCAGCCGGTCGAATTTCATTTCGGCGACGAAGTCGAGCAGGGCCTGGAACTCGGCCTCTGTCTCGCCGGGATAGCCGACGATGAAGGTGGTGCGAATGGCCAGGCCGGGCAGGGCGGCCCGCATTTTGGCGAGCGTGGCGCGCACCCAGTCGAGGTTGGCCGGGCGGCGCATGCGCAGGAGCGTGGCCGGGTGGGCATGCTGGAGGGGAATGTCGAGATAGGGCAGGATTTGCGGCTTTTCGGCCATCAATTCGATCAGCCGGTCGGTCACATAGCCCGGATAGGCGTACAGGATGCGAATCCAGTCCATCGCTGGGACGCGTTCGGTCAGCCGTTCGAGAAGCGTGGACAGGCCATCTTGCATCCCCAGGTCGGAGCCGTAGTCGGTGGTATCTTGGGCAATCAGAATCAGTTCGCGCACTCCCTGTTGGCTCAGCCGTTCCGCTTCGTCGAGCAGCGTCTCCAGCGGGCGGCTGACGACTGTCCCCTTGATGAGCGGGATGGCGCAGAAGGCGCACGGCCGGCGGCAGCCATCGGCGATTTTCAGGTAGGCGCTGGCGCCCGCCACGCTGGCGCGCAGAACCAGCGGGCGTCGGTCGGGGCCGAGCGGGTCGGCGCCGATGGTCTTGGCCTCGTCCGGCAGGTGATAGAGGGGAACGGGGTGAGGGCTTTGGCGCAGGCGGCGCACAATTTCGACGATGTCCATCCACCGGCGGGTTCCCAGCACACCGTCAATGCCAGGCACCTGCCGGACGACTTCCTGTCCATAACGCTGCGTCAAGCAGCCGGCCGCGATCAGCAGTTGACCGGGACGTTTGGCTTCGGCCAGGGCGTGCAGGACCTCATAGGCCTCGGCGCGCGCCGGTGCGATGAAGCCGCAGGTGTTGACGATGACCACGCCGGCCCGCGAGGCGTCTTTGACAGCCCGATATCCCTCGCCCTCCAGTAATTGCGCCATGGATTCGGAATCGACGCTATTTTTGGCGCAGCCCAGCGAGACCAGGTAAAAAGTTTTCGAGTCCATAAGAGATTCGATGAGCGTTGGCCTGCGCCGCTCTCAAGGCCCGCGCGGGGTGGGCGAGGGCCGCGGCGTGGCAGACGGGATGGGAGTGCGCGTCGGCGTCGGCGTGACGGTCGGCGAGGGGGTCACGGTGGGGGTTGGGTTCAGCACTGCGCTGGATGTGTAGATGCGGTCAACGGCCTGGCCGAAACTTCCCAAAACGCCCAGTTCTTGACCCTGATGATAAATTTGCAGGGCTGCTCCGTTGCCGGTCTGGACCTCGATCTGGCTGTTTCCTGAGAAGGCGTAAGAGGTGCCGGCTGTCGTGCGTCCCTCGAACTCAATCCTGCCATCAACGGTCACGCGCATCCACGTCCGTTCCAGCGAGACGATGACGAGCTGGACGACACCTTCGGCGGCGGTGGGGAATGGCTGGATGATGGTCTGATTGACTGGCGAGGGTATCGGCCCAGCGGGCGTCGCCTCGGCTGTCGGGACTTCGAGGGCGGCTGGCGTGGGGGTCTCCAGCAGCACATCCGAAATGGGGGGAAGAGTGACGGCCGGGCTTGGCAGGCTGCGCAAAGTCATCACTCGTCCCAGCCCCCACAGGATGATGACCAACAGGCCGATGACCAGCGGTATGCCAATCAAGATGTCGGCCGAAAGAAAACTTTTCAGGCGGGAAGGGGGGGATTTCTTTTGGGGGACGGCCTGCTCTGTGGACGCCGCCAGATGTTCCAGTCGGCGGCGTTGCAGGGCCTCGGCGAAGCGCAGCAACAGAGCCTCGCTGTCCAGGTCCAGGAAGGTGGCATATTGGCTGAGCATCCCCCGCGCCTGGATGGGGGACGGCAGGCTCTCGAAATTGGCGCTTTCCAGGCTTTCGAGGTGCCGCAGGCGGATGCGGGTGTGTTGTTCGATTTCGTTGAGGTGCAGGCCGAGCGATTCGCGGCGCCGGCGGAGTTCGTCGCCAATGGAGCGAAAGATTTCTTGCGAGGAAATAGGGCCTTGTTCTACCTGACTGGGAACAGGCGCCTCGCTGCTGGCCAGAAGGGGTTCGGCTGGCGCAGTCTCGGCCGCTTCGCCGATGATAGTAGATGGAAGAGAGGCTTGAAAATCGGCCGGGGAGGGGAAGGCGCTTTCGGTCGGGGGTTCGACGGCCGTTACCCCGGTGAGGGTTCTTCGATGTTTTTCTCGCCCGTTTCTGAGCGCTTCTTGGTGGCTCTTTTCTGGCTTTCGCTTTTCTTGGCCGTCTGAGCGGCTGGCTTGGATGCGGCGGCGGGCTTCTTGTCGGCGGGTTTCGTCCCGGCGGCCGGTGGGTTGGGCGCGGCAACGGGCTTCTTGTCG
>JBEULG010000042.1:0-56271 GCA_041287425.1 Anaerolineales bacterium | reverse complement strand
ACCGCCGCCCCGACCGCCACCCCCGGCCCCGAACCGGACTGGCGCACAGCCCCCATCCTGCCCGAAAGCCTCAGCCCGCGCCTCCTGGCCATCTACCGCGACGGTCAGGCCCAGGGCCGCAACCCGCGCCACTTCTCCGTCATCGGCGATTGCCAGGCCATCCCCTTCGTCTTCCTCGGCCCCTACGAGCGCGGCGAGTTGACCCCCAGCAGTTCCGAAAGTTACCTGTGGGACGCCCTCCAATACTTCCAGGGCTCGTTCAACCGCTCCGGCATGGCCGTGCGCGGCGGATTCACCGCCGCCTCCATCTTGAATCCCCTTCACGCCGACCCCTACTACTGCATCCCCGGCGAGACGCCCCTCACCTGCGAATACCGCCTCTACAACCCGGCCTTCGTCTTTATCAACCTCGAGACCTGGCTCGACCCCGCCACCGTTGACCGCTACGAGGCCTACCTGCGTGAAATCCTGGATTACGTCATCAGCCGCGGCAGCATCCCCATCCTGATGACCAAGGCCGACGCCTCCGAACTGGGCACCGGCGAACACGTCATCAACCCGGCCATCGTGCGGGTGGCGCGCGAGTACGACGTGCCGCTGGTCAACTTCTGGCGCGCCGCCCAGTACCTGCCCAACTACGGCATCGACCCCACCCGCGAGGGCTTCCACCTCAGCCCGGAGGGCTACGCCCTCAAGAACACCCTCGCCCTGCGCGCCCTCTACCAGGTCTGGCAGGCGGTAGAGGCCGGAGGCGCCGCCTCGAGCGGCGCGCCGTCCGGCACGCCCGCCCCCTCTCCCCAGGCAACGCCAGTCTCCCCGGCCGCGCCCCAGGTCAGCCGGCCCGATTGCGCTGGCGGCTGCGTCTTCTTCGGCAGCGCCATCTCACACGATGGCAGCGTGACCCCCAACGGCGTCTTCGCTTACGACCCCGTCAGCGGCCACCTGACCTCCGTCCTCGGCCCCGGCTTCGACCTGCAGGATGTCAGCGCCGACGGCCAGCGGCTACTGGTCAACGACCAGACCCGCTTGTTCGAGGTCTCCCTCGCCGACGGCAGCTCCCGTCTGCTCAGCGAATCCCTCTTCTCGCTCGGCGGCCAGGCCGCCTACTGGAACGCCGACGAGAGCCGGGTCCTCTTGCTCGACCAGACCGCCCCCCTCCAGGCCGAGACCGGCCAGGCCATCGGCCTCTTCCCCACCGGCCGCGACGACCTGCTCGTCTTCGAAAGCGGCGAGTGCACGGCGCGGGCCGTCTGCCAATCGGGCGGCCTTTACCGCCTTGGCCCTGACCAGGCCGCTGCGCCGCTCGAATCCTACCTGCGGCCGGTCTTCTCGCCGGATGGGCGCCTGGTCGCCTTCCTCAATCCGGCCGCGGCCACGCCCGAAAACTATTACCACATCGGCTACCTGCTGCTCGAAGAGGTGGACAGAGGCCTGGCCAGCCGCCGCACCTTCTACTTTTCCCCCGTGCGCGGCTTCATGGTCTTTCCGGATGTGCGCGGCTACGCTTTCTCGCCTGACAGCCGCTGGTTGTTCGTCCTCTACGATTTCTACAGCGCCTACTACGAGAAATCGCTGCGCCTGCAAACCTATCTGCTCGACATCCAGAACGGCATCCTGTACGACTACGGCCGCCTGGACGGCTCGGCCGGATCGCTCAACCCGCGCCTGGTCTGGGCGCCGTCCGGCGAGCGGGTGCTGTTCTTCCTGACCACCCCACTGCCCGACGGCGGCTACACGCTGAACGTCTATCAGACCAACCTGCAAACCGGCGAACGGCTGGTTCCCCTCCAGACCGATTTGCTGAGCAGCAATGACTACTTCTACATCACGAACATCTACTGGCCTTAACTTCAACGGAGGAAATATGCCCACCTACGCGGATTTTGTGACCAAATACCCCTCGTACGACAAGACCCACGACATTGACGAACTGCGCCAGCGCGAATACAGCCGCCTCGACGAACAGGGGCACGTGTATCTGGATTACACCGGCGGCGGCCTGTACGCCGAATCGCAGGTGCGCAAGCACCAGGAAATGCTGCTGAACGGCGTCTTCGGCAACCCGCATTCCTCCAACCCCACCTCGCTGGCCGCCACCCGCCTCATCGAAGAGGCGCGCGCCGCCGTTTTGCGCTACTTCAACGCCTCGCCTGAGGAATACATCGTCATCTTTACCCCCAACGCCAGCGGGGC
The DNA here is from genome assembly GCA_041287425.1 of Anaerolineales bacterium. Lineage (GTDB taxonomy): Bacteria > Chloroflexota > Anaerolineae > Anaerolineales > Villigracilaceae > JAFGSI01. The sequence continues at coordinate 54,078 of JBEULG010000042.1, read as the reverse complement.
GCTCAAACTGGTCGGCGAAGCGTACCCCTTCGGCCAGGGCTGCCGCTACCTGCTGACCTTCGACAACCACAATTCGGTCAACGGCATCCGCGAATTCGCCCACGCCAAAGGCGCCGAGGTGACTTACGTGCCGCTCATGCTGCCCGACCTGCGGGTTGACGAGGCAATGCTCGAAAGCGCCCTCGAACAAGGCGCAAACGGCTGCGCCAATCTGTTTGCCTATCCGGCGCAATCGAACTTCTCCTCTGTCCAGCACTCATTGGAATGGATCGAAAAAGCGCACGCCAAAGGCTGGGACGTGCTGCTAGACGCGGCCGCCTTCGTCCCCACCAACCGCCTCGACCTCGCCAAGTGGAAACCCGACTTTGTCCCGCTCTCTTTCTACAAAATGTTCGGCTACCCGACCGGCGTCGGGGCCCTGCTCGCCCGCCGGGCCGCACTGGCCAAATTGCGCCGTCCGTGGTTTGCCGGCGGGACGATCACGGTCGCCTCGGTGCAGGGCGACAAATATTACCTGGCCGAGGGCCCGGCCGGTTTCGAGGACGGCACACTGGACTACCTCAACATTCCGGCAGTCGAAATCGGCCTCAAACACCTGGAATCGATCGGCATCGAACTGATTCACGAGCGCGTCCGGACTTTGACCGGCTGGCTGCTCGACAATCTCTCGGCGATGAAACACCCCAACGGCAAGCCGCTGGTGCGCATCTACGGGCCGCTGACCACCGCCAACCGCGGCGGGGCGGTGACGGTCAACTTCTTCGACCGTCACGAACAGCCCATCGACATCCGCCTCGTCGAGCAGGCTGCCAATGCCCACAACATCTCGCTGCGCACCGGCTGCTTCTGCAACCCCGGGGCAGGCGAAATTGCCCTCCAAATCTCGAAGATGGAACTGGCCGCCTGTTTCTCCCAGCCGGGTCACAACCAGCGCCTGACCTACGATGACTTCCGCATGTGCATCGACGGCAAAGCCTCCGGCGCGGTGCGCATCTCCATCGGCCTGGTCAGCAATTTCGAGGACATCCAGCGCTTGCTGGCCTTCGCCGGCGAACTACTGGCCTGAAAGGAGTTCTGGATGGAAGATTTGATTTCCCGCACCCAGGCAGTGCTCTCGCTGACCGCCGCCCACTGGCTGAGCCTGACCGACAGCCTGCCGCTGGCCCTGCTCTCGCGCCGCCCCGCGCCGGACGAATGGTCGGCGCTCGATTGCCTGCAGCATCTGCTCGACACCGAGCAATGGGTCTTCGCCGTCCGGCTCAAATCCCTGCTGAACGGGCAAGATTTCCCGGCCTTCGATCCATCCGAGCAGGGACGACGCTGGGAGCCGGGCACCCCGCCGCTCGAACTGGCCGCCGAATTCGTCCGCGCCCGCACCGCCAGCCTGACGCTCATCGCCCGCCTGACGCCCGCCGACTTGAACCGCACCGCCCGTCACGCCGAACTGGGCGAGGTGAGCCTGGCCGAGATGCTCAACGAATGGGCCGCCCACGACCTGATGCACCTGGTCCAGGCCGAGCGGGCGCTGATGCAGCCCTTCATCTGCGAAACCGGCCCCTGGCGGCCATACTTCGCCGACCACGACGCCGCCGCTTCGGCGCAATAGAAGAACCGGGCGGCATCGAGCCTCACGGCAGCGCCTGGAGAAGCGCCCAAAAGGTCGCAATCAGAATCAGCGCCAGCAGGATCGCCCCCATCCCGGCGCCCATCAGCCACAGACGCAGGCGCGGGTCCATTCTCGGCGAGCGAAAATGCGGCGGGACGGCAATCAACACGACGGTGATGTTGTCGTGGCCGCCGCGTTCGCAGGCCAGGTCGATCAATGCCTGGGCAGCGGCAGACGGCTCCTGCTCAGACAGAATCACCCGAATCTCGTCATCGGTCACCAGGTCGGTCAGCCCATCGGTGCACAACAGAAAGACATCGCCCGCCTGGATGGCAGCGCCCTGATTGGCCTCCGCCTGGGAATCCGTATCTTCGGGGTGCAGCCGCAGACGCAGGTCGGGGCGCGGCGGCAGGGTCGAGCCGAGGTAGCGGCGGATGACGTGCATGTTCGGGTGGCGGCGGGCCTCTTCCGGATCCAGCAGGCCGCGTTCGACTGCCTCTTGAATCCAGGTGTGATCGGTGCTCAACTGCTGCAAAGAATCTCCCCGCAACAAATAAATGCGCGAATCGCCCACCGAGGCGGTGTAAAGCCGATTGGCGATGATCCAGACGCAGGCGCAGGTGGTGCCCATCCCCAGCCGCTGGGTATCGTCGCGGGCCTGGTTGGAGATCGCCTGACTGGCTTCCCGGACGGCCTCCTGGAGGGTCGCCAGCGGAGTGCGCCCGCTGCTCGCCGCGACCGTCTGACTGAGCACTTCGACGGCGATTTCCGCCGCCACCTCCCCCGCCCGGTGGCCGCCGATTCCATCCGAGACGACCGCAAACAGCGAGGGGGTCGCATCGCGCCGCCCCAGGCGGTAGGCCGAGACGGCAAAGCGGTCCTCGTTCTGCTTGCCCGACAGACCGGGGTGGGTCAGCGCAGCAACGGTAAAGGGAGTCTCCGAAACGCGAATCATGATGGCGGACGAATCAGACGCGGCGCCGGCCGCTCCGGCGGTTTGCTCAGCATAAAGCGATACGAAACCTGGCCGATGTGCAGGATGTCGCCGTGCTGCAAGCGGCGCGCCTCTCCGCCCAGCGGCTGGTAGTTGACCCAGGTGCCGGCCACCGATTTCTCGTCCCGCAGATAGAACTCGCCCGCCTCGTCCCGCCACAAGGTGGCATGCAGCGGCGCGACGGACGGGTCATCGAGCAGGCGGTTGGCGCGGGTGGGGTCGGTGCCGAAAGTCAGTTCCGTCTCGGTGATCGGAACGGGCGGAGCAGTGACGGGCTGCCCATCGAGGCGCAGGCGCACCAGGTAAGCGGCAGGCGCAACGCGGCGGGAGCGCGTCAGGAAGGAAGCGCGGCCCGCATCCAGACGGGGAACGGGCTGGGTGAGCGGGTCTAATTTGGAGGCACGCCCTCGCCGGGCCGCGGCCACCCGCCGCCGGCGGCGGCCGCTCGAGGCCAAGACCACAATCAGCAGCGATCCGGCCAGGAGCGCCGCAATCCCCGTCACCCAGCCGGCGTGCCGCGCCAGGAAAGCCCCCAGCCCGCGGCGCGGCTGGACGACCGACACCCGCACCGGCATGCCGAGGCTGGTCTGACTCAGGCCGAGGGAATCGACCGCTTCGACCGTCAGGATGTGTTCGCCGCCGCTGGTGTAAGCGCGCAGATCCCAGACGAAGACATCGAATGGCTCGGATGTGTTTTCATCGGCCAGGACGCCGTCCACGTAGAGCGCCGTCCGCACGAGCGGGCGGGGGTGACCGTCGGGGAATTCGACGATCATCTGGATGATCTGTTCTGCAGGCAGGAAGGCGGTCAGGTCGTTGCTGGTCGGGTCGGGCAACTGACGGGTAATCTGCTCCGGCGGCAGGACCAGAATCGGATTCGGGGGGCGGACCTGGATGTCGAAAGTCTGGGCGGCCGAAACGGCCGTCTCGCCGGCCAGCGTCACCTGCACGGCCAGTTCGTGAGCGCCGGAGGTGTTGATGACGGAGGTATAGGTCAGGCGGTACAGGCTGCGATAGGGCAGCAGATAGGTCTCGACCTCTGGCAGCGCTTCCTGACCGGAGAAGGTGGCGTATTGGCCGCCGGTGCGGATGGCCAGGTCTTTCAGGGCCGTCGCCCCGCTGGTGGTAAAGTAATCGCGCGAGGCCACGATCCAAACGTTCACGTAAATGCCCAGGTCGCGGGCGCGGGCGGTCAGGTTCTGAAGGACGGGAATTTCGGCCGCTTCGGGAATGGACGAGATGAACAAGACCACCCGCTTCATGGCGGGGCGAGGCGTGGGTTCGGCAGCCACATCGAGGGCGCGGCTCAGCACCGTCAACGACGGCGTGAGGCTGCGCGGGTCGGCCGTGTAGGCGCTGAGGGCCTGGCGGAATGCATCGCCCCCCAGGTGGACGGCATCCACGCCGTCGGTGGTCAGGAAACTCAAATCATCGGGATTGTCGGCAGGCAAAGTCGCGGCCCAGGCGGTCAGCGCCTCGAGGACGAGTTGCTGGCGCGAGACGCCGCGCTGGTCGCGGGCAGCCGTCCCCGGGCCGGGGTTGAGGGCCACCACGAACTGGACGCCGGGCTGGAGTTCGACCAGCGCCTCGAGCGGACGCGGCACCCCGTCCTCGAGCGCCCGAACGGCCTCTGCCTCCAAGCCGGCGACGGCGTTGCCCGCCGCGTCGTAGAGGCGGAAATCGGCGCTGATTGTGGGGAAAGAACCCGCCGAAAGGGACTCCAGTTCGACCCGCAGCCCGGTCTGTGCGCCAGCGGGTGCTCCTGCCATCCCTGCCAGCAAGAGTGCAAGGAGAAGGAAAAGTATCTTGCGCCTGGTTTCCATCCTCTTACTCCATACCTTCATTCGCAACCATCTTCACCGCCAGGACGCTCAATCGTCAATCGTGAATCGTCAATCGCAAATCGTGAATCGTCAATCGTAAATCGCTAATCGCCTCATTCCCACTCAATGGTGGCAGGCGGCTTGCTGGTTATATCATACACTACCCGGTTGATTCCGTGTACCTCGTTGACAATTCTGTTTGCCGCCCGCGCCAGCACGTCATACGGAATGCGCGCCCAGTCGGCGGTCATGAAGTCGTCGGTCACCACCGCCCGCAGGACGCAGGTCTCCTGGTAAGTGCGCTCATCGCCCATCACCCCCACCGAGCGGACGGGCAGCAAGGCGGCAAAAGCCTGGCTGGTGCCGCCGCCCTTGCCCAGCAGGCCGGCGCGGGCCAGTTCCTCGGTGAAGACCGCGTCGGCAGCGCGCAGACGGGCAACCCGCTCCGGCGTCACCTCGCCCAGCACGCGCACGGTCAGGCCCGGACCCGGAAACGGCTGCCGCCAAACCATGCTCTCCGGCAGCCCCAGGGCTTCGCCCACCGCCCGGACTTCGTCCTTGAACAGGTAGCGCAGCGGCTCGACGAGCGTGAAGTCCATGTCCGGCGGCAGGCCGCCCACGTTGTGGTGGCTCTTGATTTTGGCTGCCTTGCTGCGGTCGGGGGCGGCCGATTCGACCACATCGGGGTAAATCGTGCCTTGCACCAGAAACTTCGGCGCGCCGAGTTTCTTCGCCTCGCGCTCGAAGATGCGGATGAACTTCTCGCCGACGATGCGGCGCTTCTGCTCCGGCTCGGTGACGCCTGCCAGGGCCGTGAAAAACTCTTCGGCGGCCTGCACCGCGACCAGTTCGACCCCCATCTGCTGGCGGAACGTCTGCACTACCTGCTCCGGCTCGCCCTGGCGCAGGAGGCCGGTGTCCACGAAGACGGCCACGAGTTGGTCGCCGATGGCCCGATGGACCAGCGCCGCGGCGACCGACGAATCCACCCCGCCGCTGACCGCCACCAGGACGCGTTCCCCGCCTACCTGCTCGCGTACGCGGGCGACGCTTGCCTCGATGATGGACTCCGGCGTCCAGTCTGGGTTGCAGCCGCAGACCTCGACCGCGAAGCGGCGCAGGATGTCCGCGCCGCCTTCGGTGTGTTTCACTTCGGGATGGAATTGCAGGCCGTAATAGTTGCGTTTGAAATCGCCCATCGCCGCGTAGGGGCTGTTGACCGATTTTGCCAGCGCCACGAACCCCGGCGGCAGTTCCGTGATTCTATCTCCGTGCGACATCCACACCTGGAACGACTGCCTGGAGACAATCGGGCTGGCGACCAGCGACTCAACGACCGCATAGCCGTATTCCCGCTCGGCAGATGGATGGACTTTGCCGCCCAGCGTGTGGGTCAGTAACTGCATTCCGTAGCAGATGCCCAGCACCGGCAGGCCCGATTCGAGCACGTAGCCGGGCAGGGTGGGCGCGCCGTCGGCATAGACCGAGGCCGGCCCGCCGGAGAGGATGAAGCCGCGCGGCCGGAGGGCCAGCACCGTCTCGGCGGGCGCGTCCCAGGGAAAGAGTTCGCAATAAACGTGGGCTTCGCGCACCCGCCGGGCAATGAGTTGGGCGTATTGCGAGCCGAAGTCGAGGATGGCGAGGGAGTCAGTCATCAGTCGTTGGTTATCCGTGTGACGAAAGACGTGTAACGTGCCATGTGTCACGTGTCACGTGTCACGTGCAACGTGCAACGTGCAACGTAACTTGTCGCGCCCTTCACTCTTCCTGGAAGACAATCTGGCCTTCTTCCATCGAAGTGATAACGGCCAGCGATTCGATGGGCACGCCGACCGGCGCGAGCAGGTCGCGTCCCCCCTCGAAGGTTTTCTCGATCAGCGCGCCGATGCCGACGATGACCGCCCCGGCCGTCTGCGCCAGGCGCACCAGGCCCAGGATAGTCGCGCCGGTGGCGAGGAAGTCGTCGATAATGAGCACCCGGTCGCCCTGGTTCAGATGTTCGGGCGAGATAATCAATTCGATCATCCGGCCCTTGGTGTGCGAGGGCGCCAGGGTCAGATAGACCTGATTGGGCATGGTGACCGGCTTGGTCTTGCGGGCATAAACGACCGGCAGGCCGAGCGGCAAAGCGGTCAGCAAGGCTGGGGCGATGCCGGAGATTTCGGCGGTCAGCACCTTGGTGGCGCCGACATGGGCAAAACGGCGCGCCAGTTCCTGCCCGCAGCGGTTCATCAGGGCCGGGTCAACCTGATGATTGACGAAACTATCTACCTTGAGGATGCCGTTGCCCAGATTTTTCCCCTCCAGGCGAATGCGTTCTACCAGTTCTTTCAAGTTTTCCTCCAGTGTCTCAGAGTGTCCAGACATACGCATTTTACAACGGCCCGCATAAACCTGCCAGAGGAATATGTTAGAATAACGCCCGTGAACTCCAAGCCTGTGTTGATTCTGGCCTCCGCCTCTCCGCGGCGGCGGGAACTGCTGGCCCTCGGCAACTGGATGTTCCACCCCCAGCCGGTTGACATGGACGAGACAGCCCGGCCAGGCGAGGCCCCCGCCGACTACGTCCTGCGGCTGGCCGAGAGCAAAGCGCGCCTGTGTGCCGAACACGCCCACGCCGAACAGACCATTGTCGCTGCCGACACGGTGGTCGTCCTCGACGGCGCTTTGCTGGGCAAACCCGCCGACATGGCCCAGGCGGCCGAGATGCTGCGGCGTCTGCGCGGCCGCAGCCACCAGGTCTATACCGGCCTCGCCGTCCTGCGGATGTCCGACGGCCGCCTGATGACCGATTTGTGCGTCACCGAAGTCCCTATGCGGGCCTACAGCGACGAGGAAATGAACGCCTACATCCAGAGCGGCGACCCGCTCGACAAGGCCGGCGCCTACGCCATCCAGCATCCCACCTTTCGGCCGGTGGCCGAGATGCGCGGCTGCTACGCCAGCGTGATGGGCCTGCCGCTCTGTCATCTGGTACGGACCCTGCGCCAATTGAATATTTCCCCCAACGCCGACGTCCCCGCCAATTGTCAGGTTCATCTGCGTTACCAGTGCCCCATTTTCCGGCAAGTGCTGCGGGGCGAACAAGTCGGCTGATCTGAAAAGGAAAAGAATGAAAAGACTCCGCTGGATACTCCTTCCTTCCCTCCTCTTCCTGCTGGCTGCCTGCACAGGCGGCGGCAACCCCTTCGGCGCCCCGACGCCAACCCTGTCGCCCCCCAACGTCACCACCGTTGCGGTTCCCAACCCCGAAGCCTTCCTCAGCACCTACCTGGATGCCTACCGCCTGGAAGATTACCCCACCATGTACGCTTTGCTGAGCGCAACCAGCCAGCAAACCCTCGACGCGGCCGCCTTCGCCCAACGACACCGCGACGCCCTCAACGCCCTGGGCGTTCAGGAAATCGACTATACCATCCTCTCTTCGCTGAAGAACCCCGACTCGGCCCAGGTCGCTTTCCGCCTCGTCTACCGCACGGCGCTCTTCGGCGAAGTGCAGCGCGACATCACCGCCAACCTGGTCTTGGAACAGAACACCTGGCGGTTGAGATGGGATACCGGCCTGATTCTGCCCGAAATCGCCGGCGGCCGCACCCTGGCCGCCGCCTACAACCAACCCGCCCGCGGCGACATCTACGACCGGGCCGGACGCGCCATCGTCACCCAGGCCAACGCGGTTGCCATCGGCATCGTCCCCGGCCAGATCGGCCTCGACGAAGAAGAAACCATGCTCGTCGCCCTCTATCAGGCTACCGGCTTGCGCCCCGAAACCATTGCCAGCATGTATCAGTATTATGGCCCCGACCAGTACGTCCCCATCACCGAAGTGGACGCCAACGATGTCAACGTCGGCTGGATTTGCAGTTACGGCGGCGTGGTCTGCACCCAATACACCTCCCGCTATTATCAACTCGGCGGCATCGCCTCGCAGACGGTTGGCTACACGCTCCCCATCCCCGCCGAACGCTACGACGAATACCGCCGCCGCGGCTACAGCGGCGCCGAACGGGTCGGCGACGCCGGCATCGAGGCCTGGGGCGAACCCTACCTGGCGGGACGCAACGGCGCAGATGTTTACATCGTCAACCCGGATGGCTCGGTCGTCAACCCGCCCCTCTTTCACGCCGACCCCCAGCCGGCCCAGTCCATCACCCTGACCATCGACCGCGACCTGCAATACCAGGCCCAGCAGGCTTTCGACGGCCTGCCCGGCGCGGCGGTAGTCATGGAAGTAGAGACCGGTCGCATCCTGGCCATCGTCTCCACCCCCGGCTTCGACCCCAACCTGTTCGACCCCAACAACCAGAACAACTTCGCCCTGGGAAACATGCTCAACGACCCCAATCAGCCGCTCTTCAACCGCGCCACCCAGGGCCAGTATCCGCTTGGCTCGGTCTTCAAAATCATCACCATGGCCGCCGCCCTCGAAAGCGGCTCCTTCACCGCCGAGACCACCTACGACTGCCAGTACGACTTCACCGAACTCGGCCCCAACAACATCAAGCACGACTGGACCTGGCAGCACTGCCAGGATGAACTGCTGCTGTACGGCGAGTGCCGCACCCAGCCCAGCGGCATGCTGACCTTGCCGCAGGGACTGATGCGCTCCTGCAACCCCTGGTTCTACCACATCGGCCTGGCGCTCTACAATCAGGGCAACGGTCAACTCATCAGCGATATGGCGCGCGGTTTTGGCCTGGGCGCCCCTACCGGCATCGAGCAGGTGGCCGAGGCCTCCGGCAACATTCCCTACCCGCAAGATGGCAACGACGCCACCAACATCGCCATCGGCCAGGGCGAAGTCCAGGTCACCCCTCTCCAGGTCGTGACCTTCACCGCCGCCATCGCCAACGGCGGCACGCTCTACCGGCCGCAGGTAGTCGAATCCATCCGCTCGGTGGACGGCGCACCCACCTACACCTTCCAGCCCGAGGTGCGCGGCACACTGCCGGTCAGCCCGGAAAATCTGGAAATCATCCGCGCCGCCATGCGCGAAGTAGTAGCCAACCGGCGCGGCACGGCCTACTTCCGCCTCTCCACCCTTCCCATCCCCGTCTACGGCAAGACCGGCACCGCCGAGACCGGCCAGCCCTACCCGCACGCCTGGTTCACCGGCTTCACCGATGCCAACCGCGACGACCGGCCCGACATCGCCGTCACCGTCTTCGTCCCCTACATCGGCGAAGGCTCCGACTACGCCGCCCCCATCTTCCGCCGCATCGTGGAAATCTACTTCTACGGCCGGCCGCAAAGCATCTACTGGTTCGAATCCAACATCGGCATCACCGAGACGCCCACCCCCTATGGAGGCGTAACGCCCAGCCCCTAAAGCGACCAAGATGCCGCCGACGAACACCGAACCCGGCCTCATCCTGCGCGCCCAATCGGGCTTCTTCACCGTCGAGACGGCGCACGGCCCCCTGACCTGCCGCCTGCGCGGCCGCCTCAAGCGGGGTCCCCGCCTGGGCGACATCGCCGCGGTCGGCGACCGGGTGCAGGTGAGTCGTCAGCCGGACGGGACGGGGACGATTGAGTCGGTCGAACCGCGCGCCCGTGCTCTCATCCGGCTCGACCCGCGCCCGCAGGGCGTCTATCAGCAGGTATTGCTGGCCAATCCAGACCAGGCGGTGTTCGTCTTCGCCTGCGCCCAGCCGAGTCCGCGCCTGCGCATGCTCGACCGCTTCCTGGTCATCGCCGAGAAGCAGGGCATCCCGGCGCTCATCGTCGCCAACAAGGTGGACCTGGCGGGGCAGGAACAGGCCGAGCGAATGTTCGGCTTCTACCCGGCCATCGGCTACCCGGTGATTTATGCCTGCGCTAAGACCGGCCTGGGCGTGGATGAACTGCGGGCGCGGCTGACCGGCAAAATCTCGGCGTTGGCCGGGCCGAGCGGGGTGGGCAAATCCAGCCTGCTGAACGCCGTCCAGCCGGGGCTGGGACTGGCCGTGCGGGAGGTCAGCCAGGCGGTCAACAAAGGCCGGCACACCACCACCGTGCGGCAGTTGTTCCCGCTGGAGGGAGGCGGCTACGTGGCCGACACCCCCGGCCTGCGCGCCCTGGCCCTGTGGGATACCGAGCCGGAGGAGATGGACGGCTACTTCCCGGAGATTGCCCCGCTGGTGGCGCACTGTCAGTTCAGCGACTGCACGCACAAATCCGAGCCGGGCTGCGCCGTGCGGGCGGCGGTGGAGGCCGGGACGGTGCGGCCGGAGCGCTACGAATCCTACCTGCGCCTGCGCGCCGGAGAGGAGTAAAGAACAGATGTCGAATTCATATGAATTGGTTATCTCCCCTCTTGAACTCGCTCCCACCGGCAAGTGGTTTTTGCTAACCGCAGTAAATGAAGGCAACTACCGCACATGACCAACTGGAACCTCCTCGGCCACGAATGGGCAGTCGAAATGCTGCGCGGACAGTTGCAGCGTGACGCGTTCGGTCACGCCTACCTGTTCACCGGTCCCGCCGGAATCGGACGCCGCACGCTGGCCCTGCGCTTTGCCCAGGCGCTGCTCTGCCCCACCCCGACCGCGCCGGGCGACCCCTGCGGCATCTGCCGCGCCTGCCGCCAAATCGAGGCCATGCAATACGCCGACCTGACGGTGGTGCAGGCCGAAAAAGAAGGCGGCGTGCTGAAAGTCGAGCAGGTGCGCGAAGTGCGTCAGTTGCTCTCGCTCAAACCCTACCAGGGCGAACGCCGCGTGGCCCTCTTCCTGCGCTTCGAGGAGGCCAACCCCAGCGCCGCCAACGCCCTGCTCAAGACGCTGGAGGAAGCGCCCTCCCACGCCATCCTGCTCCTGACCGCCGATTCGGCCGAATCGCTCCTGCCGACCATCGTCTCGCGCTGCCAGGTGCTGCGGCTGCGCCCCCTGACCGTTGAAACGGTCGCGGCCGCCCTCAAGGAGCGCGGCGCCGAGGCCGAATCCGCCCGCCTGCTGGCCCACCTCTCCGGCGGACGCCCCGGCCTGGCCTTTCGTCTGCTGGCCGACCCCGCCGCCCTCGACTTCCGCCGCCAGCGGTTGGACGAACTGCAACGTCTACTCACGGCCTCGCGGGTGGAGAAATTCGCCTACGCCGAAAAACTGACCGAGCGCAAACGCGCCGAGCAGGAACGCCCTCGCGAAACGCTGCTCCTCTGGCTCTCCTACTGGCGCGACGTGCTGGTAGCCGCATCGGGCGCCTCTGCCCCGCTCGTCAACATGGACCGCGCCGAAGAAATCCGCGCCCTGGCCGGCGGCCTCGATTTACCCTCCGCCCGCCGCCTGGTCGAACAAACCGAAAAGGCCATCGAACGGCTGGACGCCAACGTCAACGCCCGTCTGCTGGCCGAAATTCTCCTGCTGGACTGGCCGAGGTTGCCATGAAACCCGAAGAACGTAAACGATTTGCCGTCATGACCCTTGCCGAAGGCGAAGAAATCGCCGGCATGTGGGTCACCAAGCCCGTTCCCGATAGCGGTCTCTACAAATTGATTGCCAAGAAGCGCGCCGACGGCCGCTACGAGTGGGCGCATTTCATCCACCGCGCCGATGGCCGCAAAGAGGTCATCCTGCGAGGGGAGGCCGAAAACCAGGAACAATTGGACAACTTGGTCGAAATCATCAACCGCAACCTGCGTCAGACTTTCGGCCCCGCCTTCGCACTGGAACCGGCTGCGATGGATGTGTATTCCCTGGACGGCAAGAAAGCCCCGCCGACGGTGCTATGACAAAGAGTCAGAGACCCGCTCCCTTTGAGGAAGCGGGTCCTGTAGGAAGCAGGTCCCTGTGAGGGCTAACCGGCCACGTGACCCAGGCGCGGGTCGAGGGCGTCGCGCAGGCCGTCGCCGAGCAGATTGAAGGCCAGCACGGTCAACATGATGGCCAGACCGGGGTAAAAGACCAGGTGCGGAGCCGTGAAGACCTGATTGCGTTCCGCACCGAGCATCGAACCCCATTCGGCCATCGGCGGCTGGGCACCCAGGCCGAGAAAAGAGAGGGCCGCCGCGTCCAGGATGGCCGTCGCAATGCCCAGCGTACCCTGGACGATGAGAGGCGTCAGCGCGTTCGGCAGGATGCGCTTGAACAGGATGTGGAAGGTGTTGCCGCCCATCGCTTTGGACGCCGAGACGTAGTCCATTTCACGGACCGACAGGACGCTGGCGCGCACCACGCGGGCATAAGCCGGGATGGAGACGATGCCGATGGCCAGCAGGGCGTTGATCAAGCCCGGGCCCAGCACGGTGACGATGGCGATGGCCAGCAACAGCGAGGGGAAAGCCAGCACCACGTCCATGACCCGCATGATGACGTTATCCACCCACCCGCCCAGGTAACCTCCCAGCGCCCCCAGAACCGTGCCGATGACGATGGCAAAGGTCACCGTCGCGAAGCCGATGAACAGGCTCTGGCGTGCACCGTGCAGGATGCGGCTGAATTGGTCGCGCACATTCCCGTCAATGCCCATGATGTGCTGCGGCTGGTCTTTGGGACAGCCCAAGAGATGAATGCAGGGCGCCTGCCGCGCCGTGACATCCTCGACGCCAATCAAGACCTCGGTTGGGCTGTAAGGGGCAATCCAATCGGCTGTGATGGCGACGAAAACCAGCAGGGCAAGAATCCCCATCCCCACCAGGGCGGACTTGCGCTTGAACAGCCGCCGCCACATAATTTGCCACAGACTGACTGACTTGAGCGACAGCCCCTCGGCATCCAGTTTGGCGACTTTGTTTTTCGATGTTTCCTTCGACATGGCTTACTCCAACCGAATGCGCGGATCGAGATAGGCGTACGAAATATCCACCAACAGATTGAGCGCCACGAAGAAGATGGCAATCACCGCCGTAAAGGCTTGCACGATTCCATAATCGCGGGCCGTGATAGCATCGTACAGAATGCGCCCCACGCCGTTGAGGCCGAAAACCGTCTCGGTCAACACGGCTCCGCCCAGCAAACTCCCCAGCGAGAGGCCGATCACCGTCACGAGGGGCAGCAAAGCGTTGCGCAACGCATGTTTGAGCACCACTTTGGTCTTTGGCAGACCTTTGGCCCGCGCCGTGCGGATGTAATCCTGGCCCAACACTTCGAGCATGCTGGAGCGCGTCATGCGGGCGATCAGCGCCATGGGAATCGTCCCCAGCGCCAGGGAGGGCAGAATCAAGTGCTTGACGGCATCTTTGAGCAGGTCCCAATCGCGGCTCAGGAGCGCGTTGAGGATATTCATCCGGGCCAGAAAGTCCACGACGCTGGCCAGAAAACCCGGTTCGAGTTCCCATCCCCACGCTTTCGCAAACGAGGTCGGCAAGACGCCCGGACTCAAGCGGCCCGAAGGCGGCAATTGGAAAGGTGTATCCCGCAACAATAAAGCAAAAACGTAAGCCAGCATCAACCCCAGCCAGAAAACCGGCATGGAGACGCCGATGTTGGCCCAAAACATGGTCAAGACATCCACCCAGGAATTGTGTTTGACCGCCGAGACCACTCCCAGCGGAATCCCAATCATCAACGCCACGAACAACGCCGAAAAACTCAATTCCACGGTGGTGGGCAGGCGCTCGACCAGGATTTTCGAGACCGGCTCACCGTAGCGGAACGAGCGCCCAAAATCGCCATGAGCAATCTCGTTCAAATAGTATCCAAACTGGATGGGAATCGGCCGGTCGAGGCCATGCTCGTGGATGAATCGGTCGCAGACCACATCGGTGGCCTTCTCGCCCAGAATGGCGCGGCAGGGATCGCTCGGAATCCAGCGCGCCAGGGCAAAGGTGGCAAAAAGAATGCCAAAAAGGACAGGAATGCTGGAAAGAATGCGCCGCAGGATGTAAGTGGTCATTGTCGCAGGGAGACCCCGGCGGGGGTTTCCCCCGCCGGGGCAGCAAAGCGTAGGTTACTGGTCGGCGTTCAAGAACGCGCCGAACAGAGACGAGAAGTAAGTGAAAGCGCCCGTGTTGCCGACATGCAGCGGGCTGGCAGCGTCCCATTGCAGAACATAGGAGGCCACCACATCATTGGCATCGAGCAGCGAGCCATCGTGGAACTGGACGCCCTGGCGCAGGTAGCAGGTCCAGACGGTCAGGTCCTCGTTGGCTTCGCAGCGCTCGGCCAGCGACGGCTTGACAGCCGTGCCGCCGATCTCGAAGGCCAGCAGCGACTCGGTCACCTGCTCGCAAGCGCGCAGCGACTCGCCGTCGGTCTCATCGGCGCAGAAGAGCGAGATGGGTTCGGCGTTCTGCATCCAGACGAAGACATCCTGGCCCGGAATCTGCATGACCGAGAAGTTCTCGTTGCCGAGCGGGCTGGAGTGCGCACCCTGGACGCTCGCCTTGAAGGCGACGGCCGAACCGCCGTGCGCCACCGGAATCATCGGGACATGCTGGCGGATGGCGTTGTTGGCGGCTTCATAGTACGGGGCACGCTCCTCGTCGCTGGCCAGTTGGGCAGCCGCCCGCAGGTTGTCGACGATGTCCGGGAATTTCTCGCCGAACTGGGCCGAAGCACCCGCGCCGAAGTGATAATCCAGGAAGTTGGTCTGATCCGGATAGTCAGCACCCCAACCGAGCAGGTGCAGGCCGTCCAACTGACCCGAGTCGGCCGCATCCAGGAACGCGCCCGATTCCATGACCACGATCTCGGCTCGAATGTTGAGATTGGCGAGCAACTGGGCCTGGATGTCCTGAGCGACGTTGCTGACCTGCGGCAGGTAACCGCGCACGACATCGCGGTAGAACAGTTTGGTGTCGAAGCCGTTCGGGTAACCGGCCTCAGCCAGCAGGGCGCGCCCGGCCTCCGGGTCGAAGTCATACCACGGCAGACCAACGCAGCCGTTCGGGATGGAGCAGGGCGTGAAGTGGGTGGCCACTTCCGAGCCTTCCGGATAGAACTGGTCAACGATGCGCTGACGGTCAATCGACATGGCAATCGCCTGGCGGACGCGTTCGTCGTCGAACGGCGGATAGGTGTTGTTCATGCCGATGTAGAAGATGTTCAGCGCCGGGCGGTTGATCAGTTGCAGGTTCGGGTCGCTGCGGATGACGGCGAAGTCATCCGGCCCGGGGTTGTCAATGCCGTCCACCGTACCGGCCTGCAGTTCGAGCACGCGCTGCGCCGACTCGGTGCTCCAGCGGAAGACGAGGGTCGGCGTCAGGGCTTTCTCGCCCCAGTAACCGTCGAAACGGGTGAAGACGAGTTGCTCGCCGCGCACCCATTCCTGCACCATGTAGGGGCCGGTGCCGATGGGGTGGGTCAGCAGTTCACCCGAGCCGCCGTTGGCTTCCAGCCACTCGCGCGGCTGGATGGCAAAGGCCGAGAAGGCGATCTTCGAGGGGAAGGCCGGGTCGGGGTAGCACAGCGTGAAGCGGACGGTATACTCGTCCACCGCTTCGATGCGCAGGAACTCGCCGCCGTAGTCGCAATTGGGCGCCTCGACCACCATCGGCTCGAAGGCGGCGGCTTCGGTAGCGGCTTCGGTAGCGGCTTCGGTGGCAGCCTGCGTGGCTGCTTCAGTCGCTTCTTCGGTTTTCGGGCCGCAGGAGGCCAGCAATAGGCTGGCCAGCACCAGCAGCGACACGAGCATGAAAGATGTGCGTTTCACGTTTCTCTCCTCCTAAAGAGATGAAATGAAATATGGATTGAATGGGGGGGAAATTTGTGGGACAAACGGTATCTGCCTGCACCTACCTCCTTTCCGAGATGAACCGTTTACAAAAATGGATGGAAGTATTATACAGCAAAAATCTACAAAAATGCTAGCCGAGGCCGGCCAGGGCCTTTAAGGGAAACATCGTCTGGATTCGCCGACCACACGCCGGCGATCTCTGCTCCGCAACGCGGGCATTTTCCCTCCCCGGTCAAGTGATACGCAGAGACCACGTAGCCCCAGCGGTGGACGAGTAACTGCCCGCAATGGGGACAAAAAGTATTTTCGTATTCCTCCACGCCTCCGGGCAGGTTGCCGGCGTAAACGTACCGCAAACCGGCCTCGCGCCCGATCTCGGCGGCGCGCAACAGGGTGCGGGCCGGCGTCGGGTCCGAGTCGGTCATCCGGTAGTCAGGATGAAAAGCGGTGACATGCCACGGAATATCGGCCGAAATCCCCGCCAGAAAGCGGCCCGCCTCCCACAACTCCTCGTTGCTGTCGTTGAAACCCGGCACGAGCAGCGTCACGACCTCTACCCACAGCCCCATTTCATGCGCCCGGCGAATCGTATCCAGTACATTCTTTAGAACCCCGCCCAGACGGCGGTAGTTTCGATCTTGCATGGATTTCAAATCGATTTTCAAGCCACTCAGGTACGGGCGCAGATAATCGAGCACTTCAGGCGTGGCATTGCCGTTCGAAACATAGACGCACTTCATCCCCGCCGCGGCGGCCAGCCGAAAAATCGCTACCGCCCACTCGCTGGTGATGAGCGGCTCGTTGTACGACGAGGCGACCACCTGCGCCCCCGCCCGCCGCCCCGCCTCCACCACCTGCTCCGGGCTGACGCGCCGGATAAAGTAACCAGACTCATCCGCCGCCGGATCGCGCAACGCCTGCGAACTCAGCCAGTTCTGACAATAATCACAGTGAAAGTCGCAGCCCAACATGCCAAAAGTCAGAGCGGTTGCGCCGGGCAGAAAGTGATAGAAGGGCTTCTTCTCGATGGGATCGGCCTGCAGCCCGGCTACATACCCCCAGGGGACGCGCAGAACGCCCCCGGCGTTGAAACGCACCTGACAGATGCCGCGTCGTCCGGGGCGAATCAAGCAGCGATGGGCGCAGGCCGTACAGCGCACTGCGCCGTCAGCCTCTTTCACAAACAACTCTCCCGCCGCCGTCAAGCGGTCGAGCATCTCGGCCAATGTACTCATCGGGCCTCCACCTGCATATTATAATAATACAGACTGTGTGGAAAGTCAGCCCCTCATCTTCAGAAGGAGTCCCTGTGTCTCTCGACCCGCGCCTCATCCGCAACCACTTCCCGGCCCTCGACCGCCCATCCATCTTCTTCGACAACCCCGGCGGGACGCAAATCGCCCGTCAGGCCGCCGAGCGTATGCAACGCTACCTGTTGGAATGCAACGCCAATCACGGCGGCGCGTTCGCCACCAGCCAGGAATCCGACCGCCTCCTCGAGGAGGCCCACGCCGCCATGGCCGACTTCCTCAACGCCGCCCGGCCCGAGGAAATCGTCTTCGGCAACAACATGACCACCCTGACGCTGCACCTCAGCCGCTCCCTGGCCCGCACCTGGCAGCCCGGCGACGAGATTCTCGTCACCCGCCTCGACCACGACGCCAACATCGCCCCCTGGCTGCTGGCCGCCGCCGACCGCGGCGTCCGCGTCTCATGGATCGACTTCGATGTCGAAGACTGCACCCTCAACCTGGACGACCTGGAACGCGCCCTGGCGCGCCGGCCGCGCCTGCTGGCCTTCGGCTACGCCTCCAACGCCGTCGGCACGGTCAACCCCGTCCACCCAATCGTCCAGATGGCCCACGCCTTTGGGACGCCGGTTTACATCGACGCCGTCCAATATGCGCCGCACGGCCCGATTGACGTGCAAGCGCTGGGCTGCGATTTCCTGGTCTGCTCGGCCTATAAATTCTTCGGGCCGCACGCCGGGGCGCTCTACGGGCGCTATGATTTGCTCGAAGCCCTGCCGGCCTACAAGGTCCGCCCGGCGCCAGATTCTCCTCCCGGCAAATGGGAGACCGGTACTCAAAATCATGAGGGGCTGGCCGGCGTGCTGGGTGCCCTCGAGTACCTGCAATGGGTGGGACAAACCTTCGGTCAGGAGCAGGAAGAGGCTCTGCGCGAACGCGGCTACACCGGCCGGCGGCTGGACTTGAAAAAAGCCATGACCGTCATCCGCGCCTACGAATTCGAAATCAGCCGGGCGCTGCTCGAGACGCTGACGGCCATCCCAGGCCTGCGCCTGTACGGCATCGCCGACCCGCGCCGCCTCGACCAGCGCGTCCCCACCTTCGCCTTTCGCCTGGAAGGCATACCTCCGCGCCAGACGGCCGAGGCCCTCGGCCGGGAGGGCATCTACGTGTGGGACGGCAACTACTACGCCCTGGCCGTCACCGAGCGGCTGGGAGTCGAGGCCAGCGGCGGCATGGTGCGGGTCGGCGCGGTTCACTACAACACCCTCGAGGAAATCACGCGCCTGGGTGAAGCCCTGCAAAAAATCTCCCGTTGAAACAAAACGTCGGAGCCAGGCTTCGGCCTGCTCCGACTCACTCTCCTTAAGCAACGAACGCCTGGGTGAGGGGGGCACCCAAACGTTCGTTGCCATTATGATACAACAAATGCGCCCATTTTGCAAGGGGCAAACGGTCAAATAGTACTTAAGAATTATGTAAGGTGGCGCCTCTCTAAGAGACCGGGGGCTGCCCCACAAGACGGCGAGATTCTGCGCTACGGATGGCAAAATGGAATTTCGCCCTTTTGGGGAACAGCCCCGCCCCAATGCCCCAGGCAGGAATTGAACCTACATCAGAGCCTTAGGAGTGCCCTGTTCTGTCCGTTGAACTACTGGGGCGCTGCCGGACGATTATAGCATCGTTGAAAAAGGCCGCCAAGTGCTTGCATTTCGTTCCGTCCGTTGCTATACTTGACGATATGAATCCAGAAAAAATCGGTCGCTACGAAATCCAGGCGGAACTGGGACGCGGCGGCATGGCCACCGTTTACCGCGCCTACGACCCGCGCTTCGAACGCGAAGTGGCTGTCAAAGTCCTGCCGCGCGAAATGCTCCACGACCCGCAGTTCCGGGTGCGGTTCGAGCGCGAAGCCAAGACCATCGCTCTGCTCGAACATCCGGCCATCGTGCCGGTCTATGACTTCGGCGAGGAAGACGGTCAGCCCTACTTCGTCATGCGCTTCATGCCCGGCGGTTCGCTGGCCGACCGGCTGAAGCAAGGGCCGCTTTCCATCCAGGAGGCGGCGCGCATCTTCGAGCGCCTGGCCCCCGCCCTGGACGAAGCCCACGCCCGCAACATCATCCACCGCGACCTCAAACCCGGCAACATCCTCTTCGACCAGTACAACGAACCCTACCTGTCCGACTTTGGCATCGCCAAACTTTCTGAAACCCAGACCAGCCTGACCGGCAGCGCCATCATCGGGACTCCCGCCTACATGAGTCCCGAACAGGCCCAGGGCGAGGGCGTGGACGGCCGGGCCGACATCTACGCCCTGGGCGTCATCCTGTTCGAAATGCTGACCGGCCGTCAGCCCTTCGAAGGCGACACGCCGATGAGCGTGGTGGTCAAACACATCACCAGCGCGCCTCCCCACATCCTCGACGTGCGGCCCGACCTGCCGCCCGCCATCGAGCCGGTCATCGCAAAAGCCCTGGCCAAGAACAAAGACGACCGTTTCAGTACGACCGTCGAATTTGCCAACGCCCTGAGCGCGGTCGCTCGCGGCGAAACAACAGCCCTCAAGACGGCCTCCCGCGCCGCCCCTCCGACCGTCGCCCGCCTGCCCGCCCAGCCCCAGCCGACGCCCCCGCCCGCCGCCCCGCCGCGGCGCAGGCGTGTTGGGCTTTGGATTGGGCTTGGCGTCTTCCTCCTGTTGGGCGCGGCCGCGGTCATCGCCGCCGCCTGGCTGTTTCTGCCCTCCTTCCTCCCCGCTCTCCAGACGGCCGCCACGGCCGCTCCGACCATCACGCCAGCCCAGCCGACCCCTCTCCCCACGCTCACCCCGCAAACACAACAAACTCCCCAGCCACCGGCGGACAGCGAAGCCACGTCAGCCGCCTCCGCCACCCCGGCCGGCCCGCCGGTCATCGGCGGCGCAGACCAGATTGCCCTGGTCAGGGGCGGCGACATCTGGGTCATGGATGTGGACGGCGGACATCTGCGTCAGTTGACCACCGACGGCGCCGCCAAGACCAATCTGCAATGGTCGCCCGACGGCCAGCAAATCATCTACATCAGCGGACGGCGCGTCCAGTCGGTCGATTTCCAAACCGGCGTCGTCTCCACGATTGCCGAATTCGTCACCGCCGATTACCTCGAAGCCTTCGAAATTTCCCCCGATGGCTCGCAGGTGGCCATCAGCCTGAACCGGGAATTGTACGTGGTGCCCTTCGACCTGCAGGCGCTGGCCGCCGCCCGCTCCCGCACCCAGTTGATCGCCATGAACGGCTGCTTCTCCTACTCCGAACTGGGGACGACCGCGGCGCGCTGGTCGAACGACGGTCAGCGGCTGGCGGTGGGCGTCCTGGGCGTCGGCCCGTCCAATCTGCGGGCCGAGATGGTGCGCGTCTTCGATATCAGCACCTGCAACAGCGCTAACCCCATCATCCTCGATACCTTCCCCGGCCCGCGCTTCGACATGAGCGGCTACAACGCCGCTCCCCAGATTCCGTCCTTCGACTGGAACGGCGACACCCTCTTCGTGCTGAACAGCGCCATCCGCAACGAGGGCTTCGGCAACCTCTACAGTTACGACTACGTCACCCACCGTGCCCATTTGCTCGACCCGCTGGGCAGCACTTGCTGCTACCGCGACACCCGCTGGAGCCCCGACGGCACGTATCTGCTCATCGCTTACCAGGACATCCGCCTGGGCGCCGAAAGCCGGACGCAGTTGTATTACATTCCCTTCGGCTCAATTGGAACCGGCGCGGTTTACACCCCCTTGCCGTTGCCGGCAGACTTCTTCCCCACCCCGCGCGCCCGGCCGCAAATGGCCCTGCGCCCGGTCCGCCGCTAACACGCCCGGACGATTTCCCTCACCAGCCCCGGCCCGGCATAGACCAGCCCGGTATAGACCTGCACCAGCGCCGCCCCCATGTCGAGGCGGCGTTTGGCATCTTCGGGACTCATGATTCCACCCACGCTGACGACCGGCAGCCGCCCCTCCAGCCGCGTCAGCACCCGTTGCAGCACCGCCTCGGCGCGGACCCGCAGCGGGCCGCCGCTTAACCCACCTGCTTCTCCCCGACGCGGCGAGCGCAGCCCCTCGCGCCCCAGGGTGGTATTGGTGGCGATGACGCCGTCCATCCCCGTCCGCAGAATCACGTCCAGGGCGTCGTCCAGTTCTTCGTCGCTCAGGTCAGGGGCCAGTTTGACCAGAATCGGGCGGTGAACCTTTGATGTTGACCGTTCAGCGCTGATTTGACCGAGCAGGGTTTCCAACATTTCCCGCCCCTGCAGGCGGCGCAGCCCCACCGTGTTGGGGGAGGAGACGTTGATGGCCAGGTAGTCGGCCAGGGGGGCAAAGACGCGCATCAGGGCCAGGTAATCTTCGGCGGCGGCTTCGAGCGGGGTCTCTTTGTTCTTGCCCAGGTTTAGACCCAGGACGATGGAGCGTGGACGGTGGACCACAGACGACAGTTGACGTTCAACGTAGGCCGAACCTTTCCCCGGAAACCCCATGCGGTTGATGACCGCCTCGTCCTCCACCAGGCGAAAAATGCGCGGCTTGGGGTTGCCCGGCTGGGGGCGCGGGGTGACCGTCCCGACTTCGATGTGGCCGAAGCCGAGGGCCGTCAGTCCGCGCACCGCGACGCCGTCCTTGTCGTAGCCGGCAGCCAGCCCGAGCGGATTCCGAAAGCGCAGGCCGAAGACCTCGAGCGGTTTCTCCGGCGCGGCGAAGAGGGTTTGCAGCAGAAAGCGCGTCGGCGGGAAGAGGCCCGTCAGCCGCAGCAGGCTCAGGGTCAGGCCGTGGGCGGTTTCGGGGTCGAGGGCAAAGAGCAGCGGGCGGAAGAACTTATACACCTGGCTGCCGTCTCCGCAAAATCAGGAGCAAAACGCCGATGAGCAGGGCCGCGCCGGTCAAGCCAAGTTGGAGCCACTTGAGGGCGGTGAAGATGGTCGTCATCCAGGCCAGCAGGTCAAACCAGGCCGGGTAGATGGCGAACATGACCACCAGGCCGAGGTTCTCCAGCAAGTCGGCAAAGACTGCCCGCCAGGGGAACAGGAAGAGTTGATATTGCTGGGCAGGGGGCGAGGCGCGGTAGACCAGCGTCAGCAGCAGGCTGAGCAGCAGGCCGTAAATCAACGGGTAAAGCAGGTCAATGCTCAGGTGGGTGAGGATGGCGGCCTGGCGCGCCGCCGGGTTGTATTGGCCGAGGGCCGCCTGGGCCTCCTGCGGGGTGTACCAGAAGCGCACGTCCAGCACCGGCAGGGATTGGCCGGCAGGGGAGGTCATGACGGGCAGGACGAAAACGTTGAAGGCCAGAAAAAGCGCCGTCAACAGGGCGATGACTTTCCAGTTCGCCCAGGGGCGCAGGAGGGTGAAGATTCGGTTCATCATGCGCAACTCCTCAGTTTGTTGTCTTGCTGCAACCTTCCGCATCCTGGCAACAGCCTCGGCTTGTCACGTTTCGGCGAGAAAGCGGCGCGCCGCGGCGAGGTGCTCGGCTGCCACGTTGCCGGTGGTTTCCCAATGGTCGAGCAACTGGCCGATGGTCACGGCGGCGTGGAGGCGGAAACCGGCCCCCTCCAGCGCCTCCTTGGCCCCGGACTGGCGGTCAATCAGCACGACCACGTCGCGCACGGTCAGGCTGGCGGCGGTCAGTTTTTCGATGGCCTCGAATTTGCTCCCGCCGGTGGTGGCCAGGTCGTCAATCACGGCGACGGTCTCGCCGGGGCGGTATTCGCCCTCGATTTCGGCCTTCGTGCCGTAGTCTTTGGCTTCCTTGCGCGGGTAAATCATCGGGTAGTTTCCCTGCAGGGAGATGGCCGTGGCAATCGGGATGGCTGCATAGGGCAGGGCCGCCAGGCGGTCGAAGGAGAGCGATTGCAGGATAGGGAGATAGGCGGCGGCGACCTGTCGCAACAGGGGCGGATGCGAGATGAGGCGGCGCAGGTCAATGTAGATGGGCGATTTTAGCCCCGATTTGAGGGTAAATTCGCCGAATTGCACGCAGCCGGCTTCAAGCAGGCCGTCGGCGAGGGAGGCAAAATCGGCAGAGGAGGACATGGGGACTCCGTTCGGTAGTCTATAGTCACATAGTCTGATAGGCGGCTGGGATTAGCGCCGGTGAGGACGCAGGGCGAGGATTTGGTCGCGGAACTCGGCCGCGGCGCGGCGGGGGTCTGCGGCCCGCGAGATGCCGCGCGAGACGTTGATGAGCAGGCCGCTCCCATCGGCTCGCAGGCCGGCGCGCAGGGCCGCTTCCAGGTCGCCGCCCTGGGCGCCCACGCCGGGGACGAGGAACCACAAGTCTGGCGCGGCGGCGCGGACACGGGCCAGCGCCTCGGGGTGCGTCGCGCCGACTACCAGGCCGAGGTTGTCGTTGGCATTCCATTGCTGGGCGAGATAGGCGACATGCTCGTAAAGAGGGACGGACGGCAGATGGCCGACGGCGGACGGCGATGCGCGGTCTGCGGTCTGCTGTCCGCTGTCTACTATCAAATCCTGCAAATCGCCTGCGCCGGGGTTGCTCGTCTTGCACAGCAGGAAGACACCGCGCGCCGGGTCGCGCAGGAAGGGTTCGACCGCGTCGCCGCCGAGGTAGGGGTTGACGGTGAGGGCGTCGGCACCCAGGGTCTCGAAGGCAGCGCGGGCGTAGGCTTCGGCGGTGGAGGCGATGTCGCCGCGCTTGGCGTCCAGGATGACGGGAATCGGCGCGCCGAGGCGCGATGCTTCGGTGTGGACGGCGTCAATCACCTCTTTGAGCGCCGTCCAGCCGGCCGCGCCGAAGACCTCGAAGAAGGCCGCATTGGGCTTGAAGGCCGCGGCGTAGGGCGCGGTCGCTTTAACGAGACGCAGGCAAAAGTCCCGCGCCGCCGCGGCCGTGGGTTCGGGCAGGTCGGCGGGGTGCGGGTCGAGGCCGACGCAGAGGAGCGAGGCGCAGTCGTCCACGCGTTTAGCGAGGAAAGTAAAGAATGTCTCCATGGACTCGGTTTTTCTGTGTTCCGGTGTCAAGTATTGCCGTGTCAGGTGTTCCCGTGTCACGTGACACAGGAGCACCGGGACACGTGACACGCGACACGTGACACGGGCACACGCCAATTCTAGCAGGGAATCAGGCCTTTCCAAGGACCATTGCCAGCAAGGCCATTCTCACGTACAGGCCGTATTCCATCTGGCGGAAGTAGGCGGCGCGGGGGTCGTCGTCGAAGGCCGGGTCAATCTCGCCGACGCGCGGCAGGGGGTGCATGACAATCATGCGCTGTTTGGCGGCTTTCATCACCTCGGCGTTGATGACGTAAGCGCCCTTGACCGATTCGTAGGCGGCCTCGTCGGCGAAGCGTTCCTTCTGGACGCGGGTGACGTACAGGACGTCGGTCTCCGGCAGGCAGGGGTCGAGGGTGGTGTATTCGGTCTGCTCAACGCCCTTTTGCTTAAGTTCCTCGATGAGTTCAGGCGGCATGCGCAGGATGTCGGGCGAGACGTAGTTGAGTTTGACCTTGTAGAGCGACAGGAGCCGCGCCAGCGAGTGGACGGTGCGCCCGTGCTTCAGGTCGCCGAGCAGGGTGACGGTCAGGCCGTCAATGTGGCCGAGTTCCTCGCGGATGGTGAAGGCGTCCAGCAGGGCCTGGGTGGGGTGCTCGCCGATGCCGTCGCCGGCGTTGATGACCGGCTTGCGGGCCGCGGCAGCCGCAATCGCCGCCGAGCCGACCTCCGGATGGCGCAGCACAATCACGTCGGCGTAGCATTCCAGCGTGCGGACGGTATCGGGCAGCGATTCGCCTTTCGCCACCGAGGAGTAGCGCACCTCGTTGATGGGGATGACGCTGCCGCCCAACCGTTCCATCGCCGCGGTGAACGAGGACGAGGTACGGGTGGACGGTTCGTAGAACAGGTTGGCGAGAATCTTGCCCTTGAGCAGGTCGAAGGTGCCGATG
Organism: Anaerolineales bacterium; assembly: GCA_041287425.1. Classification (GTDB taxonomy): domain Bacteria; phylum Chloroflexota; class Anaerolineae; order Anaerolineales; family Villigracilaceae; genus JAFGSI01. The sequence goes on along the minus strand of JBEULG010000042.1, from coordinate 28,887 downwards.
TGGTCCACCATGTCGTGCATTTCGTGGGCCACGCCGAAGATGTACTCCAGGTCGAGGCGGTCGAACTGCTTGACCGAGAGGATGTCCTTGCCGTACCAGGGCGCGTTTTTGTGGTCGCCGAGGGGCAGGTGGGTCATGGTGTGTTTTTGGATGGTCATAAGAGTCTCCTAGTCTGATAGTCGGATAGTCGGATAGTCGAATGGTCGGATAGTCGAATGGTCGGATGGTCGGATGGTCGGATAGTCGGATGGCCGGATAGTCAAATGGTTCAGGTGAGGCGCAAAAGTGTTGTCAAAATATCAACGAGGCTCTAAAATTTGGTGGGTAAACATCTCTTCTGAGAATTGCAAAATGAGCGGCTTGAACCTCCAACCTGATGAACTCGAACTGCTGGCCTCCTACGAGAACGAAGAATGGCAGTCGGTGAAAAATGTCAAAGAACAAGCGGCCCATCAGGTCTATGCCCGTGCCGCCTTTCGCAAGGACAAGCGCGTTAACATCCGCATTTCCGAAAAAGACCTGCTCGAACTGCAAAAACGCGCCCTTCGGGAGGGTATCCCGTACCAGACCCTGATTGCCAGCATCCTGCACAAGTACGTGACCGGACGGTTGACCGAGGCCTAGGCAGATTTTCACTCCGTGTTCCCGGCACAGAGACAACTCTGTGCTTTTTTTATTCGCGGACGTTTCGGCCATATCCCGGCTCGACGAGAATCTCTCCATCCTTGAACGCCTCCCGTCCGCGCAGGACGACCCGTGTCACGCGACCCCGAACCTGCCAGCCCTCGAAGGGCGTCCAGCCACACTTGGAGCGGAGTTCCGCGGCGCGAATCTCCCAGCGGGCATGTTCATCCACCTCCACCCAGGTCTCCGGCTGTTCGGGGAGATGGAAGATTTTTCTGGGATTAATCACGGATTTCTGAATCAAATCGTCAAGGGTCAAACGCCCGGCCTCAACGGCGGTGAGCAAGAGCGGCAGCATCGTCTCCAGGCCGGGGAAGCCGGGCGGAGGGTTCTCGCCGTCTTTTTCGGCCAGGGTGTGGGGGGCATGGTCGGTGGCGAAACAGTCAATGATATCGAGGTTCTGCCAGAGGGCCTGCACATCGGCCGGTGTGGCCAGCCGCGGGCGGACTTCGCCGCGGCCGGGGTGTCCGTGCGCGAGGGCGGGGATGTCGTCGGCGCTCAGGAAGAGATGATGCGGCGTGACCTCGCAGGTGACCTTCACGCCGCGTTCTTTGGCCTCGCGGAGGAGCACAATCTCCTCGCGCAGTGAGACGTGGGCGATATGCACCGGCACAGCAAACATTTGCGAAAAGGCCAGGGCGGCGGCCATACTGCGGCTCTCGGCATGGAGGACAATCGGGCCGGGGCCGCGCCAGCGGCGGAAATGTTCCAGCCAGAGGGTCATGTCGTCGAGGCGCAGTTCGCCGAAGGTCGAGTCGAGGTACATTTTCAACCCGGCGGCGCGCGCGGCCAGGCGGGCGACTTCGGCGGCGTTTTCCGGACCGGCGCCGAGGTACTGGGCGTAGTCGCAGCGGGCTTTGGCTTTGGCGGCGGTCAGCGCCAGGTCGAGGGTGGCGGCGTCGAAGATAGGCGGCTTCGTGTTCGGCATGGCGAGGAGGGTCGTCACGCCGCCGGCCAGGGCCGATTGGGTGGCGCTGTCCCAGTCTTCTTTGTGGGTCTGACCGGGTTCGCGCACGTGGACGTGAGGGTCAATGAGGGCGGGGAGTCTGATAGTCATGAGTCTGTCTGATAGTCGGATAGCCTCATGGAGGCAAAAAAAGAGAGCCGCTGACGGCTCTCTAGAAGATAAATACGAACATTAAACCAACCGGCTCGAAGAGGAAATCTCGTGTGAAAGGATTGGTGACCATGTCGGGCGGAATTATAGGCCGGGCAGAGAATTTGTCAAGGGCGGCGCGCGGGTGATTACGCACGAATCGAATCGCGGGGCGAAAGCCGCCTGCTCAGCACATGGACGTCTGCTCAAACGGATAGGACTTACGCAGAACGAACCGCCAAGACACGGAGAACGCCAAGATGGGTATCAAGACGCCAGGCACACTTGGCGAACTCTGCAAAACTTTGGCGTTTTGGCGTCTTGGCGGTGAAACGAATCTCATTTTGCGTAAGTCCTGACGGACTCAGAGCCGGCTTTGAGCCGATTTTCAGGCGTTGAGGCAGAACTTTAGTCCGCCGAATCGGGATGCGCCAAAGATGAGGGGAATCATCATCCGCGCGGCGGGCTGGATGGCAATTTTTCCCATCCAGCCCGTTCGCAGTGAAGAGCACCTATTCGCCGTTTTTCGGCTTGAAAATCAGGAAGATGGCGTTGAGCAAAATGCCCAACACAGCCGCCGTCGCAATCGCCGGCCAGCCCTGCGGGAAGATGCCCTGCAAGAGCGGGATGGGCAGAAAACTGTCGTAGGCGATATGCCCGCCGACGCCGACAATCATGATGACCGCGCCGATGGCCAGGTTCTTGGGGTCGAAGAGGTTGACTTTTTCAGCAATCATCAAGGCCACACCCTGCATGCCAATCACGCCGAAGAGGTAGATGGCCAGGCCGCCGCTGACAGCGGTCGGGATGGATTGGACGATGCCGGCCAGGTGTCCGCTGAAGGACATCAGGATGGCAATCACGCCGGCGGCGATGAGCGAGACGCCGCTGTAGTTGCGGGTGATGACCATCAGACTGTTGTTCTCGCCGTAGTTGGTCCCGGCTGCGCCGCCCAGCAGACCGTTGAGCATGTCGCCGATGCCGTCCAGAATCAGATTGAAGCCGATGTGCTGGCTGAGGCCGTACTTTTCTTTCTTCAGTTCCTCGGCCAGGTGGTCCACGTACAGGCTAATCTGGAAGAGGTGAGCCGTGCTTTCGGGGATGGTGGCGATTGCCATGATGGCGATGCTGACGATGGCCGTCGCGCTGAGTGACGAGGTAAACGAAGGCAAGGTGACGTGCGGGGCGACCAGCAAACGCGCCCCGGTGATGGCCGAAAAATCCACCATGCCCAAGGCGGCGGCCACGATGTAGCCAACGATGGCGCCGAACAAGACCGGCAGCATGCCGATGAAGCCCTTCTTCTGCAAATACACCGAGAAGAGGATGGTCGCCAACAGGGTCACGATGGCCACCAGCCACCACTTCAAGTCGCCGCCGGAGAGGCCGCCCGCCAGACCGCTGGACATATCGAGGGCAGCCTTGCCCAGGGCAAAGCCGATGACTGCCGCCACCGAGCCGGTCACAATCGGCGGCAGAACTACGTCAATGACCCTCTTGCCGCCGGCAAAGCGGATGAGCAGGCCGACCAGGACGTTGATGACACCCGTCACGACGATGCCCGCCTGCGCCACGCGGATGAGTTCATCGGAGGCCGGCTGACCGAACGAGGCGTTGGTCACTGCCAGGATGGCAGCGATGTACGAAAATGACGAACCATAGTAGAGCGGGATGAATTTGCCGATGCCCCAGCGCGAGAGCAGCAGGGCCACGATGGTCGCCAGGCCCGAAGCCAGCAGCACAGTGCTGACGTGGAAACCCACCAAGAGCGCCACCAGCACAGTCGCCGGGAACATCGTCAGGGCGTGCTGGAAGCCCAGCAGGACGATTTGCCCGAAGGGCGGCACGTCGTTGGGTAAATAGCCCAGCACTTTGGGTTTGGTTTCGAGAGACATTCTTCCTCCTTTAGAAAATTTGGATGCTTGCCTTTCAACAGGCAAAAAAAGAGAGCCGATAACGGCTCTCAATAAAACGGAACGAGAAAAAACGTTTTTGGTACAGGCGGGCGGAAAGGACGTTGTTCAGACATTGCGCCCGATTCTATACAAAAAGGGGATTTTGTCAAGGGAATTGATTACAAAAAATCTTGAATCTCGCTTCCATTCGTTGCTATAATTTTTCCATCAGCACATCGTCTGATTCATTCCAAGAAGGAGAGACTCTTATGACCTACTCCCATGTCAAGGTTCCTGAGAACGGGGCGAAAATCTCGATTCGAGATGGCAAACTGGAAGTCCCCGACAACCCCATCATCCCCTTCGTCGAAGGCGATGGAACCGGCCGCGACATCTGGCGCGCCTCGCAGCGCGTCTTCGACGCGGCGGTCGAGAAGGCTTACGGCGGCAAGCGCAAAATCCACTGGATGGAAGTCTACGCCGGCGAGAAGGCTTTCAAACTCTTCAACACCTGGCTGCCCGATGAGACGACCGAGGCATTCAAGGAATTCCTGGTGGGCATCAAGGGGCCGCTGACCACGCCCATCGGCGGCGGCATCCGCTCGCTGAACGTGGCGCTGCGCAAACTGCTCGACCTCTACGTCTGCCAGCGGCCGGTGCGCTACTTCCCCGGCGTGCCCTCGCCGGTGAAACACCCCGAATATGTGGACATGGTCATCTTCCGTGAAAACACCGAGGACATCTACACCGGCATCGAGTTCCAGTACGGCACGGAGGAAAATCAGAAATTCAAGCAACTGCTCCAGGAAGCCTTCCCGAAGGATTTTGCCAAAATCCGCTTCCCGGAGACGGCCGCCTTCGGGGTCAAGCCCGTCTCGGTGGAGGGGACCGAGCGGCTGGTGCGGGCGGCGATTCGCTGGGCGCTGGCCAACAAGCGCAAGAGCGTCAACTTCGTCCACAAGGGCAACATCATGAAGTTCACCGAGGGCGCCTTCAAGGATTGGGGCTACACCCTCGCCAAGCGCGAGTTCCGCGACCAGATTGTCACCGAGCGCGAATCGTGGATTTTGGGCAACAAGGAGGCCAACCCGGACCTCTCGGTGGAGGCCAACGCCCGCATGATTGACCCCGGCTACGAGATGATGGCCCCCGACAAGCAGGCCGAAATCCGCGCCGAGGTGGAGGCAGCCCTGGCGTTGTGGCCCACCCACGGCGACGGCAAGTGGAAGTCCAAACTGCTCATCAAGGACTCGATTGCCGACGTGACCCTGCAATTCGTCCTCATCCGCCCGCGCGACTACGATGTGATTGCCACCCTCAACCTGAACGGCGACTACCTGTCCGACGCGCTGGCCGCCCAGGTGGGCGGCATCGGCATCGCCCCGGGCGCGAACATCAACTACGAGTCCGGTCACGCCATCTTCGAGGCGACTCACGGCACTGCGCCCAAATACGCCGACCTGGACAAGGTCAACCCCGGCTCGGTCATCCTCTCCGGCGAGATGATGCTGCGCTACATGGGCTGGACGGAAGCCGCCGACCTCATCATCAAGGGCATGGAGGGCGCGATTGCCGCCAAGACGGTCACCTACGACTTCGCCCGCCTGATGGACGGGGCGACCGAGGTGAAATGCTCCGAGTTCGGCGAGGCGGTGATTCGGCACATGTAAGCAGGGGGGCAGAGAATCGTAAAAAAGGCCCCGTTCCCTGACAGGGAACGGGGCTTCAAGTGAGGAAACGAGCCCTTTGCCTTCACGGTGTGGGGCTGACGGCCTGAGCGTCTTCGGCCGTCTCGGGCATGCCGGCCAGAATCCAGCGGGTCAGCACGTCGATGTATTCGGGCGGCATCAGGCGCGTCGGCGGCATCTGGCGGATGAGCACCTCGCCCGTCGCCGGGTCGGTAATCGGCGTGCCGTTGATGACCAGGAGCAGGTACGAGTTCGGGTCACCGGCGACGATGGTTCGGCCGGCGTAATCGCCCGTCGTCAGGGTTTCCTCGTAGGAGGTCATCAGCAGGCCGCCGTTCTCCTTGCCGGCACGGTGACAGGAGACACAGTAGCGCTGCAAAATCGGCTGGACGTGCGCCTCGTAAGACGGCACCTCCCCGGGGGCCGGCAGCGGCAGCGACACGACCGCTTCGGCGGGCATTTCCATACGGTCATCCCAACTGTAGCGCATAAAAGTGACGATGTAGCCGATTTCGCTCGGCCCCAGTTCGCCGCCGTAAGCCTTGCCAAAGGGCGGCATACCCAGGCTTTGTTGGCCGTAGTTGATGATGTTGGCGAGCGTCTCATCAGTAAAGGTGTACATGACGTCCTGGCTGTGAATCGGGCTGACGACCGTGCCTTCCAGGCCCTGGACGCCCTGGATGAGGGTCACTGTCCCATCCTCGCCGTGGCACTCGACGCAGTAGAGGGAATACAACTCCTGACCGGCGGCGATTTGCTCCGGCAGGGTGGCGGCGACGCGGCTCTCGGCAACTTCGGGGGCCGGGGCGATGGCCAGAACAACGGCCATCAATGCCAGCATTAAGACCGAACCGCCCGCCGCCGTCCAGACCTGGAGGCGGCCCACCCGCGGACCGATGTGCTTTGCCAGCAGCGCAAAGAGCACAAGGACGAGATAAACGCCCGCCGGCAGGAACAAGCCCGCCCACAATTGCAGGCGGGTCGGCAGGGTCATGCGGCCGCTCTCGTCTGCAGTCAGCGGGATATTGGCCAGGATGGTCAGGACGACCATGCTGACGACGAAGACGGTCATGATGGTCAGCGCCAGGGTGCGGCGCGAGTAATGCCGGCGCGGATTGCGGTCGAGGATGGGCAGGAGAAAGAGGCCGATCAGGACGAGGGCCGGAATCAGCACGGCAGCGATCCACTCGACCTTGCCGATGACGGGCAATTGGCCGTAGAGGGCCAGGAATTTGAAGAGGAACAGAAAATACCATTCCGGCTTGGGCACATAGGACGAGTCGCTCGGATCGGCTTTTGGCTCGCCAGGGACGCCAACGAAGGTGGCCAGCAGAATCAAGAGGATGAAAATGCCGAACGAGACGACCAGGTCTTTGTAGATGCTATCGGGCCAGAAGCGTTCACCCTTCTGGAGAGCGCGCTGGTATTTCTCGTGAATTTGCTTCTTTTGTTCTTCGTTCATGACAGCGCTCCTCCTAATCCTCTTTATCCGGGAAAGCCGACTCGCCGTGTTTGACGATGAGGTAAATGTGAACGCCGATCAGCCCAGCCAGCAGAGCGGGGAGCATCCAGATGTGGGCGGCAAAGAAGCGGCTGAGGGTCAGCGCGCTGAGGTCCTCCCCGCCGCGCAGGGCGCGGGTGATGAATCCGCCGATGAACGGCACCGCCCCTGCAATCTCGGTGCCGACCGTCGTCGCCCAATAGGCCCGCTGGTTCCAGGGCAGCAGGTAGCCGGTGAAACCCATCCCCAGGGTGAGCAGCAGCAAGCCGACGCCGATAATCCAGGTCAGTTCGCGCGGGTATTTGTAAGAGGCGGTCACGAAGACCCGCAGCATGTGGATGAAGACGACCAGCACCATCAGTGTCGCGCCCCAATGATGGATGCCGCGAATCAACCAGCCGAAGGCAACCTCGTTCATGATGTACTGGATTGAGTCGTAGGCGTGGTCGGGGGAGGGCGTGTAATAGACCGTCAGGAAGATGCCGGTCGCGCCCTGCAACAGGAACAGGAACAGGCTGGCCGAGCCGAGGGTGTTCCACCAGTTGCCCTTGGGTTCCGGGCGGTCGAGGGTGGCTTTATATAGATCATTCAGGCCGAGGCGTTCATCCAGCCAGGCATAGAATTTTTTCCACATAAGGTTACCCTTCCGTGAACAGGATTTCGAGGATGCCGTCCTGGATCCTGACGGCCTCGCCTTCGTAGCGGTCAAGCGGACGGGGCTGCGGGCCGCGCACGATGCTCCCATCGGCAGCAAATTCGGCGTCGTGGCAGGGACAGACGTAGGCCCCGATTTCTTCCTTCCAATTGACGCGGCAGCCCAGGTGCGTGCAGATGTTGGAGAAGACGACCACTTCGTCCGCCGATTTGCGTATCACGAAGACGCCGTAACTGTTCGACGTCCGCTCCCAGCCGTTAACGCGCGTGCGCGTGAAATTGACCAGGGTTGGTTTGCCGATTTCGAAATTTTCCAGCGGCCCAAGCGGAATCCAGGCCTGTTTGCCCTGGCCTGTTTTCAAGGCCGGATGAATCAAATAGCCCACGGCCGGGATTCCAATCCCCGCCGCAATGAACGAGCCGACGGCGGCGGTGATCAACTTGATGAAATCCCGGCGGCCAAGATGGTGAGAGCGAGCCATAACGGATCACCTCCTGAGAATCTTCACTATGCTCCAGATCGAATCCTGGATACAATTCGATTATAAGGAAGAACTGCCCTTCCCCAAGAGGAAGTCTGAAACGAATAAACTATGAGTATTGTCACTTTTCTTGTCAGAATTGGGAATGAGATAATAGTGAAGTCCCAAAATCGAACTCCCAAAGGAGGCTTAGATGGGTCTTAGCAGAAATGTCAGCCTGTGGCAGGGCCTGAAATACCAGGGACAGGGGCCAATGCTGACCTTCGTCCTGCACCGCATCGGCGGGCTGGGCATTGTGCTCTTTGTGTCCATCCACCTGCTGGCCTCGTATTTCGGCGGCGAGGTGGGCATTTTCCTGAATTCGGTTTACGAGCACTGGGCTTTTCAACTGGTCGTTTTCTTCTGCGCCCTCTTCCATGCCATCAACGGCCTGCGCATTGTCATCCTCGACCTGTGGCCGAAACTCATCGAACACCAGCGCGAGGCCATCTGGGTCGAATGGGCGGTCTTCCTGCCCCTCTACGCCATGTGCGTGCTGGTCATCCTGCGCACCGCTCTGGCAGGCTAGGAGGAAACGATGAAACCGAGAACTGTTCCGCTCTCCCAACGCGGCTTCGATTTCGAGACCTTCATGTGGCTCTTCACCCGTCTCTCGGCGCTGGTGATGTATGCCCTGGCCCTGACCGGCTTGGTCGGCGCGCTGATCATGGGCGCCCGCACCCAAATGAACCTGGCCGACCTGATGCGCTGGGTCTTCACCCCCAACGTCACCCACGTCCAGAATACAGATGTGCCCGATCTCGCCCCCTGGGCAACCTCCTTTTGGAAAATCATGGCCAGCGCCTTTGTCTTCTTCGCCACCTCCCACGGATTGCATGGCCTGCTCAGCGTCATCGAAGATTACCTGACCCTTCCCTGGCTGCGGCGGACTCTGCGCATCCTGGTCTTGCTGCTGACGCTGTTCATGATCTTCGTCGGCGTTTACATCATCTGGACTTCATAGGAGCGGCGGCATGAACATTCATCAATACGAAGTCATCGTCGTCGGCGCCGGCGGAGCCGGCCTGATGGCCGGGCTTTACGCCTCCAAGAGCGCCAAAACGGCCATCATCAGCAAACTCTACCCGACCCGCTCGCACACCGGCACCGCCCAGGGCGGAATCGGCGCGGCGCTCGGTAACGTCGAAGAAGACCATCCCGAATGGCACACCTTCGACACCGTCAAAGGCTCGGACTATCTCGGCGACCAGGACGCCATCGAATTCATGTGCACCGAAGCCGTCCCGGCCATCTACGAACTCGAACACATGGGCCTGCCCTTCGACCGGACGCCGGAAGGCAAGATCGCCCAGCGTCCCTTTGGCGGCCACACCAACAACGTGACCGGCAAACCGGTGCCGCGCGCCTGCCACGCCGCCGACCGCACCGGCCACATGATTCTGCAAACGCTCTACCAGCAGTGTCTGAAGAACAACGTCACCTTCTTCGATGAATTCCAGGTGGTGGACCTCATCATGGTGGACGGCAAAGCCGCCGGCGTGGTGGCCATCGAACTGGCCACCGGCGAATTCCACGTCTTCCATGCCAAGGCGGTCATCTTTGCCACCGGCGGGCACGGGCGCATCTGGGAAATCACCTCCAACGCCTACGCCTTCACCGGCGACGGCCCGGCCATCACCCTGCGGCGCGGCCTCCCGCTGGAGGACATGGAATTCTTCCAGTTCCACCCCACCGGCATCTACAAACTCGGCATCCTCATCACCGAAGGCGTGCGCGGCGAAGGCGGCGTGCTCATCAACGGCCTGGGCGAACGCTTCATGGAAAAGTACGCCCCCAAGGTCAAAGACCTGGCCTCGCGCGACGTCATCAGCCGCGCCATCTACATGGAAATCCGCGAAGGGCGCGGCGTCAACGGCCAGAACTACGTTTACCTCGACGTGCGCCCCGAAACGGTCAACAAATACGCCGCCCTCGACGGACGCACCCGTCCCGACGGCTCGCCCTACACCGTCACCGGCGAGCAGATTCTCGCCAAACTGCCCGACATCGTGGACTTCTGCCGCGTCTACCTGGGCGTGGACCCGGTCACCCAGCCGATGCCCATCCAGCCGACGGCGCACTACGCCATGGGCGGCATCCCCACCAACAAGTACGGCGAGGCGCTCGCCGACGAGAAGAACACGGTTGTGCCGGGCCTGTACGCGGCCGGCGAGTGCGCCTGCGTCTCGGTCCACGGGGCGAACCGGCTCGGCACCAACTCGCTGCTCGACCTGGTGGTCTTCGGCAAGTACGCCGGTCTGCGCGCCGCCGAATACGCCAAAGGCGCCGACTTCCCACCTCTGCCCGATGACCCGGCCGGCTTTGCCCGCGCCCAGTTCGAGCGCATCCGCTCTGCCTCCGGCACGGAGAACGCCTTCGACATCGCCACCACCATGAAGAAAGTCATGTTCGACGACATGGGCATCTTCCGCTCCGGCCAGGGGATGGAAAACGCCCTGCAGGTGGTGCGCGAACTGAAAGAACGCTTCAAGCACGTCCGCCCTACCGACACCGGCTCCATCTTCAACATGGAATTGATGAACATTTGGGAACTGGGCAACCTGCTCGACCTGGCGGAGGTCACCACCGTCTCGGCCCTGGCGCGGACCGAGAGCCGGGGCGGCCACGCCCGCGAGGACTACCCCGACCGCGACGACAAAAACTGGCTCAAGCACACCCTCGCCTTCCAAGACGAACAGGGCCGCATCGAGTTGAAATACAAGCCGGTCGTCATCACCCGATTCGAGCCGAAGGTGCGTACCTACTAGGAGGCCGCCATGGAAGTCACCCTGAAAATCTTCCGCTACAACCCCGAAAAAGACAAAAAGCCCTCCTACAAAACCTACAAACTGGAGGCTGTGGAAACCGACCGCGTCCTCGACCTGCTCGAAAAGGTAAAGGGCTATCAGGACGGGACGCTCTCCTTCCGCCGCTCGTGCGCCCACGGCATCTGCGGCTCAGATGCCATGCGCATCAACGGCATGAACCGGCTGGCCTGCAAGACCCTCGTCCGCGACGTGGGGACGCGCATCACCGTCGAACCCCTCCTGGGTCTGCGCGTCATCAAAGACCTCATCGTGGACATGAAGCCGTTCTTCGAGAACTACAAGAAAGTCATGCCCTGGTTCATCAACAACGACCCGCCGCCGGAAAAGGAACGTCTGCAAAGCCCGGAGGCGCGCCTGCGCTTCGACGACACCACCAAGTGCATCCTGTGCGCCTGCTGCACCACCTCCTGCCCGTCCTTCTGGGGTTCAGACGAGTACCTCGGCCCGGCGGCTTTCGTCAACGCCCACCGCTTCATCTTCGATGACCGCGACCAGGCCGCCGGCGAACGGCTGAAGATTGTCAACGAGGTGATGGGCGTCAGCCGCTGTCACACCGTCTTCAACTGCACCCTGGCCTGTCCGCGCGAAATCCAGATTACCAAAGCCATCGGCGAACTGAAGATGGCCCTGGTGACCGGCCGGCTGGACTGAGCCAAAAGACCCCACACAAAGACTTCCGAAGTCTCGGCGACTTCGGAAGTCTTTTCAAAAACGCACCTGTTTCGCCGCAGGATTTTCATGAGGCGCTACATGTTGCCCTAGACGGCAAATTTCCTTATAATGGCTCTATCATTCGACCTCTTACCGCCCAAGCGAGGTGAGCATGGCTTTCAACCCTAACTTCCTTTCCCAGCGCGACCCGCGCTGGAAGGGCGAGGCGCTCGGTTTCGACACCTCCATCACCATCGGCAGCGACGGCTGCGCCCTGACCTGCCTGGCGATGCTGGTCAACGGTTACGGCTTCGATGAAACGCCCTCCACGCTGAACGCCAAACTCAAAGCCCTGGGGCCGGGCAATGGCTTTCTGGGAGGCCTGATCGTCTGGGGCGGCTTGACGCGCCTCTTCTCAAAAATCACTTTCCAGCGCATCGTCATCTGCCGCGATCAACCGGCGCCCATCCAGGCCATCGACCAGTCCCTAGACGCCGGTCAGCCGCTGGTCATCGAAATCGATTCCTCCCCGGCCGCCGGCCTGCAGAACCACTGGGTGGTGCTGTACGGCCGCCAGGGCAGCGACTATCTGATGCTCGACCCCTACCCCTACCCGCCCGACAACCGCGCCGTCACCCTCGGCGAACGCTACGCCAAAGGCCGCCAGCCGGCCGAGTACATCACCGCCGTCGTCTGGTACCAGGCGGTGGGCCTGGGGCCGGGACCGACGCCCGGCAGTGGCCTGACCCTGCGCATCCCCGCTGCGGTCACCGCCGGCCTGCGGGTGCGCGCCGCCCCCACCACCGCCTCCGCCACCCTGACCATCGAACCGCCCGGCAGCCTGCTCAAATGCCTGGAGCCGGAATCGGTCGCCCGGCCGAAGATCGGCGTCTATGACCAGTGGCTGCGGGTCAGCACGACCGGCGGTGTGGAAGGCTACGTGGCTGCCTGGTACGTGGAAGCAGTGGAAGAATCGCCTGCTCCCGCCCCCGCTCCGGCTCCTCCGCCCGAACCTCAACCGACGCCCGCGCCGCAGCCCGCGCCCCAGCCAGAACCCCAACCCGAACCTCAGCCGGCGCCCGCGCCCCAGCCTGCCCCGGCCGAGGCCGGCCCGCTGATCGGCAGCGTCGTCCTCAGCGTCGGGACGAGCGGCCTGCGCGTCCGCACCCAGCCCAGCCTGGCGGGCGGCTACGTGACCGTCATCAAAGCCGGCCGCCAGATGACCATCCTCGACTCGCCCGAAGAGGCCCGCGCCAAAGTGGGCCAGGCCGGCCAATGGCTGCACATCCGCACCACCGACGGCCGCGAGGGCTACGTCCAGGCTCAGTACGTCACCCTCGGCGACGCCGCCAGCGAGGCCGCCGCCCCCGCCCCGGCCGCCGCGCTGACGGTCACCGTCTCCGGTCTGGTCGGTTCGGGCGGCCTGCGTCTGCGGGCTGCGCCCTCTGCCAGCGCCAATACGCTGAAAATCCTGTCCGCCGGCACAAGCCTCACCGTCCTGGAGACGGCCGCCGCGGCCCAGGCCAAAATCGGCGTCTATGGCCAGTGGCTGAAAGTGCGCGACCCGCAAGGCAGCGAAGGATACGTGGCCGCCTGGTACGTCCAGAGGTGACGCCCATGACGGCAGCAGACTGGTACGCGCGCCTCCCCAAAGTCGAACTGCACGTCCACCTGGAAGGCGCCATCCCTTTCTCTGCGTTATGGGAACTCATCTGCAAGTACGGCGGCGATGCCTCCGTCCCGGATCAGGAGGCGTTGCGCCGGCGATTCGTCTTCCGCAACTTCCCCCACTTCATCGAAACCTGGGTCTGGAAGAACGGTTTTCTGCGCGCCTATGAGGATTTTACCTTCATCGCCGAGGCGACCGCCCGCCACCTGGCCGCCCAGAACATCCGCTACGCCGAGGTTTTCTACTCCCCGCCCGATTTCGCCCGCCACGGCCTGACCCCTCAGGGCCTGACGGAGGCCATCCGCGCCGGTCTGCGGCGCGTGCCGGAAATCGAAATCTGGCTGATTGCCGACCTGGTGCGCGATTTCGGCCCGCAGCGCGCCGCCCGCACCCTGGCCGAGGTGGCCGAGGTGCTCGATCAGGGCGTGATCGGCATCGGCCTGGGCGGCTCGGAGCAATCCCACCCGCCTGAACCGTTCTGGGAGGTCTTTGCCCGGGCGCGGAGCCTCGGCCTGCATACCACCGCCCATGCCGGCGAGGCGGCCGGGGCCGAAAGCATCCGCGCCGCCCTGGAAACGCTGCGAGTCGAACGCCTCGGCCACGCCGTCACCGCCGAAGAGGACACCATCCTGCTGGAACAACTGGCCGAGTGGCAGATTCCACTCGAACTGTGCCCGCTCTCCAATCTGCGCACCGGCGTGGTGGCCGCCATCGAAGAACATCCGGTGCGGCGCTACTTCGAGCGCGGCCTGCTGGTGACCGTCAACACCGATGACCCGCTGATGTTCGGCAACTCGCTGGCCGAAGAATACCGCCTGCTGGAAACCTGCTTCGGCTTCGGCCGCGCCGAGATTCGCGAAATCATCCTCAACGCCATCCGCGCCTCGTGGATGACGGAGGAGAAAAAAGAGCGGATGGAAGCCGACTTCCGCGCCGAGCCTGTCTGGGCCGAAGATTGAACTTCAGCCCACCGCTTTCAGCGCTGCGACGAAGGCCGCCGTCATCCGCTCCAGATTGATTTCCTCGCACACAATTCGATACGACTCGGCCCCCATCGCCCGCAGACGGGCGGGGTCGGCCAGGGCTGCCCGCAGCGCCTCCGTCAGCGCCCGCAGGTCGTCGGGCGGGACCTGCCAGCCGTTGGCGGGCCGCACCAGGTCGTCGTTGGTTCCGTCGCCGGCGCCCATGATGACCGGCAGGCCGTAGGCCATGGCCTGTTGGACGGCCAAACCACCCGTCCCCGGCAGGACGAACAAATCCGCAGCCAGGAAGTAAGGCAGCAAATCCTCGCCGTGCTTGGCGCCGGGGAATTCGGCGCGCGGGTAAATCTGCACCGCCAGCCCTTCCAGGGCAGGGCGCGCCGGCCCCTCGCCGATGATGACCAGCTGGGGCTGGAGCGTCTCGGGCAGAGCGGCGCAGGCGCGCAGCAGGAGGTCAATCCGCTTGCGGGCCTGCAGACGGCCAACGAAGAGCACCTGCGGCCGTCCGTCGAAGCGCGCCGGCCGGGCGGGCAGCGGCCAGGCCGGGCGCGGGGCGGCGGCGTTCGGGGCGACGAAGATGCGCCCGGCGGGGAATCCCAGGGCGGCATATTCTTCGGCCCCGCGGCGGCTGTAGGTGAGCAGGGCGTCGAACGAACGCAGGAAAGCCATCCGGCGGGCGTTCCGCAAACGGGCAAAGGAGGAGACCGGCGGCGCCCCCAGCCCCCAGCCGAGAACCGGGCGGCCGCGGCGCTTCATCCAGCGCACGGCGGCGGGAGTCGAAAGATAGCGCGGGTTGGCCTCCACGATCAGCGCCTCGGGGTCCCAATCGTTCAGCCAGGTCAGCAGGCCGCGCTGATAGCACAGATAGAACGGCCCACCCAGCAGGTGCAGGTTGCGGGCAGGGAAATGCCGGGCCGCCTCCAGGCGCTCGGCCAGGGCGATGGCTTCGCCCCGACGCGGCTCGCCGGCGAAGACGGAGAGGCCGCCAACGCAGGCCGATGCCAGGGCGTCGAAGAAGGCGGCGCGGTAGCGCGGCAGCACGCGCTGAATCAGTCCGAGTCGGCCGGGGAAGGAGTCGGTCGCCATGTCGTCCTTTGCTAGGGGCAGGCCCCCCGTTGATAGATGGCGGCAAGCGGGTCGCGGTAGCGCTCGCACCAGGCGGACGAGGCCTCCAGGGCGGCCAATAAATCGGGCTGGGAGGCGGTCGAGACCATCAGCAGGTTGGCGCCGGCGGCGTCGAGACGGGCCTGCCAGTCCCAGGCGGCCTGGGTGACGGCGCGGTAATCCTCCCATTGTTCGGGCGGGAAGACTTCGAAGCGGGTGTCCATCCAGACCGGGCGTTCGGGCAGGGCGAATTCGAGGTAACTGGAGAAACCGATCTCGCTCCACAGCGGGCCGGGCAGGTCGGGGTGGGCGCGCAGCCAATCGGCGGCCGCGAGGGGGGTATCTTCGGTGACCGGCGGGGAATCCGGCCACCAGCGCTGGCGCACGCCCGGCAGGAGCGCCAGCGGCAGCAGCAGGCAGACAAGCATCAGCCCAGTGCTCCAGGCCGGGCGGCCCGGCGGCGAGGCGGCCATCCGGCGGCGCTCCCACTCGCCCAGGGCAGCGGCGGTCAGCACCGTCAGCAGCAGGACGAACCAGATGATGTAGCGCAGCCCGCTGAGGGCCAGCCAGCCGAAGCCCAGGCACCAGAGCCATTCCAGGCGCTCCAGTTTGCGGGGCGAGAGGGCCGCCAGCGGCGCAAAGAGCAGCAGCCAGGCGAAGAACAGGTTCATCTGCCAGCCGCGGTTGAGCGGCGGATGCCATTCGGCGGAGAATTGCTGGCTGGAGGGGGAGGTGAGCGAAGCATAGACGTACGTCCAGGCGCCGAGACCGCGCGGGTTGAGCAGCGTCGCCAGCAGGCTGACGGCCAGGGCGAAGGCCAGCGGCCGCCGTTCGCCGCGGCCGAAGAGCAGCGCCGCTCCCCCCAGCAGGAACAGCATCACGAAGGAACCATGCAGGTTGACCCACAGCAGCGCAATCGGCGGCAGCCCCCAGACGGCGCGCCGGTCGCCCGTCTGCCAGCGCAGCAGCAGATACAAAGCCAGGGCAAAGAGCGGATAGGCGAGCAACTGCGGGCGCAGCGACCAGTTGTTGCTGGTAGTCAGCACGGCCAGGAGGGTCACCAGGGCGGCACTGCGCGGCGCGCCTCCCAGGCGGCGGGCGGCGGCAAAGGTCAGGGCATAGGTCAGCGCCAGGACCAGGCCGCGCAGCAGAACCGTCAGGGTCAGGCCGCCCGCCCGGTAGGTCAGCCAGAAAAGGACCGCCGCCCCCCACGAATGATAAACAACGGGCGCGCCGGCCCGCGACCAGGTCCAGGTGTCAGTGGTCGGCGGCGCGCCGGCGGCGAGCGTCTCCTGCCCCAGGCGCAGATACCACCAGTAATCCTGCGGCGTGACCGGCAGCAGGAAAGCGATCGCCAGGATGGTCAGCAAGACCGGTCCCAGCCAGAGAAGGTCGAGACTCGTCAGACATCTCTTCATAGGAGCGATTCGAATTGCGTGCAGTCCTGACGGTTGGCGGCGCCGCTGCGGGCGGAGGCGGCTGTCAGCCCGCCGGCCGGGCCACCAGGTAGGCTTTCCAGTCGAGCGCCTCCAGCGAGGCGACCGGCGGGTAGCCGCGTTTCATCCAACAAATCTGGTAACCGGCGGCGGTCAGCACCTCCCAGGCGGTGCGGGCCGATTCGGGGCCGTGGAGTTCCATCAACACCAACGGACGGGCTGCGCTCAGCACCCGCCGCATGCCGGGCAGAGCCAGCACCTCTCCGCCCTCGATGTCCAGTTTGATGACCTGGGGAGGCGGATGGCCCTCGGCGAAGACGAATTCATCCAGGCAGAGACCGGCCACCGTCATCTCAGCCTGGTAGGTCTCCTCCTGGCGGCCGGCCGAGCCCTCGGCCTTGCCCATCCCGCCCGAGGCGTGCACCAGGAAGCGCACCGGACCGGCAGCCTGCGTCACCGCCGCGGCGACGACCGTCACCCGTTCCGCCAGGCCGTTCAGTTCCAGGTTGCGGCGCAAGCGCTCGAGGTTGGCCGGCAGGGCCTCGAAGGCGAAGACGCGCCCCGTCTCGCCGACCGCCCGCGCCAGCAGCAGCGAAATGTAGCCGATGTTGGCGCCGATGTCGTAGGCCACCGCCCCGGCCGGGACCAGGTCGCGCAGAGCGGCCTGCAAGTCCGGCTCATAGGTGCCCAGCCAGTAATCCTTCTCGGTCTGCAAATCGAGCAGGAGTGGGCAGCCGGCCAGGCCGCCGGCAGCGACGCGCACCACCGTCAGGCCGGTCGGTGCGGCGCGGTTCAGGCCGCTGCGAATCAGGCGCGCCAGGGGGCCGGTCTTGTAGATGGCCTGCTTCCACGAAAGCGGCAAGAGGCGGGCGAAAAACGAGGCGAGGGAAATCAGCGGGTTGGTCATGCGGTTCTCAGGCTTTGGGCTCGGCCATCGGCGGGACGTGCGGGGCTTGCCAGGCCGGGGATTTGTGGACGTGGACCACCTTCCAGCCATCTCTCATCTTGACCATCACCCGGCTCTCGTTGTGAGCGTCCACCCGCACGCCGGCCGGCGTTTCGGCGCTGACCAGCAGGGTGTAACTGGCAATTGCCGTCTCGCCGTAGCGCTGGATGCGCAGGTTGGCCAAATCGAAGCGCACAGCCCCGCCCAGAACCGCCTCCGCTCCAAAGACAGAGCCGCGGCGGGCATTGGCTTCCATCATGAAATCATGGAAGGGCAGGCCGTCAATCCGATGCGGCGTGACCCACCACTCGTAGAGGGTCAGGTCTTCGCTGGTGGTGGCGTGATAGGCTTCCAGGTCGTTGTCGTGGATGGCCTGCAGGTGTTGGCGCAGAAAGGCGAGAATCTCGGCATCGTCCATGTTTCACTCCAGCAGGAAAGTCAGGTACTGGTCGGTCATCTGTTCGAGGTCGAAGGCTGCTTCGGCGCGGGCGCGGGCGCCGCGGCGGAAGCGCGGCAGGTCGGCGAGCAGGTCGGCGGCGGCGGCGGCCAGGGCGGGGAGGTCGGGCGGGTCGAGCCGCCAGGGGTCGCCGCCGTAGGGGACGAGTCGGCCCGCCTCGCCGGTCACCAGTTCGGGCAGGGCGCCGGTCTCGAAGGCCAGGACGGGCAGTCCGCAGGCCAGGGCTTCGATGACGGCGTTGGGGCAGGCCGGGTTGAGGTCCGCCGAGTAAAGCAGATGGGCGGCGCGGTCGAGGGCCGGGATGGCGGCCGGCGGCACTGCGCCCGCCCAGGCGAACGGCACCCGGCTGCGGGCGGTCAGCGCCGCCTGCAAGGCCGGCGCGACGCGCCCGGCGACCATCACTTCGACCGGCAGACGGTCGGCCAGCAGGTTCGCCAGGCCGAGGGCCGTCTCCAGGCCGCTTTCGTAGCCGCCGCCCAGGTTGGCCTCGACGAGCAGGAGGCGGACGCGGTCGGCGGGCGGCTGCTCCGGCCCGCGCGGCGTGAAAACGGTCAAATCCACGCCGTTGTGGATGACGCGGCTGGGCACGCCGGTCGGCCCGTGACGGTCTTCCCACCAGCGGCGGGAGAACTCCGACTGGTAGATGACGCCGTCTGCCAGGCGGGCGCGGATGAGGGCCAGCAGGGCGTTGCCGTATTCGGCGCGCAGGAAGTGGCGCAGTCCGGTGCGCCGCCGGCGGTGAAGCCAGTTCATCCCGTCCAGGCGCTGGACCAGGCGCGCCCCGCGCCGGCGCGCCCGCCAGAGGGCCGCCAGGCGGCGCGTCCCGCCGGTGATGAGGACAGCGTCACAGGCCTCGTCCGGTTCGTAACAGACCTGGATGCCGCGCCGCCTCAATCCTTCCGCCAGGCGGGTTTGGAAGGAGGCCGGGCCGCCGGTTGCGGCGCGCGGGGTCAGGCAGATGCGGGTCATCGAGGCGATTATACCGTAACGGCGGCATGTTATAATTCGGACAGGAGCACTCGCCTATGTTTCCCGCCGAAAACAAAGACCGCCGTCAGGAAGAGATGCGCATCCGCGCCGAAAAACGCCTGCCGCCCGGCCAGGCTCTGACGCTCAAATTCCCGGTGCTGCACTATGGGCCGGTGCCGCCCTTCGACCCCGTTACCTGGGACTTTCGCATCTGGGGCGAGGTCGAAGCAGAGGCGCGCTGGACCTGGGAGGAGTTCAATCGCCTGCCGCGCCGCCAGGTGCGCCTGGATTTGCACTGCGTGACGCGCTGGAGCAAGTTCGACACGCTGTGGGAGGGCGTCTCGGTGCGGGTGCTGGTCGAGCAGGGTCTGATTCGCCTGAAGCCCTCGGCCCGCTACGTGATGCAGCACGCCGAATACGGTTACACCGCCAACCTGCCGCTGGAGGTGGTCTTGCAGGACAACTTCCTGCTGGCCACGCACGTGGACGGCGAGCCGCTGACGCCCGAACACGGCTATCCGCTGCGGGGTGTGATAGGCGCCATTCCCGGCCGCGATGACCTGAAGACGCCCTACTTGTGGAAGGGCGCCAAGTGGCTGCGTGGCCTGGAATTCATGGCCGAAGACCGACCGGGTTTCTGGGAACAGGCCGGTTATCACAATGACGCCGATGTGTGGAAAGAGGAACGGTTCGCCTAGGGGGACCTGAGCCAAACGCAAATGCGACGCACCTGGGAAGTGCGTCGCATTCGATTCACGGCCGCGTGCCGAGCGTCACGGTCACCTCGACCTGTTCGCCGCCGCGCAGGACAGTCAGGGTGACGGCGTCGCCGGGGGATTTGTTGAGGGTCAGATAACTGATCAGGTCATCGAACAAGTCGACCGGCTGGCCGTCCACGGCGATAATCAAATCGCCGCCCTTGTCGATTGCGCCGTAGCCGGGGACGGTGATTTGCTCGTTGCCGGCGCGCAGACCAGCCCGCTCCGACGGTCCGCCGCTGACCACACCGGTGACGTAGGCGCCGGTGAAACGCGGCAGTTCGAGCGCCTCGATGACCGGCAGGGGAAGGTTGTCAATCGCCGCGATGCCCAGATAGGGATAGTCGAAGCGGCCGTCGGCGATGAGGGCCGGCACGATCCGCTTGGCGACGTTGATCGAGACGGCAAAACCGATGCCCGAATTGACCGGCTCGCCCGTGTCGGTGTAGCCTTCGGTGCGGATGGCGCGGTTGACGCCGATGACCTCACCCCGCAGGTTGAGCAACGGCCCGCCCGAATTGCCGGGGTTGAGCGGCGCGTCGGTCTGGATGATGTCGCCGGCCGAGAAGTAGCCGCCGGTCGCCGCCTGGACGTTGGAGGGCAGGTTGCGCCCCAGCGCCGAAATGACCCCGGTGGTCATTGTGCCTTCCAGGCCAAAGGGGTTGCCGATGGCGACTACGATTTGACCGACCCGCAAGGTGCTCGAATCGCCCAGCGTCAGGGGGTGCAATTCCTCAGCCGGAACATCGACGCGGATGACGGCCAGGTCGGCGTGCGGGTCCGCCCCGACCACTTCGCCGTACGTCTTATAGCCGGAAGGGAAATCCACCTCGACGCGGGTTGCCCCCTCGATGACATGCTGGTTGGTGACGATGTAGCCCTCGGCGCTGTAAACCCAGCCCGAACCGAGCGAGCCGCCGCCGGCCGTGGTGGCGCGGATGGTCACCACGCCGGGATTGACCTGCTCGTAGAGCCAGGTCAGGGCGCTCTCCTCGGCCGCCAGGTCCACCGCGATGGGCTGAGCCACACCCGAGGCCTGGGTTACCGCCGGTTGGGTGGCCGCCAGCGGCGCAGAACCACAGGCCAACATGGAGACGGTCAGAACGATAAATAGTACCGGTAAGAGAATTTTGGATTTCATGGTTCCTCCTACGCAGACGACAGACGGCGAGCCTGCTCCAACAAGGATTTCTGCTGAGGGGTAAGTTGCTTGGGAATCTGAACCCGGACGCGCACGTACAGGTCGCCCTTGACCTGCGGGTTGCGCAAATGCGGCATGCCGCGCCCGGCCAGACGGAACAATTGATCGGGTTGGGTACCGGGCGGGATGGTCAGCAAGACTTTGCCGGTGAGGGTATGCACTTCGGCTTCGCCGCCCAGGATGGCGGTGAAGACGTCAATGGTCGTCTCGGTGTGCAAGTCATTGCCATCCCGCTCGATGAAGGGATCCTCGGCCACGTTGATCAGCAGGTACAGGTCGCCGGGTTGGCCGCCTGGGCCGGCCGGCCCCGCGCCAGGGACGCGCACTTTGGTGCCGGTGCGCGCCCCGGGCGGCAGAGTCACCTCGATTCGCCGCCCGCCCACCTGCAGGTGACGGGTGGTGCCGGTGTAGGCCTCCTTCAGGCTGATTGTGACGGCCAGTTGGGAGGCGGCCTCCGCCTGGCGGACACGGCCGCGTCCCGGCACGCCCATCCCGCCGAAGATGCTGCGGAAGAAATCGGAGAACAGGCCCTCGCCGAACAGGTCTTCCAGGTCGATGCCGCCGGTGGAGGTGGTCCACTGCCCCCAATCGAAATCCCCCGGCGCGCCGGACTGCCGCCAGCGGAAGTACTCGTCGCCGAGTTGATCGTAGCGGGCGCGCTTCTGCGGGTCACTCAGCACCTGATAGGCCTCGTTGATTTCCTTGAAGCGCTCCTCGGCCGCCTTGTTGCCCGGGTTGCGGTCGGGATGATACTGCATGGCCAGTTTGCGATAGGCCGACTTAATCTCATCGGTGCTGGCCTTGCGGTCAACGCCCAGAATCTTGTAGTAATCCTTGTATTCCATCTTCTCACCCGTGACCTTATTCTAGGCCGCCGGTCAGAGAGCGTCAAGCGCCAAGACCGATGGTCTTATCCAATTCTAACGCATCTCATCTGTTCTTAAGTCCATTGGCGATTCTTCGGCCTGGGATTATACTCACCCTAAAGCAGATCATTTCCCCTCCGAGGCCATCATGGAATCCGTTTGCGTTTATTGCGGCTCCGCCGACCACATCCCCGAAAAATACCTGCAAGCCGCCCGCCGGATGGGAGCCGCCCTGGCCGGGCGCGGCCTGACCCTCATCTACGGCGGCGGGAAGACCGGCCTGATGGGCGCCCTGGCCGATGCCGTCCTGGCGGCTGGCGGTCAGGTGGTGGGCGTCATCGTCGCAGCCATGAACACCCCCGCCCTGGCCCACGCTGGCCTGACCCGCATGGAAGTGACCGCCACCATCCACCAGCGCAAGGCGCGCATGTACGCCCTGGCCGACGGCTATATCGCCCTCCCCGGCGGCTACGGCACCCTCGACGAACTTTTCGAAACCCTCACCTGGGCGCAGATCGGCGAGCACGCCAAACCGGTCGGCCTGCTCGACGTGGATGGTTACTACCAGCCCCTCCTGACCATGCTGGACAAGGCGACCGCCGAGGGCTTTCTCTTCCCCGAACACCGCCGCGCTCTGCTTTACGCCGCCGCCCCCGACGAACTGCTGGATGCAATGGAGACCTTCGACCCGCCGCTGGAAGCCGTGCGGCGCTGGATGCGGCAGGCCTGACAGGCACTCGGATTCGTACACTCGATGCTTTTCCTCCCCAACCCATAGCAGCAGCCTCGAAATTCCAGAAAACTGAAAACCATGGAAAAACAAAACGTTCTTACCAAACCTCTGGCTCTCGCGGGCGCAGTGTTGGTCTGGCTGCCCCTGCTCGCCCCCCTCCTGCTCTCTGCCATCTTCCTCATCGACACCGGCCGGCTGCGCTTCGATTACCTCATGCCGGCAGAACTCTTTCTGGCTGCGCTGGTGGGCGGCGGATTGCTCTTGTGGGCCGCCTGGCAGGCGCGCCTGCCCAAAGGCTGGATCGGCTGGGGACTCGGCCTCGCCGCCATCATGCTGGCAGGAGGACAAGCGCTGGCCGTCGTCAGCGGTCTGGCCTCCGGCGAGACGCCGATCGGCGGCTGGCAGTGGGGACTCGTCCTGACCTCGCTGGCCATCTACATGCTGGGATTGATTATCCTGGGAATCGGCAGCCTCCGCCTGCTGAAGGGCCTCTTCAGCCGCCGAAAATAAAGCCCGCCACACTGCCCGGAAAGTTCGCCCACTATCCCAAGCCTGGCAAAACCCTCGCCGTCATGACGCCAATCAATGAGGGGCGCCCGTGACCTCCAATCACGCTGGCCGGCTCATTACCAGGGTGTTCCAGATGCCTTTCATCACCGTTTCGCCGGTCTGATTCTTGACTTGCAGGTGGATGACGACAGCCCCGGCCTGCAAGCGCGGCAGAGCCTTGACCTCGCCGACTTCCATCTCGACGTGGATGGTATCGCCCGGAAAAATGGGCTTGATGAACTTCCATTCGCGGATTTCGCGGAAGGCCAGCACCGTGCCGCTCAGGATGCCGGTCTGCATCAGCAGGCCGGAGGCGATGGAGAGTCCCAACAGTCCGTGGGCGACGCGCCGCCCGAAGGGAGTCATCTTGCTGAACTCGGCGTCGGTGTGAATTTGGTTGTAGTCGCCCGACAAACCGGCAAAGGTGACCACATCGGCCTCGGTCACGGTGCGGCCGGCGGTCACCAGGCGGAAGCCGGGTTGGAATTGCTCGAAGTACATGCCGTGCAAAGTGGATTCAGACATTTCTCTCCTCGATATGTGAAATTCGTCCTTCCGGCTGCTCCGGGGGCGCCGGGAGACAGCCAAAAAGTCACCAAAACCCTTTGACCTGCGCCCCAACTGCCCGTATACTGTACGTATGCGCGATTGGTCTCTCGGTCTGGGCGATCCGCTGGCGCTGACGCTGGCGGCGGATTGCCGTTTGGGTGAAACCGACTACACCAACGATCACATCTGGGAACTCGAACCGGGCGGCGGAGACCCGCCGGCCCTGGCCCTGCGCACCACCTACGGGCTGCGAGCGCGCCTGATGCGCCTCTTTCCACGCTTTACGCTGGGCGGACAAGTTGTGAGCGACCCGCTCGCTTTTGCCGCCTCGCCGCGCCTGGTGCGATTCTATCCGAATTACCTGTCGCTGATGTTTTCGCCCTTCCCCGGCGTCGAGGTCGCCGCCGAGTACTGGGCGCCGGCCTCACAACTGATCGCCGGCCGCCTGACGGTTGCCAACCGCAACGGCGAACCGCTCTCGCTGCTGTTCGAACTGTGCGGCCAGTTGGTCCCGTTGGAGGGGCAAAGCCTGACTTGCACCTCGATGCAATCGGTCAGCGTGCTGACGGGCCGCACTGCCGACCTGGCGCCGGTAGTCTTCATGACCGGCGGGCCCCAGCCCGGCCCCGGCCCGTATCCTTCGCTCCTGCTCGACCTGGCGCTGGCGGCCGGCGGCTCGCGCCAGTTTACCTGGGTGCAGGCAGCGCTGGGTCAGGCGGAGGCCTCCTTCGACCTGGCGCGCCGCACGGCGGCGCGCCCGTGGGACGCCGAACGCGCCCGTCTCGAATTGCTTAACACCGCCCAGACCGTCGAGGTCCGCACCGGCGACCCCGATTGGGACGCGGCATTTGCCCTCAGCCAGAAGGTCGCCGCCGGTCTGCTCTTCCCCGGCGGACAGCATTTGCCGCATACCTCCTTCGTCCTGGCCCGTCAGCCCGATCACGGTTACTCGCTGCGCGGCGACGGCAGCGACCACCCCTCTCTCTGGAGCGGACAATCGCCGCTGCAGGCCTATTACCTGGCCAGCCTCCTGCCCGGTATGCCCGAACTGGCCGGGAATCTGCTGCGCAACTTCCTGGCTGTGCAAGCGGAGGACGGTTTCATTGACAATCGTCCCGGCCTGGCAGGTCAGCGCAGCCGCTGGCTGGCGGCCCCGCTGCTGGTCAGCCTGGCCTGGCAGGCTTATCAGCGCAGCGGCGAAATCGGCTTGCTCAAGGAAACCTTCCCGCGCCTCCAGGCTTTCCTGCGCCAGTGGTTCTCGCCGGCCCACGACCGCGACGGCGACGGCTTCCCCGAATGGGATCATCCCCTCCAGACGGGATACGAGGACCATCCGGCGTTTACCGTCTGGCACGGATGGGGGCAAGGGGCCGACATCTCGACGATGGAAATGCCCTCGCTGGCGGCGATGCTGTACCGCGAACTGCACTTGCTGGCGCAAGCGGCCGGGGCGATTGGCTTCACGGTCGAACGTCAGACGCTGGAGATGATGGCCGCCGCCCAACGCGCTCTGGCCGAGGAGTGCTGGAACGCCGACGCGGCGCTGTACCATGCCCGCGACCGCGATACCCACGTCAGCCTGCCGGGCCGCCTGCTGGGAAAGGGCCGCGGCGAAACGGTCATCGCCTGCCCGCAGACCTTCAACCGGCCGACCCGCCTGCTGATTCAGATTCGCTTTCAGGGCGAGGCCACCCGCCGGCCGCAGATCATCGTCCGCGGCCGGGACGGGCGGCGGGCGCAGCGCGAACAGATCGAGGCCAGCCGGTGTCAGTGGGGACCGGGGATAGCCGCAGCCACCAGCAGCAAACTGTTCACCGCCCTGGCCCAAGTCGAAGTCAGGGGATTGCAGAAACGCGACCAGGTGCTGGTGCGCAGCCTAGATTACGCCTTCGAGGACCACACCCAATTCCTGCCCTTGTGGGCCGGGATTCCCACGCTGCACCGCGCCCAGGCGCTGGTGCACCGCAGCCTGTTCGACGCCGGGCGGTTCGGGCGTCCGTTCGGCGTCCCGGCCTGCCTCTCGGTTTCCGAGAGCGAGGCGCAGACTCTCTGTCTGGGAGTACATCTGTCCTGGAATCAATTGATTGGCGAGGGGCTGCTGGCCTACGGTCTGCGTCAGGAAGCGGCCCAATTGGTGGTGCACTTGATGGCAGCAGTCATCGAGAATCTCAAAAAGCAGCACGCCTTCTATCAGTTCTATCACGCCGAGGACGGCAAGGGGATAGGGGAACGCAACAGCCTGAGCGGCCTGGCCCCCCTGGGCCTGTTCCTTCAGACCCTGGGGGTGGAGTTCCTGTCTGACAGGCGGGTACGCCTGAGCGGCAAAAACCCGTTTCCCTGGCCGGTTACGGTAAAATATAGAGGCTTGAGCGTGAGTCGTCAGAGCGATCGCACGGTCATCGCCTTTCCAGATGGGCAGGTCGTGACGCTGAACGACCCGACCGAGGCGGTCGTCACTGCGGAGTAAGGAGGTCTGTATGGCCCATGCCCCGATTCGTTTTCTGATGGCGGCGGTCGTCCAGGAGCAGGATGTGGACGTGGCTGGCCGCGCCTTGACCGTCCTGGGCCTGCCGGTGTTCCATCTCTCCAGCACCGGCGGCTTCCTGGGACGGCGCAATGCCACCCTGCTGATCGGCCTGCCGGAGGACATGATCGAGCAGGCACTGACCGCTTTGCAGAAATCCTGCCGCCAGCGAGTCGAATACCTGTCCATCCCCCTGGAGGGAGCGCCGCTGCCGCTGCCCACCCCCGTGCCGGTGACGGTCGGCGGGGCGACGGTTTTCACCCTGCCGGTCGAACACTACGAGGAGGTGTGACATGAAAATGATCATTGCCATCGTCCGGGATAGCGATCTCGAATCCGTGAGCCAGGCGCTGACCTCGGCCGATTTCCGCGTCACGCGCATCGCCTCGACCGGCGGTCTGCTACGGCGCGGCGTAGCCACCCTGCTGGCAGGGGTCGAAGAGGAGCGCGTCGAGGCGGCCTTGCAGGTCCTCCGCCAGGCGCTGACTCCCGCCCCGGCAGGGGAGAAGCGCGCTACCATTTTCGTTGTTCCGGTTGATCAATTCACACAGGTCTAGCCGATGAACGGCGGCTTGCTCGAAATCGCCCTCATTGCCGCCGGAATCCTGCTATTCCTGGCGCTGGTTGGCCTGATGGTCTTTGCCATTCTGCGTCAGCAGCGCGTCGAGTTGGAACGCGCCCGGGCGCGCCGGGCGGAGTTGCTGCGCCGGGCGGAACAGGCTGCCCCGGCGCGGGCGAGAATCGTCAGGGCGCAGCCGGCGGCTGGCCAGGGGATGGCCGCCACGCTCAGCGTCACCTTGCAGTTGGAGGTCACGCCGCCGGGCGGCGCGCCTTACCCGGCCTCGGCGGTCTGGCTGGTCGAAAAGCCGCTGCTGGGAGGGCTTCAGCCGGGGAATGAGATATCGGTCAGGATCGATCGGCAAGACGCCCAAATCGTTTATCCGGACATGGGCGGCGCCAGGTATGTGGGGAAGTTCTAGAGACCGGCGACGCCAGCGTCAGCCAATCACAAAGTTGTCAATCAGCCGCGTCGTTCCCACGAACACCGCCATCGAGAGCAGGGCTTTTCCCTCCACACGTTCCAATTCTTCCAGCGTATCGTAATCGGCGCAGGAGACGTATTGCAGGCGCGCCAGCGGCTCGGCCTGGATGACCTGACGCATGATGCCGCGCAGAGTCTCGGCGTCGCGCTCGCCGCCCTCGTAGGCGGCCTGGGCAGCCGTCAGGGCGCGAAACAGGACGGTGGCGGCGCGGCGTTCTTCCGGGTTCAGGTACGTGTTGCGGCTGGACATGGCCAGCCCGTCCGGCTCGCGCACCGTTGGGCAGACGACGATTTCGATGGGAAAATCCAGGTCTTTGGTCATCCGGCGGATGACGGCTGCCTGCTGGGCATCTTTCTGCCCAAAATAGGCCTTCTGCGGGCCGACGGCGTTGAACAATTTGGCGACGACGGTGGTCACGCCGCGGAAGTGACCGGGGCGCTGCGCGCCCTCCAGCGGGGCGGTCAGTTTCTCGACCGTGACCCAGGTCTGGAATCCGGGCGGGTACATGACCTCGGGCGTGGGCGTCCAGACCAGGTCGGCGCCGGCGGCTTCGAGCAGGGCCAGGTCGCGCGGCAGGTCGCGCGGGTACTTGTCCAGGTCTTCGGTGGGGCCAAACTGGGTCGGGTTGACGAAGATGCTGACAACCACGCCGGCGCATTCGCGGCGGGCGCGTTCGACCAGCGAGATGTGTCCGGCGTGCAGGTAGCCCATGGTGGGGACGAAGCCCAGCGGGCGGGGCAGGCGGGCGGTTTCGCGGCGCAGTTCTTCGAGGCTGGTGACGACAATCATACAATCCTCCGTGAATCAGAGAGCGGGAAAGGGACGGCGCTCAGGGACAGCGCGGGTCAGGGCGGGGCGGCGAGTCCAGGCCGAAGGCCTCGTAGACAGGCAGGCCGTCCCATTCGGGCGGCAGCGGCAGTCCGAGCGCCCAGGCGGCGGTGGCGGCTGTATCGGTGACGTTGACCGGTTCGGTCAATTCAACCGGCCGGACGCCCGGCCCGACGACCAGCCAGGGGATGGTCATATCCACCGGCAGGCGGGTGTAGTGGCCGAATTCATGGCCGCCGTGGTCGGCGGTGACGATGAGGAGCGTGTCGGCGCGCAGGCCGGCAGAATCGAGGGCCTCCAGCAGGCTGGCGAGGGCCTGGTCGGCGCGGCGCAGGACGCTCAGATATTCCGGCGACATCCAGCCATAGGCATCGCCCATATCGTCGGCGGTGGGGAAGTGGACGAAGAGCACTCCAAAGCCTGGCGGGATGACCTGCTGGGCGACGTAGGCGGCGATGACCAGGTCGCGGTCGTTGATGAAAGTGAATTCGTCCAGACTGGAGGGTTCGGTGATTTGGCGGAGTTTTTCCTTACCGACGACCATGACGGTGCGCAGGCCGGCAGCATGGGCCAGGTCGAACAAGTCGAGGCCCTGGGCATAGCCGCGCTCGGGCAGGTAATCGTTCCAATCCACGCCGTGGTCGGCCGGACAGAGGCCGGTCAGCATGGAGGCGTGGGAGGGCAGGGTGGCGGCCGGGTAGGTGGTTTGGGCAGCGAGGCTGAACGCGCCCGTTTGCATGAGGGCGGTCAGGGTCGG
>JBEULG010000041.1:0-52509 GCA_041287425.1 Anaerolineales bacterium | reverse complement strand
GGGGGGGGGGGGGGGCTGAGTGATGGGGTGAGGGAGGCAACCGCGGAGGTGGTGAGGGTCGGTGGGAGGTGGGCGGCGTCGCGGGAGGCGCATGAGGCGAGCAGGGCAGTGAGCAGGAAACAGTGAACGGTGTTCAGTGTTCGATGTGCAGGAATCGTGGACCGGTGAGGGAATGGGCGAGGGGATGGGAGCATCATTCGGCGGGCGGGAGTTCGAAAGCGATTTGGCGGCGGTCGGTCTCGCCGAGGTCGGGGTAGAGGAGCAGGGCGGTGAGGGTGTAGGTGTCAGGTGTCAAGTGCGAGGTGTCAGGTGTCAAGTGCGAGGTGTCACGTGCCTGAGGGCGGATGTGCATGGTCAGTTCAAGTTTCCAGCCCATCGGTTCGACCAGGGTGGCGGAGCCGCAGGGCGCGCCTTCGGCGTTGGTCAGTTCGAGTTCGAGGTTGGGGCGCTGGAGGAAGGGGGTGAGTTCGATGGCGACGCGCACGCGGCGGCCGTCGGGGTAAGGTTCGGCGCGCAGGTCGAGGATGTGAACGGATTCGGGCGGGAAGCGTTCGAGGTTGGGGTCGAGGAAGAAGGCGTCCATGAAGGCAATTATAAACGATGGAGGAGGGGTGGTTAATGGGAGGTGGTTAATGGGGGATGGTTAATGGGGGATGGTTAATGGGGAGAGAGAAGGGGAGAGGGGAATAAGACTGTAGGGAGAAATGAAACTCCCGGCAAGCCGGATTGGCCTGCCGGGTAGTTACTTGTTTCGTAATTGTCCGTTGTGTGAACTTTGTGTTCTTGGTGTTTGGACGCCCTAGCCGTTCTTCTGCTGGAATTCTTTCATGAACTCCACCAGTTTTTCCACCGACTCAATCGAGACGGCGTTGTAGAGCGAGGCGCGCATGCCGCCCACCGAGCGGTGACCCTTGAGGCCGATGAGGTCGCGCTTCTTGGCCTCGGCGGCGAACTGCTCTTCGAGGGCCTCGGAGGGCAGGCGGAAGGTGATGTTCATGCGCGAGCGGTCAGATTGGGCATGGCCGCGGTAGAAGCCGCCGCTCTCGTCAATGACTTGGTACACCATCTCGGCCTTCGTTTTGTTGCGCCTTTCGATTTCGGCCAGGCCGCCGAGTCCTTTGGCCCATTTGAAGACCAGCCCGACGATGTAAATGCTCCAGCAGGGCGGGGTGTTGAGCAGGGAATTCTCTTCGGCCAGCGCCTTGTAATCGAGCAGGTTGGGCAGATTGGCCGGGACGCGTTCCAGCAGGTCTTCGCGGATGATGCAGACGACCACGCCCGCCGGCCCGGCGTTCTTCTGCGCCCCGGCGTAGAGCATGGCGTACTTGGAGACATCCAGCGGGCGGCTGATGAAGTCGGACGAGGCGTCGCAGATGAGCGGGACACCGGCCGGAGGTTCCGGCTCGGTGAAATATTCCACGCCGTGGATGGTCTCGTTGGAGGTGAAGTGGAGGTAAGCAGCCTGCGGGTCCAGTTTGAGTTCGGATTGCAGCGGCAGGCGGTTGAAGTTTTCGGCTTCCAGGTTGGCGGCGGCCTTGACCGTCCCGATTTTTTGGGCTTCCTTGAAGGCTTTCTTGCTCCAGGTGCCGGTGACGATGTAGTCGGCCGAGGCGCCCTTCGGCAGGAAGTTCATCGGCACCATCGCAAAATGCAGACTGGCGCCGCCCTGCAGGAAGAGAATCTTGTAGTTGGCGGGGATGTTCAGCAGGTCGCGCAGGTCGTTCTGGGCTTCGGCCACGATGGCTTCGAAGTCTTTCGAGCGGTGACTGATTTCCATCACCGACATGCCCGTGCCTTTGTAGTCGAGCAGTTCGGCCTGCGCCTGCTGAAGCACCTCCAGCGGCAGCGCGGCCGGACCGGGGTTGAAGTTGTGAACGCGTTTGGTCATTTTCATCTCCTGTGAGTGGGTGCAAAAAGGGGATTGCTTCTGCCGAGTGTATTATAGCCTACGCTGTCGCTTTCGGACACTAACAATCGGCACAGCCCGCATAGGATAGAAATCAGTTGACAGCCTTTGCGAGCATGTTACAATCAAATTGTGAAACGAACTGCGTTCATAGGCCGGAAGAGGCGGGCGCGTGACCCGTTGCTTCCGGTCATTAAATTTCCAGAGAGGAGCGACACATGAAAATCCTGGTTTGCGACAAAATGGAATCCGAAGCCATCGAAAAGATGCGCGCCGCTGGCCTGACGGTGGACACCAACTTCGAAATCACCCCCGAAGAACTGATGAACGTCCTGCCGAACTATGATGGCTGCGTCGTGCGTTCGCGGACCAAAATCCGCCAGCCGCTGATTGACGCTTGTCCCAACCTGAAGGTCATCGTGCGCGGCGGGGTGGGCCTCGATACCATTGACGCCGACTACGCCCGCTCGAAGGGCATCACCGTGATGAACACGCCCAAGGCCTCGTCCGCTTCGGTGGCCGAGTTGGCGATTGGCTTCATGTTCATGCTGGCGCGCAATCTCTACAAGGCGACCCAGACCATGAAGGAAGAAAAATGGGAAAAGAAAGCCTTCGAGGGCGATGAAATCGGCGGCAAGACTCTCGGCCTCATCGGTATCGGCAACATCGGCAAGGAAGTGGCCAAGCGGGCTGCTGCTCTGGGCATGACGGTCATCGCCTACGACCCCTACGTCACGGAAGCCGAAGGCGTTGAACTGGTTGGGCTGGATGAACTGCTCTCGCGCTCCGATTACATCAGTCTGCATCTGCCCAAGACGAAGGAATCGGCGGGCATGATTGGCGCGGAACAGTTTGCCAAAATGAAGACCGGCGTGCGCATCGTCAACTGCGCCCGCGGCGGCATCATTGACGAGCAGGCGCTCTACGACGCCCTGACCAGCGGCAAAGTGGCCGGCGCGGCGCTGGATGTCTTTGCCGAGGAACCGCCCACCGACTGGAAACTCCTCCATCTCGAAAACGTCATCGCCTCGCCGCACATCGGCGCGGCCACCAGGGAAGCCCAGGGCCGTGTCGGCGCGGAAGTGGCCGAGAAATTAATCGAGTTTGCCAAAAGCCATTAACCGGCCAGGATACGAAAATTTTCGTGTAATTCGTGTCCTTCGATGCTAAAGGCCAATTTCGTTCCATTCGTTTCATTCGATGCTAAAGGCCAATTTCGTCCCATTCGTTTCATTCGATGCTAAAAATAAACAATGAAAACATACGAAGACATCGGTATCCAAATCCCCCAAGTCTATCTGCCCAAAAAGGGCATTGACCTGACCAAATGGGCAGTCATCGCCTGCGACCAGTTCACCTCCCAGCCCGAATACTGGGAGAAGGCTGCCGAAATCGTCGGCGATGCTCCCTCGACCCTCAACCTGATTCTGCCCGAGGTCTATCTCGAAAAACCGGGCGAGGCCGAGCGGATTGCCTCCATCCAGGCCACGATGCGCAAATACCTCGATGAGGGCATCCTGGAGCCACACGAGGGCCTCATTTACGTCGAGCGCAGCGTGGACGGCAAGACCCGCCGCGGCCTGATGCTCTGCCTCGACCTGGAGCAGTACGACTACACCAAAGGCTCCACCAGCCTGATCCGTGCCACCGAAGGCACCATCGTCGAGCGCCTGCCCCCGCGCATGAAAATCCGCACCGGCGCGGCGCTTGAACTGCCGCACATCCTCGTCCTGATTGACGACCCGCAGCGGACGGTCATCGAACCGGTCGGCGCGGCCAAAGCCAAACTGGAAAAACTCTACGACTTCGACCTGATGCTCGGCTCCGGCCACCTCACCGGCTACGCCGTCGGCGAGGCGCTGGAAGAGCAGGTGGTGGCCGCGCTGCGTGAACTGGCGAGGCCGGAAGTCTTTGCTGCCAAATACGACATCGCTCAAGACAAACCCGTCCTGCTGTTTGCCATGGGCGACGGCAACCACTCCCTTGCTACGGCCAAAGCCGTCTGGGAGCGGATGAAGCCCGAAGTCGGCCTCAACCATCCGGCGCGTTACGCCCTGGTGGAAATCGAAAACGTCCACGACGAAGGACTGGAATTCGAGCCGATTCACCGCGTCCTGTTTGGGCTGAGGCGCGATGTGCTGGCGGCGATGCGTCAGGCGCTGGGCGGCTGCACCTACATCCCCGTGCCGACGGCCGAAATGATGGTGCGCCGCGTCGATGAGCAGACCGGGCCTGCCCAGTTGGTCGGCATGATCGGCGGCGGCGAGGGGCGGACGTTTGGCGTGGTCGAAATTGCCAACCCGACCTCCAACCTGCCGGTCGGCACGCTGCAAGCCTTTCTGGATGGATTCATGAAGGAAGGCGGCGCGGACAAGATTGATTACGTCCATGGCGAGGAGGTCGTCTGCAAATTGGGCAGCCAGCCGGGCAACGCCGGTTTCTATGTGCCGGGCATGGCCAAGTCTGACCTGTTCAAGACGGTCATCCTGGATGGCGCCCTGCCGCGCAAAACCTTCTCGATGGGCGAAGCGCACGAAAAGCGCTTCTACATGGAAGCGCGCAAAATCGTCTGAAAAGGCGCTTGCAGCCTCTTCGAATGAAACGGGAACGGCTTCTGCAAGTCGCCGTTCCCGTTTGCTGATCTCAGCCTCTCTGCTCCCTTTGCGGAAACCGGTTGAATCATGCAGACGAAAGCGATGGGCATTTCGACCAAAATCGGTTAACATTCAGCGGCTCGACCTGCTTACCGCGGCGAGGTTATGAGCGGAGAGAAATGAAAGACATGCCTGAGATTCATTTGCTCGCTTCCCCCCGCTGGGAGGATTATGAATTGCTCGACAGCGGCCATGGCCGAAAACTGGAACGCTTTGGCCCTTACACCTTTGTCCGCCCGGAGGTGCAGGCGTTGTGGACCCCGCGCCTGCCCGTCTCTGCCTGGGAAGCGGCCGACGCCGTCTTCGTCCCCAGCGGCGAAGAGAGCGGCGGACATTGGCAATTCAGGAGGCCGGTGGCCGAATCCTGGACGATGCAGTACGGCCGCCTGCGTTTCGCGGCCATGACCACGCCGGGGCGGCATTTGGGCGTCTTTCCGGAATGCGCCGCTCACTGGGATTGGGCGGCCGGGAAAATTGCCAACGCTCAAAAGGATGCCAAACGAGAGATTCGGGTGCTGAATCTGTTCGGCTATACGGGCCTGGCCACCCTGGCCTGTGCCGCCGCCGGCGCCGCCGTCACGCATGTGGACGCCTCGAAGAAGTCGGTGGCCTGGGCGCGTCAGAACGCGGTGCTTTCCGGGCTGGCCGAGCGTCCGGTGCGCTGGATCGTGGATGACGCCCTCAAATTCGTTCAGCGCGAGGGCCGGCGGGGAATCGAGTATGACGGCCTTCTACTGGATCCGCCCAAATTCGGGCGCGGACCGAAGGGCGAGGTCTGGGAAGTCTATCGAGCGTTGCCGGAGTTGCTGCGCGCTTGCCGAGAGGTATTATCCCCCCGGCCGCTGTTCGTCATTCTGACGGTGTATGCCGTCAAATTGCCGGCTGTCCACGCTTATACGGTCCTGGCCGAGATGATGGAGGGACGGGGGGGACAGGTCGAATGCGGCGAACTGGTGACGGTCGAGAGGAGCGCCGCTAGGCTGCTCTCGCAAGCAGTGTATGCGCGCTGGGAACATCCCTGAGGCAGCAGACTGCTAGTTGCGACTGGCGGGGAAGCGGCGAAGCGAAGCCTGATTTCGATTGTTGGGCGGGAAACTTTCACTTTTTGCGGGCGAGTTGATAGACCTCGCGCCGTTCCCAGCCGCTCTCTTGGGCGACCCGTTTGGCCAGGACGGCGGGGGCCTCCCCCAATCTTTGTCCCAGGCGCAGGGCGATTAACACTTTTTCGCGGCTCCACTTTTCTTTGCTTTTTTCCCTGCCTTCGATGACCAGGGTAAACTCGCCGCGCGGTTCGCGCTGGGCGAAGTAAGCCCTGGCCTCCGAGAGCCGGCCGCGCCAGATTTCCTCGTGAACTTTGGTCAATTCGCGGGCGACG
Source organism: Anaerolineales bacterium (assembly GCA_041287425.1). Taxonomy (GTDB): domain Bacteria; phylum Chloroflexota; class Anaerolineae; order Anaerolineales; family Villigracilaceae; genus JAFGSI01. The sequence goes on along the minus strand of JBEULG010000041.1, from coordinate 46,574 downwards.
GCCGCGCGCCGGTCACCGAGGACGGCTTGCAGGTCCGTCAGAGCGGCGCGCAGACGGTGAGGAGTCTCCAGAAAAATGAGCGTGTAGGGCAGATCGGCTACCTGACGAACCAGGGCCTGCCGCTCGGCCGATTTGCGCGGCAGGTAACCCAGGTACAGGAAGGCGTCGGTGGGCAGCCCTGAAGCGGCCAGCGCAGCCAGCGGCGCAGATGGGCCGGGGATGGGGCAGACGGCGTGCCCGGCCGCCAGGGCGGCGCGCACCAGTTCGTAACCGGGGTCATTGATGGCTGGCGTGCCGGCGTCCGAGACGAGGGCCACGTCGCCCTTTTCCAGGGCGGCCAGGATGGCCTCCAGTTTGCTCAATTTGTTGTGTTCGAAGTAACTGGTCAGCGGGGTGTGAATGTCGAAGTGGGCGAGCAGTTTGCGGGTCTGACGGGTGTCTTCCGCGGCGATGAGGGCTGCCTCTCGCAGAGTCCGTACGGCGCGCGGACTCATGTCCTCGAGATTGCCGATCGGCGTGGCGACGAGATAAAGGGTGCCCATGTCTGCCCGGACGAATGCTGCTCAGCGGTGATTTTCGAGGGCCGAGTTCAAGGCGGCCAGGGCCTCGTCGGGATCGCGGAAGTGGATGGCGTACATACCGACGGCGCGGGCCGCCTCGACGTTTTCGATAAAGTCGTCCACGAAGACGGCCTCGGCTGCCCGGACCCCCAGCCGCTCGAGGGCGAGACGGTAGATGGCGGGGTCGGGTTTCACCAGGCCGACTTCGGCGGAAATGATCATTTCGTCGAAGGCGTCGGCAAAGCCCTGCGAGGTGATGTAAGCGCGCAGCCCTGACCAGGCGTTGCTGATCAGGCCGACTTTGTATCGCCGGCGCAAATTCCGCAAGACGGCGAGCAGGCGGCGGTCGGCTACATCGCCGCCGAAGAAGGCCTCGGTCAGGGCCTGGCGGCGGTCGGTGGGCAGGCCGAGGGTGCGCAGGGTAGCCTCCCAGTGGCTTTGTTCGTCAATCAGGCCCAGGCTGGCCTGCCGGGCGGTTTCGCTCTCAAAGACGAGCCGCATCAGGTCGTCGTAGGTCATGCCCAGGCGGTCGGCCAGGTGTTGGCGCGGCGCCTGGAACTCGGTGCGGACGAGGACACCGCCGAAGTCGATGTAAACGGCTCGGATGGTCATTTCGATTTGGCTGCGGTTTTGGGTTTTGCCGGGGCGGCCGGTTTTTTGGTTGCCGCGCCGCCGCTTTTGGAACCGGCCGATTTCTTTCCTGCTGGGGCGTTGCCGCTCTGGGCGGCGGGCTGGGGGACAGGTGCAGGTTCCTGCGCGGCAGCCTGTTTGGCTAACGCTTTCAAATCGGCTTTCCAGTTCGGGTAGGCCAGTTCCAATTTGAGGCGGTCGACGCGGTTGGCGCGCCGGCACTTGGGGCAGTGGGCGTCATAGTATTTGAGTTTTTGTTCTTCGACATGCTCCAGGGCGGCGAGCATTTCGTCTCGGCTGAGAGCGAACATGGTCTGGCAGTAGGTGCAGCGCAGTTGCATAGCAGACTCCTTTCGGTAAGACGGGCGCTGTTGGGGGTCTTGCAGGTTTATTTTACTCCAATTGGGCGAGGTAGAGAATTTTAAGATATAGGCTATTGACTCTGCCTGGCAGTTATGTAATAATGTAACCGGTTACTGTAACCGGTTCCACAAAATCGCCCCGATGACTCGAAAATCGCATTCTATCACCATCCGTGATGTTGCCCGCCAGGCCGATGTGTCGGTGGCGACGGTCAGCCGTTACATTAACCGCAACGCTCCGGTTTCTCCTGAGGTGGCCGAGCGAATCAGCAAGGTGATGGCCGAATTGAATTACGTTCCCCATGCAGCCGCCCGGCATCTGGCCACCCGCAAAACCCGCTCGATTGGTTTGCTGCTGACGACCATCAATTACGATTTCTTCACGCCGTTGTTGAGCGGTCTGGAAAGGATTGTGGCTGAAAATCATCACAATTTGCTGGTGGCGACGTATCGGGCCGATTTGCGCAAGGATTATCCGCCTCCGGTGGGGCCGCACAACACCGATGGCGTGGTCGTCTTTGCCGATGCCCTTCAGGAAGAACAACTGGCGCAGTGGTATCGGATGAATTTTCCGATGGTGTTGGTGCACCGCACGCCGCCGCCTTATTTGAATGTTCCTTACGTGACCATTGAAAATAAGGCCGCCTCCCGCAAGATCGTCGATCATTTGATCGAGGTGCATGGGAGGCGGCGTATTGTTTTCACGCGCGGGCTGGAAAATCATGAGGACTCCCACTGGCGCGAACTCGGTTACAAGGCCTCGCTGGAGGCGCACGGCATCCCCTACGACCCGCGCCTCATCATCCGCGGCGAATTCGACCGCGAGGTGACGTATCAGGAGATGAGCGCTTTCCTGGCAAACAACCACCCGGACTTCGACGCGGTCTTTGCCAGCGACGACGACTCGGCGTTGGGTGTCATCCGCGCCTTGCACGATGCCGATATTCCCGTTCCGGAGGCGGTCTCGGTGGTTGGCTTCGATGACCAGCACTTTTCCTGCATTTTGCCCTTGCCTCTGACGACCGTCCGCGCCCCTACCGAAGAAGTCGGTCGGATGGCTGGCCTGCAAATGTTCAAATTGCTCCAGGGGGAGCCGGCCGATCCGATGACACTTTTGCCAACCGAGATCGTCATTCGACAATCTTGTGGTTGCAGTGAATCCCAGTGAAGGAGGTGATCGCCTGAAAGAAATGTCTGACCTTTGCCCCTTGTATGTCCGTAAGTACAATCCTTTCCAGAATATCACTCGAGGAGAAGAAATACCATGAAGAAGCAACTGTTTGCTCTGATGGCCATCGTGCTGGTCCTTTCGATGGCCCTGACGGCCTGCAAAGGTGCCGGCGGCGGCCCCGTCCAGATTCGCTGGTTCGTTGGTCTGGGCACGGGCACCGACCCGCAGCAGGTCGAGGTCGAGCAGGCGTTGGTGGACGAGTTCAACGCTACCCATGACAACATCGAACTGGTGTTGGAGGTCGTCCCCTATGACAGCGCCCGCGATACTCTGGCGACTCAGATTGCCGCCAATCAAGGCCCGGACGTCATCGGCCCGGTGGGTTGGGCTGGCTCGAACGCCTTCTATGGCCAGTGGCTTGAACTGACCCCCTACATCGAGAGCAGCGGGTTCGACACCAGCGCTTATGACCCGGCCCTGATCGACATGTACCAGACCGAAGAGGGTCAGGTGGGTCTGCCCTTCCTGGTCTTCCCGGCGGCCGTCTTCTACATCCCGCAGATGTTCGATGAAGCCGGCCTGAACTACCCGCCTGCCGCTTACGGCGAGAAGTACGTCATGCCCGACGGCACCCAGGTGGAGTGGAACTGGGACACCTTTACCCAGGTCGCCCGCATGCTGACCATCGATGCCAACGGCAACAATGCCCTGTCGCCGGACTTCGACCGCAACCAGATCGTCCAGTACGGTTTCCATCCGACCTGGTCTGGTCACCCGTCCTACATCGGCGCCTTCCACGGCACTCCGTCCTACTACACGGGCGAGGCGGGCAACTATCAGGCGGCCATTCCCGATTCGTGGAAAGAGGCCTGGGCCTGGTACTATGACGGCATCTGGGGCGATCAGCCCTTCATCCCGAACGCCTCGGTGGCGGGCAGCCCCGAGTTCGGCTCTGGCAACACCTTCGCCAGCGGCAAGATTGCCATGACCGTCACCATGCTGTGGTACACCTGCTGCTTGGGTGATTTCGCGGCGGCCGGCAACGAGTTCCAACTGGGCGTCATCCCGGTCTCGGCGGATGGGCAGGTTCACAGCCGCGTCGACGCCGATACCTTCCGCATCTGGAAGGGCACGCAGCATCCTGAAGAGGCCTTCGAAGTGCTGGCCTTCCTCATCGGCCCGGTCGGCACCGAGTACCTGGTGGTCGGTCACGGCGACCTGCCGGCGGCCTACGGTGGCTTCCCGGCCCTGCCTGAATATCAGCAGCCGTTCCTGGATGCCAAGTCCGCTCAGTATCCGTTCGTGACCAGTTGGGATCCGATTCTGGCTGGCCTGGCGTACCCGGATGTTCCGAGCGCCGAAGGCTACATGCCCAACTGGAACGAGGGCTGGGCTCGCATCCAGACCTTTGGCGACCTGATGGGTAACACCGAAGGCCTTGACCTCCAGCGCGAGATCGAGACCCTGGAAGCCGATCTGACGGCGATCTTCAACCGCTAAGATTGGTTTGATATACTTGGGGCGGGCTGAGCGAATCGGCCCGCCCCAACATCCTGTTTGTAAGGAGTGCCAATATGGAACAACTGATGCGCGGTCTCCCCAAACCGCCCTCGCTGAAGACCTTGCGTGAAATGACACCGCTGGCGAGACACGAGTTTCGCAATGGGATGCTTTTCTTGAGCCCCTGGATCATCGGTTTTCTTGTCTTTACCCTCATTCCCATGGTAGCAACGCTGATCTTTTCTTTCATGGACATCAAGATTACCGATGGTGTTCTCAATCCGCCGCGTTTTGTTGGCCTGGACAACTATGTCAAGTTGTTCAACGACAACGCAGTCTGGAACATGCGGCCGAATTCGACGCCGGGAGCACTGTGGGTGACCATCCGCTTTGGTCTGATTGCCTTGCCGGTTGGCATCTTTCTTCCGCTTCTGTTGGCGCTCCTGATGAATAATAAGCATCTCAAGGGGCAGTCGTTCTTCCGTTCCATGTTTTATATGCCCTACATCATCCCCTTCGTCGCCAGCGTGTTCCTGTGGGGCGGGGTGCTCAATCCGGAAACGGGTTGGATCAATCGCATCTTATTGGCCATGGGTGTTCCGTATGAGAAATTGCCCGGCTGGGCCAACGATATTAACTGGGTCTATCCCACCTATGTGATCATGGGCATTTGGGGCATCGGCAATGCCATGCTGACCATGCTGGCCGGCATCCAGTCGGTGCCGACCGACCTCTACGATGCTGCCAAAGTGGACGGCGCCGGGAAAGTTGCCACTTTCTGGAATGTCACCTTCCCGATGATTTCGCCCGTGATTTTCTATAACCTGACACTTTCCATCGTCGGCCTTTTCCAGTACTTCCTGGTGCCGCTGGTTGTCAATGCCGGCACCGGGCGTCCTGGCGGAGCGACGATGTTCTACAATCTCTATCTGTATAAACAGTTCTTCACCAATCAAAACATGTCCTACGGTTCTACGCTTGCCTGGCTGCTGTTCGTGGTGATTCTGATTGTGACAATTGTATTGTTCTCCACGGCCCGTTTCTGGGTCTATTACGCCAGCGAGAATCCGTAGAGGAGGTCAATGGCCATGGATATCATGAATGCAACCCTGCGTCGCACAAAAACCAAAAAGGCCCTCAATTCGGCCTTTGTGACGGCCTTCACGGCGGCATTGCTGGCGATTTACCTGATGCCTTTTCTGTACATGATTTTGACGTCGCTCAAGACGCCAACCCAGATTACCATCATGGGATCGCCCATCTACCCGGCCGATGTTCCCACCTATACATTCAACGGCGAAAATACGAATACCTACACCTTCCAGGTCAACCGCGGTGGCACGCCCACCGAACTCGTGATTGACTTGAACGAGTATGTGGGCAAACGGCTGGATGTATATAACGTGCCCATGCCCGACGGCACGATTCGAAAATTGGCTTTGGTCGCAGGCTTTCAACGCGAGAGCGTGTTCATCGACCCGGAAAATCCGTCTGCCGACCCGATTCTGTGGACAGGTGGCTACTACAAATCGCTCTCTCGCCCCTGGATTTTCTCGCCGACCTGGTCCAACTATACCCGCGTCTGGCGCGATATTGACTACCCGCGCATGCTGTGGAACACCTTCTTCTACGCTTTCACGACCACCATCGGCGTGCTCGTCTCGTGCATCATCGTCGCCTTTGGTTTCTCGCGCTTCCGCTTCCCCGGCCGGGATTTCCTCTTCATCGTGCTGATTTCCACGATTTTCCTGCCCGGCGCGGTGACGGTCATCCCGACCTTCACGTTCTTCACCCAAATCGGCTGGGTAGGCACCTGGCTGCCGCTCATCGTCCCGTCCTTCTTTGCCAACGCCTACGATACCTTCCTGCTGCGCCAATATTTCATGACCCTGCCGCGCGAATTGGACGAGGCGGCCATGATGGACGGCGCCAGCCCGTTGCGCATCCTGACCTCGGTGATCATCCCGCAGTCGTACCCGGCCATCGTCGCGGTGACGGTCTTTCACATCGTCTGGGCCTGGAACGACTACTTTGGCCCGCTCATCTACCTCTCCACGCGCATGGATTTGCAGCCGGTCTCGGTGGCGCTGGCGCGCTTCAACGGCATCTACGGGCAGCAGCCGCAGTACATCCAGGCGGGCGCTTTGATGACCCTCATCATCCCCCTGATCATCTTCTTCGCTGCCCAACGCTTCTTCGTTCAAGGCATTGTGATTACCGGTGTCGAGAAATAAAGGTGAAGGATGAAAGTCGCAGTCATTGGAGGAGGCTCAACCTACACTCCTGAACTGGTGAACGGTTTCCTGGCGCGGGTCGAAAAATTCCCGCTCAAAGAACTCTGGTTGATGGATATTGACCCGCGCCGCCTGGACATCGTGGGCGGATTCGCCCAGCGGATGGTGGCCCACAAAGGCAACCCCTTCAAGGTGGTCCTGACGACCGACCAGCGCCAGGCCATTGAAGGGGCTTCCTATGTCACGACCCAATTGCGGGTCGGGCAGATGGAGGCCCGCCGCCGCGATGAGTATCTGGGCAAGCGCCACGGCCTGATTGGCCAGGAGACAACCGGGGTGGGCGGCATGGCCAAAGCCTTGCGCACCATTCCCGTCATTCTCAAAATCGCTGCCGACATGCGCCAACTGGCCGCGCCGGGGGCCTTGCTGGTCAACTTCACCAATCCTGCCGGCCTGGTGACGCAAGCCCTCACCCAATATGCTCCCGATGTGCCTGCGGTCGGAGTCTGCAACGTGCCCATCACGGCCAAGATGATGATTCTCTCGAAACTTTCCGCTCTGATGGGGAAGGAGATCCCGCCTGAGCGTGCCGAGTTGAAGACCCTCGGCCTGAATCATCTCTCCTGGCACCGCGGCTTTACCGTTGACGGCGAAGACGTCTGGCCGCAAATCATCGAGGGATACATTGCCGAACTCAAGACCCAGGAACATCCCGAATGGGAGCCGCGCCTCATCGAAGTATTGCGCATGATTCCCAATTATTACCTGCAATACTTCTATCACACCGACCGCAAACTGGCTGCCCAGGAGAAGTGGCCGCCCTCGCGCGCCGACGAGGTGATTGCCGTCGAGGAAGATTTGTTGCGCGAATATGCGGACCCGGCCCTCAAAGAGCCTCCCGCCGACCTGATGAAGCGCGGCGGCGCCTATTACTCGACCGTCGCCACTCAGTTGCTGAACGCCCATTACAACGACCTGGGCGAAACCCACATCGTCAACCTGCGCAACGACGGCGCGGTGCGCGACTGGCCGGCCGATTGGGTGCTGGAAATGCCCGCCACCGTCCATCGGGATGGCATTCGGCCCCTCCCCGCCGAACCGCTGCCGCCAGCCTGCTTTGGCCTGATTGCCCAGGTCAAGGCCTATGAAATTCTGACGGTCGAGGCCGCCGTCCACGGCGACCGAGAGGCCGCCTACCAGGCGCTGCTGGCGCATCCACTGGGTCCCAAAGCCGACAAGGTCCAGGCCGTGCTCGACGATATGCTGGAGACCCACCGCCAGCACCTGCCCCAATTCTGGACGTGATTCCTCTTCTGCCGGCAGGTTCGCCCGCCGGCAGAAGAGAGAAGGAGACTATGCGCTACTTTTTGGGAGCAGACGCCGGGGGAACCAAAACCCGGTTTTTAATTTCTGACGAATATGGCTCAACCGTGGCCTTCTACGAAGGTGGACCGGGTAATCATCAAATGGTCGGCTTCGAGGGGCTGCGGGCTGTCTTGCACGAATGTTTTGAACAGGCCTTGTTGCAGGCCGGGATCGCAGCCGGGCAGATTGCCGGCGCCGGTTTCAGCATCGCCGGCTACGACTGGCCCTGCGAATATGAGCCCATCATGGCGGTGATTGACACCCTGGGCCTGCGCGCCCCCTGCAAACTGGTCAACGATGCCATCCCCGGCCTGGTGGCCGGGACGACGGAAGGCTGGGGGGTGGCTGTGGTCTCGGGAACCGGTTGCAATTGCCGGGGCTGGGACCGCGCTCACCAGCGCGAGGGCCGCGTCACCGGCTACGGGGTGGTGATGGGCGAGGCGGCGGGCGGGTCCGAGTTGGTCTTTCGGGCCATGCAACTGGTCGGTTACGCCTGGTCGCAGCGCATTCCTCCCACTGCCCTGACCGAGGCTTTCATCGAATTTGCCGGCGCCCGCGACGCCGAGGACTTGCTGGAGGGCTACACCAAGGGCCGCTATCAGATTGGCGCCTCTGAAGCCCCGCTTGTCTTTCGCGTCGCCGAGGCCGGCGACCAGACGGCGCGCGACCTGATTCGCTGGGCGGGCTGTCAGTTGGGCGAGATGGCCATCGGCGTCATCCATCAACTCGGATTCGAGCAGGAACAGTTCGAGGTGGTGATGTCGGGCAGCATGTTCGACGGCGGGACGCGCCTCATCGAACCAATGCAGGAAACGATTTGGAAGGTGGCGCCGCGAGCCACGTTCGTCCGCCTGGCCGTGCCGCCGGTGATCGGTTCGGTCCTCATCGGCATGGAGCAGGCCGGGCTGCGCGCCGGGCCCGAGGTCCGCGCTCGCCTGGCACAGACGATCGAAGCGCCGGTCGCCGAGCATCGAGGTGTTCCATGATTGAAATCGAAATGTCTTGTATTCCCGACGCCGAGGTGGATTTTCAAACGCTCTCGGAGTTGGCTGCGCAATTCGAGCGCCAGAGCGGCGTCAGGGTGCATCTGTATCGCATGACCTGGGGGACGGCCTGGGCGGAGTTCGTCACCATCGCCTCCCACGGAAAAGGCCCCGACCTTTCGCACCTGGGCGGTTCGTGGGTCAGCAGCCTGGCGACGATGAACGCCCTGCGCGCCTTCCACCCGCCGGAAATCGAAGCGATGGGCGGAGCGCAGGCATTTTCTCCGCCCACCTGGGCCAGCACGCGCCTGGTCGGCGACGAGCGTATTTGGGCGCTGCCCTGGACGGGATACGTCTATCTGGTCTGCTATCACCGCGATTTGCTGCAAGGAGCCGGCCTCGACCCGGCGCAAGCCTTTGGGAGTCGCCGCGCTCTGACGGCCACGACCGAGCAACTGCGTCAGGCCGGGCTGGAGAGTCCGGTGGTCATCCCGTATGTTCCCCCGCCCTACACCGACCTGGTGCACATGGCCGCCTCGTGTATCTGGAGCGCAGGCGGCGAATTCGTGGACGAGGAAGGCAGGCAAGTGCTGCTCGACCTGCCGCCCGCTTTGGACGGCTTGACCGACTGGTTGAATTTCTACCGGCTGGTGCCGCCCGCTTATGTCCATCTCACCCAGGAGGAGTGCCTGAACCTGTTCCTGCAGCGCCGGGCGGCAGTGCTGGTGATTGACAATCGTTTCATCGCCACCAATTTGATTCGCGGCCAGGGGTTGGTAAAGGGCCTGGAAACGGTCGCTTTTGCGCCCCTGACCGAGACGCCCTGGTTTGGCGGCGGCGACTTCGTCATCTGGCAGCATACCCAGGGCTATCCCGACCGGGAGCGGGCAGCGGTGGAGTTCATCCAGTTCCTGGTGAGCAAAGAGGCTCAGTTGATGTGGGCGGAGCGCGTGGGGAGCATGCCTGCCCGGCTGGAGGCGTTGCACCAGGCCTATCCTGCCGGCCATCCCCTCCAGGCTGCTGTTCTGCAGGCGGTGCAGCAGGGGCGCGACTACCTGAACGTCCCGCTCTGGCGCCGCCTCGAATTCCAGATTGCGCAGACGCTGGGCGCATTGTTGCAGGAGGCCCACGAGAATCGCGGCACTCCGGCGCGCTTCCTCATCGAGAGGCGCATTTTGCCCCTCGTCGAGCGCCTCAACCTGACGCTGCGAGGCTGACCATGCGTGTCGTAGGTTTCTCTCGCCGACGCTTCGTCCTGATGGTCTCCTTGTTTCTGACTCTCTTGCTGGGCGCCTGCGGCCCAAAGGAATCACCCCCTATGCTCAACGGTTTCCGCATCATTGGATATGCCACCGATGCCATTGTCCCGGCGGCTATTCCCTATGAACACTTGACTCACATCAACTACGCTTTCCTGATTCCCAACCGCGATGGCACCTTCGCGCCGCTCAACAACCCCTGGAAAATCGAAGAGATTGTCGGGCAGGCCCACGAGCACGGTGTCCAGGTGCTGATTTCGGTCGGCGGTTGGGGCTGGGACGAGCAGTTCGAGGCGCTGGCTGCCGACCCCGCCAGCCGGGCGGTCTTCGTCCGCGACCTGGTGGAGATCGTCGCCCGCTACGACTTCGACGGCGCGGACATCGACTGGGAATACCCGGACCCCGGCCAGTCGGCCCAAAACTTCCTGGCGCTGATGACCGAACTGCGCGCCGCCTTGCCGCAGGACAAGTTGTTGACCATGGCGGTGGTGGCCCTCGGCGAACACGGCGCCGGCATCCCCAGCGAGACCTTCGCCCTGACCGACTTCGTCAACATCATGGCCTACGATGGCGGGACGCCGCACTCCTCTTACCAGTACGCGGTCGCTTCGCTCGACTACTGGCTGGGACGCGGCTTGCCGCCAGATAAGGCGGTCCTGGGCGTGCCGTTCTACGCCCGGCCCAATGAGGCCCCCTTCCGCCGCATCGTCGCCGCCGACCCGGCTGCCGCCTACCTGGACGAATTCGATTATTACGGCACGCTCATCAACTACAACGGCATCCCCACCATCCAGGCCAAGACCCGCCTGGCGATGGAACGCGGCTCGGGCATCATGATTTGGGCGCTTGAACACGACGCCGGCGGCGAACTCTCCCTGCTGAACGCCATCTATCAGACCGCTCTGGAGGCGCAGCCGTGAGCGAACCCTTCCTGCTGGGTGTCAACTACTGGCCGCGCCGCAAGGCTGTCTTCTGGTGGAGCGACTTCGACGCCGGCGAAGTGCGCGAGGAATTTGCCCTGATTCGCGACCTGGGCCTGGACGTGGTGCGCATGTTCCTGCTTTGGGACGACTTCCAGCCTGCCCCCGATACAGTCGAGGCGACCGCTCTCGACCACCTGATCGCCGTCGCCGACATCGCCGCCGACCTCGGCCTGGGCCTCGAACCGACTTTCTTCGTCGGCCACATGAGCGGCCCGAACTGGGCGCCCCGCTGGCTGCTTGGCGGTCCGCTGCCGCACCATCCCTGGATCAAAGAAGTCGTCAGCGTCGGCAAACTGGTCGAGGGCGGCTATCGCAATCTGTTCCATGACCCGATTGCCCTTTCCGCCGAGCGCCTGCTCCTGCGCCGGGTGGTTGGGGCGCTCAAGGACCATCCCGGCATCTGGATGTGGAGCCTGGGCAACGAGCCGGACCTCTTCGCCTGGCCGCAAGACGCCGCCGCCGGCCGCGCCTGGGTGCGTCAGATGACCGCCCTCATCCACGATATTGACCCCAACCACCCCGTCTCCATCGGCCTGCATGGCGCCGACCTGGAGGCCGATACCGGCCTGCGCGTGGACCAGTGCTTTGCCGAGACCGACCGGGCGGTCATGCACGCCTACTCCATCTACTCGGACGTGGCGCGTCAGCCGCTCGACCCTGATTTCCTCGCTTACAACGTGGCCCTTACCGCTGCCCTGTGCGGCAAGCCGGTCTTGCTCGAAGAGTTTGGCAGTTGCACGGCCCGGCCGGGGGAAGCCTCTTATATTTTGAAGTGGCGCGGCAAGGCCGGTCATCGTCAACAGTTTTTGGCCGCCGAGGAAGACCTGGCCGAATTCCTGCGCCAGTCCCTGCCGAAACTGGTGGAAGTCGGCGCCTTGGGGGCCTTCATCTGGTGCTTTGCCGACTACGCCGAGGAACTCTGGAACCAGCCGCCCTGCGCCGACGCCGTTCATGAGCGCTTCTTCGGTCTGATTCGCCCCGATGGTTCGCTCAAACCCCACGCCCTGGTGCTCAAGGAATTCGCCGCCGCCCGGCCGCAAGTGCAGCCTATCCCGGAATGGGCGCGCCTGGAGGTGGACCCTGACGAATATTACCGCGCCCCCCAGAAGCACTTCCGGCGGCTGTATCGGGCATATCTGGAAAGGATGGCGGGACAGCGATGACGGTCCGCCTGATTGTCAACGCCGATGATTACGGCCGCACCGCCGCGGTGGACGAGGGCATCCGCGCCGCCCATCTGGAAGGAATTGTCACCTCCACCTCGGCGATGATGAACCTGCCGGGCGTGGAAGACGAATTGCGCCTGGCCCTGAAGCAGACGCCGGCCCTCGGCCTGGGCGTCCACCTGGTCTTGACCTCCGGCCGGCCGCTCCTGCCGCCGGAACAGGTGCGGTCTCTGGTGGATGCCGACGGGAACTTCTGGCGGCCGGGCGCCTTTCTCGAAAGGCTGGCCTCTCTCGACCCTGACCAGGTGCGCGCCGAATGGCGCGCCCAGGTCGAAAAGTTCAGAGGAGCGACCGGACGAAACCCCACCCACCTGGATTCGCATCATCATGCCTCCTACTTTTCCGAAATGCTCTTTTCGGCCATGCTGGAATTGGCGGACGAATGCCAGGCGCCGATTCGCAACCCGCTTGCCGATTCCGGCAAGCAGGGCTTTCCTGCTGAATTGATGAACAGCGTGCGGGAATTCGTCCCCCACCTGATGGCGGAGCACCGCTCTCGCCGACCAGACCATTTCGTCTGCGATTTTTACGACCAGGGGGCAACCAAGGCCAGTTTGTTGGCCATCCTGGATTCGCTCCACGAAGGAACGACTGAAATCATGACCCACCCCGGCCTTTATACGGATGAACTGGCGCGCTTGTCTTCTTATGCTGCTCAACGGGAGATCGAATTCCAGATTTTGACCGATGCCGAGGTCGCCGAGGCGGTGTCGCAGAAAGGCATCGAATTGATCACGTTTGCCGCCTTGTAAGTTTGGCTGGCCTTCATCTTCCTCCTCCTTAGTCATCAGCCGCAGGGAAATCCTGCGGCTGATGGCTTGTCGAAAGGAAAGGAGGCTCAATGCGTCTCGGTAATCTTGCCGATGCTGCGCGGTTTCTCGGTGTCGTAGCCTTTGGCGCGCGTCAAATGATAGGCGAACAATTGCCCGGCGACGATGGCCACCAGCGGGGTCAACCATTCGGGGATTTGGCGCGGCAGCGGCAGCGGCGATTGGGCCAGCGAGAGGGCGCTGGCGGCGTCGGAGATGACGACCAGTTCGGCGTTGTGTTCGTTGCGCAGCCGCTGCAACATGCCGAGCATGGAATCGAAGACCTTGCCTTGCGGGGCGACGGCCATGACGGGAAACCCACCCGCGACCATCGCAATCGGCCCGTGCTGGAAATCGGCGGACGAATACGGTTCGGCGACGATGTAGGTCAGTTCTTTCAACTTCAGCGCCCATTCGAAGGCGGTGGCGTAGTTGAAGCCGCGGCCCAGCACCACGCACAGGTTCATGTAACGATAGCGCTCGGCCAGTTGGCCGATTTGGGCATCGAGTTCCAGCACCGCTTCCACCCAGCGGGGCGTCTGGCTCAGGTCGCGCCACAGGGCTTTGTCGCCGCGCAGGGCGGCCGAAATCATGGCAATCGCCAGCAACTCGGTCGTGTACGTCTTGGTCGCGGCGACGGCCTTTTCCTCCCCCGCCCGGATATCCAAGACCCATTCGGAGGCTTGGGCCAGCGGCGAATCGGGCGCGTTGGTGATGGACAGGGTCAGGCAGCCCTGGCGGCGGCCCTCCTCGATCACGCTGACGATGTCGGGCGATTTGCCCGATTGCGAGACGCCCACCACCAGGGCGTCCTTCAATTGCGGCGGCTGGCCGTAATAGGTGAAAAGCGAGGGGGTGGCCAGGGCCAGCGGCAGGCCGTTCTGCGCCCCCCACAGGTAATTCGCGTAGCGGCCGGCGTTGTCAGATGTGCCGCGCGCCGCCAGGAAAACAAAACGAGGAGAGCGGCCGCGAATGGCCGCTGCAATCCTTTCCGCTTCGGCGCGGCCCTCTTCGAGCAAGCGCCCCAGGCATTTCGGTTGTTCGAGGATTTCTGAATGCAGAGTCATGAAGCGCCTCCGGCTCGAATTATAAGGGATGTGGACAGATGCGTGTATAATCAATTCCACAAGACTTGATGGTCAATCTGACAGACCAATACGGAGGTGGTTGCAATGAACTTCGACAATTTTCGCTGGATGTTCTGGCTTGTCCAGTCCGTCCAATGTCTGGTGGTGGCGGCCTGGATTGTGTGTACCCTGATCGCCCTGGTGGGATTGCGCAAGCAAAAAATCTCTGATACCGCCCGCGCTGTTTGGGCGTTATTGATTGTTTTGATTCCCGTCCTGGGAGCGGTGGCATACTGGATCGTCGCTCCGCAGAGCGGCGAAGCGGTCGGCTGAACGCCAAAAAGACCACTTTAGAACTTCCTGACAATCCGAATGTCTTACTTGCCTGGTTGAGCAGGTGATGATACACTTTTAACGATGGCGATTTCATTACTTGTCATCACCCTGGACAGCGTCTTTGGGGAATTGCTCCGTCATGAACTGGAGGAGACCCGCCGCTTCAGCGTCCGCGTGACCGGGCAAAGTCACGCGGCGGTGGCGTACGCCGGCGAAAAGGGGATTCCCTTGGCGTTCCTGGACGTTGGCGACTTAGACGAAGATGCTGTTGAGGTCGCCGGGCGGCTGCGTCAGGCCAATCCAGATATCAAACTGGTCGCCGTTTCGGAAAGCGGCTGGCAGAAACCTCTGGACGAATTGCAAGCCGATGGCCACCTCTCCAAGCCCTTCTACCTGCCGGACTTGTTGGAGATGATGTACCGCTTCTTCCCGGAGAAGTCCACCGCGAAGGGGGAGGAAGCGCGGCGGCCGGTCAGCCGCTCCAAAACCGAGTTGCCCTGGCTCTCTGACGTCAACCGCGCCGCCCAACACCTGACCCGTCTCACGCTCGAATCCTCGGCCCAGGCTGCCCTCATCACCCGCCAGGACAGCCTGTGGGCCTATGCCGGGCAATTGCCGCAAGAAGCCGCCCGCGAAGTGGCCGAGACCGTCGCCCGCTATTGGGACCGCCAGGAGGAGAGCGACCTGGTGCGTTTCGTCCGTCTGCAGACCACCAACGCCGAGCATATGCTCTACGCCACCAGTCTGGCGGCGGGCATGGTGCTGGCCCTGATTTTCGACGCCGAGACGCCCTTCAGCACCATTCGCAGCCAGGCGACCAACCTGGTGCGCTTGCTCTCGGTGGCTCCCGAACCCGACCCGCAAACATTGTCCGAGATGAGCGAAGAAGAACAGGCGATAGCGGTGGCTGACATCCTCGGCAGCGTCCCGCCGCCCAACCCGCCCAAGACGCCGGAGGGGGTAGCCGGCCTCTCGCACGTGCCGGGCCTGGAGGGCGCCCTGCCGCAGTCGCCGCGATTCAGCCTCGAGAGTTCGCCGGCCGTGCGTCTGGCGCCTCCCAGCCTGGAAGAGACCCGCCGCAGCCAGGTGCAGGAAATTGACCCGCTGGCGGTGACCCGCCAGCACGAGGTCGGGCAGGCGGAGCCGTCCGCGCCGACCCGCCAATCGCGGGCCCAAAAGAAGAAGCGCGAGGCTGCCGAACCGCTCCCGGCCCCCCTCTCGGCCTCTCAACCGCGCTCGATCCCCGAAGTGGCGCGTAAAATCGTCCTCGAGCCGGTCTCGCCCTCGGTCTACAACCTGAGTTACGCCTGCCTGCTTATCCCCCGCTTTGCTCAGCATCATTTGACCGGCGACCTGGCCGACCGGCTGGGAGAATGGCTGCCGGAAATCTGCGTTGCCTTTGGCTGGCGGCTGGAACAGATCGCCGTGCGGCCCGATTACCTGCAATGGATTGTCAACGTGCCTCCTGCCACCTCGCCGGGCTACCTGATGCGCATCCTGCGCCAGCACACCTCCGAGAAAATCTTTGCCGAATTCCCGCGCTTCAAGAAAGAGAATCCCTCCGGCGATTTCTGGGCGCCCGGCTACCTCATCATGGGCGGAACCAACCTGCCGCCTCAACAACTGGTCAAAGAATTCATCGCCCAGACGCGCCAGCGCCAGGGGATTTCGCAGCCGCTGCGCTGAGCGGCTGCCTCACCGTTTGCGGGGACAATGGCGCCGGCGGATCCGCTCCCGGTCAGGGGACAGAGATACCGCTCCTCATGGCCTGTTGGGACAGGCCCTCGAAGTCGGCTTCCCGCCGACTTTCATAATACGGCGGCGGATTTGATTTTCCACCCTCTTCCTTCGCCGCTCGCCTTCACTTGCGGTAAAATCGAACTGTCATGCCTCCCACCCTCTATCTCATCGACGGCCACGCCCTGGCCTACCGCATGTACTTTGCTCTGACCGGCTATGCGGCCGGCGCCGCCACCCGCTGGCAGACCTCCAAGGGTGAGCCGACCGCCGGCGTCTATGGCTTCGCCCGCGAACTGCTGCGCCTCTACGAACAGGACAAACCCGATTACCTGGCCGTCGCCTTCGATACCGGCAAGACCTTCCGCGATGAAATCTTCCCCGATTACAAGGCCACCCGCGCCAAGATGCCCGACGACCTGCGCCCGCAGATGGAGCGCATCCGCCAGGTGGTGGATGCCCTCAATGTGCCGCGGCTGGAGGTCGAAGGCTTCGAAGCCGATGATGTGCTGGGTTCGGCTGCCCGCTGGGCGGCCGGGCAGGGGCTGGGCGTTAAAATCATCACCGGCGACCGCGACCTCTTGCAATTGGTGAACGAACGCACGGTCGTCTATCTGGCCGGCGACGACCAGACCTACATCACCCCCGAAGATGTGGTCAGAAAACTTGGCGTCCGCCCGGAACAGGTGGTGGATTACAAGGCCCTGGTCGGCGACAAATCTGACAACATCCCCGGCGTGCCGGGTGTGGGCGAAAAGACCGCCGAGAGCCTGCTGGCCCGCTACGGCACGCTCGACAACATCTATGCACATCTGGAAGAAATCGAACCGCGCTGGCGCGGCAAACTGGAAACCGGGCGCGACCTGGCCTACCTGAGCCGCGACCTGGCGCGCATCCGCACCGACGTGCCTGTTTCCATTGACCTCCAGCAGGCGCGCCCCGATGCCTTCGACCCGGTGCGCCTGGAGGCCCTCTTCCGCGAACTCGAATTCCGCTCGCTGATTGACAAATTGCACAAACTGACCGGCCAGTCCGCCTCACCGGCGGCCGGGACGCAGTTGAGCCTCTTCGGCGAGGCGCCCGCCTCCCCGCCGAGCGGGACGCAGGCCCGGGTCGAGACGGCCGCAGCGGCGCCCGGCCTTCAGGTGCGGGTGGTCGATTCGATTGAGGCGCTGCAATCCCTGCTGGGGGGCCTCTCCTCTGCCGCCTGTCTCTCCTTCGACACCGAAACCACCTCCACCGATGAGATGACCGCCGACCTGGTGGGCATCGCCCTCGCCTTCCGGCAGGGGGAGGGCTGGTACATCCCGGTCGGCCACCGCGCCGGGGCGCAGTTGCCGCTCGAACAGGTTCTGGCGGCCCTGCGCGCCCCGCTGACCGACCCGCGCCTGCCGAAGATCGGGCACCATCTCAAGTACGATTACATCGTATTGGCCCGCCACGGCCTGCGCGCCGCACCGCTGGCCTTCGATACCATGCTGGCCGAGTGGCTGCTCGACCCGGCCTCGCCCAACCTGGGGCTGAAAAACCTGGCGGCTGCCCGCCTGGGCCTGGAAATGACCCACATCGAAGACTTGATTGGTTCGGGCAAGAACCAGCGCTCGATGGCCGAAGTGCCCATTTCCCAGGCGGCTGCCTATGCGGCCGCCGATGCCGAAGCCGTCCTGCGCCTCAGGCCGGTGCTGGAGGTCGAACTGGCCCGCTTGCCCAAATTGCCATCCCTGTTTGCCGAGGTCGAAATGCCGCTCGTGCCGGTGTTGGCCGAGATGGAAATCGCCGGCGTGGCCCTCGACCGCGATTTCTTTGCCGCCTTCTCGCTCGAACTCAACCAGCGCATGGCCGAACTCGAAGCCCAGGTCTATCAGGCGGTCGGCAGAACCTTCAACCTCAACTCCACCCAGCAATTGTCCGAGGTGCTTTTCGGGAGCCTGCGCCTGCCGCCGCCCGACCGCGGCCGGAAGACGGCCTCCGGGCATTATTCCACCGCCGCCGATGTGCTCGAGGCGCTGCGCGGCCAGCATCCGGTGGTGGACCTGGTGCTGGAGTACCGCGAACTTGCCAAACTGAAGTCCACCTACGTGGACGCCCTGCCCGCCCAAATCAACCCCCAGACGGGGCGGGTGCACACCTCCTTCAGCCAGACGGCGGTCGTCACCGGCCGGCTGTCCTCCTCCAATCCCAACTTGCAGAACATTCCCATCCGCACCGAGCTGGGGCGGCGGGTGCGACGCGGCTTCATCGCCGGGCCGGGCAACGTGCTCCTCTCGCTCGATTATTCGCAGATCGAATTGCGCATCGTGGCCCATATGGCCGGCGACGAGGCGATGCTGGCCGCCTTTCGCGCCGGACAGGATATTCACGCCGCCACCGCGGCGGCCATCTACGGCGTCCCGCTCGAGGCGGTGACGCGCGAACAGCGCCGCCATGCCAAGGCGGTCAACTTCGGCCTCATCTACGGCATGTCGGCCTTCGGCCTGACGCGTTCCACCGAACTCACCCTGGCCGAGTCGGAAGAATTCGTCAAGGCCTACTTCCGCCAGTTCCCGCGCGTCAAGGAATACCTGGATGGCGTTCGCCGTCAGGCGCGCGAGAAAGGCTATGTGGAGACGCTACTCGGCCGGCGGCGCTATTTTCCGACGCTCAAAAGCGGCCTTAATCAGGCGCTGCGCAACCGCGAAGAACGGGAGGCCATCAACGCCCCCATCCAGGGTACGGCTGCTGATATAATGAAGATTGCCATGAACCGCATCCCATCTACCCTGACTGCTGCCGGGCTGACAGGCCGGATGCTCTTGCAAGTCCACGATGAACTGGTGCTGGAATGCCCGGCGGCCGAACTGGACGAGACCGCCCGGCGGGTGGCGCAGGTGATGGAGAATGCCTATCCCCTTTCCATTCCCCTGACCACCGAAGCCCGCTGGGGTCTTAACTGGGACGAACTCCAACCCATTGCACCCTGACGAGAGACCTATGCCCGGACGTGAAGACCTGTTTCGAAAAGCCATGAGCGCCGGCCACTCGGCCGCCTGGGACCAGAACTGGGAAAAGGCTGCCGAGTGTTACCGCAAGGCGCTGGAGGAATTCCCCGATGACCCCAAGGCGCTGGCCAATTTAGGTCTGGCTTTGTATGAATTACAGCAATACGAGGAGGCGCTCAGGGCCTATCAACGCGCCGCCCAGGTATCTCCCAGCGATCCCATCCCGCTCGAAAAGGTGGCTCAACTGGCCGAGCGCACGGGCAATTTGCAGTTGGCCATTCAGGCGGCGCTGCAAGCGGCGGAACTCTACATCAAGGAGCAAAATCCCGACAAGGCAGTCGAAAACTGGCTGCGGGTGACGACCCTCGACCCCGAGCATATGGTCGCCCACTCACGTTTGGCGCTGGTGCATGAACGCCTCAATCGTCCCCAGCAGGCGGCGACAGAATACCTGGCGGTGGCCAGCCTGTTGCAACGGGCTGGGCAGCCTGACCGGGCGGCGGAGATGATCGGGCGCGCCCTGCGCCTTGTTCCCAACAGTCCCGAGGCCAGGCAGGCGCAGACTCTTCTCAAGAACGGCCAGTTGCTGCCTAAGCCGATGCGCCCCAAGGGCGGCACCGGCCCGTTGCGCATGGCGCAGGTCAAGCAAATTGAGGCCCGCACCCGGCCGGCCGAATCGGGCCTCGACCCGGTTGCCGAGGCCCGCCAGAAAGCCCTGACCCGCCTGGCGGAGGTGCTGTTCGACCTTTCGGATGAGAGCAGCGAGTCGACCCTTTCGAAGCGCGGCCTGCAGGCCATCGTGCGCGGCACCGGGCCGCTCTCGCTGCAGCGTGGCGAATTGACCCAGATTGTGCTGCACCTGGGCGAGGCCATCGACGCCCAGACGAGGAACAATGAGGAGCAGGCTGCTCAGGAATTGGAAAAGGCCCTCGAACTGGGGTTCCGTGAACCGGCTTTGTACTTCAACCTGGGCGTTCTGCGCGCCAAGGGCGAACGGCTGGAGAGCGCCCTGCGGTATTTGCAGCACGCGGTCAAACATATTGATTTTGCGCTGGGGGCGCGCTTGTTGATGGGCCAGATTTACGTCCGCATGGACCGTCTCTCCGATGCGGTTGCCGAATATCTGGAGGCCCTGCGCCTGGCGGATACGATGGTCGTGGCCCCCGAACAGGCCGATGCCATCGGTCAGTTGTACGAACCGTTGATCGAGTCGATGCGCCAGACCGAAAACCTGGATCAACAGATGCAACTGGTCAAGAACATCGAGCAACTCTTGCTGCGCTCCAACTGGCGGGCGCAGATTCTCCAGGCCCGCGAACAACTGCCCAAACCCAGCGAGGGAGCGCCGCCCATGCCGCTGGCCGAAGTGCTGGCGCAGGCCCAGTCGAGTCAGGTCATCGAGGCGATTGGCAAAGTACATCAATTGGCACGTTCGGGGCGGCTGCGCTCGGCGATGGATGAGGCGTTCCATTCCCTCAAATATGCGCCTACCTATCTGCCGCTGCACACATTGATCGGCGATTTGTTGATTCAGGAAGGGCGGATTGCCGACGCCATCGCCAAGTTTACGGTGGTCGCCCAGGCCTATAGCGTGCGCGGCGAGGCCAATCAGGCCATCAACTTGCTGCGCCGGATTGTCGAAGTCGCGCCGATGGACCTGGCGGCGCGTACCCGCCTGATCGAGCAGTTGGCCAACCGCGGCCAGGTGGATGAGGCCATCGGCGAATACCTCGACCTGGCAGACATTTACTACCGCCTGGCCGAACTCGATATGGCCCGCAAGACCTATACCACCGCCTTGCGTCTGGCCCAACAGGGCGGCGCCAACCGTGCCTGGAGCGTCAAACTCTTGCAGCGCATGGCCGATATCGATATGCAGCGCCTCGACTGGCGCCAGGCGCTGCGGGTCTACGAGCAGATTCGCACGCTCGAGCCGGACGATCTCTCGGTGCGTAAAAATCTGGTGGAACTGAATCTGCGTCTCAACCAGCCGCCGCAGGCCGCTGCTGAACTGGAAAGCCTGATCGCCCATTTGGAAAGCAACGGCAAGCGGGAGCAGGCGCTGGCATTTCTGGAGGAACTGGTCAACGAGAATCCCTCTCAGCCGGTGCTGCGCCGCTTCCTGGCCGAGGAGTATCGCCAGGCAGGACGCCTGGGCGAGGCCATTGCCCAACTGGACGAGATGGGCGACTTGCTGCTCGATGCCGGTGATACGGCCGGCGCCATCCAGGCGGTCGAAGCCATCATCGCGCTCAATCCGCCCAATGTACAAGACTATGTCAGTGTATTGGCCAAGTTGAAGGGCGGCTGAGACCAGCCGCCTTTTTTTATCTCTGTTCGTCTGCAGAACGACTGTATGCAGGATAGACAGCGGCGTTATTTGGCCTTTCGCCCGAACAGCCCCAAATGGCTCGACTTCTCCGGCGGGGGGAAGAAGCCGCGCTCGGTCGAGCGCACCTCCTCGATGGAGATGAATGTCTGCGGAGCAATCTGATGGACGAGGGCGAGCACCTGCTCCACGTCTCGGCGGCGGACGACGGTGTAGATAACGCTGACCGGCCCGGCGCTGCCCTGACCGTCCAGCCGGGTGAGGCCGAAACCGGCGTCGTGCAGCGCCTGGAGCAGAGGGGCAGGGTCCTCGCGGACAATCAGGCGAATCAGGTACGTGCCGAGCGCCAGCCGCCCCTCCAGCCAGATGCCCACGTAGTTGCCGGCCGCGAACCCCGCCGCGTAGCCCAAATAGGCGACGATATTCTGCGCCGATTTGACCAGTTGCGCCAGCGCCGCCACCCAGATGAAAACCTCGATGAAGCCGAGCAGCGGGGCCAGGTGGCGCTGTCCGCGCGAGGTGAAGATGATGCGCAATGTGCCCAGCGAAACGTCAATCACCCGCGCCAGGAAAATCAGGAGGGGCAGCAACACCCAGGCGTTCCAGTCGAAACCGGCGGCCATGGCTAGGCCTCCAGCACGCCTTCGGTCACGTAACGGGTCAGTTCGCCGACGCTCAGGTTGTCAATGCCGAGTTTCTCCAGCGTGCGGCCGCGCCGCCAGTAGTCGGTGCGGTGGATGATAGAAGCCAGGCGGATGATGCTGTCCATGCCGCGCACCGAAACGCCGTAGCGCTGACCGAGGGCGGCAATCGGCACAAGGCTCATCGGCACGTCCTCGAAGATGTAGCGGTGGTTGAGCGTGGGCGGGGCTTTGATGCCGTAGTAACCGGGCTGG
Organism: Anaerolineales bacterium; assembly: GCA_041287425.1. Taxonomy (GTDB): domain Bacteria; phylum Chloroflexota; class Anaerolineae; order Anaerolineales; family Villigracilaceae; genus JAFGSI01. The sequence goes on along the minus strand of JBEULG010000041.1, from coordinate 24,149 downwards.
TTGTGGATGGCCTCGTGCAAATCCTCGCCGGTGGTATCGTAGGCCAGTTTCAGCCATTCCAGGGCGGTGCGGGCGCGGATGCCGAGCGAGGAGGCCACCGTCACCCGCTCGCGGTCGAGCGCCTCCAGGACGCGCGCCACCGAGGGAGTCACGCCGTCAATGTAGAACTGGTAATCGCCGTGCGTGGCCTCGATCCAGCCGGAGTTGAGGATGGTCAGCGCCGGGTGGAAGATGGCGCCCATGTTGTTCATGCCGGTCTCCAGGACGTTGCCGCCGTCGATGAATTGGGGATAGGCCGGCTCGATGGCCTTCAGCACCTGCTCGGTGCGGGTCGCCGGCAGGGCTGCCAGCGGCACGGCCTCCTTGACCCGGAAGATGCGCGCCTCGGCCGGGCCATCCGAGCGGCTGGCGTAGATGAAGGTCTCGGCCTCGGCGATGGTGACCTCGGCCTGACAGCCTTCATCGCGCAGGACTTTGGCGAATTCGATGGCGCCGCACGTCCGGCCGGGGTGCAGGATGATGATTTGGCCGCGCTTCAGGTGGCGGGCAACGCCTTTGGCCACGTCGGCGTGCGCCGAGGAGGGGACGACGACCATGATGACCTGGGCATTTTTCACCGCCTCGCCGTAATCGGAGGTGACTTTGGCCAGTTTGCCGAAGCCGCGCGGCGTGCCCTCCGGGGCTTCCAGTTCAATGCCGCCGCGCTTTTTCAACACCGAAATGTGGTCGGGCGTGCGGTTGAAGAGGGTCACTTTAAAGCCCATCAGGGCCAGGTGGGCCGCCATGGCTTTGCCGCCATGCCCGGCGCCGATGATGGTGTAACGCTCAGGGGTGGTCATTTCTTGCTCCTTTCCGTATCCTGTAGGACAGGCTTTTAGCCTGTCCTTTAAGACAGCCTGGAAAGGCTGTCCTCCAAAAGGCTGCCCTACAAACGCGCCAGTCGCGCCTTCTCGCTCAGCGGACGGCCGTCTTCGTCCACGGCCAGGCACATGCCGTTGAGGATGCGCGTGCGCACCTGCCCGCGCCCGAAGGGATTGTTCTTCAACTGCGGCGCGTCCATCACGCCCGCGGTGACCGCCCGCGCCAGGGTGGCGGCATCCGCCCAGGGGTCGGCCACGCCCGGCGCGGCCAGGGCGCGAATCGCCTCCAGCGTGACCTGCGCCTCGGCAACGAGTTCCTGCTTGCGGGTCTGGACGGCCGGGTCGCGGGTCATATCCGGCGCGCCGCGCACGGCGTTCTCGATGGCGCGGCGGCAGATTTTGGCCGCCTCGATGACGTCCTCGGCAGTGGCGGCGTGGTGCGCCTCGGTGTGGCCGACGATATGGTAAATGTGCGGCTTGAGCGCCATCTGCAGATAGGTGCTGGCCGCCAGGTGGCCGCGCGCCGCATCCGGGTCGAGCGGGTGCGAGAGGAGACCGATGCGCGTCTGCCGCCAGATGCGGAAGTTTTCTCCCTCCAGGGGGGCAATCATCTCCAGCACCGCCAGCATTTTGGCCAAATCCATGGCGTCCGAAAGCCCCGGCGGGCTGTTGAACATCATCTGGGCGATGTAGTCGCGCACGCCGTACTGCCGGGCGTTGTAGGCCGAGAGGAAGGCGCTGACCACGAAGACCACGTCGGGGGCGTCGCGCATGCCCCAGTGGTGCGGCTCGTTGAGTTCCACCGGGATGTCGTGTTCGCCGTACCAGGCCATCACCCGCTGATGCTCGCGGATGGAGCCTTCCAGGTCCCAGGGGCCGCGCCCGTCCATCTGGTTGAACCAGAAGAGCGGAATGGCGCACCAGGCGTTGTGGATGGTCTCGGTCAGCACCTCGGCGTAGCGGATGAAATCGTCGGTGCCGGAGTAGGCCCGCAGCAGCGGGAAGTTGCCGCGCTGGGCGGCCCGGTAGAGGGCGCGGAAATCCTCCGGGGTGCGCACCGGCACGCCGCCCGCCCCGCGCCGGCGCGGGTCTTGCCGCTCCGGGTGGAAGAAGTTCTCCTGGGCGTCCTGGTCGGTGCCGAGCGAGATGACGTCCAGGGTTTTCGATTCGGCAATCTGCTGGATGCCGGCGAGGGTCGCTTCCATCGTGGGCAGGCCGAAGTGATGACGCAGGATGGGGTAGGGGGACTTCCAGCGGATGCGCTCTACGGTGGTGGACGGATACGCTTCGGGTCCGGACCCGCGGCCTGCTTCGCCGCGCAGGAAGGCCAGCACGTCCTCGGTCATTTCGCTGCCGTCGAAGACGCGCTCGAAGAAGCCCAGTTGGGCGGCGCGCTCGGCCACGGGCGGCGTCCCGCCGAAGACGAAGCGCACGCCGCGGGCGTGGAGGTCCGAGGCCGCCTCGGCGAATTGACCGAGCAGCCGCTCGCCGGTCTCCGGCGTCAGGCGGTAGGAGACGCCCACCAGGTCGGCCCCTTCGCGTTCGGCGGCGGCCAGCACTTCTTCGATGGGGACGGCCGGGCCGAGGAAGACCGTCCGCCAGCCGGCCTCCTCGGCCAGGCGCAGGAAGTTGGCAATCCCCGCCACGTGGACGCATTCGCCCAGCGCGGCGGCGACGACGGTTTTTGGATTCCTTTTGTCCATTTTTTCTCATCCTTTCAGGTATAACCGGTAGGATACCGATAAACGGGGTGCCGCCTGGCTGCCAGATTGAGCAGCAGGCTGAGCAGTTGACCGTATGAGAGGCCGGCCGCCTTGGCCGCCAGCACCAGGCTGGAATCGAGGTTCAAATCGGGATTGTGATTGACATCTACCACGTAGAAAACGCTGTCCCGCAGGCGCACATCCAGGCGGGCGTAATCGCGGCAGCGGGCGGCCCGATAGGTCGAGCAGGCCAGGGTATGCAGGCGGTCGAATTCATCGGCGGTCAGGAGGGCTGGCAGAATCGTTTCGATTTGCTTGTAAGAGGGGCTGTCCTTTTCGAATTTTGATTCGTAGGTGCGGATGTGCGCCAGGTCGTCCGCGATGGCCGAAAAATCAATTTCGGCGACCGGTAGCAGGTGCAGGCTCTCGTTGCCCAGGATGGTGACGGTCAATTCGCGGCCGCAGATGAACTCTTCCACCAGGGCCGGCTGATTGAAGGTCTGGAGCACGTTCTTCACTTGTGCTGCCAGTCTTTGCCGGTCACTGACGACGGCCTGTCGGTCGATGCCGGCGCTGCCGTGTTCGCGCACGGGTTTGACGATGGCCGGGAAACGCTGCCAGCCGTCTGGACTGGGGGAGGCGTACACGGTCCAGGGCGGGGTAGGAAGGTGATGCTCGTTCAACAAGGATTTGATGCGGTTCTTGTCGGCAGCCAGGGCGCTCGAAGCCGCGCCGGTGAAGGTGAAACCGCGTTGTTCGAGCACCGTAGCCGCCAGGGCTTCACTGCCGGGCAGACCGGGAATCTCCTCGCACCAGTTGAAGACGATGTAGGCGGCGGGGTCGAAAGGCTGCAGAAGTTCTTCCAGGCGGGGATGGGTGACGAGGAGACTCCGGACGGGGTGGCCGATTCGTTCCAATTCTGCGGCCGCCAGTTCGAGCAGGGCGCGAGCCTGATGGATGTCCTCCTCCGGCCAGTTGGAATCGGCGTTTGACAAAAGCAGGACGGGCAGGTCGGTGCGCAGATTGTCAAGGTTCAGAAATGAGGTCATCTCGTGTTCTAGGGCGCGGCGCCGCGGCTGTAGAGGAACCACATTCCGGCAAAATATACCAGGATGAGCAGGAAGGCGTCGATTTCGAGAAAACCCAGGCGCCGCTCCAGGCGCGCCAGGTTGCCGATGAGACCCATGCCGGTCATGATGAGTCCCAGCAGGCCGACCAGGACGAAGGCCGAGTTGACCACGCCGAGGAAGCGCCCCTGCAGGTAGAAGAGGTCGGTCAGGCCGAGGGCGGCCATGTTGAACAGGTTGCTGCCGAACAGGTTGCCGACCGCCATATCGTCGGCGCCGTATTTGGCCGCCGCGATGGTGGTGACCATTTCGGGCAGCGAGGTGACCAGCGCCACGAGGGTCGTGCCGATGAAGGTCGTCCCCAGGCCGGTGATGGCGGCAATGCGCACGCTGCTGTTCACCATCAGCGGGGTGACGACAATCAGCACCGCGGCGGCCAGACCGAAGCCGATCAGCGCCTTGCGCAGGCTGGGAATGCCCGCAGGAAGTTCCTGGGCCTGGTCGGGCTGCTGGCTCCCGACAAGCGGATTGGTCTGCAACAGGCGGATAGCGCCGGCGTACACCGCAAGCAGTATCAGGCTGTCTGCCCCAACCCAGCCTATCTTGATGTCAATGTCGGCCAAAATGAAGAAAACCACCAGTCCAATCATGAACATGGCCAGACTGCCCGAAAGGGCGTGTTTGAAGGCTGCTTTGCGCAGCAAGCGATGTTTGTAGTGGACAAGGTCGAGCACGGCCAGCAGGAGCATGTTGAACATGTTGCTCCCCAGCAGGTTGCCGGCTGCCAGGTCTGGGGCGCCCTCCCACAGGGCGCTGATCGTTGTCAGCACCTCCGGCAAGGAGGTCACACCTGCCAGCAGGAGCGTGCCGATGAACATCCCGCCCAGCCGGGTGCGGACGGCAATCACATCGCCGTACTTGGCCAGTTGGGTGGCCGCATAGACGATGACGGCCGAGGTGAGGACGAATTGCAGCCAAACCATAGCACTCACGCCTCCCGCGGCGGCAGGCCCTTGACCATTGTCAGCGGCCAGGCGGCAAAGACGCCCGTCTGGGGGCCGTCCAGGTCGCCGGTCACGCTTTCGGTCGCCTGCAGGCAGGCCTCCACCTGGTTTTGATTCTCGACGATGGCCAGCAGGGTGAGGTGGCCTTCCTCTTCGCCGCCCTGGGTCTGGAAGAGGTAACGCATCGGAATCAGCCGCTTGAGACGCCGATGGATGCCGGTGCTTTCGATGATGGTCGCCCCGCGGATGCCGGCCTGCTCCCAGGCTTGCAGGACGGCTTCGAGTTGGTCGGGGTTATTCAGGACGAGTAAGACCATGAACATCGTTTCCTCCTTCGTAGTCAGCGCAAATAAAGCGGGTAGGCCAGAATGTAGAGCAGCGAAGCCGCGGCGCAGGTCGCCAGCATGACCGGCAGGCCGCGCTTGTTCCAGAGTTTGGAGGTGATGGGGGCGTGCGTCTTTTCGGAAAGCGTGGCGACGACGATGTTGGCCGTCGAGCCGATGATGGTGCCGTTGCCGCCGAAGCCGGCCCCGAAAGCCAGCGCCCACCACAGCGGGGCGGTGGGGATGCCATCCGCGCCCAGGCCGAGGATGACCGGAATGATGGCGATGGTGATGGGGACATTGTCCACCACCGCCGAGAGAGCGGCCACGAGCCAGATCATCAGCACGCCAAACAGTACGGGAGGTAACTGGTCCACGCTCTCGATCAGGCGGATCACGGAGGTCAGCGCGCCGGAGGCCTGCAAACCGCCTACCATGACGAACAGGGCGGCAAAGAAGACCAGCACGCTCCACTCGATGCGTTCCAGCGTCTTCTTGACATCCGGCCGCACCCAGACGAGCGCCAGCGCCGCCGCGCTGAGGGCAATGAAAGCCGGACTGACTTCCAGCAGATGCTCGACGAAGAAGAACAGGATGGCTGCACCCAACACGACCAGCACCCGGATGGCTGTCTTGCGGTCGTTGAGCGCCTGGGCCGGTTCCAGTTTCATCACCGCCGAGATTTTCTTCGGACGGACGGCGAGTTCGCGCCGGAAGAGAAAACGTAGCAGGAAGAGAGCGATGAACCATGCCGCCAGCACGATGGGCATGGCGTAGATGATGAAGTCCAGGAACGAGAGTCCGGCCGCCGAACCGATGAGCATGTTGGGCGGGTCGCCGACCAGGGTGGCCACGCCGCCGGTATCCGAGAGGATGGCCTCGGCCATCAGCAGCGGGGCGGGGTTGATGCCCAAAATTTCGCTGATGAGGATGGTCACCGGCGCAATCAGCACCACGGTGGTGACGTTATCCAGAAACATCGAGACGAGCGTGGTCACCGTGCCGAGCAGGATGAGCAGGCGCACCGGCTTGCCTTTCGACATCCGCCCGGCCCAGACGGCCAGATACTGGAAGAAGCCGGTCGGCTCCAGCAGGGCGACCAGAATCATCATGCCCAGCAGCAGGCCGAGGGTATTAAAGTCAATGGCGGCGATGGCGTCGCTTTCGGAGTAAAAGCCGAGCAGACGGCCCAGCAGGACCATCAGCGCCGCGCCGGCCACGCCGACGATGGTGCGGTGGAGTTTCTCGGTGAAAATCAGCGCCAGGCTGACGAGGAAGATGGCAGCAGCGAGGAGGGCGGCGAGGTTCATTTTTTCTCTTTGGCAGACCACAGCGAAAGGACGGCCGCGCCGATGTCGACGCGTGAGACAATCCCCACCAGCTTACCGGAGGCATCCACCACCGGCAGGTCGTACAGGTTGTCCTGGAGCATGCGGGCGTAGGCGCGCAGCAGGCCGCTGGTCTCTTCGATGGCCTGGATGGGTTTCATGAGCGTCGTCACCGGCTGGAGCAGCAGGCGGCGGTTGGGACGGGTGGTCTCCACGGCGCCGAAGTCGTGGACGAAATCCAGGTCTTGGACCAGATGAACGAAATCGGGCAATTCCAGCGTGAGCAGGTCGCCCATGCGGATGACGCCGACCGGCTTGCCGTTCTCGTCCACCACCGGCAGGATGCCAACGTGCCGTTCGACGAAGACGGTTGCGGCATCCAGGATCGATGCCGTGGCAGGGATAGAAAACACCTTCGATTTCATGCAATCACGAATGACCATTTTGCCTCCAGCGGGCAGTTCGGGGCGTGGGCGCACCTGTTGACAGGGAGCGGGGACACCGATGGACGGCGCGAAAGTATTTTACCTTACTTGGGAGTAAATTCCGCTTCTTTCGTCGTTGGGCCGGCGGGGGGGGCGAATCAAAAAATCCCCGCCGGCGGGGATTCTCGGAGTGACCGACCAGGGACTCGAACCCTGAACCAACTGATTAAGAGTCAGCTGCTCTACCGTGTTGAGCTAGTCGGCCTTGCGGACGGGGATTATACCGCAAAGAGGGGCGGTGTCAATGAGGACGAGGTCAGAATAATTTCATTTGTTCTGGCGGTTCGAGCGGATCGGAATCCAGGAGGGCGGCCCATTGCTTGCGGTCCAGGTTGGGGAGGGCGGCCAGACGGCGCAATTGACGATACTTGAGCACCCGCCAGCCGCCTGCCCACAGACGGGCCAGCACCGGGTCGCGGGCGAGTTTGCGGCTCAGCAGCCCCACCCGTCCGCCGGGCAGGACGAGCAGGCTGTTTTTGGGCGGATACGGGTTGCCGCGCACCAGCCGGCAGGCGGCAGCCGAGGCGAGCAGGTAAAAGGCGTAGGCGGGACGGCCTTTTTCCTCCCAGGTCAGCAGGCGCATTTCCGTGTTTTGCCAGCGCGGCAGGTATCCCAGGCGGAGGCCCAGTTGGGAGAGCATCTGGCCCGCCTGTTCCAGGTCGCTTAGGCGGGCGGCAGGAGCGTCTTCGGGGCGCAGTTGATAGCGCCCCTCGACTTCGACGGCGTAGGATTCCAGGACGGCGAGAATCAAGGCCAGGGGCGGGGTCAGCAGGCCCGGCAGTTCGGCGTAGGCGGCGGCTTCGATGGCCGTCCTGTTTGCGCCGGGGTGTCGATTCAGGAAGTGGACGAGCAACCGCTCGAGACGGTCGGGCAGGGGGTCGTCGTTTTCCAGGTCGGGCAGACCCCACAGGCCGGTTTCGGGGTTGTCGCTGCCGCCGTGATGGATGAATGCCGAGGCCTGCAGGGCGCTGAAGATGGCGCTCTGGACGGTCGCCAGGGCGGCCTCGCCCCAGGGCAGGACGCCCTCCTCGGCCAGAGAGGCCAGCGCGGCGGCATGGACGTGCAGGTAGGTGGCCGGCTCGCCGCGCCGACTCAGATAGGCATGAATGGCCTGGCGGGCCAGGTCGGGCAGAGAGGCCTGCGGTTCTGCGCCCGGTTCGGATGGGCGGGCTTCGCTGGTGCGGTCGGGGGCCACGCCGCTGAGCGGTTTGTGGGCGAAGGCGCGTCGTCTCCAGAGCAGATAAACGGGGTCGTCGGGGGTGCGCAGGGCGATTCCGCCCAGGTCCAGCCCGGCCGCGGCGGCGGCCAGGATTGCGGCGCTCAGGTAAGGTGGTTCGGGTTCGGCGATGATGCCAAAGAACGGCGCCGAAAGAGGCAGGAGGGGGGGCAGGTTCTTCAGGGCGGCGTGGAGGGCCTCGGCGTGCCAGGCCCAATCGTAGCGCCGGCGGCGGAGGACCATTTTGAAGGGAGTGACCGCTTCGCGCCCCCACAACCAGCCGGCCCACAGGGCGGAGAGCGTCCAGAAGGCCTGATTGGGGCGCGGCAGGGCAGTCAATACGGCGCAGATTTCATGTCCTTTCAGGTGGGGGGACAGGTCGCGAACCGGGCCTTCGAACAGGCAGATTCCGCCGCCCGCTGGCGGCAGTTCGGGCCAGAGCGTGAGGGGAACGGGCGGGGCTGGCTCGGTCCACAGGTCCACGCCGGCCTCCAGGGCGCGCCAGAGGTTGTATTCGAAGAAGCGCGGCGGGATGGTGAGTTGCCTGGGGCGCGGGCGCTCGGTGGGGAAGGGCCACAAAGCATTGGTTTGGTCGCAGGCGGTCAGCAGGAGGGCGGTCAGGCAGCGGCGGCGGAGAGGGGAGAGCGCCAGGCCGTCCAGTTTGTTGACGACGGTCAGCAAGGCATAGATGGAACGCGGCAGGTAAACGTTCAGCGCCTCTGCGACGTGGGGGCGGTCGGGGTCGTCGAGGGCGGCGACCCGCTCGAGGGCGCGCGCCCGGTGCAGGCGCGAGGCCGAGGCGGCGTTGAGCGCCCGCTGGCGGTCGGCTTCTGTGACGGCGAATTCGCCGCTTTCACCGCACGGACAGCGGTAGAGGCGCCGGATGGGCGTCTCGCCGCCGCGCTCCCAGAGGAACGCCTCAGCCGGGATGCTGCGCCGGCAACGGACGCATTCGGTCAGGTAGAGGTCTTGCAAATGGGTTTCGAGGCGTTCCTCGCCTTTGCGGGCAGCGGCCAGGGCGGCCAGGGCGGCCTGGAATTCGGCGCGCGGCGGAGGGGCGGCGCTCATTTCCAGGAGGAAGCGCGTCACAGGGTTGTTGACGGCCGTCACCAGGCGCAGACCGGCGCGGGCGGCTTCGACCATCAGGCGGGGAGAAGCGCCGAAGGGGTCGAGCAGCAGACCGTCGCCGGCAGGCAGGTGGGCGCTCCGGAAGGCGTCGCTGAGGCCGGTGGGGATCGGCGGCAGGAAGCGCGCCAGCGGCCCAGGGCGGGGTTCTTCGCCGGGCAGGTAGGCAAGCGTGTCCACTATTTTTAGTATAGCGGTTCGTAAGGAAAAAACAATCCCCTTTGTCGTCTGGTCGGAGGCTCAGGGTTTCCAGCCGATGAAGAGACCGTTGAGGCCCCATTGCGTCCAGAAGCGTTTGCGGCGGATGTGGCGGAAGCCGGCGCGTTGGAGACGGGCGGTGATTTCGGCGGCGGAGAGGTAGAGGTCCTCTTCGGGGTCCATGCCGCGTTCGCCGTCCATATCGTGGCGGGTGCCGAAGAGGCGGTCGTAGAGGGCCACGACGCGGTGGACGAGGATTTCGGCCAGGGGATGCCCCATAGTGACGAGGATGTTCCCGCCGGGTCGCAGGCAGCGGAAGGCTTCGGCCAGTTCGAGGTCGCGCTTGGGGCGGGGGACGTGGTTGAGGCTGGCGATGAAGGTGACTGTGTCGAAGGAGGCGTCTGCAAAAGGGAAGCGGCCGCTGGAATCGATGAGGTGAGAGGCGTCCAGCCCTTCGTAGGGAAAGACGTCGATGCCGCGGCCGGCGCCGTCCAGGAACTGGCGGATGAAGAGGTTGTGGCGGCCGCAGCCGACGTCCAGGCATTCGCCGCGCACTTCGGCGGCGCAGTAGTCGAAGCGTTCGGTGCGCAGGGAGGAGAGTCCCCAGCGGTCGTCCTCGAAAATTGTCAGGGCGCGCAGAGGGAAGGTCAGGAAGTCGAGGATTTTCTGGCGCTGGCTGCGGCGCCGGGGGAGGGGGCGGTTATTGGCCATCGGGCTGACCGTTCTCCTGTCGGCTGCGGTGCAGCAGGCTCATCCGGATGGCCGAGAGTTGGCTGGCGATCAGGCCGATGAACAGGCTGAGCAGGCCGGTGACGATGGCGAGCATCGAGCCGACGCTGACGCCTCGCCCCATCAGAAAGAAGGGCGTTCCCCAGATGATGCCGAAGGAGATGAAGACCAGCGCCAAAGGCAGGAAGATGCGGATGGGGTTGAAGAGCATGGCGATGTTGATGATTTCGAGGAGGGTGTCAACGGCGGTGTAGGTGGTGATGGTGCTCTTCCCGCCGCGGCGTTGACGCACGGTGATGGGGTGTTCGACCACCAGGTTGCGCTGGTTGATGAAGATCAGGGCGATGACATCGCTGAAGGCCATGGTGTTGGGGCAGAGGGGCAGGTAGGTTTGGACCAGTTCGGTGCGGTAGAGTTTGAAGCCTGAGTTGAGGTCGTAGATGGGCAGGGGCAGGAGCAAACGGGTGAAAGCGCGGATGAGGCGCTTGCCGAGTTCGCGGTAGCGGTTGGCGCTCTTCCAGGCGCCGCGGTTGCCGACTACCAGGTCGGCGTCGGTGTCGAGGGCGAAGCGGAACAGGGTCTGGATGTCGGCAACCGAATGCTGGCCGTCGCCGTCAATGGTGACGACGTGGGAGGTGGCGGCGCGGGCCAGTCCGCTCTTGAGGGCGCCGCCGTAGCCGCGGTTGATTTTGTGGTGAATGACCTCGATGAAGGGTTCGTGGCGGTGGGCGTCGAGGATGGCTTTGCTGCCGTCGGTGGAACCGTCGTTGACCAGGATGAGTTTCCAGCCGTTTTGGCGGCAGGCAGGGAGCAATTCCGCCAGAAAGGCCTCGAGCGAGTCGGCCTCGTTGTAGATAGGCACCACGACGGTCAGAGAAGGGGGAGATTCCATCGGCATACGTGAGAACGGTCTCTAACGACTTGCCAGGAGGACGACCAGGCCTTGCGGCTCGGTGTAGAGTTGGTATTGTTGCTGGAGACGGGCGGCAACTTCCGGCTGGCCGGCGAGGGACGACCAGTGGGGAACGGTCAGGAAGGCGTAGTCGTAGTCGCCGGCCAGCAGGTCGGCGGCGATTTCTTCTGGGGAGGAGGACAGGCTGAATTGGCTGGCGCCGGCGCGGGCGTCGAAGTAGACGTTGAACATGCTGGTCAGTTCGTTCCGGTCGGTGGCCAGCATGGGCACCTGGAGGCGGTTGCTCTCCTGGACGTAGGCGCTGATGTCGCTATCCACGTAGATGCGCGTCGCCGGGGCGACTTCGATGTGGGCGGCAAATTGGGAAAACGGGTAGAAATCGAAGCGCGCCAGGGCCTGATTCGGATGTTCGATGAACAACAGGCGGGCGTTGGCCAACAGCGGCGAGGTTAACAGGCCGACAATACAAAAAATGGGGATGAACCAGCCGGAGGGCGTTTCGTGTTTGGTGAGGAAGAGGGCGCCAAGCAGGAGGGTCAGGAGAAGAGGGTGGAAGAGGATGTCGAGAAACTGGCCGAAATCGATGCCTTCGGCGTAGACGAGCGGCCGAAGGGCGAAACGCAGCCCGACGGGCAGGAGCAGGGCGGCGGTCAGCAGAAGCCAGGCGCGCCGTGTTGAGTTCTTTTCCGTTGGGAGGCGGAAGTCTATGAATTGGGGCGCAAGCGCTGCCAGGACGGCGTATGAAGGCAGAAGGTGGCGGCTTTCGAAGCCCCAGATGTTGTTGGCGGTGAACATCAGAAAGAGGAGTCCGCCCAGCGGCAGCAGCCAGAGCAGGCGATAGGGCCAATCCAATTTGGGGGCAGTTCTGGCGCCGCTCAGGAGGTAAAGAATGAAGGGGATGTAGATGACGCGCAGGGCGAAGCCTGTGTACCAGTTGGTCGAATCGGGGGCGTAATTGGCGGCGTCGAAGTTTTGCACATAGGAGGCGCGAAATTCCTGGATTTCGGCCAGTCTCCAGCCGAAGAAGGGGTCTTTGAGGACGAGGGCGCAAAGCCCGCCGTAAATCACGATGCCGATGAGCGCGCCGCTGATCAGGTAGGCGAGGCGAATCAGAAATGGACGGAGGTCGAAGCGATTCTCGGCGTCGAATCCCAGGCCGGGGAGGAGCAATGCGGCGATCAACATCGTCTCTTTCGTCCGCAGGCCGAGGGAGAAAATGAAGCCGAGGAGAAGCAGCCAGCCGATTTGCTCCGGGCGCCGGCAGGCGAGCAGGTAAAAGGTCACGGCCAGGGAGAGGAGGAGGGCGAGGGTCAGGTCGACGAAGGGCGTACCCGCCCATTTGGCCAGGTCGGAGAGGGAGAAGAAAACGCCGAAGGCGAGCAATCCATGCAGGGGGGTGCTTTTGTCCGCAGCCAGGCGGGCATTCAGGTAGATGAAGAAGGCAATGCCGGCAACTAAAAAAGCCCAATATGTCTGAACGCCGGCCAGCGGCGTGGACCCGGCGCGGACGAAGAGGAGTTCGAGGAAGACGTGAAAATAGCGGTTGAGGATGAAGGGGTCTTTTGTGCCGGTCAGGCCAACGTTCAGGTACCACAGCACATCCGAGGAAAGCGGCCCGCCGGGGGCAAAGCGCGCCAGAGCGCCCCACAGGAGAAGGGCGGCCGCGGCGGCCAGGAAAAGTTCGAGGCGTTTCAGGGGCATAGGGATGCTTCCTTTTATCTGCGGCGGAGGGCGAGCAGAGCGGCATGCGGGGCGAGCGAGTCGGTTGTTTCTTGAGCGGGGCTGGCGAGCAGAATCTGCCAGTCGCCTTCGGGAGCGGAGAAGCGGACGGGGCGGGCGCCGAAATTGAGGGCCACGAGAACGGTCTGCGATTCGGTGCGGCGCAGGTAGGCGAGGACACCGGCCGGGGCCGAGAGAGGAGTGAAGTTGCCGCGCCGCAGGGCGGGGTATTCGCGCCGCAGGGCGATGAGACGGCGGGTGAAGTTCCACAGCGAATGAGGGTCGGCTTGCTGGGCGGCCACGTTGCGGCGGGGGTAATCGGGATGGACTTTGAGCCAGGGCTGGGCATTGCTAAAGCCGGCAAAAGACGAGTCGTCCCACTGCATCGGGCCGCGACAGCCGTCGCGGCCTTTGTAGATTGGCCAGTACTTTTGGCCCGGCGGGTCGAGGATTTCACGGCGCTTGAGCGGCAGGTCGCGCATACCGATTTCCTCGCCGTAGTACAGGAAGGGCGTGCCGCGCAGGGTCAAGAGGAGAGTCATCGCCAGCCGGGCCTGGGCATCGTCCTCGCCGCGGCAGTAGCGGCTGGCGGCGCGCGGCAGGTCGTGGTTGCTCAGCACCGTCGTCGGCCAGACGCCGGCGGCTTCGAAGGCGCGCTCGCGGGCGATGATTTTCTTCAGAATCCAGGCCGGGTTCCACGGGTAGGAAAGGGCAGCGGAGGTGAAATCGAAACTGAAGGCGGCATGTAGCCTGTCGGCCCCGCAGTAGGAGATGACTTTTTCGAGGCTGGGAAGGTAGGTCTCGCCCACGGCGTATCGTTCGGGGTAAGAATCGAGCAGGGCGCGCAGTTCTTGCAGGAGCGGAATCATTTCGGGCTGGTCAATGTCGTAGATGTGGTGCTGGCGGTCGAAACCGCGCAGGCCGAATTTGGGTGGATTGTCGGGCAGGTCGGGATGTTTGAAGTAGGCGTTGAAAACGTCCAGCCGGAAGCCATCTACGCCGCGCTCGAGCCAGAAGCGGAACACGTCCAATTGCGCCTGGCGGACGGCCGGGTTGCGCCAGTTGAGGTCGGGCTGGGCGGGAGTGAACAGGTGGAGGTAATACTGGCCTGTTTGCGGGTCGCGGCTCCAGGCGCGGCCGCCGAAAGCGGCTTGCCAGTTGTTTGGCCGGTCGCGCCAGATGTACCAGTCGCGTTTGGGGTTGGAGCGGCTGAGGCGCGCTTCCTGGAACCAGGGATGTTGGTCGGAGGTGTGATTCATGACCATGTCGAGGATGAGGCGCAAGCCGCGGCGGTGGGCTTCCGCTACCAGCCGGTCGAAGTCTGCCAGGCTGCCGAAGCGGGCATCCACCGCGCAGTGGTCGCTGACATCGTAGCCGAAGTCTTTGTCGGGGGTGGGGTAGAACGGCGAGAGCCAGAGAGCGTCCACGCCGAGGTCTTGCAGATAGTCGAGTTTCTGGATGATGCCGGGCAGGTCGCCCAGCCCGTCGCCGTTGCTGTCTTTGAAGGAACGCGGATAGATTTGGTAGATGACTCCCTCTTGCCACCACTGGTGCGATTGCATCGAGACCTCCGGCGGATGTTTGCAGTTTGCTGACATTTTACATGAAGACGGGATTCTTGGGATAAAAGTGATACAATATTAAGGCCGATTCTTCCCATTGGAGCGGTCATCAACGTTGGATGGGACGTTTTGGACTCTTTGTCGCCAGGTGCGAGTGCCGAGCAGATTGAATGCGCCCAGGAATTTCTTGGGGATTGAGTAGGCTTTCTGCACGCTTTGGCGGCGGCGATGGATAGCGTGGATGAACACCACTGGCGAAAGAATTCTCCTTGTCGAATCGGACCCGGATATCAGCGACTTGATCGGACGCCAAGCGCTTCAACCGCTTGGCTATCAGGTGCAGGTGGTGGGGGACGCCAATGCGGCCATTTTGCAGGCCTCCCGTTTCGCGCCGGACCTGATTTTGGCGGACCTGAACTTGACCGGCCTGACCGGCAAAGACTTGTTGGTGGCGCTCACCTCGCAGGGGGTGGAGGCGCCGGTCATTGTGATTGCCGAAAAGGGCCAGGAGAGTCACGTTATTCAGGCGTTTCGATTGGGGGCAGCCGATTACCTGCTCTGGCCGGCGCGGGAGGCCGAGGTGGTCACCGCCGTCGAGCGGACTTTGAAGCAGATTCGGGAGCGGCGCGCCCGTCAGCAGTTGGATGCCCAATTGCGGGAGACCAATCAGGAACTCCAGCGCCGGCTGCGCGAACTGACGACCTTGTTCGCGGTGGGGAAAGCCGTCGTTTCGATTACCGACCAGCGCGTTCTCTTCGATAAGATTGTCGAAGGGGCGATTTACGTGGCCGAGGCGGATTACGGCTATCTTCTGCTGCGCGAGGATGAAAAGAAAGTTTTCCTCTTGAGCGCTCACCGCAACCTGCCGAATGGCTGGGGCAAGAAAATCGGCCAGCCGCTGGATGATGGCATCAGCGCGCTGGTGGCGCTTTCGGGCGAGACGCTGGCCATCCATGGCGAGCCGCTCAAGCGTTTCAAGGTCAGCGCTCTTGGTCAGGCGGCTCTGGTGGTGCCGCTCAAAGTCCAGCAGGAGGTGATCGGGCTGCTGGTGGTGGTGCGGAAGCAGAACAAGGCTTTCGAGCGCGGCACTTTGACCCTCTTGGAAGCGGTAGCGGATTATGCTTCGATTTCTTTGGTGAATGCCCGCCTGTTCCGCGCTTTGCAGGATGCGGCCAGCATCGCACAGGCGGGCGAATCGCGCAAGCGGGAACAGTTACAGGAGATGCGCCGGGAAATCCAGGCCCAGTTGCAGCCTTTGCTGGAGCCGGTGGACGTACTCTTGGCTGGTAAAATGGGGATGTTGAACCAGCAACAACAAGAGGCGCTCAAAACGGTCAAGACAGCCTTGTTGCGCGCCATGCAGACTGTCACTGCCGATTTGCCTTCTCAGCCGGTCGAGGTTCGCAGGTGAAATTCACTCAGGAATTTGCATGCCCAAGTCTGACCTGATTTTACTTGCCCTAAGCGATGCGCAGGTCCTTTCATTGTTCGAGCGGGCGCTGGCGGCTGCCTCTTATAAGGTAGCCATTGGGCGCGAGAAGATTGCGCTCGATAAAATCCTCCAGGAAACCTCTCCCGCCCTGGTCATTGTGGAAGAGAATTTCAGCGGCCAAAACGGCCTCGACCTGGCCGAAGAGTTGCTGGAGCGTTTTCCGACCATGCCGGTCGTTCTGTTTTTGAGTCAGGAAAGCGTGCCGGTCTTGCGCAAGGCGATCCGGGCCGGTGTCAGCGATTGTTTGTGCGCTCCGCTGAAAATCGAGGATATCGGCAAGGCGGTCGAGCGCAGCATTCGGCGGGCCGACCGCATCGGAGATTGGACCCGGCGCGAAATCCGGCGCACCACGGCCTCGCTTGAGCAGCGCGTCAAGGATTTGCAGAAGTTCGAGACCATCCTCAACAGCATCGAAGATGGGGTCATGATTCTGGACGAGCGCCAGTGCATTCTGCTGGTCAACCCGGTTGTCCGGCGGACGTTTGGCCTGTGGCAGGAAGAAGACCTGACGGGCCGGCCCGTCTTGGATGTGATCAATCATCCCGATTTGCGTTCCCTGTTGACTTCCGATGGGAAGACGGTCGCGCCGCATCACGAAATCAATTTCGATGATGGGCGTTGTTTGAGCGCCCAGTGTACGCCTGTGCCGGGGGTGGGCTTTGCCATCACCATGCAAGATATTTCGTACTTGCGCCAGATCGACCGCTTGAAGAGCGAATTCATCAACACCGTTTCGCACGATTTGCGCTCGCCGCTGACGGCCATCCTGGGGTATGTGGATTTGCTGGAACGGGTGGGGCCGCTCAACGACGCCCAGCGCGAGTTCGTTCAGCGCGTGCAGGTGAGCGTAGAGAGCATCACCACGCTGGTCAACGATTTGCTCGAACTGGGGCGCATCGAAGCCGGCGTCGACAGTCAGAAGGAGATGATTCGGTTGGACACGCTGGTCCAGTTGACGGCGGAAACGTTCGAAGCGCAGATTCAGGAGAAACGTCAGAAATTGACGCTCGACCTGCCGCCGGAGAAAGCCCTGGAACTGCGCGGCAATCCCATCCGTTTGCGGCAGATGCTGGATAATCTGCTGGGGAATGCCATCAAGTACACGCCCGAAGGGGGCGAGATTACCGTCGAGTTGGAAGAGCAGGCCGAACAGATCATCCTGCGCGTCTCCGACACCGGGCCGGGGATTCCGCCCTCGGACCAGCCCCACATCTTCGATAAGTTCTACCGTGCCAGCAACGTCCCCAAAGGAGTGGGTGGCTCTGGTCTGGGCCTGGCCATCGTGAAATCCATTGTGGATAACCATCATGGACGCATCTGGGTTGAGTCGGTGATGGGGAAAGGCTCCACCTTTGTGGTGGTCTTGCCCATTTATCGCGATGGAAGCGACGGGAATAAGTAAACCTCATCGGAAGTAGCCGCCATGAGGCGGAGCATGCCAGGAATGTTCCTCCAGCCGCCAGGGAAAGCCCTTGGCGGCTTCTCATGTTTGGCGTCTTGACGGTAAAAATGATGGCCGAGTCGTATCTATCTATCCAGACATTTTGGCAGGGGACCCATCCCTCGCCTCAGCGCATGAAAGTCGGCCACGAGTCCGCTTTGAGCGGACTTGCATGAGATGAGCCGGGGATTTTAATCTCCGGCCAAGAGGGGTAGGCCATTACGTCAAGTCAAAGAAATAAGGCGGTGGGGGCGGTGTTGGTGCTCAAAAACGGCCTCCGCTGGTGGGGCAACCAGCGGAGGCGTTCGCCAAAGGAGGAGACAGTGAAGAGCAAGTTTTGGAGGTGTCCTATTCCCGTCTCCGCTCTAATCATAGTGCATCTTGAGCGGCGTGAATAGAGCGAAACGTCATGCCCGCTTCGTGATTTTATTCACAAGAGTAACTGCCTGGCGGCTTGTGCGGGCGGGGGGATCAACCCCCGGCCAAGAGGGGAGGCGGCTCACAAGACGAGTTTCTGCCTCAGAGAGGCCAACTGCAGGGAGAGTTAGCGGGGGCGCGAGGAATCGTTCAGGTTGCCGAGCAGGCCTGAGGCCGGCGGGCGAACCGACTGGCGCAGGCGGTCTTGAAAGACGCTGAGGGCCGAGTCCAATTCGGTGGCGAAGGCCATCCAGTCGGAGACCAGCAGGGCCATGCGGGGGGTCTTATCGGGAAAGAAGAAAGGCGAAAGGAACAAACTGAGAGCCGGGCGGCTGAGCGGCAATTGACGCAACTCCAGCACCACAGCCGTGCGACTGGCGAGGAGGCGCAGGATTTCCCGCTTTCGGCCGCGCACCCGGTTGACGGGGAACAGCCGGCCCATCTCGGCGCTATAGGTGCGGCGCAGGCGCTGGTAGCCGATGCGCAGGCGCAGGAAAGGGGTCACCAGGCGCAGATGGTCGGGGAAGACCTGGACGTAGGCGGATTTGCGGATCGAGGCCAGGAAGAGGGCGCCGCCGACGGTCAGCGCGCCCAGGCCGGCGGTGATCCACAGAATCCAATCGGCGACCCAGACAACGGGGAAGTGCGGGAAGTAGTAAGGGATGAGCGCCAGGCCGGCGGTCAGGAGCAGGAGGGTGAGGCCGCAGGCCATGACTGCCCGCCACCAGCGGTTCAACAGGAAGGTGTAGAGCAGGAGCCGATGACGGCGGCTGGGAGAGGGCATGCTCATTCCTCTTCGGGGGAGGGGCGGGGCCGGGGGGAATCGGGCGGTGTCGCGCCGGAGAGTTGGGCGCTGAGGCGCTGGATGGAGCGTTCGAGGTGTTCGCCGCGCAGGCTGAAGGTGATGTCGCCGCGCGTGCGCTCGATGAGGCTGCGGGCCACGTCGGTCTGGCGGCGCAGGCCGTTGGTGATGGCGTCGGGGAAGTCCATCGTGACCAGGACGGAGAAGATGTCGTCCATGTGGCCGAGCAGGTGTTCGACTTCGGTGGAATAGCCGTGACGCAGGATGTCGAGGCAGCGGCGGCGGAGTTCGCCGATGGCCTCGGCCAGGCCGTTCAGGTAGGTGGCGGGGGGCAGGTCGAGGTCGTCGAGGCTGGGCAGCGGCTGGCGGCGGATGAGGGCGCAGGTGATGCTGGCTTCAGCGTATTCTTTGAGGGCGTCTTGCGTGTAGCCGGCATAGTAGAGGTCGGGAAAATCGGCCAGTTCGCGGCGCAAGGCGGCGACCAGGTCGCGGGCCTCGGCCAGGTGGGCTTGCATTGCCGCCTCGTCTTCGCGGTGGACGGCGCGGATGGCCAGGGCGCAGGCGCGGGTCAGCAAACGCGCCTGCGCCAGGGCTTTGTCGCGGGCTGTGTTGCGCGCCTCGAAGGCCTTGCGAATTTGCTCAGAGACATGGTCGAGGTTGTGCATGGGCTATTTCTTGTCCGGCGGCGGCTCAGGCGGGGGCGGCGGCCGGAAGAGTTGGTCGGCCAGGCTGGAGCCGCTGGGAACGTTGATGGGGCCGAAGGTGCTTTCGTAACGGCCGAGGTTGTCGGTCAGCGCCTGGAGCAGCAGTTTGGCGGCTACCGGCGACATGATGACCCGCGCCCCGACGATGGCTTTGGCCTCGCCGGGCAGGATGCGGGCAAATTCAAGCACGAATTCGGCCGGGGCATGGGCGATGCGGGCGATATTGACATACGCCGGCTGCAGGTCGGCAGGCACCTCGATGGGGAGAGGCGCCGGGCGAGGCGGAGGAAGTGCCATGAGTCCTCGCTTTTCTCAGAAGGGGATGTTTTCGTCTTCGCCGCCAGCCAGGGGTTCTTCGAGGATGGCCGCGCCGGTGCCGGTCTCGCTCTCGGCGCGCGAGGACAGGAAGCGCACGGTCTGGGCCGTGACTTCGAAGGAGGCGCGCGGCTGACCGTCCTGGCCGGTCCAGACGCGCGGCCCGCCGGTATTCTGGTCGGCGGTCAGACGACCTTCGATCAGCACCTTCGAGCCTTTGCGCAGGTACTGGTTGCAGACCTCGGCCTGCTTGCCCCAGGCCGAGATGCGGAACCAGATGGTCTCTTTGACCAGTTCGCCGTTGTTGTTGGTGTACTGACGGTTGGTGGCGACGGAGAACGAGGTCACGGCCTGCCCGGAGGGCGTGTAGCGCATTTCAGGGTCGCGGCCGACGTTGCCGACGATGATGAGGGTATGGTACATGGGGATCTCCTCTTGTGGTATGGAACCGACGCGTTTGCGGCGGTGAACGAATTTGGTTTCAATTGTACATCACATTTCCCAACCTACCAACGGGATTTCCATCTCCTGCGGCGTCAGCCCGCCGTGATGGCCGTAGTATTTCTGGACGAAGCGGTCTTTTTCGTACCACCAGACCGACTCGCCCCGGTAAGGCAGAATCACCAGGTCGCCGGTGCGCGCCCAGAAACGTTCCGAGACCCGCGGCCCGAACCAGCCCTCGGCAGCCATCGCCTCCACGCTGCGGACTTCTGCCTGTCCCTCCAGCCGGTCGGCCAGGAAGCGGTGCGCCTCGTCGAGCAATCCGGCGCGGATGGGCAGGAAGAAGTCGCGGCAGGCGCCGATCGGCACAATCGGCCGGCCGGCGCGGTCGGTGCGCAGGAATTGTTCCAGGCCGGCAAAGCGTGGGTCGGCGTTGAGGTAGATGGTCGTGGCGGGGTCAACTTCCACCTGGCCATGGTCGGCGGTCAGCAGGCAGAGGCTCCGGCCGGCGGGGCGCAGGGCGGGCAGGAAGATGTGTTCCAGCGTCAGCAGGAAGTTCAGGATTTCGGCTTCTGTCTGCGGGGCGGACGGGCCGTAATCGTGGCTGAGACTGTCAATGCAATCGTAATAGAAGACGAAGTACTGTGGGGAGGTGGAGCGATTCAGCGCCTCGGCCAGGTTGATCAACGCCTCGGCCGGCGTCTTGAAGCCGCGCGCCTCTGCGCCCTGGTAGAGCGCCTGCGAGTAGGTTGAGGGGGTATAGTTGCGCGACTGGAAGAGGCTGGCGGCGATGCCGCGCCGGCCCAGGCCTGGGTAGATGGAGTCGGAGGGGTAGAGGCGGTGCGGCTCGAAACCGACCGTCTTGAGCGTGTCGCGTTCGTTCGTCCCGGCGAAGGAAAACAACAGGGGGGTGATGACGGCCTCCAACGCCGGTTCGTAGATGTTCCACTCGAAGAGACCATGCTCGCCGACCGGCTGTCCGGTGTGCAGGGTGGTGAGATGAGCCGCGGTGGTGGACGGGAATTGAGCCGTCAGTTTCTCGACGTTGACGCCGCTACGGCGGCAGATGGTCTTCAGGAACGGGCCATCCTGGAAGCGCTCGAAAAAGCGCCAGCCGAAGCCGTCAATTAGAAACAGAACGAGGCTGGTGTACTGACCGGAGGTCAGCAGGCCGATGATTCTCTCGGGCAGGGAGGCGAAACCGCCGGCATCGTAGCGCGGCTTGAGGAAGGGGGCGGAGGCCATGTTGGCAGGTCCGGCGCGCTGAATCAGATCGTCAACGTGATGATGCCGGCGATGGTCAAAACCGTTCCGATGGCGGTTTTCCAGGTCAACGGCTCGCCGCCGAAGAGGATGCCCATCAACGCCCCGAAGAGCGGGGAGGTGAAAGCAATCGGCATGACCCGGTTGAGCGGCGCGCCTTTGAGGGCGGCGTAGAAGCACAACATGCCAATGGCCCCGGCGACGATTCCGCCGCCGATGACCATCATCAGGATGGCCTTCGGCCCGGCCTGCGGCAGAGTCTTCCACTGCGGATAGGAAACGACCCCCAGGATGACCAGCGCCACGGCTGTGCGGATGGTGATGCCCATTTGCGGCGAAAGGCCGCCCAGGTGCAGGCCCTTCTTTTCGAAATAGCCGCCGACACCCCAGGCGATGGCGGTCAACAAGGCGAGCAACTGTGCATTCATCGTGTTTCTCCTTGAAGGTGATTGTGCGCCGATTGTACTCGAAAGGAGGGAAAGAGGACGGGCGCAAGAAGAGTTTATGCCATCATCAACCTCGCCGCCCGCCGCCCGATCTCCACCGCGAAATTCGTCCCCCGGTCCCACGGATAGACCTGGCTCATCGAAGCAAAGTACACCCCCTCCACCGGCGTCTGAATGGCCGGGATATTCCTCGAATGATTGACCAGCGGCACCGGCTGGGCGTAGGCGGTGCGGAACAGCCAGGCCTTGCGCACCCAACCCGGCTCGAACTTCGGGTTGAAGCGCGTCAGAACCGGCAAAAAGCGCGCCAGCAACTCCTCCTGGCTCAGGCGGAAATACTCATGCTCCGGCTCCAGGTAATCGCCCAGGTACACGATGTGGTCGCCGCCGAAATGCTCCGGCGAAACATAATTCGTATGCTCCACCAGCGCCAGGAACGGATACCCCTCCCGCTTGGGCAGATTGAACCAGTAATAGCCCTCCTCCGAGAGCCGGTGCTTGAGCGCCAGCGTCAGCACCACCGCCCCCATAGACTTCATCTGCCGCAAGCCGTAGAGATACTCTTCGGGCAAAGACGGCACGAGCCGCGTCAACGCTTCGGGCGAAAGCGTGACCAGGACGCGGTCATACCCCTCGGCCTGCTCACTGCGGACCGTCACCCCGCCCGCGCCTGCCTCCCGGTCTATGCGCGTGACCGGCGTCCCGAGGCGAATCGCCACCCCCCTCTCCCGCAGCCGCTCGGCGAACAAATCGGCGAACTTCTGGAACCCGCCCTCGAACGTGCCGAGGCGGGTGGTGCGCGCCTTGAGCCGCGCCCACATCCAGGCCATCGTCACCTGTTTGTAATACCGCTCGCCGAACTTGCCCATCAGCAGCGGCTCCCACATCGTCTCATAGACGCGCGGCCCGGCCCATTTGCGCATCCACTCGTGGGCGGTGTACCTCTCGAGGGCGCGCCAGTTGTTCGTCAGGCGCAGGAACAGGCCCACCAGTCCGAAGCGCACCTTATCGAGGCCGAAGCCCAGGCCGGGGAATAGGAGCGCCTGGACGACCGAATCGAAAGGGTAGAATTTCCCGCGATGGTACATCACCGTCAGCGGGCGCGGGAAGAGGACTTTGTCCTCCCAGCCGAGTTCGCCAATCAGGCCGAGGATGTGCCGGTCGCTGGCGAACCAGTGATGGTAGAACTTCTCCACCGACCAGTCCCAATGCGGCTCCTTGAAGCCGCTGGCCAGCCCGCCGACGTAGTCCGCAGCCTCGTAGATGGTGACGTCGTGGCCGGCGCGGCGCAGGTCCCAGGCTGCCGCCAGGCCGGAAAAACCGGCTCCGATGATGGCAATTTTCATCAAGAAGATACCCTTTCGAGAGAATCGGTCTCAGGAGGAAAAAAGTTTCATCGAAGATTATACTCCAGGCAGGAGAGACGATGAAACGCGGCCGAGGCTGGCTGCTGTGGCTTTTAGGACTTACGCAGGACGAACCGCCAAGACACGGAGAACGCCAAGAGGGTATCAAGCCGCCAGGCACCCTTGGCGAACTCTATAAAACTTTGGCGTTTTGGCGCCTTGGCGGTGAACTGCATACCATTTTGCGTAAGTCCGGCTTTCTCAACATCTGGGGAATGTCCCTGCTGGCCGGGGGTGGAGCGGGCGTGAGGCGTGATTCGTGCGTTTGTGGCCGATGGTAGCGCGAGAATTTGTCCCCGTATGGGGATTTATCTCGCACTACGAATGTACACCACGCGCGGGGCAGAGCGAAGGTCTGCGCTACGTGTTACGGAAAATACCGATAGATGTCTTTGCGATTGAGAAGACAGACAAAAATCACCACCCCATCTGAAAATTCAATCCCAATGCGATACTCGCCAAGCCTGATGCGATAATACGTCTCGTAGCCTTCCAGTTTCTTCACATTTCGTATCTCTGCTAATGAAGCCGCCGCTTCGACTTGAGCGATAATTTTTTGCACCTGCTTCAACAGCCGTTTGTCTTTGATCTTCTTCAAATCACGCCAAAAACTCTTTTCGTAGAGCGTCTGCATTGGCTTACCCCGCGAGGATAGCGTCTATCTCTTCCTTGCTGACGAAATCGTTTTTGCGACCGTCACGGATGGCGCGGGCGAGCGCCATCTCTTCCAGAGCCTCGGCGACCATCGCGGCAAATACATCGCGGCGTTCTTCGAAAAGTTCCACAAGGGCTTCCTTGAGCAGTGCCTTGAATTGTTGTTCATCCAAAGTTACCATGGTCATGGGTCACCTCTGACAAAATTATACTGCCAATTTACACCCTTACCATGCCCGCCTTTGCCCGTCGCTGGCTGGGGGTGAAGGGGTAAGTCGCGGCGGGCGGGGGAGGGTGGCAGACCGAAGGTCTGCCCTACGTAGCGGCTGGCTGGGCGAAAGGCGTGAGGGGCTATTCGTGTGTTCGTGGCCGGGTTCGTGGAGGGTCACTGTGCCGTCCCGACTTCGATGAGGAAGAGCATTTGTTGAATATGCGGTGCAATCGGATAACGCATTGCTTGGGTTTCAAGTATTAAATTGTCTTCATCTAACATGTTTAGGTAGCCTAAATTTCCAGAGATGTTAGCGAAATCGATT